>JAKSKZ010000042.1 GCA_024401475.1 Paludibacteraceae bacterium | reverse complement strand
GTATAAACAAGAGAAAAAAGAGAATATAAAATGTAAGTAAATGAAAGAGCCGTGTCCATATTTCACAATTTATTCAACGAAAATTTTGTTTTTAAGAAAAAAGCAGTAATTTTGCATTCGATTTGCAAAGATACCCATTAATTTGAGATTTGCAATCGGGCCTATAGCTCAGCTGGTTAGTAGCACCTGACTCATAATCAGGGGGTCACAGGTTCAAGTCCTGTTGGGCCCACAAGAAGCCGACGATATTTCGCCGGCTTTTCTATTTTCAAGAAAGTGCCATTTCATCTACATTTTCCGACGATAAAGGCTCTTTGCTGCTTATATCGTCCTTAATCTTCAGAATTATTCAGAATTCCCACTTGGCAAGTAAATGAATTGTTGTTATTTTTGCAATAATAAACATGCGATTGGCGGTTGGCCAATTCATAAAACAATCGGTATGAACAAAAAAAACATTTGGATTTTAGGCTTGCTCGCCACCGTTTTATCGGGAGTTCTTTCATCTTGTGACGACGACGACGATGACAACAAGCTAAACTATAGCGACCCAAGAATTAGGACGATGAGCATCGTTGGCATCTCAAATACATTCATAGTCAACGACGTAGAAGAATTAATCTACAACTACGACTCGCTCTCATTTGGAACAAAGTTGAATGCTCTGCACCCCAATTTCAACGGGTACCAAGTAAAAACACCGATTCTTTATGACAGTGCCGGCATTTGGAAAACATACCCTAACGACACGACCTTCAAGCTTGACTTGTCGAAAGGCCTGAAAATCAGATCGCTTTCCGTTGACAGCACTTGCTATAAAGATTATCAGATTGAAATACGCGTCCACAAATTCGACGTGGAATCTTTTGAATGGGAAAAGATCGGCAATGAGATAAAACATGGTTCAACCAACGGAAACGAAAAAGCGGTTTTCTTGAACGGGAAATATCACTACTTCTTCGAAGATGGCCAAACTTCCAATTATTTAACATCAAAAGACGCTTCCAATTGGAAATTGATTGGAGAATATAATTACGAGAACAAACCACTTTGGAGCTCTCTGACTGCTTTCAACGAGAAACTATATGTATCCATGGGCGACTCTATTTTTGAATCAACTAACGACTACGCCGATTTCCAACCATGCCAAATGCGAATCCCCGATGGATATTCTAAGGCAAAGCCACTCTTCGTGTTAGGCGAAAAACTTTGGATTTTGGCACAAAAAGGAGAAACCATCTCTCTATGCTACGCCGGAGCTAACGACACAACTTTCACCCTCGGAGAGACAATTACGGAGCCTATTTCTTTCGATGAAATCACCTCAGCCGTATCAGCTTCAGGCAGCACGAACCTAGGATATATATTTAGTCCAGAAAAGGATGGCAATTGTGTCATTCTATCCGTAGACAAATCGGGAATCGTCATTAGACCTACTCAAAAATCCACTTTTGCCTACCGCAACGGCATGACGGTTTTCTACTACGAGAACTTAATCTGTATTATGGGTGGTACAAATGCCGATGGTTCTTACTCAAACAAGACCTATTCATCGACAGATTCAGGAATAACTTGGAGTGAAAACTCACATCGCATCATGCCTGGCAACGGTCAATTCAGCCATGCATCTGCACTTCCCGACCCTGATAGCAATTACATCATGCTCATAGGTGGAAATCTTGGAGAAAACTCCTCTATTGCTTGGAAAGGTATTCTAAAGCAATTCATCATGGACGACATCCTATACGGAAAGAACTAACACAAAATAAAGAATTTCTATATGAGAAAAATCATAGGCATCGGAGAAACTGTCTTCGATATCATCTTCAAGAACGAGCAACCCATCAGCGGAAGACCCGGCGGCTCTGTATACAATGCCCTTATCTCTTTAGGAAGAGCCGGTTTGGAACCTATTTTCATCAGTGAAATCGGCGCAGACAGAATCGGAAATGTAATTACCGAGTGCCTAAAGGAGAATAATGTGAATACGGAATACATCCGTTCCTGCGGAGGGAAAAGTCCCTTGGCGCTTGCCTTTTTGGACGAGAAGCAGAATGCGGACTACCTCTTTTATAAGGATTACTCTTCAGATCGATTAGATTTCGTGACTCCTATCATTGACGAAGATGACATCGTTGTAATCGGCTCATATTATGCCATCAACCCAGTTTTGAGAGAGAAGATTACTGACTTGCTTGAATTCGCAAAGACGAGGAAAGCCATCATCTACTACGATCTCAACTACCGTAAGTCTCATGCCCACGAATCAAGATTCTTGATGCCAAACATATTGGAGAATTTCGAATATGCCGATATCATCAAAGGTTCTGACGAAGATTTCGTCAACATCTACGAAGAAGAAGGGGCTCAGTTGATTTACAAAGAGCACGTTGAATTCTATTGCAAGAATTTCTTATATACGCAAGGAGCCGACGGTCTCACAGCATTCAGCGCAGGAAGAGAAAAGAAATATGCAGCCAACAAAATTACGCCAGTGAGTACAGTTGGCGCAGGCGACAACTTCAACGCTGGCATTATCTACGGTCTCTGCAAATATGATATACATAGGGAAGATCTCTGCAACGGCACCATTCCAAGCAAAACTTGGGATAAAATCATCCAATGCGCCATCGATTTCTCTTCATTTGCTTGCACTACCTTGGAGAACTACATCTCCAAAGAATACGCCGACGAGTACAACAAGAAAATCGACAAAGAATTAGAAGAGGAGCAAAAATGAAAACGATTAAAAGTTCCCTTTTCATCGCACTTTCTGCTTATGGGATGATTTCAACTCAAGCAAGTCTAGCCCAAATTCAAATACCTTGCCCTGCTTACGAAATCATGAAGGTATGGAAGCATTCTTGGTTTGGCGAGGACGAGAACCCCACTCATTTTCTCGTTTATGACATAGACAAAGACGGCACTCCAGAAATACTTGTCAAACATCAGGAGAATGATTTTCTAAGCGGCCATACGATTTATTTGTGGGACGGGAAAAAGATCGAACAACCTATCGAACTCATCAATCCCAATGTAGAGTTGGAAATTGGCGACGGAGGAATCATTCACGAGTTAATTCGATCCTACAGCTACGATTCATTTCTCGAAGAATCATTCGTCAAATTGAACAAAAGCAAGGTAATAAACAACGGTAGCATAAGCACTTCAAAAGACGAATCAGGAGAAGACTACAACATGACCTACTATATAGGTTCAGATGTGGTCAGTCAAACAGCTTTCTATAAAGTCTTTGCAATCAAAAACAGCAAGAATTTCAGAGATTTCAAAGACTGGCAGGTCTTCCCAGAAGTGAAAATATATAAAGGAGCCATCGGTCCTTACCCCATCACCCTCTATTTGGAACAGGACATGAAAGAAGGGTTCAAAGGATGCTACTGCTACGATTCACGACCAAATTCTTTTTTCACTCTTAAATGCGTTCAAAACACACCTGACCCAATGGGATCTAACGAGGTTATCATAAAAGAATATACAGCGTCAGGGAAAAACACAGGCACGTTTGTAGGAACTATTGATGGACGAGGCGATGGATTCACCGGGAAATTCACCAATAGCAAGGGAAAATCATTTGATTTCGACCTTCACGAACAACTCAAAGGAACTTATTAAAACCGCAAACAAAAGTTCTTTTAAATGAGGAGGCATCAAAACTCATTTTTTAATGCAAGTTGATTGTTGAATTCCTCATAAAAAACAGCATAAAATAAAAAGGAGGTTTTGACCTCCTTTTTTATTCCTATATCACACTAAAAAACGCCTTTTCATCCAGTTTTTCCTCTAAAACATCAAAGGCTCGGCAAACTCATACCATTAATCTTACGATAAAGATCGAGGGAAAAAACATCCGTCATGCCTGAAATATAATCTAAGACAGACAAAATTTTGATATAAGGATCTTCCGCGTCTTTCTCATATTGTTCTGGAATACGAGCCAAAAGTTGTTTAGAATAGGCTTTCTCTGCGTTAAAAACAGCATTAATCTCCTTATCTATCAACGTATAAATTATATTGTAACCAGCGATTTCGATATCGACCACATCTTTCGATTTATAAATGCGTTTAAGTGCCACTTTGACAATCTCTTGATAAGCATTTTTCACACGCTCGCTCATACAATCAACCAAAGAAGATTTAAACTCTCCAGCAAGAATTGCTTCCTCATTTTGGACAAAGACATTCGCACACTCCTCCACCAAAACGCCAACGACCACCGAACGCAAATATGCAATTTGCTCGTTTTCATCGGTAACGGCGGACATTCTCTCCCTTTTTCTTCGTTGTTCCTCCTCCGAAAAGAAGTTCAAGAACAACTGCTTGGTCTCCTCATTGCTCACCAATTTCAATTTATGAGCATCCTCCAAATCCATGATTTCATAGCAAATATCATCAGCAGCCTCAACCAAGAAAACCAACGGATGACGAGCGTATTTGTACTCATCTAACTTCAACATGCCCAAATCCTCGGCGATTTTCACGAAATCGTCCTTCTCATTTTGGAAGAAACCGAACTTCTTCTTTTTTGAACCAACCACATAATCCGATTGATATGGATACTTGACAATAGAAGCTATCGTTGAATAGGTCAAAACAAATCCTCCCTTACGACGGCCTGCAAATTGATGTGTCAGCAAACGGAAAGCATTGGCATTTCCCTCAAAATGGATGATGTCGTTCCATTGACTGTCCGTCAAACCATATTTTTCTTTTAAAATTTGGCCATTACCCTCTGAAAAATACGATGAAATGGCGGTTTCTCCAGAATGACCGAACGGAGGATTGCCCATATCGTGTGCCAAGCAACCAGCAGAAACAATAGAGCCGATCTCAGAAATGAGCGGTGATATCGTATCACCATATTTCTCAATCAACTGTCTTGAGATATTATTGCCCAACGAGCGCCCCACACAAGAAACCTCCAAACTATGCGTCAAACGATTGTGAACGAAGATGTTACCTGGCAACGGAAAGACTTGCGTCTTATTCTGCAACCTGCGAAAAGGGGCTGAAAAAATCAAACGGTCATAGTCGCGCTGAAATTCAGAACGATCTTGTTTCTTTTCGTCATGATAATGCTCCAATCCAAAACGCTTCGTGGAGATCAATTTTTCCCATTTCATCATAAAATTCAACCTTAAAACATATATAAAGACGTGCTCTTTTCAACGACAAAGCATATCTTCTCCACAAATTTAATCAATATCATAAGATTCAATACAAAAGATTAATTTTTTTAAACACTCTCCCTTGTGGCTTTTTTTCGTATATTTGAACCCTAATAAACACTTTATCACTAATACGGAGGAACCATGATAGGGTTTAACAAGAGACACTTTTTGTACGGATTTGGAGTTTTGATCATCACCATTCTTATCTGTGCCATTGTTGGAGCATTGAGTTTCAGCACGTTATTTCTTGACCCTGTCGGACAAGTGATAAAAAGTTTCCATTTCACCGACTCCTACTTCTACATCGAAAACAATTCCGACGAGATTTCAGACGCCAACCCTGACATCGTGCTATACGATCTTTCGGGGTGCTACTCTCGAGCTGAAATTGCAGGAGCGGTTCAGAATCTCTACGACAAAGGAGCAAGGGCCATCGCCCTCGACGTTATTTTCGGAGGAACATCGTCCCACGACCCTGCAGCCAACGATAGTTTGATGAATGTCATGGCCCGCTGCCACGACAAAGTGATCGCCGCCTGCCGTGCGGTACCGACTATGAATGGTTTCACTTTCGAATCCTCATTTTTCGCCAAAGAGACAGGTTGCCGAGAAGCTTGCATCAATGTCGAGAATGACATTGTTCGCACTTTCTCCCCCAACCTTTGTTTTGGAGACACCTGCTTAGCAACGTTTGTCTCCGTAATCACAGAACTCGCCTATCCCGAAGAGCACAAAGCATGGATTGAAGAGGAGAACAAAAGTAGCCTGATCAACTACAAGCACGTCTTTTTTGATCAATGGCACATCTACGACGAAATCACGGAAGATGACGTAAAAGACAGAGTCTTCCTCTTTGGTGATTTCTCCGACTTACGCGATTTTCACTCGGTGCCTATCGAAATCGATGGTTCACGGCGCATCTCAGGGACCACCATTCACGCATACGCCATCACCACCATCACTAAGAATAGGCTAATCACACAAATGACGGAAAGAACGGGTATGGTTTTAGGATTCATCTTCAGTTTTCTATTCTGCGTCGTTTGTTGCCAAGTGACCGAAAAATACGATAAAATCGCAGGTTTGGTCATGAATGTCTATCAGTTGGCGTTACTTCTTATTCTCGCCTTCATCGGAGGTATCATATTCTTGAAATTGAGATATGACATCAATCTTGTTTACGCCATGTTAGGCATCGGTCTGGCTGGATTCTCCACCGATCTATGGTATTACATCACCACTACCCGACTTTACCAATTTCTCAGCAAATGGGTGAAAAGGGTGCCCAAAGCAAGCGAAACAAACGAAGAGGACATAAACGAAGGCGACAACGAAAGTGACGCAGAAAAAGAGGAGAATGATTGGAATGACGAAAATAACAACGAGATAATTAATAGCACAAATAATAATGAAACGGGAGTGGAAGAAACGACACTTTCCGACACAAACTCATAAAAATAAGACTGTCATGAAATGGATGTTATCAGTATTGCTCGCATTACTATCCGTCTGCAGCGTTACTGCTCAAAACAGAGCTGTAAAAGACAATCAAACGGGCAAATGGGGTTTTAGGAACGAGGCCGGCAACTGGGCCATCAAACCGATTTATGATGAATACGATCAAGGAAACACATTCACCAATAGCAAACACTTTGCGGTCGTAAGATTAGGTGACCTTTGGGGGTGCGTGGGCAAAGACGGCACATACGTATCCAAACTCATTTTCAAAGAGAAAGTTTTAGCCATCAAGGCAGGACAAGAGTGGAACAAGAAAGCCAAATTGGGGGAATCGCTCTATGAAGGATACGACCAAAAGAGCCACAAATATGGGTTTGCCGATTACCAAGGCAATTGGATTCTCTCGCCTATTTATGACGATGTAGATTCCGAATT
Organism: Paludibacteraceae bacterium; assembly: GCA_024401475.1. Classification (GTDB taxonomy): domain Bacteria; phylum Bacteroidota; class Bacteroidia; order Bacteroidales; family Paludibacteraceae; genus RGIG10190. Next base: position 26,900 of record JAKSKZ010000042.1, on the reverse strand, counting down.
TTCTTTCTTTAAGGGAAAGAAATATGCCGTGGTGAAATGCGATGGTTGTTGGGGAAGCATCGATAGAAACGGAGTTTTTGTAACCAAACCCGTATTAGTAAGTAACGACGACGCTCGAACAGCAAACCAAGAGGTAACCGTCTTTGCTCAATTAGGAGGTTCTATTTACGATGCCTACGATAGCGAACAAAAGAAATGGGGATTTGCCAACCATGCTGGTAATTGGGCCATCCGTCCGATATTCGACAGCGTAGATAGACAATACACTTTCAACAGCGGTAGATCTTTTGCCGTGGTTAAATACAAAGGCAAATGGGGTTGTGTGAGCAGATTGGGTGCATTCATCGTAAAACCGACCTACGCCAATGCTGCAGCCGCAAAAGGTGCCGGATTTGCTTGGCAAGGAAAGAACCCAGGCTCTATCAATGCCTCTGAGGTGGCAAACTATGACGACGGGAAGTACAAGAACAACAATCTTGCAAAAAAGACCGACGCTCCCAAAAATGAGGTTGCGCCTAACAACAATGGCAAACCAACAAATCAAGGCTCACAAAACAACGTGGTTTATACAACACCACCGACCATCAAGATTTTAACTCCTAAGAATGGTGCCGACTACACAACGCCAGAATTGACATTCACATATGAAGCCAAAACGGCAGATGGCAAAGCTCCTGAGATTCTCGTCTATATCAACGGTGAATTGCAACCTCGCACCAAAGGGGTGAAACGTGTAGGAACACAAATGACCCTGAATTTGCCGCGCATAGAGGATTGCCGCGTACAACTAATTGCCAAGGATGCTAATGGTCAAAACAGCGACCCTGCGGTAGTGTTGCTCCACTATAGAGGCGACCGTCCTAAACCCAACTTGCACATTTTCGCTGTCGGCGTGAGCGACTACGACCAAGAGGATTTGAAATTGCAACATGCAGCAAAAGATGCCACAGACTTTTCAAAAGTCATCTCCAACATGCATACAAATATGTACGTCAAGAAAGCGCCCGTGCTAATTACAGATAAGAGTGCAACAGACAAAAATATAAAGAAAGGCCTCTCTACATTGGTCAACAAAGTAGAACAAGGCGACGTGGTCATGCTCTTCTTCTCCGGACACGGAAGCAAAGAGGGTTCTGAAACATACTTCTTGTCTTGCAATGCCGAGAGCAACGACTTATTCTCCTCTTCGGTTAATTTCGATGCCATCCGCACCGCCATCAAGCGATTGAAAGACCGCAAATGCCGTGTATTGGTATTTATGGACGCCTGCCACTCTGGAGCACTCTATGGACAAAAATCCGTCACCGAAAGTTTCGCACTCTCCGACCCTGGCGTAATCGGATTCTATTCAAGCACCGAGAGCCAAAAATCAAACGAATCGGAGGCTTGGAATAACGGAATATTCACCAAAGCACTATTGGAAGGCTTCAACGGGAAAGCCACGGACCAAGACGGCAACATCACCATCGATGAACTGGAACGCTACGTTCGCGAGTCTGTCCGCAAGGCAACCAACGGCAAGCAAATGCCAATCTTCGAAAACAAGCAAGGAAACTTCGTATTGTTTGAAAGTTCGAAATAAACGAAACATTACACAAACTAAAAGGCGTGTCAAAAAATATGATTGACACGCCTTTTTTATAGGGGATAGAAAATCTACTCAATCCACTCTCTCTATCTTACAACTATGAATTTTTGTCTTCTCGTCATAATTGATGCCAACAAACAGAAGGTCTCCCTTATAGTTGTTTAAAGCCTGACAATAGTTTTTAGCACTCTTATTATGCTTCAACTCAATCACCAAAGCCGGAATATTAGGAAGATATGGAATCAACACCAAATCGGCATACCCCTTGCCAGTCGGCAACTCCTTCACCAATGTATAACGGGTATTAGCATAGAAATAGGCCAAACAGATGGCACTCTGGAAACAATGCTCGTCGTTGTAGGTCAATACACTGGTCACCTCCGTATGGGCCGCATCCAAAGCCTTTGCCACAGCCTCCTCGTTCCCGCCGATTGTGTCGTCAAGCAACCGCTTGGAGGCGTTGACGATAGACATGATGGCTCGATAATCCTTCTCGTCCTCGATAGAGTTGATCCATTCCGTCCGGACCTCCGCATTAGGAATCAGGCAGCTCTTTTCCGCCTTATTATATGTAAGATAGCCCAAATGAATCAAATAAGTAAACACATTGTCCTTGCTATTGATAGAATCGATAGTGTTCTCGAACTTCAACACATTGACTGGCACACTATTTCCTGCTATCATACTAATGACATCCCGCTTTATGCCATCGAAATCCATCATAATGTATTTCTTCAGGGATTCGAACGAACTGGTGGTTGTCCAATAATTGTCAAACTCCTTGGTTTCTATCGCCCGCACTACAGAGAGAGGATTGTACAAATCCACGGTAGCAGACATTTTATAACCATCATACCATCGCCTGCATTCGGCCTTGTCCAACCCATATTGGTCGCACAATTCTGAGACCTCCTCCTTAGTAAAACCAATCAGACCGGCGAACTGATAAGGGTTAATCATCGTATATTCCCTAAATTCGTTCAGTTTAGACTGAATCTTGTCACGGACAATAGGAATGATGCCCGTGATATAGGCCAAAGCAATAGCTGGACGCAAGGTGGTGTCTTTGAACAAGCTATTCAAAAACGAAAGATACTCGTCAAACAACTTTTGAGGCACCTGTTCGCGGGCCAAAACATCGTATTCATCGATAATTATGACAAATTTCTCCCAAAATTTAGCGTAGGCTTTGAGTATACATTGCCCCAACGAGTCTGTCAATTTGATTTTCAAAGAAGGGAAAGTTTCTTTGAATTCTTCAGCCAACGCTTTATGAAGATCCATTATCATGCTATCCGTCCTACGCTGCTGAATTGAGTTTTGATACCACCCATTCAAGTCCAACTTGATGACATTGAATTTGTTCAGATATCTGTCATAGTCTGCGACTTGACCTATTTTCATTTTGCTGAAAACCTCACGAGTATCACAACCTTTTGAGTAGTAGGCTGATATCAAGTTGCCTGCCATGCTCTTTCCAAATCGGCGAGCACGAGAAATGCAGACAAAATTCCCCATGCTGCCGACCAATTTATTCAACTCGTCAACAAGCATCGATTTGTCCACATAACATGGGGTATTATAACCCATTTCAAATGCATCCGCATTCGGATTCAAATATATGCCCATAACCTACTCAATTATATTGGAATACAAAGATAATAAGTTTACTAGATTTTGACTTAAAGGCACAAACTGAACAAGCATTTATAAATTTAGATAAAAAAGGCGCGTCAATAAACGACACGCCTAAAACTATACTTGAAAATGATTTTCACATCACCTTTTCATTATCTACCCATCATCACCAACAAGATGTTGATGTCGCTTGGCGAAATACCAGGAATACGGCTTGCCTGTCCGATGGTTTCCGGATTGATTCGAGCCAATTTTTGACGAGCCTCAGTCGAAATGGAATGAATGGTAGAATAATCAAACTTACCTTGAATCTTAATGTTTTCCAAACGATGAAGCTTCTCGGCAATCATCGTCTCTCTCTCAATGTAACCCTGATATTTAATCTGGATTTCGGCAGCCTCAACTATCTCCCCTTGGCGATTAGGAATCTTAGAAATCTCCGATTTCAACGCAGGAATTGCAGTTGCCAAACTCTCAATCGTCAATTGTGGACGGTTAACCAAATCGACCAATTTACAACCTCCGGCAAGCGGTGTCGTACCATTTGCCTCCAAGAAAGAGTTGATATAGGCAGGTTTCACCGAATAGTTTTGGATGAAGTGAACCAATCTTTCGATGAAATCGCGTTTTTCTTTATACAAATCCAAACGCTCCTGACGAGCCAAGCCAATATTATACGAACGCTCAGTCAAACGAGCGTCGGCATCATCCTGCCTCAACAAAATTCGATACTCCGCACGAGAGGTGAACATTCGATATGGTTCATCCACACCTTTCGTCACCAAATCATCAATAAGCACGCCAATATAAGCCTCGTCACGATTCAACACGAACGATTCGCCTCCATGACAATTAATGTGAGCATTGATACCCGCAATGATTCCCTGACCGCCAGCTTCTTCGTAACCCGTAGTTCCATTTACTTGACCAGCGAAGAAAAGATTCTTAACCACTTTCGACTCCAAATTGTGCTTCAACTGAGTTGGATCAAAATAGTCGTATTCAATAGCGTAACCTGGACGATAAACACGAACATTTTCCAAACCTCTAACCGTTTTCAAAGCATTCAACTGAATGTCTAACGGCAAAGAGGAGGAGAATCCATTAAGATAATATTCCTGAGTAGTCTCACCTTCTGGCTCAATAAACAACTGATGTTGATTCTTATCTGCGAAAGTGACAATCTTTGTTTCAATACTTGGGCAATAACGAGGGCCGATACTTTTAATCTGACCATTATAAAGTGGGGAATCAGGCAAACCCTTTCTCAAGATATCGTGCGTCTGCTCGTTGGTATAAGTGATGAAGCAACTGCGCTGTTCCAACGGACGAGGTTGGAAATCAAGATAAGAGAACTTATGAAAGTCGTTCTCGCCATCTTGCTTAGACATCACAGAAAAATCGATGGAACGGCCATCTATACGCACAGGCGTACCCGTCTTCATTCTATCACTACGGATGCCCAACTCGTTCAGTTGTTCTGTCAATCCATAAGAAGCAGGCTCCGATATACGACCACCTTTCACTTGCACACGACCGCAATGCATCAGCCCGCTCAAGAACGTTCCATTGGTCAAAACCACACATTTGGCCTCGAAAACTGCACCCATTCCGACCTTGACGCCTGTGACTGCACCATCCTTCACCACCAATTCCGTAGCGAAATCTTGCCAAATGCTCAAGTTTTCCGTATTCTCAAGAATGCTGCGCCACTTCTCGCTAAATTTTTGTCGGTCGGCTTGAGAACGAGGGCTCCACATAGCCGGACCTTTAGAACGATTCAACATACGGAATTGGATAGCCGTAAGGTCCGTCACAATACCACAAAAACCTCCCAAAGCATCAATTTCACGAACTATCTGTCCTTTTGCAATTCCTCCGATAGCAGGGTTGCAACTCATCTGAGCGATTTTGTGCATATCCATTGTGATAAGCACCGTCTTCGAACCTAAATTAGCAGCAGCAGCAGCGGCCTCACAACCAGCGTGACCAGCACCCACTACAATAACGTCATACTTGAATGTCATCGTGTACCTAAGTTTTTGGAGGAAAGACTAAAGCCTTCCCATTCTTTGAAAGTGCAAATTTCGTATTTTTTTTCGTCTATTCCATAGTTATCGGCTTCAAATATCTACATCAAAAGTTCTTTCCATATTCCAAAATGCTCTATATTTGTAAAATATACAAAAACACAGTTGCATGAATAGGAGAATGATCTTGTGTCTGCTACTTGTACTATGTTCATTGAGTGCAAGTGCCACTGAGACGAAATTGTTTGGCGTGGCCAAAGACTATGCAGGGAAAAAGTTAAGTCTCTTGGCTTATACGGATAAAATTATCAACGGAACGAAAACCATAGCAGAAACCGAAGTTGACTCGGCAGGAAATTTCACACTCAGCGCTAACATCAACGAAGTAACGGAAGCTTTCATTCCTATGGAAGTTTATAATGGTTTCATTTTCATGCAACCGGGCAAAAATTACGAAATTATTCTCCCCGCATACAGAGAGCGCAATCTCCCCATGAAATTGGACCCTTACTTCGAGCCATCAGACTATTTGCTTCAAGCAAAAGAATTTCAGAAAGGAGAACTCAACTATCAGATGATGGAATTCGAAGAGGCTTTCGATTTCTATACGATGAAGCACATGACCTATGGTGCCCCTATCGATTCAGTCCAAGCTTCCATCTCTGACTTGAGGCGGATTTTCATCGATTTAGACGATGATTTTCAATTCCAGTTCAAAGAATACCGCTATTTATTACTGCTCTCATTAGCTCCTAAAATCAAGCAAGACTCGCTTATCCGCCAATTCAACAAGGTGGGGGCAGACGTGCACAATCCTGCATTCTGGGACTTGTTCAACAGCATCTTCGACGACTTTGTTCGACGCAAACGCGACGAGATAGAAATCAGCGCCCTATTCGACAAAATTATCGAAACAGAGAATGTCAAGATGTTTTTTGCTCTATTAAGCAATCAGTATGGGTTGACCGACTCTAACTTGAAAGAGTTGGTTGGCATAAAAATTCTATACGACTTGTCCAACAGTGATTTCTACGACAGGACAAAATTGGTAAGCATGATGAGAAAACTCGGCGGAGGAATACTTTCCGATAGCAACAGAGAACTACTTGCCAATGTCATCGTCAAATCATCCATTAATCTCTCTGGCTCGCCTGCTCCTGACTTGGAAGGTATAGACACGCAAGAGAAGCCTCACAAACTTTCCGAATACAAAGGCAAATATGTCTATATCAACTTCTGTAATTCAAGAATAGACCAAACCCACAAAGATTTGACTGTACTTTCCCGTTTTAAAGATCAATATAAAGATCGTTTGGAAATTGTCAATGTTTTTCTTTTCGACGACATCAACCACATCAAATCTTTAGAGTCTAACTTCAGAAACAAGATGGTTTTCTTAAATGCAAACGAGCCCGATTTGGTGAAGAAAGCTTTTGGACTCAAAAACATACCATCTTTCATGCTAATCGACAAAGAGTCTAATTTCTTATTGTCAAGAGGCGCAGCTCCAAGCGATGAATTAAGGATGCTGATGGAACAAATCTTAAAAAAATAAAGGCATCCATGATCTATTCGCTGCAAAACCGTTGGATAATTGAAGGCAAGACACTCTACTACTATGGGCTTCGCAACAAAGAGCATCTGCTAAAAAACAGAGCAAAGCTTTCCAGACAACAATTAGAGATAATCCAGCAACTCCCCAAGGAGCTTTCTTCCGATGAAATCGGCATTTTAAGACCACTAATTGGCACACAAATAGTTCCCTTATCCGAAATCAGAAAAACTCCCGAGCGAATTGAAGATGCTCAATTTTGCACTACTTGTTCTGCCAATACGTTTATGATTCCAGGATTGGAATTCAATGAAAAAGGTGAATGCCCGATATGCCAAACCAAAGAACTGGCGAAAGAGTTAAGGAGTGTCGTCCCCCTTATCACAGAGATACCTCATGCAAAAAATTCACGTTTCGACGTTGCTCTATTTTACACTGGCGGGAAAGACTCCACCTATCTCTTATACTATTTAGCTAAAGTAAAGAAATTGAGGGTACTGGCTTTGACTTGGGAGATTCCCTACATGTCAGACAATGCCCGTCAAAGCATAGAGAATGCCAAGCGACATTTCTCCACGGTGGAGTTCGTCAACCGATATGTCAACAATTCCGACATGCAGACTATTTACAAAAAGTTGTACGAACTCAGCGGTAACACTTGTGCATGTCCCTCCTTGGCATACATACTCTTCTACCCTATTCTGGTGGAAGAACGGGTGCCCTATTTCATCGCAGGCAACGAGCCAGTACAACTCATCGGACTATATTACAATGGATTGGCACCGAAAATAGCCTACGCCTTTCCGAAAATGAAAGCTCTACAATTTTTCATCAATGTTGGTCGGCTACTAACCCTTCGCCCCCCTCTAAAAAGAGGACAATTTCACACTTTGATGACAATGAAGCAACTTGCTTACGGAGACCCATGGATAAAAAAGGCGGCAGGATATAGCAATGCCCTCATATCCAATGTTGTCGAAGCCATTCACCAAGTGCCCAACATTGTCAAGCCCTTGAAACGAAGCATTCGAAAATCTTCGTGGACAGGGCATATTCCCGCCTTTGTCCAAATTGACTTTGACAAGATCAGCGGTGGCACCTACGACTGGAAAAGCGTTAAAGAATTAATTGAGAAAGAGTGCGGTTGGGTGGCCCTGCCCGATAATACAAAAGGGTTGCATACAAGCTGCAAGATAGAGAAATGTAAGGAATACTCTCAATTCATCCGGTTTTATCGATGCAAAAGCAAGATGATTCCATTTAGTGCCCTCGAAATAGCATTGGCATCAGGCAACAAAGCACTTTCAAGGGAAGAATCCATCCAAGAGATAAAAACTCACCTTGGCTTTTCCTTGGAAGAATTGCCCGAATGCAAAATTATGACCCATTTCATCGAAGAAAAATGGTGACTAAAGTATTCTACTTTTCAGGAAGTGGGCACACCCAAGAGATTGCCGATTATTGTGCACAAGCATTAAACGTCGATGTAATTTCTTTCGACAAAGACAAATTCCAAGTCTGTGACGTTGCGATTGTAGTCTTTCCTGTCTATTGTCAAAACATCCCCCAAATAGTCAGAGATGGCCTTCCTAAAATAGATGCCAAACGATTTGTACTCATCGCCACCTACGGACGCATATCCTTCGGAAATGTCTTACATGAAGCGTCGCAACTAATCAACGGGACGATGGTTGCCGCAGCCTACGTTCCGACTGGACACTCCTACCTTTCCGAAGGCAACATTTTTGACCTCAATCTGCTACACCCCATATTCGCCAATTTAAGTTCCGAACGTTCCATCTCAATCAAGCGTTTTAAGAAAAACATATTCGCGGATTTCCTTCCTGACTTTCGCAGCAGAATCGGCGTAAAGATCAAATGTTCAGAGGATTGCAACAAATGTGGAATATGCACAAGAAATTGCCCTTGCCAAGCCATGCACAACGGCACACCCGACAACAAGTGCATCAGATGCTTACGATGCGTAAAAAACTGTCCTCAACAAGCATTATCCTTTCATCTAAATCCTTTTATGAAATGGTATTTAAGGAAGCCTAAAGAAAAACGATTTTTATTGTTTTTAGAGTAGAATCCATTTGAACCCTCATAAGACAACAAAGGCGAGAATCTTGTGGTTCCCGCCTTTGTTCATTTATAAAATGACCTCTATAAATTCACCGTTTCTAATTTTTGCAACAAGTGACTCTTTATAAACTTTTCGGTTTTACTCCTTAATCAACTTATACGAAACGGATGATGTTTCGCTGCTAATACGCAAAAAGTACATACCTGGAGTCAAATTAGGAGTCTCTATAACAGAAGACATTTGGCCTGAGATATTCATACGACGAACAAGCTTACCATCCAAAGAGACCAATTCTGCAACAGCCTCTTTATCATATGCACGCTCAATCATATCAATTACCACATAATCACTGAAACGAGTAGGATAAACCGAGAAACTACGATCTGTCATCGTGCGAACCTCCTCAACATCTGTTCTGTCCACAGGATCCTTCTCTGCCACCATTCTTGCAATAGCCGCCACAAATGGAGCATTGTAGTCACAACCACCCTCTGTCTCAGTATAAGAAGCACCTCCCTCAACAATATTAGAGAAAACGCCCGTGCTTGAAGGACCTCCAATCAAACCGCCACTGGCGAACATATAATCACAAGTGTTTTTTGTATCTGATGGTGGATTATCATTTCTTCCCATTGCATTACGGTGGTGAATACGGAAGTGCATATCGCCCTTGAATCCGTGCAAGAAAGTATGATTGAACTCATTCTTACCCAAAACATAGTCAACAATGCGTGCGTTGAAATTCTTCGCCTCATTTACATTTTGAGAAGTAGAGATAACGCCATCCTCAACCAATTTCAGCCACAAAGCAGCCGCCACGGCGCCACCGCAAGCCAACTTGTTCGTACCCCAGTTGTTCGTATAATAAGGGAATCCGTTAGAATCTCTCTTTGCATTACCCAAGTGAAGGCCAAAGACATTCTTCTCCAAGAAACTTGCATAAGTACCACCCTGACCATTGTTGGCAGTTGGATCAGCCTTTGCAATGTAATAATAAGAGAAATCGGTCATTGTATCCCAAGCCAATGGCGAGTTAGACTCCCATTTACCAGCCAAATAGTTCAAAGCATCGGCCTTGTATTGCTCCTCGCCCGTCATATTATAGAGCAATATAGCAGCCAACGACAACTCGTCGGTCCACTCTTGGTTAGGATTGCTATAGAAAATCGGAATAGAAGCGTGAGCCGACTTTGTCTTCTTCGCATATTCATAAGCCTTCAAAGCATACTCCTTGCAAGTTTGGCGATAAGCCGCATCAGGATATTTCATTGCCATCAAAGCAAGAGCCGAAGCATAATTCGCAGCTTGTGGTCCACCCTTGTCAGTTGCAGTCCAAACAGGACGAGGATCACCACCATTGGCAACCGACATGCCAGATTGCTTGGAAGAGGTCACCCATGCATTATGGTCGCCTTCGAAACCAACATAGTAAACGAAACATCCATCACTTGGGAAACACTTGATGAAATAATCTGTTGCAACCTTTGCCTCGTCAAGCACATCGGCAATACCATTAGGTGCACCGTATGCTCCGTCGTAGTTATCTTGGAAAGCCTCTGGCCATAGATCGTAAGCAATCAACAATGATGTTGCAGCATAGCCCATTGTAGTTCCCACTTTGATATGATCACCACAATCGTGCCAACCGCCAGTCAAATCATAATTACCATTTCCACCACCATTGACAGAACCTTGTCCATCCTTTGTATGACAATATTTCTTTGTGACAGATTTGTTGTTTTCCAACATCCAATTGTGAGTGTCACCACAACGCTGGCCACCGAAAAACTTAAGCCCCATATTAAGAGCCTCTCGATAATCGGCGTTCGAGTAAGCATCGGAATAAGATCCAAAGTCATACGCCGAAACTGTCGTAACTCCCATTGCTGCCAATAATGCTAATGAGTAAAATCGTTTCATCATATAATCTATTTTATGGTTTAATTTATTCAAAAGCAACCCATTCCATCGGAATTTAAGCATTAAAAACTTGAGTAATATCTTGCTCGCGATGAATGAGTTCAACCTCCACACCGAATTTCTTGGCAATGTGCTCGGCCAAATGCTGAGCCGAATAAACCGAACGATGTCGGCCTCCCGTACATCCGCAAGAGAACATCAAATGAGAAAACCCCCGTTCAATATATCGTGCCACATGAGCATCTGCCAAAGCATATATGTTTTCCAAGAAACGGAAAACCTCTCCGTTGTCTTCTAAAAAGCGAATAACGCCCTCATCCAATCCTGTCAAAGGCTTATATTGCTCGTAACGTCCAGGGTTATGCACGCCTCTGCAGTCAAAGACATAACCACCGCCATTTCCGCTCGGATCTTCAGGAATTCCTCTCTTATAAGAGAAACTATACACCAAGACTTTCAAAACGGGCTTTTCGGAAGGCTTCTCCTTTATTTGCAAAGATGGCAACTCGACCAATTTCATCAATAGATCAGAGAGGTATGGATAGTTAGGGAATCCACCACGCAACAAATCTTTCAGATTCGCCACCGCAAAAGGAATACTTTCGATGAAATGAGCTTTTTTCTCGTATAATCCCCTGAATCCGTAAGCACCTAAAACCTGTAAATTACGGAAAAGGACGAAAAGACGAAGTCGCTCTTTAAATTGGGCATCATCAATTGAGCGATATTTTTTTGCCGCAGCAAGATAGCCTTCCACCAACTTCTCTTTCAACGAATCAGGATATTTCGCACGAGCCTGCCAAACAAAGGAGGCCACATCATAATAGATTGGACCTCTGCGTCCACCTTGGAAATCGATGAAATAAGGATTACCATCCTTAACCATCACATTACGAGATTGAAAATCACGATAAAGGAAAGTTTCGGAATTTTCTTCCAACAAATCACCACACATCCGCTCAAAATCATCCTCCAATCTTGATTCCGAAAAATCCAAACGCAGCGGTTTCAAGAACATATATTTAAAATAGTTCAAATCCCACATCACGCATCTTCTATCGAAAGCAGGTTGTGGATAGCAGACAGAAAAGTCCATTCCATCACCACCTTTAAACTGCAAGTCGGGCAGAAGTGCAACCGTCTTCATTAACATTGCTTCTTCTTCCTCAGAGAAATTCCCCGTCGCAACCCCTTTTGAAATATATTTGAAAAGCGAAGTGTCGCCTAAATCCTCCTGAAGATAGTACAGTTTATCCTCCGAATGAGCCAAGACCTTAGGAACTGGCAATCCTTTTTTAGAGAAATGACTAGAAATTTCGATGAATGCGTTATTTTCTTCAACACTTTCTCCCTTAACACCAACAACAGAATGATTGCCAGCCGTCAATCTATAATAACAACGGTTGGATCCCTCTCCTGCAATTTTTGCACATTTAGGATTTTCCAACCCCGTATGCGACTCAAATAACGCGATTAACTCTTCCATCTCAACTTCGATTTTTTCCAAACAAGGCAGGCTTCAGGAGCAAACCCGGCAAGCCAAAATCCTTATTTTTAACAAAGATAAGATAGATTTACAAATTAATACTACATTTGCTTTAAAAATAAGGGAATGCCCTTATGTCAGGAAGGGTAACAATAAAAACAGACATAAAATGATGATATTTAACACCACATTTGTAGTGGCAGAAGAGATACACACGGCTTGGATGCAGTGGATGCGTAACACCTACATAAAGGAAGTTGTCATGACGACTCCTTTGACCGACCCTGCATTTTTCAAAGTGTTGAGCAAAGATGTTGAAGGTGAGTCATACTCTCTTCAATTCTCGGCACCTTCCATCAACGAAATGAAAGTTTGGGAGAAAGAGCACAAGGATAGAATGGAACAAAAAATACGGGAAAAATTCGGTGAATCGGTACTTTTTTTCTCCACTTACCTCAAACAACTACTTTAAGGCAACATGAGCGAAAAACAAATCATCAATGCCAAAGACCGTATCATTTTAGGAGTCGACCCAGGAACAAACGTGATGGGCTATGGACTACTAAAGATATCGGGCAACAAACCAAGTTTGATGTTGATGGGTGTGTTGGATCTAAAAAAATATACCGATCCATACATCAAACTCAACAAAATATTTCTTCGCACACTCGAACTGATTGACGACTATAAACCTCAAGAATTTGCGATAGAATCGCAATTTTATGGCAAAAACGTTCAATCAATGCTGAAATTAGGGCGAGCCCAAGGCGTGGCCATTTCCGCAGCTCTCTATCGTGGGTTGGAAGTGAACGAGTATGCCCCACTCAAAATAAAAATGTCAATCACGGGCAACGGAATGGCGTCCAAGGAGCAAGTTGCTGAAATGCTAAGGAAATATCTGCACATTCCTCAAGAGGACATGCTGCCCCAACTCGATGCCACCGACGCTGTCGGAGTGGCTCTATGTCACTTCTTCCAAAGCAAGTCCATCTTAAAAGAGGCACATTTCACCAGTTGGAAAGACTTCGCAACCAAGAACGAAGGCAGAGTGAAAGGAATGTCGGCAGCCAAAGAACGCAATGCGACAAAATCAGCAACGGTCAAACGCACTTCCACCAGAAGCAAAACCACCTCAAACGATTCGGACGCATCAGTTTGATTTGCCAACGTAAAAAATATATACTACCTTTGTCAAAAGGGTTTCTCACTAAAACAAATATTGGAAATCAATAATTATGGAAGACAATAAGGAGATGAACATCTTCACGATGCTCAGCAAAATCGGAATGTACGGACTTTCATTCCTAAAATGGATTGGATCTTATATTGGGAAAATGCTGCAACTCACCTACCGATACAAGATTCTATGTGCCATCTTCATCATCGCGGCCACAGCCTACGCTATTTATCAGACAACTGGCGATCGTAAGATATATAAAGGAGACATGACCATCGCCATCAACGACGGCAACTCTTTTCAATATGCGGAAATGGTCAACTCGTTGAATCAATATGTAAAAGATCTTGATTCCGAAGGTTTGGCTACAGTCTTAGACATCACAGACGACATCGCCCAAGAGGTCTGTTTTTTGAAGCCCCACTTCCAAATTGACATGAACAAAGACTCTCTTTGCGACATGGTCGATTACAAAGATGTTTTCCAAGCTTCCGACACGAGCAACGTCCGTTTACGCGATGGATTGGTGATTTCCGTAGGAATGAAAACCACCGACCACTACGAAGAGATGGAAGAAGCCATCATGAACTATTTCTCCCAAAGCCAATATTTCCAAGATTTGAACATGGCAAGAGTCGCTTACCTCAGCGACCTGCAAAAATCGCTCGACAACGACTTTGCACTAATCGATAGTCTTCAAAAAATCGAATATTTCCAAAAGAACACGAACGGTGTCAATTTGATGAAGGACCTTCATATCAACACCGACAAGCAGATGTTCTACTTCAACAAGGTGGACATATTGAAGCGGAAAAAAACAATCGCAACCGAATTGGCAGCCAAGCAAGACATTGCCGTAGTAACAGCAAAATTCCAACCCACCAAAAAAGCAGTCAACAAAAAATCGATTGCCATCATTCACAATGTATTATTCGCATACGCCATTTTCCTTTTAATCGCTCTATTCCTCAAAAACAAAAAAGAGATAATGGATTATTTGAAGGAAAAATAAAAAAAACAAAGATTCTCACAGAAAGAGGACAAAAGTCAATAAAGGCTTTTGCCCTCTTTTTTAGTTGAAATAGGAAATCCATCGTGCAAATCTTTTTTGTAATTTTGCAGGACTTTTAAAAACAGGGCTTCAAAGTCCTAAAACATTAACAGAAATAATTAAAGAATAAGACGCAATGATTAGCGAACTATTCGGCGGAACAGGTTTAAGTTCCACCTTAATTTATTTGTGCTTGACGGCTTCTGCTGGCATGTACATTGGCAAATGGGGATACAAAGGTGTCAAACTAGGCATCGCAGGTGTTCTATTTATGGGCATTCTCCTATCACATCTGAAAGCCCAAGCAGGGTTCGCCCCTCTTAATGGAGAAATCCTTCATTTCGTAAAAGAGTTCGGACTAATTCTCTTCATTTACGCCATCGGTATCGATGTCGGCCCAAGATTCGTGAGTTCTTTCAAGAACGACGGTCTGACAATGAATCTTTTCGCAGCCGGCATCTGTATTTTAGGCACAGGCATCGCACTACTTTTCCACCTTTTGGGTGGAGTTGACCTATCTGTCATCACGGGAGTCCTTTGCGGAGCCGTAACAAACACACCAGGCTTAGGTGCAGCCCAACAAGCATTGAGCGACAGCAAAGAGGCGGTTGAGCAAGCAGGTATGGCTTATGCGGTAGCCTATCCATTTGGTGTGGTCGGCATCATTTTAACCATGTTGCTTGTTCGTGCCTTCTTCAGAATCAAGATTGATGACGAGGTGGCTGATTACAACAACCAATTAGACGCCAACAACCGTCAGAAATTGGAAAGTGTCGAAGTAACGGTAAGCAATCCGAATTTGTTCGGTCAAAAGATCTCATACATCACCTCGTTTGTAGAAAACGAATTGGCCATCTCGCGTATCCAACGTGGAGAGAATTTCGTCGTAGCATCGGAAGACGAAACACTACAGGCCGGTGATGTCATCTTCGGTGTATCATCAACGGAGCACATCGAGAAATTGAAGATGAAGATAGGAAATGTCACTATCGGTTTGAAAAAAGACGTTTCCGGCACATTGGCCATGTTCAACGTATTGGTAACCAATCGCAAAATCGCCGGCAAGACTATCGAACAGATCGGTATCTACAGACGTTACGACGCCAACATCACCCGTATATTCCGTGCTGGTATGGAAATTCTTCCTTCCAAGAACACCATTATCGAATTGGGAGATACACTACGCGTGGTTGGTAAAAGAGATTTGAAAAAGGATATTGAGAAAGAGATTGGTAACTCCACTATAGACTTGTCGAAGCCTAACACAATTCCAATCTTCTTGGGTATTCTTTTGGGTATCATACTCGGTAGCATAAAGATTGACATCCCCGGATTGCCAGCTGCAGCAAAACTCGGTTTGGCAGGAGGTCCGCTCATCATTTCCCTTTTGCTCGGACACATGGGAAGAATTGGCAAACTCGATTTCTACATGTCGCCAGGAGCCAACATGATGTTGCGCGAATTGGGTATCATTCTATTCCTCGCTTGCGTAGGACTATCATCCGGAACAAACTTCGTCAGCACCATCGCCAACGGAGGTTACCAATGGATGCTCTACGGAGCGGCCATCACCTTCATTCCTATCATGATTGTGGCTATTGTTGCGCGATTGATGAAATTCAACTACTTGAAGATATGCGGTATCATTTCTGGTGGCATGACTGATCCTCCTGCATTGGAATATGCTAACTCTTTGGCCTCAACACAAGCCCAATCCACGGCTTACGTTGCTGTCTATCCGTTGACCATGTTCCTCAGAATCATGTTGGCCCAAATTTTGGTATTGATATTCTTATAAACCAAGACAAACAACACAAAAAAATATCTCACGAAAGCCGCAAGCACGTCACTTGCGGATTTCGTTTTTTTAATCGTACTTTTGCCATTATAAAATTTTCAAACAAAAAAAATAACCCATCAACATGAAGTCATTCAAGTATTTATCATTACTATCGGTGCTAACAATCGTATCTTGTGGTCCAAACGGAGGCAATCAAGAGAACGCCCAGACGCCATCAGAAGAGAGCACTTCAAACGAAACCGTTTCTGAAGTCGTTTCTCAACAAGCGTCACAAGAGAAGAAAGTCAACTGGGAGAAGCCTCTTTTCTCCATCAACGAAAACAAAGACACCACTGACGTATGGAGTTACAATGAAAAAGGTCTGCTTGTAATGCACAGAAGTAAATATAATACAACCACATATACTTACGACAATAGAGATTCCATTCTTTGCATCGACCACAACGGCAAGAAAGACATCTATGAGTATGGAGAAAACGGACGACTAAAAAAGATGGTCTCTTATATTAATGAAGTGGACTCATACGAGTATTTCGATAAAAAAATCATAACGACGCATGAATATGCGGGATATACAAGCAAAAACGAATTCGAATACGCAGACAACGACTACAAACAACTTCTAAAACGGAAAAGTTTTGGGGAATACGGAAGCACGACAACATACGAATACTATCCCGACGGCCGTCTAAAATGCCTAAAATACTCTGGATCTGGGAACAACAACCAAGAAGAAGTCACCACATACGAATACGATGCAAAAAACAGACTTATCAAAGAAGAGGGAATAGAGTACGTTTACGATGATAATGCAAAGACCAAAAAAAAGGTTGAAGCCGACGGCAGAATGTACACCGTCTATGACGAACTTGGTCGAGAGATAGAATTCTACATGGAAGGATCAGAAGGATTGGAGTACACCATTCAATACTTCGACAACTACTCTGTCAAAACAGGCTTCCAAAAAACAGTGTTGTACGAAGACAACCAATACGCAGGAACGGGCGAAGAAGAGATCAACACAACCACCTACTATTTAGTAGAATAATCGAAAGAAAAAGCGTCAGACATATACAAGTTAATAAAATAATTACTACTTTTGCACCCGTCTAACAAAAGGCACAAATTATAAAAACAAAACATTATGTATTTAAATTCTGAAATTAAGAAGAACATCTTCGAGAAGCACGGAAAGTCTAATACCGATACTGGTTCTCCAGAAAGCCAGATAGCGCTATTTACCTACCGTATCTCGCACTTGTCTGAGCACATGAAGGCCAACAAGAAGGATTATAACACTTCTAGATCTCTTATCATGCTTGTAGGTAAGCGTCGTAGAATGCTTGACTACTTGAAGGCAGTTGATATCGAAAGATACCGTGCCATCCTTAAGGCTCTTAACCTTAGAAAGTAAGAGATTGCTGACAAGCACAAAGGGTTCGCCAAAAGCGAACCCTTTTTTTATCTTTTCTATCGACTATAGCAGAAGCTCTGCTATTTTTGTCGTATCTTTACAGCATTAAAAGGAAACAAACAATAACGAATAGAGCCATTCTATTTGAGATAAAAAAAATCGAGGAAACGATGCCAACAGAACTCGACACGGCAAAGACATCGCCAATCATGCCTCAACAACAGGCCAATGTCACTGCAGCCACGCCTGGAGAGACTTCGTATTACATTTTTGGCAACACTCAAAAGGAAACGTTCCCTTGGAAGCAAGACAGTTCTGCCCCTTCAACAGAGAAAACACCTCTATTCATCGATACTTTCCTATCCCAAAACAAAGGCATAAAAGCCTTAAATGTTTTCGCGAAAGAAGTCCAAGAAGTTCAAATCGAGAAACAAACTCCAACCATCAACATCGACGGCAGTCCATTAGCAAGAACTGTTCAAACTCACTTTTGGTTCACGCCTTGCATGTTCATCCTGTTCGTGCTATACGCATTCACGCTGGCCTCTCGAAAAAAGATGTTGAGCAAGGAGGTTCGTAACTTTTTCACACCAACCTCTTCCGGAGAAATGACCGTGAACACTCCTATCGAGGAGATCCAACAACAACTGCCACTCTTAGGGTTGGCCACAGGCAACATTGCATGGCTCGCCTTTTTCTGCATCAACACCTTCCTTCACACGACGGAAATTCCTTCCATTGCCTGGATATCCTCCACCATTGCCATTGGAGCGACACTTGCCTTCCAACTCACCATCATACAAGCGATTTGCTACGTATTCTTCGACGGAGAGACTTTTCACAAATTGGAGAAATTAAAACTGATCTCCTTCTCCCTAATGGGCATCGTATTGATACCTAGCGTACTTATGTTGGCTTACTCTCCCACATTTTTCATCAAGCCTGCGATATATTCAGGCATCATCACCATCTCACTCGTATTTCTTCTATATTTACTACGCTCCCTGCCATTTTTTTTCAAGGGGACACTTTCTATATTCTATTTGATTTTGTATCTTTGCACCATCGAAATTTTGCCTGCAATTGCCCTAATCATTGGGCTTGAGCGCATAATTTGAAGTCCTAATTATTTGTCAAAATGACTAAGATAAAAAACATATTGGTATCTCAGCCTAAACCGACTTCCGAGAAGTCTCCATATTTTGACATCTGTGAAAAATACAATGTCAAGATGGATTTCAGGCCATTCATCAAAGTTGAGCCGATTTTGGCTAAGGAATTCCGTCAGCAGAAGGTAAACATCTTAGAACATACTGCTATAGTCTTCACCGCAAAAGCAGCAATAGACCACTTCTTTCGCCTTTGTGACGAGTTGCGCGTCACCATACCAGAGACAATGAAATATTTCTGTATATCAGAAGCTGTAGCTCTTTATCTACAAAACTACATTCAATACAGAAAACGCAAAATCTTCTTTGGAACAACTAGCAAAGTGGAAGACTTGATGGTAGTCATCAATAAGCATATCGACGAGAAATTCCTCGTTGCCGTATCAGACGTCTATGACGCAAACAAGTCTGTATCCGAAGACCACAAAAATGACATTATCGCCTTGTTAGACAACACTAAGGCAGTCTATTCAAAGGCCGTATGCTACAAAACCGTCAGCACAGATTTCACACAAGACAAAGACTTCTCCTACGACATGTTGGTATTCTTCAGTCCGTCTGGAATCCAATCGCTCTTCAAGAATTTCCCTGATTTCAACCAAGGCGATATCAAAATCGGATGCTTCGGTCCTGGCACCATCAACGCCGCAAAGCTTGCTGGCCTTCAGGTAAACATTGAGGCTCCGACTCCAGAGGCTCCTTCTATGCCAGCCGCTATCGATTTGTTCTTGAAAGAGAGCAACAAGAAAAAGTAAAAAACAACATTCGATACACGATAGGATGGACGCTCTCAAGTGGAAATCCTATCGTTTTTTTATTTTATGGAATACAGAAACACATTTCCAAAAGCCGAGCACCTCTGTGGCAAGACTACCGTGGACG
The DNA here is from genome assembly GCA_024401475.1 of Paludibacteraceae bacterium. Lineage (GTDB taxonomy): Bacteria > Bacteroidota > Bacteroidia > Bacteroidales > Paludibacteraceae > RGIG10190. The sequence goes on along the minus strand of JAKSKZ010000042.1, from coordinate 7,106 downwards.
CACTATACGCCACGGGAAAGGCATTTGTGTGCTATCCATTGAGAGTTGTATTCCGAACGGCGGAGAAAAAAGACGACATCCTTGCTCGATGCCTTGTCAATGCTCCCAAAAGAAGATTCAAACACGCCGTGGATCGAAACAGGATTAAGCGCCAACTCAGAGAAAGTTACCGCACAAACAAGGCGATTCTCTTCGAACCATTATCAACCAAAGACTATCAACTCCACTTCTCCCTCAACTACATCGGCGACAAGCTGGAGCCCACTTCTTTCGTCTTGAAAAAGACTAAAGCAGCCTTGGAAAAACTGGCCAAGCAACTCCCCTAACCTCTCACGAATGGAAATAACAAAAAAAATCGGACAAGCCATATCATTTCTACTGATATTGCCTATCCGTCTTTATCAATATTGCATATCTCCCCTAACCCCTCCAAGCTGTCGATTCACGCCGACATGCTCGTCGTACGCCATAGAGGCGTTGCGGAAACATGGACCTATCAAGGGACTCTATCTCGCCATCCGCAGAATACTTCGTTGTCATCCGTGGGGCGGCAGCGGGTACGACCCAGTACCTTAATCTATCAAATCACGATTCGATGATCATCATTCACTCGGAAGAGCATATCTGCACGAGATGGCATTTCCGCTAAAATGTGACGAGTCAAACGCTCATAGTGAGAGATGAAACGTAGCAGTTCATCGGCGTTCATTATTCGAGAATTCATTCTGCCCTGCGCCTGCATCAACAATTTCTGCTCTTGCAAGCTTCTCCATTCATATACCTTATCAAACGAAGAGACCTGCAACATCACCAACAAATCCAAACGTTCGAAAAGAGGCTTGTACTCATTTTTCAATTGATCATTTACATATCTTCTCCAAGCCCCGTCTGCATCTTCACGTTCCTCCAAAGCATTGATTGGATTAACCAAATCAGCCTCCGACTGCTCAACAGCGCCCATCATCCAACCATCAAACAAGATTACATCCGGACGACCCTCGAAACGTTCCCAGAGAGCCTCTGGAACTCGATCATCCACAGCCTTGTCAAATCGAGGAATATAGGTAACCGTTTCTGGCGTTGCATTACAAAGAGCATCCAAAGTGGAAATGCCCAAAGTGACGTCATGTGTGCCAGGGACTCCCCTGGTAAGGAACAAGGGATGGACCGATGCTGCCAACTCCTCCCTGCGGGCACGCGTCATGTATATATCATCAATGCTAAAGGCCGCCACACGCAAATTAAAGCCCATCTCCAAGACAATCTTCATCAAATTAGAGAAAGTAGTCTTACCCGAACCTTGAGCACCATTTATGCCGATTATCTGTGTTTTTGAGGCCATATTCAGGCCTTCAGAAATGAGTTTTGCCAAAGGGACATAGATTCGATCAATATCATCCATTAAGGACATATCCAACAACAATTCACGCAATTTATTGCGGAAAGCCACTCGCATTTCAGAATCGTTCGTTTGCATATTCACACCATTTAAATTTCCATGCAGCTTCTAAAAAAGTGCACCACAAAACAAATCATTAATATTTCCCGCCAAGAAGTATCATTTAACCTAATTCAATCCAACTTCCTCATGTTAGGGATCGAAAACCAAAATCTCCTATTCCATTAAATGAAAACGGAATAGGAGATTTCAATTTAACTTATTGTAAATATACAATTATTTTTTTGCTTTAGCTACATATTCCGTAGCTTTTTCCAACGCATCGTTAATATTTGAACAAATGTTATCATTTCCGACTACAGAATTGAAGCCAGCCTTCTCCAATGTAGTGCGAACTTTATTATTTACACCCGAGAGGATTACGATAATGCCCAACTTCTGACTCATCTCACAAAGGCTTGTCAAGTTGTGAATACCAGTGGAGTCAATGAACGGAACCTTTCTCATACGAATGATACGTGCAATCGGGCGTTCGCCCAACTGAGACATCATTTCATCAAACTTGGTTGCGATACCGAAGAAGTATGGACCATTAATTTCATAAACCTCGACATTTTCAGGGATAGACAAGTTCTCCTCATGCAACTGAGCGTCTGACTCGTTGTTCATGTCAATCTCGTTGGTGATAACCGAAATCTCAGAAGTCTCCATGATACGAGTGATGAACAATACACAAGCAAGCACAAGACCCCACTCGATAGCGATTGTCAAATCGAAGATAACCGTCAAGAAGAAAGTGATAAGCATCACCGAGATATCAGACTTAGGATTCTTGAACAAAGCTCTTACCGTACGCCATCCACTCATATTGTAAGAAACGATCACCAAGACACCTGCCAAACAAGCCATTGGAATATACTCAGCCAAAGGCATCAAGAACAAAAGAATAAGCAAAAGCACAACTGCATGAATAATACCCGCAATCGGAGTCTTACCACCGTTGTTAATGTTGGTCATCGTACGAGCAATAGCACCCGTTGCAGGGATACCTCCCAAGATTGGAGATGCGATGTTAGCAATACCTTGCGCAATAAGCTCTGTATTTGAATCATGGCGATCACTTGTAACACCATCAGCCACAGCTGCAGAAAGCAAAGACTCGATGGCACCCAAAACAGCAATCGTAATAGCCACAGGGAACAAATTCTTGATGATAGGCCAGTTCAACTCAGGGATGACAGGTTCTGGCAACTCAGCCTTGATGCTGAAACGGTCACCAATTGTATCAATGCCTTCAATGCCCAATGAGTTCTTCATATACCACACAACAAGCGTCATAAGAATGATTGCATACAAAGAGCCCGGAATCTTATTAAGGCCTGGCACCTTCTTAAGCAACATTGGCGAGAAGATAATGGTAAGTATACTTCCTATTGCCACAATAAAATTGTAAACATTGAAAGAATCAATATGGTTAGCGTAAGCCACCCACTTGCCAATAAAGTCGCCTGGAGTCTTCACAGGAACTAACAACTCCTTTCCATCAACCAATACAGTCTCCTTCAATCCTAGGACGTCACCTATTTGAGTAGTGAAGATCGTCACTGCAATACCCGCAGTAAAACCAATGATAATTGGATAAGGGATGAACTTGATGACAGTACCCAGTTTGAAGAAACCAAGCAGAATCAGCAAGACTCCCGCAATCAGAGTGGCAACCGTCAATCCTTGAATGCCATACTGCTCAATAATACCATAAATAATTACGATAAAAGCACCCGTTGGTCCTCCGATCTGAATCTTCGTACCACCCAACAAAGAGATGATGAAACCAGCAACGATCGCAGTGATAATACCCTTCTCAGGAGTCACACCCGACGCAATACCAAATGCAATAGCAAGAGGAAGTGCCACAATACCTACAATAATACCGGCCATTAGGTCGGCCATGAACTTGCCTTTATCATAATCTTTCAGGCAAGGTACAATCCTTGGGGCGAAAACACCCGAAATGGAAAACTTCATAAAAACGAACTTTGTTATTTGTATTATATCTTTTCTTCCTAAATGAATTAAAATTCTATCTCTTTGAATTTTTATACAAAAAATATGTAAAAAACGTACAAATGTACGAATATTTCTCCGATTGCAAATGCGACATGAATCAATAAAAACAGAATCTCCTAATAATCAAGCAGAAAGAAACATAGCTTTTACTATTTTTAATAAAGCACGATTTTTTATCGAATTTTAATAGGATATTGAACAAATCATTGTTAAATTAGCATTACAAGGTTAAAGAAATAAATCTTGTCTCATTTACTAACGAATAATTAGTAGTCATGAAAAGATTGAATTTAATCAGAATAGTGAGCATTCTCCTATTCTCCCTATTTTTGGCTTCTTGCGAGACAAACCAAAGTACCATTGACGAATTGTCGTCGCTTAAAGAAGAGATAGAAACAGAGGGGGATGAATTTGACGCCCAAGATTGGGAAAACTTCACGAATCGCTATGAAGCTCTGAATGAGAAGATGAGCAAACGTAAATACACGGCCGAAGAGAAGAGAGAGATCCGAAAACTCAGAGGCAAAATTGCTGCTCAAATGACTAAAAAGAGTTTCAATGGTCTCAAAAAACAGTTGGAAGACCTTCCCAATATGATTGACGACCTAACTCAAAGCGCCACCGATTTCCTGGAGGGCTTTGCTGACGAAATTGACAAATAAAACGAATCCGAATGAACTGAAAATTTAGCATGACCAGACCAATAGGCGACTCGATGCTAATCGGGCCGCCTCCTTTTTAGCCGAAAAAAAACTTACTAATAGTGTTTGACCCCAATGGAAACCAATGAAATTTCGAGCAAAAATTGATTAATCGTTAATTTGACATATGAGAGTCGCAAAATATATCATACTGACATACAATGTTTTAGTTTTCACATTGTTGATGACGATGTATTTTACTGACACAGAGAATGGAGGGCTACCCTTTGTGCTTATCTTGTTCTTTACCCTTTTATACGACCTTTATTATTGGATGGCATATTCAATCGTAAAGAGGTTTGTGAAGAAATCCGAATATAGAAATTGGGGAATGTTGTTGGTGGCTCTATCGCCTTTCATTATTATATTTATGTTGATTAGCAGACCTTCCGCCAGACTGCACAACGAATCAAAGGAGACCGACACCTCTGCTTATGAGCATGAATTGTTGGCTAAACAAATTGACATTCAAGATTCCGCATTATATCAATTGTTTAAGGAGATTCCGGTTGAAGATCTAAGAAGGAGGTTTCGCAGTGTGCAGACATCGGGAATAGTAGCAGAGAGGGGGAAATGGAGTGTCCCGAGAGATTCGGGCATTTTGTACTTTGTTAATTGGCCCGACACAAGTATGCTCCAACAATCAAGAGGCAGTGGTATTAACGAAGCCATATTCTATAATTCAACGAAATCTTGGGAACATCCAGAAAAGGACGATTTCATCGAAATTTCTATAGTCAGCCATGATATAGAAGTGGGGCCCTACTCAACTGGCAAACGGGAAGAGACCTTGCCTCTCGCAGATTTTTCAAAACACAACGACACCGTTTTCTACAAGAAAGACGGATTAGGAACATTGCTGATTCTTGGATTCAGCAAGAAAGAGAGTTTGAAATTCATACGTATAGGCAGTTACGACATTTCGTGGCTGGAGAACAACATAGAACGAGAGTGTGATTCGTTTGTATCTGATTTCTCAAGGCGAATGCCTTGATTATGGACTTTATAATAGAAACCAAATAGAATGAAGATTTTCAAAAAAATCACAATAGCAATCGAAAGCCTGTGCTTAATTGGCATTGCCACATGCTTGATAAAGTTCTTTTATTCAGAGGGAAGAGGCGTAGATTACATACTATCCGTCACGGACATCAAGATACCACAATATCATCATAGGTAAATCCACTGGTATGCGAATCTATTGTATATCTGACCCTATTATCAATATATGCGCTCAGTGTATCAGCAAGATATGCCGTGAATGAATTTTCGTTCTGACATACCAATACAAACTCTTGATTATCAATGCTTTTTCTTGGGATTTTGTTGGTGCATTGATTTATAACCTCAGATATTAGAGCCGCAATCAATATGGCTAAGTAAATCTTTCTCATTTAGTTATTATGAGTATCAAGCAAAAACCATCTGAGTGCATCATTCCATTCTTTTATCTTTTCTGGAGTAAAAAAAACTTGATTTCTACGTGAAGGGTTTGGTATGTATGCGACTGGTGTTTCATTAAACTTAGAGTATTTGATAACTTTTATCCATTTTCTATTTATATTTTATTCATAAGTAATTATATGATTGTTGCAATCATCTCTTTTTCAAACATTCCCCTTGTTTCAGAACTCTTAAAAGTTCCATCCTCTTTATTTCAGAAAAGTTATAATACACATTATCTTCTTGTTTTTCTTTAATAAGCCCTTCCAACAAATCAACTTTCAAACATCCCTTTTTCTGCAAATTTCGAATGACGCATAGCAACAATGATTCATAGACATATTCGTCCTTGTAAGAATTTCCAACAAATATGTATTTATTAGGATACTTACATACTATTGAATACAATTGTGTAGAAAGATTTTCATTCCCTTCGACAATATCACTTAACATAATAGACATTTCAATCGATGTGGACTCTTTATCTTCTACCATTTTGTCGAGACTTTTACTCCAATCTGAAATTATATCCTTATCATTACCTCGAAATAATATTCTCTTTATTTGAAAAATTTCAAACGCCTCAAGTTTTTGGGTCTCTAATATTTTTTTGAATTGATTATTAAATATAGTATCACGAAATTGAAGAAAAAGATGTCCTATTCCGAAACTATATTTTTGATTTAAAACCCTCATCAATTTTTCTTTTTGTTCGTATGTATAGTCATTATAATTAACATTATCCCCTAAAAATACTTCATACCGTTCATAAATTGACAATGGAGTCTTTTCTTTCAACAGAATACTATCAAGCATATAATCTACAAGTTTCTTTCTACACAAAACTGACATATTACCATACATACTCTCTACCGAATCCATTTCTGAAGAAAATAACATCTTGTGAAAATCACTCAATTCTTTATTGTTGCGCTGACCACATTCCTTTGCGTTTGTTTCTCGTGAAAATACATCACTGAATATTATAACTATCAATAATATTAAAGAAATCTTTTTCATCATCTTTTTAGGTTATATTGGTGAATTTGTAATACTTGATATGCTCTTGCTTGAGCGTTTTTTTGAATCGATATAAGAAATTGTTAAAATTTAGTTTAAAATCTTTTATATAAGACTCAAAAAAACGAGTCGAATTATTTAATAAAATATTGATTATCAGTTTGATAAGTGGATAATTTTTCATATCTTTATAGTGACAAAAAACAAAGAAAATGAACAATTACCCAACAAATCTCACCGATAATCAGTGGAAAATTATAGGAAAATTTGTAGATGTGCAAGCAGGGAAACGAAAATATCCAGTTTGCGGAACTTGAGTAATACATCATAATCCGCTATGAATGACTAAAAATGCGTCTTCATAGCGGATTATGCGGGGAACCGTTTGATGCCCATTAGAAGAGGCTCCGGTCATTTTAGCTTAGGATGACATCTAACGGAGCAGCTGCTTTACCGATGCTTGCGTTTAGGGGAAA
>JAKSKZ010000041.1 GCA_024401475.1 Paludibacteraceae bacterium | reverse complement strand
TTCGATAATCAACTGACTATCTTTTAATTACAATTCGTCGAATTCACGTTAAATAAATTTGATTAAGAAAAAAAATATTATAATATGCAAAAACCGTTGAATGTAGATTTGTTTTTATCTCAATTTCAATCATTGGGGATTTCGGATAGAATACCGCCGAAAGCGATGGAAGCTGTGCTTTCTCGTATCGTAATGGAGGAGTATAATAAAAGGGATTTGATTGTAAAGGAAGGAGAGATTTGCAATAAATGGTTTTTTATTACAGAGGGCCTAGTTCGTCTGTTCTATGTGAAAAATGACGTTGAGGTGACGGATTTGTTGGCTCCTGAGGGTTGGGCATTCCCGATTTTTGAGTCCTACTATGGAGGGAAGCCTGCGATGGCTAACGTTGAAGCTTTGGAGCACTGTTGCATATTTTCCTTGGACAAGGAGGTTTTGACCAATCTTCAAAGGGAATATCCCGAAATAGCACTGATAACGCGTGTTATCTTAAAAAGGTTTTTGATTTATACTCAGCACAGGGTTGACTCCTTGCTTTTTGAAACGGCAGAAGAAAAATACGATAGGCTATTGAATAACATTCCTAAAATTTTATTGAGGGCCCCTTCAATTTATGTGGCATCATATTTGGGCGTTACGCCAGAAACGCTCAGCCGCGTGCGGGCGAAGAAGACAAAAAAATAAAAGAAGGGTGTGACATTGGAAATATTGTTGGAAATTCAAAAGTTTTAGGTATGGATAAGAATATTGACGTTAATTATATATTAGAGCAGTACGAAAAATTTGGCATTAAAGATTTGCCTCAGAATGTTTTTGATGATTTCGTTTCAAGAATTCAGGTTGTAAAGAAGAAACGCCATGAGTTTTTGTTGAAAGAAGGGGAGGTGTGCGATTACTTTGCAATCGTTAAGACAGGTCTTTTGCGAATGTTTCATTACAAGAAGGGTAAGGATATTTCGGACATTTTTTTGTGTGCGGGTCGTTATTGCGTCGGTATAGAGAGCTTTTTCAAGAATGAACCTAGTCAAAGGATTATTGAGGTGCTTGAGCCTTCTGAGATCTATTTGATATCCAAAAAAGATTTGGCCGAGTTGTGTGATAAGTATTTGGAGTTTGACCTCTTCAGTCAGTTGTTGATCGCTCGTGTGATTAGCGGCTTCCAATGGAAGGTGGGTATGCTCCTGTTTGCAACAGCTGAAGAGCGATTGGATATTATTTTACAACAGGTTCCTGATTTGATGCAGCGTGTTTCGTCTGTTCAAGTGGCGTCTTATTTAGGAGTTACTCCGGAAACATTAAGTCGCGTTCGAGGCCGTATGGCTCACCGTGAAGACTGATGTTTACGATTTTAGTGGATGTCCCCGAGGCGAATTATGGTTCGATTCGGCTGTTTATTGTACCGGATACACCTGATTAGTGTCGGTTTTGCAAAATGTTAAATAAAGCCCTTTCTTTGAGTTTTTGCTTTGTTTGTGTTATATTCGCTATAGTTTTGTGTTTGGAGAGTTGTATGTATATGCATTACAGCTTGTGATTTAGAGCATTTAATCTTGTTTGTCTTTATGGGAAGGAAGGGCGAAATCCTTGCTTCGGAAGACTAATCGAGATGTCTGTTGTGAATTCAAGTTTATTTTTGGTTATGTAAAAATTGTATAAATGCAAAAAGGAATCAAAACGGAATTGATGCAAAGTGTGTTGGAGCATTTCGACTTGAATATTCCAATTACACCTGAGGTGCTGGCGGATTTGGCTACGAGTTTGAACGTGGAGACATACCGTCGGGGCGAGATTATTATTGATCCTCAAACTCCAGACGTAAAATGGTTTTTCATCGAGAAGGGTTTGGTCCGTGCTTATTACTATCGTGGTGATACTCAGGTCACGGTTATGTTTCTTGCAGAAGGATCTTGTTTGACGATTTTTGAAAAGTATTATTTCAACGAACCATCTAAGTTGTATTTGGAGGCGATAGAGCCTACTAAAATGTACACTATGGATAAGGCGGATGGAAATCGAATGAGAGATAAGTATTTGAGCGTGGCTGAGCTACATCGAAAGATGTTGACCAAGTATTTGATTTTGACGCAAGAGCATTTGGATTTGTTGAAGTTCGAATCTGCAGAGACCAGATATGAGAAGTTAATGGAGCGCATTCCGGAATTGTTGTTGCGTGTTCCGTCTATATATGTGGCATCCTATTTAGGATTGACTCCTGAGACCGTGAGCCGTGTACGAGCTCGTTTGGCGAAGAAGTCTGATTGATAAGTTAATGTCAAATAAAAGGTACTGTAATGCAGCAAATTGTTGATTTGGAATTTTTGAAGGCTTGTTTTAAGTCGGTTGGCGTCAACGATGGTTCGGTAGCTATGTTTTTGGAAGTGGCTTCGAAAATTGAAATCGTGTCTATAAAAAAATATGGCATCATCAGTAAAGTGGGCGAATTGTACGAGTGTATCGGCTTGGTTAAAAGTGGATTGCTTCGTGTTTATTATATGAAGAACGGCAGGGAGGTGACCGAGGGCTTTGTTTGCCCAGGACGGACATTCACTTCTGTTGTTAGTTTCTTTTCAGGAAAAGAGAGTAATATGTCTGTGGAGGCAGAGGAGGACACCGTTTACTATCGTATGCCGTATGCCGACATTGAGGCCCTTTGTAAAAAATTCAAATCGTTCGATTTGTTCTTTCAACAATCAATGATTGCTACGATATCCACGTTGAATGCCTATTCTGAAATTCTTCAGTTGGATTCGGCGGATGAGAAGTATGAGAAGTTTTGCGAGATGTTTCCTGATGTGGTGTTGCGTGTCCCTTCTATTCATATAGCTTCTTGTTTGGGCATTACTCCAGAAACATTAAGTCGCGTCAGAGGTCGCCGTTGCAAATGAACAATCTTGAATTTTTATTTTGTCGCCTTTAATTGTTTTATTTTTTGTCATTTGACTCTCGATTAAAGAAAAGAAGTCGGATTTGCACTTTTTTTTCATTAATTTTGTGTTATTATGAAATTTTAAATAACTTTGTAGGCGAAGTATTCGAAAAGGGAATTCCCTGAATAATGAGGACTAAAGTCGGAATATATTGGAAAACTCTTGCTTCGGAGAGGTCAGATAATAAACAAAATACTTAATAAATATTCATGAAAAAGATATTTTTGGCTCTTTCCTTATTGATTGGAGCTTCTGCATCAATGGTGCAAGCACAAGAAGATGTGAAAGTTAGGTTTGGTGTGACTGCAGGCTTTGCAATGACCAAATGGAATGGAGATTTTGATTTGGGAGATGAGGATTTCTCTTTCAGTCCAGGTACTTCGTTCAATCCAGGTTTCCGTCTTGGTGCTGTGGCTGAACTGCAGTTGTCTGCAAAGTGGTCTGTCCAACCGGAGTTGCTTTTCTCTTACGAGGGAACTAAGTTGGATTCAGTAGGTACGGCGAGTGCCATGTATATCAAAGCCCCTATATTGGTGTATCGTAATTTCCAAAACATCGGTCCTGGTCAATTGTCTCCAGCAATCGGTCCTTATTTCTCATTCGGTTTGGGTGGCTCGACGGATGGAGAAGAGACTTTGGGCTATGATGGTATTGCTGAGAAGTTCGACTGGGGTCTTCAATTGCGTGTGAACTACGAAATGCAACGTTATGTAGAAGGTTTGTTCGCCTACATTGGTTATGAGCAAGGTTTAACAAGCACTTACAACATGGGATTGATGGTTGGCGTTGGTTATAAGTTCGCTTATAGCAAATGGTTGAAGTCTGCTAACAAGGGTATTTTCAGCTATTAAAAAGATTCTTCAACACGCTTATGCGTTTTAAAAAGATATATGTCGAAATTACCAATGTTTGTAATTTCGCTTGTAGTTTCTGTTTCAAGTCGAAACGAGAGAAAAAATTTGTATCGCCGGAAGATTTTTCGGCGATACTTTTTTCTATAAAACCATACACGGATTATTTGTATCTGCATGTTTTGGGTGAACCATTGCTCCATCCGTCTTTTGATAAATTGGTCTCTATCGCTCATGAGATGGGGTTCCACATCAATTTGACAACCAATGGGTCTTTGATACCGAAGTGGATGAATTATCTTCTTTCAGCTCCCATTCGTCAATTCAACATATCATTGCATGATATTGCGGAGAATATTGTTCCTTCGAAAAGAGTGGTGTTGCTGCAGAATATCTTTGATTTTGCCAAGCGTAAATCGGCGGAAAGTTACATCTCTTTGCGTTTATGGAACGGAGGCGTGGAGTCGGCAACTGAATTCAATGCTTTCTGTTTGGAGACGATAAATCGTGAGTTTGGGACGGACATAACACTTGATCGCATGGCGGAGCGTAATATTAAACTTCAGCCGCACGTCTTTTTGGCCAATGCGGCCCGTTTTTCTTGGCCTGGAGAGGTCTCCTTGGGAGTTGAACATCGCTATTGTTATGGGATGGATACGCATGTGGCCATTTTAGTTGATGGAACGGTCGTCCCTTGCTGTTTGGATGCCGATGCAGAGATGGCTTTGGGCAATGTCTTTAAACAAGACTTCGGTGCGATCATAAATAGTGAGCGGGCAAGACGTATATTGGAAGGGTTTCGAAAAAACGAAGTGGTGGAGGAGGCTTGTCGAAACTGCGGATTCGTGGCAAAGAGATAAGTTTATTGGCTGGTTAAGTAGTATATTTAATGAGAAAAGGTTCTTTGTATCTGCCGATTTTTCCATGAAGAGTAGGTTTATGTTTCTTCGTCAATAATTGGTGACGTGTGATTTTCTCATTTTTTTTTCAAGTGATAATTGTGGTTTATTACACATTTTTCCAGGTGTCTTGTCTGCTTTGTTTCACTTTTTTCTCTTCTGGAATCAATGTGAAGTGGGTATGCTTAAATTTAGAAATCTCGGATAAAGACTTTTTTTAAACTCGCTTTTGAGTCCAAAACTGTGTCGCTTTAACTTTATTTTATGTTTTACAATATAATTTGGGTGAAAACATCGCTATCTTTGCAATAGAATATTCAAAACAAAAAAACAGAAATGAAAAAAATTTTAGTTTTATTGGTTTCTGCATTTGTCTGCTTGTCAGCAAGTGCTAAGGTTAGCGGCATCGAGGATGCAAAGAAGGGTGATTTCAACTTCGGTCTTCAATTGGGTGTGCCTGCTGTAGATAAGTTTGAAAACGGTCATGATCCAAGTGCAACTCCAACTATCTCATTGGACGCATCATGGGTTCTTACATCTGGTTTCATCAATACTAAGGCATTTGGTCAAAACGGTGCTGTTGATTTGGGCCTTTACTATGGTTTCTGTCATTATTCTTATGACGAGCACGCTGTAGAGGAGACTTTGAATCAAAACATCATTCTTTGTCGTTCTGGTTTCCATTTCCAGTTCCTTCCTAAGTTGGATACATATGCAGGTGCATTCGTGGGTGCTAACTTGTGGTTCTGGGAGGCTGAGTATGCAGGTCAAAAGTCTGACAATGATGATACAGATGCTTGCTTTGGTCTTTTCACTGGTGCAAAATACTATTTCAGTGATATCTTCGGTGTAAAGCTTGAACTTGGTCACGACTTCAACGAGGATAATTATCCTTTGATTTCTGGAGGTCTTGCATTTAGATTCTAATCAGAATTTGTTCTATATAGAGGGGAATTGCTTGGCAGTTCCCCTTTTTTTTGTTTCTATGTGAGTATGTTTGGCACTAAACTTGTTGTGAATAGGCTGATGATTTATAGAATTATGAATAATAAAGTTTTATTAGCAGTTTTCCTTTTTCTTGTATCGACATTAGGAGTGTCGGCTCAACAAGAGTCTTTTCAGAAGGGTAGTGCGGTGATGGATCTCTCCATTGGTACGCCAACAAGCACGGGTTGTGATAATCGCGAGGTTATAATGCCTCCTGTTACGTTGACATTGGATTTCGGTGGTGCGAGTGGCTTCCTGAAGAAGCGTTCGGAACGTGGAAAGAAATCTTCCAAGAACTCGAAGAATGGTAAAGGAGCATTAGGTTTCGGAGCCATCTTGGGCTTCTATGCCGACGATTGTTGGGGCTGGGACGGATGCAACCACTATGGACATGCCCATGATTACAACTGCTACTATGGCAACCATTGGTACGATGCCAATGTCTATAATTTTGTGACGGCATTCCGTTTCTCGTTCCATGTAGAACCAATCAAAAATATGGATACGTATGTTGGTTTGTTGATGGGTGGTCGTTTCCGTTATTGGGATTATAATGAGAATGTATATTATTCTCATTCAGGAGATGACCCTAAGTCACATGCCTTCTGTTTCGGACCGTTTACGGGTATGCGTTACTATTTTGGAAGTGTCTTTGGTTTGAAAGCCGAATTCTCAATAGATTCAGGCTCGGGATTCCCCAATGCCTCTGCAGGTATGGTCTTTAAGTTGAAGAATTGATGTTGTTTTGATATGTCAATGTAGGGCGTCACATTGTGGCGTCCTTTTTTTTGATTCTTCAACTATACTGCAAGAAAAAAGAGCACCCCTTTCGAAGTGCTCTTGAATTATCATGGCAAAGCCGTGTCAATTACAACTTAACCAATTTGTTTGTTTGTGTGTCGGGGAAGATGACCGATGGCTTGAAATTCTTGGCCTCTTCAAAATCCATCATGGCGTATGACATGATGATGACTACGTCTCCCTTTTCTACCTTTCGGGCAGCCGCACCGTTCAAACAGATGACGCCAGAACCCCTTTCTCCTTTGATTGTGTATGTTTCAAAACGCTCTCCATTGTTGTTGTCAACGATGAAGACCTTCTCGTTAGCGATGATGTTAGCGGCCTCCATCAACTCCTCGTCGATGGTGATGCTACCGATGTAGTTCAGATTTGCTTCTGTAACCGTTACACGATGTATTTTCGATTTTAAAACTTCAATCAACATAATTACTGAATTATAGCGTCGTTATATTTTATTTTTAAGCCTTAAAACTTAGGCTCTTTATATTTCATGTTGTCGATGAGTCTTACCTCTTCACCGCAGTAAACGGTGATGCAGCCGACCGCATAGTCCGTGTCGTCCCAGTTGTTGATGGACTGCATGGTCAAACCATCCACGATGTCGAAATACTCCACGTTGAGTATCGGTTCGCTGTTGATTTGGTCAATCACCCATTGCTTGAGTTCTGACACGCTTTTTTGTGGTACAAAAGTACAACTTTTTAATAAAGTTTGAGATATAAGAACTGCTTTTTCTCTTTCGTTTTTTGAAAGTCTCATATTACGGCTGCTCAAAGCCATGCCGTCCTCTTCTCTGACGATAGGACAGCCAACGATTTGCACAGGGATGTTGTATTGTTTTACCATCTCACGGATGATGGCCAATTGCTGGAAGTCTTTCTCGCCGAAGTAAGCACGTTTAGGGCCTACGAGTTCAAAAAGACGGCTTACCACTTGTGCCACGCCGTTGAAGTGGCCTGGGCGGTATTTGCCTTCCATCACCTTGTCCAATTGTCCGAAATCGAACAAACGAGTGTCTGGCTCTGGATAGATTTGGTCAACATCTGGAGCGAATAGGATGGTGCAATTAGCCGATTCGAGGAGTTTCGCATCCTTGCTCAACGTGCGAGGGTACTTTTCCAGGTCAGTCTTGTTGTTGAATTGAGTTGGGTTTACAAACACGCTCACAACGCATACGTCATTTTCGGCAACGCATTTTTTTACCAAAGAAAGGTGTCCGTTGTGTAGGGCTCCCATCGTCGGAACGAAACCAATTGTTTTGCCTTCTTTTCTAAGTTTGTTCAACTCTCTCTGCAATCCTAATGTTTTCTTACAAATTTTCATGTTTGAATGTAAATTTAAGAATGTTCAACAATATGCTTACGCATCAACCAAATTGTTTGGCGACTGGCGAAATATCCTTTTTTCTTCGTTCCGATGGTTTCGAGGCGGAACGTTCGGGCCTAATTCCAATCATCCTTATTTGGTAGTACAAAGGAAATAAATAAATGTAAGACGTAAAAGAAAAACGGAGGCAAATTGTTAGAGTAGGTGCTAGTCTGCATGAATTAGTCGGTTGAAACAATTCTGAAGAATACAGAAAAATCGATTTTTTGTCAAAAAATTGTGGGAATGGGGTATTTTTCTTATCTTTGCATAAATTTGTATATAGATTTTTCTAATTAAATGGAAGCAACGAAAATATTGTACATTGCGCAGGAAATCGTTCCGTATTTGCCTGAAAGTGAGGTGGCGAACATCTGTCGTTATATGCCGCAGACGATTCAGGAGAAGGGTAGGGAAATTCGGACGTTCATGCCTAAGTTTGGTTGTGTGAATGAGCGCAGAAACCAATTGCACGAGGTCATTCGCCTTTCTGGTATGAATTTGATTATTGATGATACGGACCACCCGTTGATTATTAAGGTGGCTTCAATTCAGGCAGCAAGAATGCAGGTCTATTTCATTGATAATGATGACTTTTTCCAACGCAGAAACACTATTTCTGATGAGAATGGTGAGTTTGATGATAATGAGGATAGGTCGATTTTCTTCGTTAGAGGTGTTTTGGAGACGGTGAAGAAGTTGCGTTGGACTCCGGATATTGTTCACTGCCATGGTTGGATGTCGGCTTTGGCCCCTTTGTATGTTAAAAAGGCTTTCAGTGACGATCCGTTCTTTAAAAATTCAAAATTAGTTTACTCTTTATACAATGATGCTTTCCAAAAGCCGTTTTCTGATAGGTTCGGTGAGAAATTGAAGATTGAGGGCATAGAGGATAGCGACATTACTTCTGTTTTGGGAAAAAGTGTCTCTTTTGCTGATTTGTCTAAGTTCGCCATTGAATATTCAGATGGAGTAGTGCAAGCAAGTGAGCAGGTTGACGCAACTGTTCTTGACTATGTCAACAAGGAAGGAAAACTATTCTTGCCTTATCAACCAGGCGACACGTCATACGATGCTCTCAATAGTTTCTATGACCAAGTCTTGGGAAAATAATCTTCATTCCTAAAATAAATACGATTTATAGATGAGGTTTAATTCGTTGTTTTTGTCGTTTGCTGCATTGCTTTCATTGGCGAGCTGTAAGGACGATGGTCAAGTGGGTTCGGTCATCCAGCCGGAAGAGGATCTTCTTCATGCATATTCTGGTATGGCAAACTTGCCTTCTGCTTCAATCAAGGTCGATTCGACATTGAGCAAGGCGGAGCGTTTCTATTTGGGCGAATATTCTGATCCTGTTTTTGGTACGACCAAGGTGGAGTTTATGTCACAAATAGATTCTCGTATTGATGGTTTGCTTTTCCCTAATACGACGGTTGTTACTGCCAAGTCATCGACTTCTGGTATCTTGGATAGCTTGTTGCAAGGTTGGAATTCTAAATATGGTAAGATTGTCAGCATAGACTCTCCAACTAATGTGGTGGTCGATTCTGCATTTTTCGAAATGAATTATTCTTCGACTTTCTTCGGCGATTCTACTACTTTACAGGCAGTTAAGGTTTATGCTTTGAATGCTGATTTGGATAAGTCAAAGCTGTTTTATACAGATACGAAGGTTGCTGATTATTGTAACAAGGACACCTTGTTGGGTTCTGCCTCTTATCAGATACAGAATTCTAGAAGAATTAGAATTCCTATCTCTTCTGAATACATTAACCGTTTGTTGAGTGTTTATAGCAACCCAAATGTGACTACACAAGAGCAATTCAACAAGTTGTTCAAGGGTGTTTACGTCTCTCATTCGTTTAATGGGGGTGGAATTATAGACATTATCTCGTCTGGTTTCCATGTCTTCTATAAGTATGATGCATTGGTTAAAACCACTTATGATGGTCGCGATACAATTGTTAATACTGCGAAGATTAAAAATTCGAACGGGGAGAAGATGTCAATCTTGGCGACAGACCTCTTTTTGTCTGCCAACAAATCGGTCGCTCGTATCAATGTGGTTGAGCATGAGGATTTGGATGATCGTTATGATGCATTGAAGAATGATGAATTTACATATATCTTTGCTCCTGCTGGTATATATACAACAGTTGATGTCTTGACAAAGACCGTCAAGGATTCCATCAAGAAGAACGTTTCTGATCTTTCCAAAGTAATGTTTAATAGTGCACGATTGAAGGTTTGGGCGAAGGATTTGGATTGGAAAACGGACCTATCGAAAAGGTCATATCCGTATCTTTTGTTGATGCGTCGTGATTCTGTGGTTCCTTTCTTTGCTAAGAATAAGGCTCCGGATGGTGAGACTGCCATTATTGCAGGTTATGACACTGTTTCATGTGCTTATTCTTTTGATGTGACGAAGGCAATGCAGATGGAAATCAAAGGCAATACCACCATTGATGGGGAAATGGTTATTGTTCCAGTTAATAGAGGAATTGGAGATGTGACATATAATTCATATGTTTACACTTATAATCAAGTGTTTACGACATCTGCTGCTCGTCTTTATGGCGATGATGCGGAAGATGTAAGCAAACGTCCTCGTATAGATTTCGTTTACACGAAGAGAGAATGATGGTGTTTTAAATGATATATTGGGGATTGGAGTGTCTAAGGCGCTCCAATTCTTTTTTTTATGAATGTTATGGCAGAGAGTTATACTATCATTTACATGTTAGGTGCCGTCATAGCCGCTTTGGTGTTGGTTATGAGCACTTTTTTTATTCTGAAATCCATTAGACGGGCAAAGGAGATAGGTATGGATATGTCGGTCATAAAAGAGACAGTCCGCAATAGTGCTATTTTTTCCATCGTTCCAAGTATTCCGATTGTTATTGGCATAGGAATCATGATGCAATATTTAGGCCTGGCTATTTCTTGGATTCGGCTGGAGGTCATAGGGGCATTGCAGTACGAAATTATCGCAATGAATCAAGTATTCACGCCGGGCGAGGTTGCTACAGCTTCTACCGTTGCAACTGCATTGGTCATAATGACAGTAAGTATTTTGTCTGGCCCTTTGTTTAATGTATTGTTTTATAAGCGTTATCAGAAGCGATTGGCGGCTTTGCAGTCGAAAAATGCTCATTTGATGGAAATCATTACGGGTGCTTTGTTGGGTGGTCTCTTCTCGGGCATTCTCTCTGCTATGATTGTGGCTGGTTTCTTCTCCATTGGTACGCCTACCATCGCAAAAGACACAGGCGTGGCAACCTATGGCGAGGTCACTCTAATCACTTTCTTTTCCAGTTGTTTAATCATGGCCATTTGTGGCTTGCTTATAAAAAAGATGGGGTGGAAATGGTTAGAAAGTTATGCCTTGCCATTGACGATTGTCGGAGCATTGGTTGTTTCTTACATCGCTGTTTCTGTATTTAATTGAGGAGGATGGATTTATGGATCAAAAAGAAATGGATAGAGAAAAATACAATGATTCGGTGCATACGCTTGGGCGTCGATTTACTTGGTTGGCCATCGCTTTGATTGTATTGGTGCCAATCTGTTATTGTATGACCTCGGGAGCCGAACCAATTTGGAGCAAGATTCCTGAATGCTTGATGTTTATGGTTGGATATTTGGCTGTCGGTTTGGTAGAGGCATTGAGTTACGCCCCTTTGTTAGGAACGGGCGGCCAGTATTTGACCTTTATAACGGGGAATATTTCTAATTTGAAGTTGCCATGTGCCCTTAATTCTCAATCCATTGCTCAAGTAAAAGAGGGATCGGAAGAGAAGGAGATTGTAACGACGATTTCAATTGCAGTTTGTTCCATCGTGACGACAATTGTAATTGTTTTAGGGTTGATACCTTTGGCCATATTCCAATCGACTATTGTCGATGCTTTGTTGCCTATTTCTCCCTATGTCATTCCTGCCATCTTCGGCGGATTGACTTGCGTATTGATGGCGCGTTATCTTAAAGTGGCTATTCTTCCCTTTGTGCTTTGCCTGCTTATATGCTTGGTCGGGCATTTGTGTGGCTTAGGTCCTACTGTAAATCAAGGAACGATGATTTTGGTCGGGATGTTTGTTAGTATCATAGCAACAACGCTACTTTATCGTAAAAAGATGATTTGAAAATCCATAAGATATAATAGAAAAAAAGAGAGGGCATGTCTATGTGGCATGCCCTCTTTGATTTTCCATAATTGTGTTGTAAGTTAACAATTTAAGAGTTTGTGATTCTCACGGTATTAGCGAAAGAGATAAATTTCCGAACTTATGTTCGAAAACAGGGTTTATTATTTTGTGTGTATAATGCTTGAGAATCAAACGGAAAAGTAGCACCACTCATGTTATTGAAGTTGTGTTGGAATTCTATTGTCACTGAGGAAAGTGAACAGTGACGAAAGTGAAGGTCGCAATAAATCTCGGGATGCGACAAGTCCCAATTTTTTGTAGTCATTTTTATGGTTCATCAATAATGGAGCCCGATAAAATGGATGTGCCTGGTCGTGAAAAGACAAAATCTTTCGATTTGTAGTTTGAACTTTCAACGTTTTCCCTCGCCCCCAAATGCAAAGGAAAAACACAACCAACGGTTTAAGTGTTTACGGTTTATATATATGGTTTTCTAAAGTTTTCTTTGCAATCTAAACATTCCGTGGACAGGATTGTCCGTCGGAATGTTTAGTTGTTTTTGATGTTCTCTACTCGTTGAGAACCTAAAGAAAATAGATGTAAGTTTTGCTATCTTTTAACGATACAAATGTATGGCTATTGAATTGGAATGGGTAGAAAATATTCGGCAACGGGTAAAATAATTCCGTCAAACTGCGTCGAAATGGTCTTTTTCTGCGATGAAATAGAGTTTTTTGTCGTAAAGATGGATTTTATTTTCATTCTTTCGTCAAACTTTATTTTGTAAAAATCAGATTTTTTCACCGATGATTTTTTAGTATCTTTGAAAAAATAAAAAGCGAAGAGACAATGCAGCAACAAAATGAAAGCCCAACGGTGGATGTCGTCATCCCCACTTATCGTCCCGACGACAAGTTCTATCGTCTGCTATATTCTTTGCAGCAACAGACGATACCTGTTTCCCATGTTTGGATTGTCAATACGGTTGCTTCTGTTTCTTCCGATTTGGGCGAGGAGTTGAGAGCCCGTTGTGGAGAGTGGGTCTCTGTAACAAATATCCCCGTTGAGTCTTTTGATCATGGATCGGCAAGAAATTTGGGTGCTTCTTTCTCTTCGGCAGATTATTTGTTGTTTATGACACAAGATGCGGTGCCTGCTGATGAAAAGTTGGTGGAGTTTCTTCTCTCTTCGTTTGTGGATACCCAAGTGGCTGTAGCCTATGCTCGGCAATTGCCTGCTGATAACGCTGATGTTTTGGAACGTTTGGCTCGTGATTTCAATTATCCTTCCCAATCACAAACAAAGAGCAAATGTGATATTGAACGATTGGGCATCAAAACCTATTTCTGTTCTAACGTATGTGCTCTTTATTCGAAACATATTTTCGAAAAACTTGCTCGTTTCCCCGAAGGCATGATATTTAATGAAGATATGATTTATGCCTCGACTGCTATTCAAGCAGGATATTCTATTCGTTATCAAGCGGAAGCTCAAGTTGTTCATTCTCATAATTATGGTTTGAAAAAACTCTTCGGCCGATATTTTGATTTGGGTGTTTCCCAACGTCAGAATCGATCGTTGTTCGACTCTTTGCCTTCGGCTAAGGAGGGCGGGCGTTT
Organism: Paludibacteraceae bacterium; assembly: GCA_024401475.1. Classification (GTDB taxonomy): domain Bacteria; phylum Bacteroidota; class Bacteroidia; order Bacteroidales; family Paludibacteraceae; genus RGIG10190. The sequence goes on along the minus strand of JAKSKZ010000041.1, from coordinate 20,800 downwards.
TGTCCGTTGGACGATTGGTCAGTTAGGAGAGCAGGGAGAGTGGTTGGAAACGGTGCGATTCTTTTTTCAGTCTGGAACTAAATATTTAGGCTATTTATTGGGAAAGCATTATGATTATATCCCGTTGGCTTGTTGCAAAAGAATGAGCTCTTTCCCTTCTTATTGGGATAATTTCCTTAACGATAAAAAATAAGTATGGCAATCTATAAGGTTTATGTAGGCAAGGTAGGTCCGACACGCGAGGTTCATAGAACCAGAGAGGAGTTGGAGTTTGTCTCATCTCAAAACGACACTTCCGCAGATTATGACGAAGTTTCGCCATCTTCTGTGTTTTATGAACAAGGTGAACCAGAAGGTTTTGAAAGTGAGGATATTACGGCAGTCATGCGTTATGCCAATACGTTGCGCAAGATGTGTATATATGGTGGGGTATGGATTGAGTATGACGATGCTAACGGCGTTCGGAAAATAGAGTATGTTCATTCCGACTATTGCCTCTATTTCAAAGGTGTTAATTCTCAGAAGTTTATAGAGGGCGACGATTTCTTGGCTTTACGCAATATGGCCGAGGAGATGGCGAAAGAGGAAAAAGTAGAATGGCATAGTTTTGAAATATTCAATTATTACGCAGGTGGCCGTTTGATGTGGCGACTTGGCTATCGTGATTGGGTAGAGAAGCAGAATTCGAAGCGGAACTTTTGGGCGTGCGTCGTTTTCTTGCTTTTTGTATTCGTTGTTCATTATATGCTTTGTCATTAGATTTGTAAACACTCTCAAGTGAGAATTGTCATGATTTGTTTATCTTTGTAAAGATAGATTTGTAAGAATTTTAATTGGTAATTATATGGAAGTTACAAAAACATATCCGTGCGTTGGCACTTGTTCTAAAATGATTGTCGTTTCAGTTGACAATGGTATCATTACGTCTGCCCAAATTATAGGCGGTTGTCCTGGCAATACGCAGGGCGTGGCTGCTTTGGCAGTTGGCATGAAAGTGGAAGATGCTATTGCTCGCATGAAAGGTATTGATTGTGGCGGAAGGGGCACTTCTTGTCCGGATCAGTTTGCAAAGGCTTTGGAGAAATTCCTTTAAAAATTCGGTAAAAGTGCGTTATTTCATCTATTTTTCCTATCGAGGAACCAACTATCATGGTTGGCAGATACAGCCCAACAACATCACCGTCCAAGAGGTGATGCAAGACGCCATGTCGAAAATATTCAGGGAGGAGGTTGCCATGACTGGTGCGGGTAGGACTGACACGGGCGTACATGCTTCGTTTATGGCTGCTCATTTCGATTTGGAGCGTCCGATAGAAGATTTGGGACGCACGGTGCAAAAGCTCAATAGCATCTTGCCGGCCGACATTGCCGTTGACAAGATCGAGTCTGTTGCTCCCGATGCTCATGCTAGATTTGATGCAAAGTCGCGTACATACAAATACTATGTTACGGAACGAAAAAATGCCTTTTCATCGGATTTTTCGGCTCGAATCTTAGGCATGGGCCTTGATTACGATAAAATGAACGAGGCGGCGAAGGTATTGTTCGATTATATAGACTTTACAAGTTTCAGTAAGGTTCATACCGATGCCAAGACCAACAATTGTAAAATCATGCGAGCTGAGTGGGCAAAGGAGGGCGATTTCTGGGTGTTTACGATTCAAGCCGACCGTTTTTTGCGTAACATGGTGCGTGCCGTTGTTGGCACTTTGTTCGAAGTGGGCAGGGGAAAATTGACTGTGGAGCAATTTCGTACGATTATCGAATCGAAAGATAGGTGCAAAGCAGGTACGTCAGCTCCTGCTGAAGGTTTGTTTTTAGTCCATGTAGAGTATTGACTTTTTTAAGGGGCATTAAACAGTCAATCTTTGTGTTATAAATCTAAACATCAAGTAGATGTTTAGATTTTTTTTTGCCTTAGTTATTCCAAGATTTACAAGGTATAAAGACGTACGACAAGAAATTCCCCTAATTTGTCTCTTTTTGTAGTTGTCGTTTGCTATTTTTATTTATATTTGTATAAAGGTGATTCTTTGTGAGAGTCACGATAAATTTTGGTTGACTCAAACAGGTACACGTATTATTAATCATTGGTTGGCGTTTGTGAAATGGCCAATCATCAAAAACATAACGAAATGAAGCATAGGTTTGCTATTATGGGAATCGCTTCTGCTTTTTGTTGCCTTCCCTTTTTTTCGAGTTGTAATAATGAAGATAAAGGCGATAAATATTATCAAATTACTGCCGTTTCGGGCGATAGCTTGATGGGATATGTCGGTGGCGGCGGTAAATATCGTTTGGGAGACGTTGTGAAAATCATCGCAACTCCAATGCCTGGATATGAGTTTTATCAATGGGACGATGGTTCTGTCGAGAATCCGAGAATGGTGGATGTGAAGAACGTGGGCAATTTTACGGCTCTTTTCCGTGTGAAAAACGAGGGTGTGAACGCTCAGCATATTTCAGGTTTGGTTAAAGACGATCTTGTTCTTAAAGATTTAGGCCTTAAAATCGATTATGTTGTAGATAGCGCTTTGATAATCAGTAATGCTTCTCTTTTGAAGGTGGAGCCTGGAGTAACGATTGAGTTTGCAGGGGAGAAAGCTTGCATTATTGTAGAAGACGGTTCTGGTTTACAAATGTCGGGCAAGGATGCTACTCCGATTATTCTACAAGGTCCGATAGACAATTCAAACAAGGGTTCTTGGGGATATGTGGAGTATCGTTCCAGTCGGTTGGAGAATGAGATGACATACGTGCGAATCAATAACGGTGGATGTGACAAGGATGGAGCTGTTATTCGTTTGACAGAAAACGCAAGTGTCTCTATTCAGCATTGCACATTGGCTGGTGGTTTGGGCATGGGAATTGATGCCAGCAAGGTAGAGGGAAATCCATTCAAATCCTTCTCTAACAACAAGATAAGCAATATGGACAATTTTGCTATGCATATCAAATTGAATCAAGTGAATCATTTGGGTGCGGGCAATCAATATCCAAACAATAAAAATTTCATCCTCGTCTCTGATTCTTTGATAGAGTCGGGAGCAGTGACATTTTCTAACCAAGGCATCCCATATTTGATGGATTCGGATTTGTTGGTGGGCGAGAATGGTATTTTGTCGGCAGAAGCAGGAACGTCGCTTGCGTTTAAACAAGATAAAAAACTATATGTCTCGCCAGAAGGAACTATTCAAATCAGTGGCACATTCTCTTCACTTGTATCTATAAAAGGAATGCAAGATGGAGTTGCTGGATATTGGAAGGGAATTGATTTCCAAAGTAATAGGAATGCATTCGGTGGCAATTATTTGCGTTATTGCGTGGTCAATGGAGGAGGTTCTGCAACAAACGGCGCTTGCTTGGCTTTGGGCGACGATGTGAAGTTGGATCTTAAAGCTGTGCAATTCTTCAATAGCGGCCATTATGGAATGACGGTTCGCCTAAATCCTTTGACTGCCAAGGTGGACGGTGTTACAAGCGAGAACTTGAAATTTGCCAATAACAAGTCAGGCAATGTATATGACGCAACGACAGATCAAACACTTCCTGAGTTGCCGTGAGCTTGTCGTGCTGATTGATAACAAAGAGGTTGTTCGTTCTTCGAGCAATCTCTTTTTCTTTATTTGATGCTCGATAAAATGGATAATTGTTTTGGAATGATAAGCTATTTCTAATAAATTTGTAAGATTAGAAGTATTCTGTATTATGAAAAACATTCAGATGGTTGACTTGAAGAGCCAATATGCGAAAATCAAGCAAGAGATTGACGCAGGCATTCAAGAAGTCTTGGATTCGACCGTTTTTATCAAAGGCGGAAAGGTGAATGATTTCCAACATCATTTGGAGGAATATTTGGGCGTGAAGCATGTTATCCCTGTCGGTAACGGAACGGACGCTCTTCAAATATCGTTGATGGCATTGGGTTTAAAACCTGGTGACGAGGTGATTACGCCTACATTCACATTCATTGCTACGGCAGAAGTTGTGGCTCTTTTGGGCTTGACGCCAGTCTTGGTGGATGTCGATCCTGACACGTTCACGCTCTCTTTGTCGGCTGTCGAACGAGCCATCACACCCAAAACGAAGGCGATTGTCCCCGTTCATCTTTTTGGTCAGAATGCAGATATGGAGCCGTTGCTTGCCTTGGCGGAACGTCATGGCCTTTATGTCGTGGAGGATGCTTGCCAATCGATTGGCTCGGAATACACATTCTCGGATGGACGCAAGGCAAAGTCGGGCTGTATGGGGCATTTGGGTTGCACATCTTTCTTCCCATCGAAAAATTTGGGCTGTTATGGCGATGGAGGAGCCATCTTCACGAATAGCGACGATTTAGCGGCAAAGGCTCGTTGCATAGCCAATCACGGCATGGAGGTTCGTTATTATCACGATAGAGTGGGTGTTAACTCCCGTTTGGATGCCATCCAAGCTTCCGTGTTGGATGTGAAACTCAACTACTTGGAAGAGTACATTTGTAATCGACAAAAGGCGGCCGACTATTACGATGCCGCGTTGAAGGATGTTGCGGGAGTGAAGCTCCCTTCTCGAAGTGCCCATTCCACCCATGTTTTTCATCAATACACTATTTGTTTAGATTCGTCGATAGATAGGGCTGCTGTTCGCAAAAAACTGGAAGAAAAAGGAGTCCCAGCTATGATATATTACCCTGTTCCGTTACATTTGCAGAAGGCTTATCGCGATGCTCGTTATTCAGATGGTGCTTTCCCGGTGGCAGAGCGTTTGGCGGCTACGGTGTTGTCCTTGCCGATGCATACGGAATTGGATGAGGAACAGTTGGCTCATATAGTCCAATCACTAAAAGAGGCGTTGTCTTAAATCGTTAGGAATATGGATGAAATGGGATATTTTGCACATGCTACGGCGGTCGTGGATGAGGGATGCCAAATCGGTCGTGGTACGAAAATTTGGCATTTTTCGCATATTATGTCAGGTGCTGTTTTAGGCGAAGATTGTAATATCGGGCAGAATGTGGTGGTCTCTCCTGAAGTTGTGCTTGGCCGTAATGTCAAGGTTCAGAACAATGTTTCCATTTATACGGGTGTGATTTGTGAAGACGACGTGTTTTTAGGACCGTCGATGGTTTTTACAAATGTCATCAATCCTCGAAGCCATGTCTCTCGCAAGCATGAATTCAGGCAGACGATTGTTCGGCGAGGAGCTTCCATAGGTGCGAATGCTACGGTGGTTTGTGGAAACGAAATAGGTGAGTATGCGATGATTGGAGCTGGGGCGGTCATCACCCATTCGGTGAAACCGTATGCGTTGGTGGTCGGCAATCCTGCTCGGCAGACGGGCTGGGTGAGTGCCTACGGACATAAATTGAAATTTGATAAAGAGAATAAGGCGGTCTGTCCTGAAACCGGAATGAAATACGAACTCAAGGACGGAAATGTCTATGAAATAGAATAAGATAATGGTAAAATTTGCAGTTGTAGGGCAAGGTCATATAGGAAAACGTCACGCCGAGATGATTCGTAGGAATCCAGACTCGGAGTTGGTGGCTGTTTGCGATATTCTTTCGAAGGAGGAACTCGGTCTGACGGACTTGGAGGTTCCTTTGTTCAGAAGCATAGATGAGTTGCTCGATTCGGGTTTGGAGATAGATGTGGTTAACATCTGTACACCAAACGGTTTTCATGCCGAATATGCTATCAAGGCATTGGAAAGTCACCATCATGTGGTGCTTGAAAAACCGATTGCATTGACGAAGAGTGATGCCGAGAAGATTGTCTTTAAATCGTTGGAGATGTCGCGTCATGTCTTTTGTGTGATGCAAAACAGATATTCTCCACCTTCGGTTTGGTTGAAGGAGGTCGTAAGTACCAATTTGTTGGGCAAGATCTATATGGTTCAGCTCAATTGCTATTGGAACAGGGATGCTCGCTACTATAAGCCTGGCAATTGGCATGGCGATGCTAAGTTGGATGGAGGAACGCTCTTCACGCAATTCTCCCATTTCATCGACATTATGTATTGGCTCTTTGGCGACATAACCAACATCAGGGGCAATTTCAAAGACTTCTCGCATCAGAATCTGACCGATTTTGAGGATAGCGGTATCGTCACTTTCGATTTCGTGAATGGGGGAATGGGTAGTTTGAATTACTCTACTTCCGTGTGGGACAAGAATTTGGAGAGCAGCATCATTATTGTCGGTGAAAACGGTACCGTAAAGGTGTCTGGTCAATATATGAACGAAGTGGAGTATTGCCACATCAAGGATTACGAGATGCCGACGCTTGCCCCGTCTAACCCGCCTAACGATTATGGAGCGTATAAGGGCTCTGCCCAGAACCACCATTATGTGATTCAAAACGTTGTGGAGAAGTTGCAAGAGAAGGGAAGCATCATGACCAATGTATTGGAAGGTTTGAAGGTGATCGACATCATCGAACGAATCTATCAAGTGCGCGATGCCCAATGGAAGAAGACGAGAGAGTGACTATTGGAAGTATAAATGAAATATTAATAAATTATTGATTCTATGTTTGATAAAATTTCTTTAAAGGAAAAGATATCCTACGCGTTGGGAGATGCGTCTGCCAACATCGCTTGGCGTGGAGTATCGACGTTCCTATTTATTTTTTACACCGATGTTTTCGGCCTTACGCCGGCAACGGTGGGTTTGTTGATGATGATTGCCCGTTCGAGCGACGGAGTGAGTGATGTCTTGATGGGCGTTATTGGCGACAAGACAAAGTCGAAGTATGGAAAGTTCCGTCCTTGGATTCTTTGGACGGCCGTTCCTTTGGGTATCATCCTCTCCCTTTTGTTTACCAATCCTGATTGGTCGATGGAGTGGAAGGTGGCCTATGCTTATGTCACCTATATTCTTTTCACGTTGATCTATACGGCCAATAACATTCCTTATGGAGCCTTGATGGCTGTTATGACGGGCGATGATAAAGAGCGTACGCAAATCGGATCATTCCGTATGGTCGGCGCTTTTGCGGGAGGTATGATTGTGCAAGGTTCGTTGTTGTTTTTGGTTTCCTATTTCGGAAATATCAATCCTACCGTTAGCGTAGATCCGGTAGAAGAATCGAAGTATGTGGTGACAGTGTCGGCTCCGCAAGACGTTGCCAACGTAAACATTCAAACGAAAGACAATGTGGCTACATTTGTAATGCAAGGGGTGGCTTCGGATTCGGCTACTGTGGGTAAGAGTTTCTCCATGGCGGCTAACGAAAAATATTCGTTTGTGGTAGAGGGCGAAAAGGATTTGAATGACTCTTCATTCACAATCATCGACCAAAGTCAAGGTTATAGCAAGGCCATTTACACGTTGTCAATCGTGTTGGTTCTTTGCCTCTTCATCACGTTCTATAACACCAAAGAGCGTGTCGTTCCACCAGCAAAACAGGAGAGCAATTTGAAACAAGACCTTTGGGAATTGGTGACCAACAAGCCTTGGTTGGTGTTGTTGTTTGTCGGATTGTTGTTCAACATCTTTAACAACATTAAGCAGGGCATCACGGTGATTTACTTCACCCACTACTTGCACGACCAAATCTTGGCCTCTACTTATATGGTGGCTTTGATGGCAGGGTCTATTGGAGGTGCTATGATTACTACGCCAGTTAGTAACAAAATAGGCAAGAAGAACTTGTTCATTGCAGCATTGCTATTGGCTGGTGTTGCCAACTCAATGTTGTATCTCTGCGGACCTACCGATATTTCAATGATTTTTGTGTTCGGAGTTCTTTCTGAATTCCTTGCGGCAATTTTGCCAACGTTGTTCTTCACGATGTTGGGCGATACGGCAGACTATTCGGAATATACGAATGGCCGTCGTGCCACGGGACTTGTCTATTCGGCAGGATCGTTCGCAACGAAGTTTGCCGGAGGTATTGCAACCTACATCATTGGTTTGGTTTTGACGAGCTACGGATATGTTGGAGGCGACTCGGTGGCTATTCAGGGCTCAGTACCAGGCATTGTGATGTTGATGAGTTGGGTGCCTGCAATCTTTACGATGTTGGCAGCAGCTTTGATGGTCATCTATCCATTGGGTACGCAACGTATGGCACAAGTGACAGCAGAATTGCAAGAGAGAAGAAGCTTGGAGTCTAAATAAGTCTTGGAGTTTAAGGAATCGAAAAACGGAGCTGTTCGTAAGAATGGCTCCGTTTTTTTGTTTGTTAGGGGGATTTAGTTTAATTTTGTGAGAAACAACAAAAAATGTATTTATGATATAAAAGAAGGTTAGTTTTACATATTATTAATCATAGCGTTTGCTATTTATTCGGTATCGTCTTGAAACCTCGAAAACTTTAAGAAGTAATACCAACGAATAAGTCAGTGAATGCCTACGCTTTGCGTGGGCTTGACTTATCTGGTATTACAGGCAGTTCGAGGGCCTCAAGACGTGGATAATGTTGAGTCCACGTTTTTTGTGCCCGTAAGATTGCTTGTAAAATCGAATGATAAGCAACGCCTAAAAATCAAGGCGTGTATGATAGGCAATTATAATTTATTGATTGCTCTTGCAGTTCGTGTGCCTCTTGGGGAGGTGTTGGCATGAATGTAGATAAAGAGCATTGGAAAGATTCTGATTTAAATGTAGATAGCTTATGGCTGATAGGTCCAAGAGCTAAAGGAGGAAAGCATAATAACCTCTATCATGGAAATTTTGTACCTCAAATTCCTAATCAAATGATTCGTCGTTTCACAAACGAAGGAGATTTGGTTTTAGATATGTTTGTAGGAAGTGGAACGACTTTGTTTGAATGCGAAACCCTAAAAAGAAATTTTATTGGATTTGATATTAATCAGTCTGTCATAGAGCAGGTTGAATCGAAAATGATGGATTCTACTGATATTCGGTATGTTATTCATAATGTTGACATAACGAATGAGCAGATGGCAAAAATGTCTATTGATGAAGATTTAAAATCGTTCAAAAAACAAAAAGTAGATTTGATTATATCTCATCCTCCTTATATGGATATTATTCCTTTTACCGAAAGAGAAGAAGATCTTTCGAAAATTTCCGATTTAAAAACATTCATAGATACTTATATAAAAGCGGTTCAAAATGTTTGGGGGTATTTGAAAGCGAACAAGCATTTTGTTCTTGTTATAGGAGATGTATATAAAGAAAGTGAGGTCAAACCATTGGGGATGCTCTTAATGTATGCGATTAAGAAAAACTTTAATTGCAAGTTGAAGGGGATTCTTGTAAAAGATATGGTTGGCAATCGAGCGAAATTAGGTCAAGAGGCATTATGGAAGTATCGTGCATTAAGAAATGGAACTTTTTTATTTAAGCACGAGTATGTGTTTGTTTTTAGAAAGGAGGGTGTATGAATTTGATTGATTTGTTTTTGAAATTAGCTACTCCTGATGAAAATGGAAATAGTCGTTGGGTGTATGTTACGGAATTTGTTGGGGAGTATAAACCGTTAGGATTAGGTAATGGCTGGAGTTGGGGCAGGCGATCTTCTCGTTTACAGAAAAATTACATTGTGGAAGTCGATAAAACACTAACTCCTGGCAACTCCATTGATGCGATAAGGTTACGTGGTTTCAACAAGCAAGAGCATTTTAGTCAATCAATACGCAAAGACATTTGTGATGAAATACGACAAAGAAAATGTGTAATGCTTGGTGTGTCGGGTAGTTCAGAAAATACAACGATAGAAGTTGATCATAAAGACGGAAGAAAACAAGATATGCGTATTTCTGATATGTCAACTCAACGTGTTGATGATTTTCAGCCTTTGTGTAAAGCTGCAAATGATATAAAGCGTCAAATCTGTAAAAATTGTAAGATAACAGATAAGCGGTGGGATGCTAAAAACATAGAGGGTAATCCATACTCATTTTATGAGGGTGATGAAACTTATACGGATAAGTTAGGGTGTGTTGGCTGCTATCAATATGACCCTGTTGAATATCGTATTAAATCAGCAATGAAGATTAGTCAAGAGACTCTTGATTTTGTGATGAACAAGTTATATCCCAATTACAAACAAAATTCGAAATGAAAAAAGAAGAAACATATAGTATTTCAGAAGTAGCACAAATGTTGAATTTGTCTTTAAAGGCAACGAGAAGAATGGTTGCTTCAGGCGAGTTAGAAACAGTGAAAATTAGCAATACACATAGAATAGAAAAAGTGTATTTCGAAAATCATAGGTCTGAACTTCTTTTGAAATCTGAAAGAACGAAGGAAATTATTTTTTCAGAAAGAAAAGAATATAAAATCATCAATGATTCAAAGAAGAGGGAAGATGTCGTTAATTGGGCTGACATTTCAGAATCATGGCGTAGTCCGAGTCAATCAGCGATGACGTACGTGGATTTGTTTTGTGGAGCTGGTGGTTTGAGCAAAGGATTGGAAATGGCTGGATTAAACGGCGTTTGCGGACTTGATTGGTTTGATGAAGCAGGGATGACATATAAAAGGAATTTTAATCATCCATTTATTAATGGAGACATTAAGTTGCAAGAAAACAAGGATTTGTTCTACAAAACGGTTAGGGAACAATTAAATGGAAGAAAGCTTAATGTCGTAGCAGGTGGTTTCCCATGTCAAGGGTTTAGTATGGCAGGTAATCGAATAGTTGATGATCCAAGAAATTCGTTGTATATGGAGATGTTGGAAATAGTCAAAACTCTTCAACCTGATTTTGTGATTTGTGAAAATGTAAAGGGTCTGAGAAGTATGTTGGGAGGTGCAGTAGAACAGAAAATCATTGAAGATTACCGAAATATAGGTTATGAGATGAATGTTACTGTGTTATGTGCAGCAGATTACCATACTCCACAAAAGAGAGAAAGGGTGATTTTTATAGGAAATAGGGTAGGGTTGCAAAACTATCATCCTAAACCAATACTAACTCCTGATAAATATGTGACAACGGGTGATGCGATTGCAGACCTGATGGAGTGTGAAGAAAACCCTTCTTTTAATCATGTTCCAACTAAGCATAAACCTGAAATGGAAAAAAGAATGTTGGAATTGCCAGAGGGAAAAAGTTTGTATTCGGGTTATTCTGATGCTTGGAAAAAATGTCCTTGGAATGAGGCGTCTTGTACGATAAAAGAAAACCATGGAGGAGTAAATATTCATCCAAAATTGCCAAGAGTTTTGACTGCAAGAGAAATGGCAAGACTTCAATCTTTCCCTGATGATTTTATTTTCGAGGGAAAGAAAAATAAGCAATTAGTGCAAATTGGAAATGCAGTCCCTCCTTTATTGGGAAAGGCTATCGGTTTGGCTATTCGTTTTTCAAATCATGATTTGGAGGAGAAGTAGAAATCGTCCTATCTTTGAAGAAAAAAAAGATGGTAAGGATTGATTTTGAAGATGCTTTTTCTAAAATGTGGAGCGATGCTTATAAAGGAATTAGGGAGTTGTTAGAAATGAATAATGCCGATGAGTGTTGTTTGGATAATTGTAGAATAAAAAAGGTATGCTTGATTGATAGAAGACTGTACTTTTTAAATCCAAGCAACGAACTTTTGGCATCGGAGGAGTTTGAAGATGAATTTATGTACGAGGTCTATAGGTCAATCTATGATGTCATGGGGTAAGAGACATGGAACGGAACTGAAAATGGTTCCGTTTTTTATTTTACTTCTTTGACAAAACCCAAGCTTGACTTATATTTGTAATGTTAGCAATATGAAGTATATGATATGAATACACCCAAATACATCATCCCCAGCCTTTTGCTTCTTTGGGCACTCTCCATGCCTGCCCAAGCCGTTGCCTCAGATAAGAAGACAGCCGAACCCAAGGTTACTGTCTCCATTGTGGTGGATAGCACGAACAATGGCATGCAATGTCGTCATACGGGTTTCAGCACGGAGAGCCTTCAATCTGAGTATCAGCAGAAGAGGAATGAGGCTCTTGCCGGTGGTGGAGTGATGCTTCACGAAGAGTTCGCCTCTCATCATTACGCCGTCAAGGTGAAGAAGAATGGGAAAATCAACTATTGGGGTTCCATCTTCAATGGTAATAAGCAGGCTGCGGCGACAATGGAGCACGATGCGGAAGATGATGCAAAGTGGCGACAGTTGCTGCGAACGTTGGCTGCCAAAATAGGGCTGAGCGAGGCAGATATGAACGCCGACGGAATGTAAGCAGCATACGTTGTTGAAAACAATGGAATCCAAACCTCCGCTTCGATTTTGACATAAAACAAACTTTTTCAAAGTGTGAAAAAACTGATTGATTAGGGAGGCGAAATTCTAATATTATTTTTAATTTTGCAAAGTCGAGTTGGCAATATTGAGTTGCCGAATAGACTATAAAAGAAGTGTTGAAATGGAAAGGGTAGAACAACATCCGATATACTCGAACAAAGTCATTGAGTTTGTTACCGTTGCGGCGGAATACTGCTCCTTTATGGAGAAGTGTGAGGGAGCAGGGGTGAAGACGTTCATAGATAAGATGACAAAGTTGCTTCCGCTGTTGTATCTTAAAACCTCGCTTCTCCCAGATTTGGAAGAGGAGTCGATGGAAGAGATGAGGCAGTTTGTGACGGAAGAGGAGTACGAATATACGCAGGAGCAAGTTCGAAACGTCATAGGTCAGTATGATGAATATTTGGAGGTCTTTACGCCGGATATGCAATATAGCGACAGCCCTATTCTTGCTCACATTTCGGAAGACTTGACCGATATTTATCAAGATTTGAAAGATATGGTTGCCAATTTCCAATCGGCCAACCAATCGATAATGAACGATTCCATTCTCAACTGCAAACAGAATTTTGAGTCTTTTTGGGGCCAGAAAGCATTAAACGCTTTGCGTGCCATGCACAATGTACTCTATTCGGGCGCGGACTTGGAAGAGGATGGTTCGGAATACGGAACGGATTTAGCGAGCGACGGATTTGATGGATTTGAAGAATAAAATATCGAAAGAGGAACTCTCTGCTTGTCCAGCCGAGGTGTATAATGGCAGGGCCTATGTCATTCAGACATTGCCCGATGCAGAAAAGGCTGTGAACTATTTGAGGACGCAGTCGGTTGTCGGCTTCGATACAGAGACAAAGCCATCTTTCGTAAAAGGTCGTTCAAATCAAGTCGCTTTGATGCAGATTAGCACGGCAGACGTTTGTTTCCTTTTCAGACTGAATGTCATCGGAATCCCTCCTTGCTTGCTTGAATTCTTGAAAGATAAGGCTGTCATGAAAATCGGACTCTCGCTCAGAGATGATTTTCGTGCGTTGAACAGGAGGGCGGCTATCGAGCCGGGCAACTTTCTTGATTTGCAGAATTATGTGAAATCGTTTGGAATTGAGGAGAATAGCTTGACCAAGATCTATGCCATCATATTCGGCAAACGCATATCGAAAGCACAACGCCTATCCAATTGGGAGGCTCCGCTTATGACCGAAAGGCAAATCGCTTATGCAGCTTTGGATGCTTGGACAACAAGGGAAATCTTCATCCATTTGAATTCATTGCAAGCTAATGCGGACAATTTAGGTAATGTTTAAGCTTTGTATGCGTCTATGCGTATGCGAAGCTTTTTTTGTGGATTGAAAACTTTTATAAACAAATAATATTATGGGCGGTTTTTTTGGCACAATTTCAAAGAAGAATTGCGTAGCTGATTTGTTCTACGGAACAGACTACAATTCTCACTTGGGAACCAAGCGTGGTGGTATGTCTATGTACGACGAGACTATCGGTTTCACGCGTAGCATCCACAATTTGGAGAATTCTTATTTCAGAACAAAGTTCGAACCAGATCTTCCTAAGTTCAAGGGCAAGGCCGGTGTGGGTGTCATTAGCGACACGGATGCACAACCTATTGTCCTCAACTCACATCTGGGTAAATTCGCTTTGGTTACTATTGCCTGCATTAACAATGCGGAGGAGTTGGCAGCCGAACTACTTGCCAAGAATATGCATTTCTCGGAGTTGAGTTCCGGACGTATCAACCAAACAGAGTTGATCTCCTTGCTTATTATCGACAAACCGACAATTAAGGAGGGTATCGAGAACGTGTTCAATAAGGTGAAGGGATCTTGCTCTTTGTTGATGTTGATGGAGGACAAAATCGTGGCAGCTCGTGATAAATTGGGCCGTACTCCGATGTTGATTGCAGAAAAGCCTGATGCTCATGCTGTTTCTTGTGAGTCTTGTACTTTCCACAACTTGGGCTTCGAGCCAGTTTACAATATGGGTCCTGGTGAAATCATGGAGATTACGGCTGATGGATACAAGCAAATGCGTGCACCAAACAAGAAGATGCAGATTTGCTCTTTCTTGTGGGTTTACTACGGTTATCCTGTCTCTACATACGAGAATGTGAACGTTGACTGCTCTCGTTACTGTGCAGGTTGCTTGATGGGTAAGAAGGACGATTGCAAGGCTGATTTTGTGGCTGGTATTCCTGATTCAGGTGTCGGTTTCGCTATTGGTTATGCGGCAGGTAAGGGTATTCCTTACAAGCGTGCGCTCATCAAATATACGCCAACATGGCCTCGTAGCTTTACCCCTGCAACTCAAGACATCAGAAGCTTTATCGCCAAGATGAAGTTGATCCCTAACAAGCAGTTGTTGAAGGATAGCGAGGTGATCTTCTGCGACGACTCTATCGTTCGTGGTACTCAGTTGCAAGACAACGTGGAGGCTCTCTTCCGTTATGGTGCAAAGAAGGTACACATGCGTATCTCTTGTCCTCCGTTGATTTATCCTTGCGAATTCTTGAATTTCGCTTCAAAGAACAGCGACTTGGACTTGATTACTCGTAGAATCATCCAAAAGTTCGAGGGCGACCATAATAAGAACTTGGACAAGTACAAGACAACCAACTCTCCAGAATATAACCGTTTGGTGGAGGAGATTCGTCAATCATTCAACTTGAGCTCATTGAAGTTTAGTACTATCGAAGACTTGGTTGAGGCTATCGGTTTGCCAAAAGAGCAAATCTGTACGCACTGTTTCGACGGATCAAGCTATTTTGATTGATTTTAGCACGAAAAGCCTTATAAAGAGTAGCCGGTGCAGACTTTGCATCGGCTATTTTATTTGGAAATTTGGTATTATGTTTTAAAAGCATTATGTTTGCGTAACATAATTTATTGAGGTATGCAAATAGTTGATAGAAAGGATGAACAGAAAAGGCTGAGAAGAGTTTTGCAAGAATCATCTTCTTCAGTTTTTGTGGCTATTTATGGTAGGCGAAGAATAGGAAAGTCAACATTGGTAAAGTTGGTTTTGAACGATGAAGACGTCTATTTTATGGCGGATAAATCGGAACAACCCGTTCAGCGAGAGTTGTTGGCTATGGCTTTGTCAGATTCTTTTCCTGACTTTGATGCGGTGAAATATCCGTCGTGGGATGCTTTGTTCACCTCTTTAAATCATCGTGCTAATCGACGATTTACCCTATGCCTTGATGAATTCCCTTTTTTGGTATCTCAATCTCCAGAGTTGCCTTCGGTTTTACAACGATTGATAGATTCTAATACATTAAAGTTTAATATTATTATTTGTGGCTCTTCCCAGCAAATGATGGAAAAGGCAATTTTGGACTCTTCCGAGCCTCTGTATGGACGTGCGACCTCTATTATAAAACTATTGCCTTTACGATTGCCTTATATACAAGAGGCGTTAGGGTTGACCGATGTCCAGGCCATTGAAGAGTATGCTGTTTGGGGTGGTGTGCCGCGATATTGGATTTTACGGGAAACAGAATCAAGTTTGTTTTCTGCGTTAGAGTATCACTTGTTGAATGTTAATGGAACATTGTATGACGAACCCAATCTGTTGTTCTTGGATGATATGACGCAGAGCACACAGGCTCAGTCCTTATTGTCGGTAATCGGAAATGGGTGTAATCGTTTGTCTGAAATAGCGGCGAGGATGGAGAAAAAGGCAACGGATCTTTCGCGTCCTTTGAAGAAACTGATAGACTTGGGCTATTTGTATAAAGAGATTCCTTTCGGTGAAAAGGAAGAAAATTCCAAAAAGAGTCTATATAAAATTGCAGATCCATTCATGAGTTTTTACTTTGCCTATGTGGTTCCCAATAGGAGTTTGATTGGAATGGGGAGAGGACAAGCCGTATTGAGGAAGTTGGAAGCCTCATTTAGTGAATATGTCTCGTTTTGGTGGGAGCATTTTTGTATGCAGGCAGTTAGTGGTCAAGAATTGTTTGGTAGAGTTTGGGGAATGGCTTCCCGTTGGTGGGGTAATGGGTTCGATGAAATGGCAAAAAAATCAACTCCGATTGAAATTGATGTGGTGGCAGAATCAGATGACAAGTCGCTTTTGATAGGAGAATGTAAATGGACGGAAGGTGAGTATGCTGAGCGTTTGTTTAATGAACTTCGACAAAAAGCGAATTTGCTTCCTTTGGCGAAAAAAAGGCATCTTGAATTTGTTCTGTTTTTAAAATCACCGATATTGGATAGCAACTTTTCTTTGCCATCAGACTGTCATCTGTTTTATCCAAAAGATGTGATAAATATTATGTTTTAAAAACATTATGTTTCTAAAGCATAATATTTGACTTTTAAGGATGCCCTGTTTGATTTTATTCAATAAACACGTTCATTCCTATATGCCCATATTCGACGGGGCAGGTGCAGTGTGATTTCAGAATGGCGTATTGGTTGATGCCAGTACAGTGGCAAGGCACGATGCGTTCCGTTTTGAGAAGGTTGAATTGTTCTGCCAAACGTTCCAATTTTGAAGGTTCCTCGTGTAGCGTGTGCATGCCGCCTAAGATGAGGTTGATTGGGAGCGGGAAGTGCTCTTGGGCAGAACGAACCACGTTGGAGATACCTCTGTGGGCACAACCACTGACGATGGTCAGCTTGCCGCTTTTTATGATGGCGAGGTAGAGTTCGTCGTCGAATTGGTCGGTCGTCAATACGTTCTCCTCCATTTTGTTCAGACGTGAGAAATGGGTGTCGTCCTGATTAAAGATCTTGATTTCGGGCATGATGTGTATGCCTTCCGCAATCTCCGTTGGCTTTTCTACCAAAACAAGTCTATCAGCAGGAATCTCTACATTTATAGGTTTCCCGATATATCGTTCCGTTCCACTATATTTAGCTTGGTCGTAGCCTCTCTTTGCATAGATCTTGGCTTTGGTGTTCAAGGTTAGAAAGCGCTCCAATCCGCCAGTGTGGTCGTAATGACCATGGCTCAAAACCAAAGCGTCGATAGAGGCGACGTCGATGTCGAAAAGTTTTGCATTGTCTGCAAAGAGACCGCTTTGGCCGGTATCGAAAAGGATTTTCTTGTCTTCCGCTTCTATGTAGAGTGAAAAACCTAATTCCGCCTTTGCTTCGGGCTGAAAGACGGTGTTCTCTATGAGGATTTTAAGTTTTGTCTTCATGAAAAAAATTGTAGTGTGTTATTACAAAGATAACTAATGTTTGTTTTGCAGTCTTAAATTCGCTCCATTTTATTAAATTTGCTTTGTTGTAAAGTGAAAGAATAACGATTAAATATGGATGATATGAACAAATCTTTATTGGGGGCTATGTGTGCCATGGCTCTGTCTTCGTGCCAACCTCCAGAAACGGGTTCTGGCATCAAAATGGAATATTTGGATACGACCGCTCGTGCGGGCGACGACTTTTTCAAATATGCTACGGGTAATTGGATTAACCACAATCCTCAGCCTGCGGAATATCCTCGTTGGGGCTCGTTTGGAAAATTGGGGGAGGAGAATATCCTTCAAATCAATGAGTTGATTACATCTATTGCGAAGGCTCAGAATGCGAAAGGAAGCATTGCTCAGAAAATCGGCGATTTGTATAATCTCTATATGGACACCACTCGTTTGGAAAAGGAGGGTGCTTCTCCAATCATGCCTTTCTTGGAGGAGGTGCGTGCCATAACGACGCGTGAGGCTTTCATCGATACTTGTGCTGCCAAACATCGCAATCTATTCTTCGGCATTTATGTGGGTGCCGATTCAAAGAATAGTTCGATGAATATTGTGGAAATCGGTCAAGGTGGCTTGACTTTGCGTGAACGCGACTATTATATAGAGAACGATGAGAAGACTGTTCGTGTACGTGAGGCTTACAAGCGTAGGGTGGTAAATCTCTTTAAACTTTGTGGCGTTTCGGAAGAGGAGGCTCAAAAGCGTATGGAGACGGTTTTGCGTATAGAGACGGAACTTGCCAAGGTGCATTTGCCTCGCGTGGAACTTCGTGATCCTGAGGCGAACTATCATAAGATGACAATTGCAGAATTGTCCGATTCCACCGCACATTTTGATTGGAACAACTACTTCAAACAATATACTTATGACCAGACCAACGAGGTGGATTTAGGTCAGATAGCTCCTGTGCGTAAGGGGTGCGAGTTGTTGATGACAACTCCTTTGGAGGATTTGAAGGTGGTTTATGAATGGAATGTCATCAACCAATATTCCAACTTGATGAGTGATGCTTTCGTACAAGAAAATTTCGCCTTCAACCAAGTGTTGACGGGAGCCAAGGAGATTCGTCCTCGTTGGAAACGTGCCATCAGTTATGTGGATGATGTGATGAGCGATGCTGTCGGTCAGATGTACGTCGAGAAGTATTTCCCTAAGGAGAATAAGGAGCGTATGCTTGAATTGGTGAAGAATCTCCAAGAGGCCTTAGGCGAGCGTATTAAGGCGCAAGAATGGATGAGCGACAGTACGAAGGAGGTGGCTTTGGACAAGTTGGCTTCTTTCTATGTGAAGATTGGTTTTCCCGATAAATGGGATGATTTGACCGATTTGAATATTGACCCAGCTCTTTCGTTGGTGGAGAACCATTATAATGCTTCCCGTTTCTATTGGAATCTCAGCAAGTCGAAGAAATATAACAAACCTGTGGATCGTGATGAGTGGCACATGTCTCCTCAGACGGTGAACGCTTACTATAACCCAACAACCAATGAGATTTGTTTCCCTGCTGGTATCTTGCAACCTCCGTTCTTCAATATGCAAGCCGACGATGCTTGTAACTATGGTGCGATAGGTGTGGTTATCGGTCATGAGATGACGCACGGATTTGATGATCAAGGACGCCAGTTCGACAAGGAGGGTAACCTGAAAGTTTGGTGGAACGAGAAGGATGTGGAGCGTTTCAAAGTTCCTGCCGAGCAGTTGGCTGTCTATTTCGATAGTTTGAAGGTGTTGCCTGATTTGAACGCCAATGGCCATCTTTGCTTGGGCGAAAACATTGCCGACCACGGAGGTTTGAATGTGGCATTCACCGCTTTGCAAAAGGCAATGAAAAAGCATCCGCTTTCGGAGAAGGACGGTTTCTCTCCAGCTCAGCGCTTCTTCTTGTCGTATGCCAATGTGTGGGCCGGCGTGAGTACGGAGGAGATTATTCGTCACTTGACGAAGGCCGATGTTCATTCCATCAATTTCCTTCGTGTAAACGGTACATTGCCGCATATTGATGCTTGGTATGAGGCATTTAATGTTCAGCCTGGCGATTCTCTTTATTTGCCAAAAGAGCAAAGAGTGGACATTTGGTGAATTAAGAATTAAGAGTTAAGAGTTAAGAAGTTAGGGAGATTTTCAACTCTGTATTCTATAGCCTTGAAGGGGCGACATTTTAAAGCATAGTCCGTAAAGGGCTATGAATGAAATATAATGTAATAGTTAAATGGTAATGTAGAGGCGTCACATTTGTGGCGTCTCTTCTTAAATAATCCATAAAGCGATGAAGAAGATAATAGAATTGTTGCTAACACTCTCAGTTGTAGTATTTATGATGGGGTGTTCTTCAAAAAATAAATTGGCAAAAGCGAATATGGTTGGAGGTCATGAGTATGTTGACCTCGGGCTTCCAAGCGGTTTGAAATGGGCCACTTGCAATGTGGGTGCAGACAAACCAGAGGAGTATGGAGAATATTTTGCTTGGGGCGAAACGAAACCGAAGGCGGTGTATGATTGGACCTCTTATTTGTGGTGCAAAGGATCGGAAGAGTCGATGACAAAATATTGCACGTCAAGGGCTTACGGTGATGCAGATGGTAAGAAGGTTTTAGAGGGTGCCGATGATGCAGCAACTTCAGCATGGGGAAATCTGTGGCGAATGCCGACTATGGACGAGCACCAAGAACTAATAGAGAACTGCACATGGAGATGGGTGGACAATTACAACGAATCGGGGGTTTCCGGTCAGTTGGGCAAATCTAAATTGAATGGTAACACCATTTTCTTGCCAGCCGAAGGTCATCGCTATGGGACTGAAACATACGTTGTGAATTATCTCGGCAATTATTGGTCTTCTTCCATCGGAACAGAGTCACATTGTGCCCGAAATTTATATTTCAACAACAATCAGATATATTGGTACAATTACAATCGTAGGGCAAGGGGACAAGCTGTGCGTGCCGTGGTGAAATAGTGGGGTTAGGTGTTTATGTATGGGGTTAGGTGAGATTTTATTTTTTCCAAAAAAAGCTTGGATTTTTGCATTAATGGTAGAACCTCGTCTTCAGAGGCTTCCCATATACAATTACGGAATTATACACTTTGGGCTTGTAAAATTTAGTTCAATTCCTTATTTTTGTAGTGAAGTTTAACGAAAGTATATTTTTATGAATTTCTTAGAGTTTACTAAAAGATTTCCTACAGAAAACGATGCAATTGATTTTATAGTTGCTACAAAATATAAAGGTGGATATGTTTGTCCAAATTGCGGATGTGTTCACAAAGGCATCTATCATCAAAACTATGATAGGAGAAAACTCTATTGTAACAACTGCAAATGTGAATTTTCTGCATTAGTTGGTACAACACGGCTCTTTCATTTACCCCTAAAATATAGCGAACAGTTTCCCTACCCACATC
>JAKSKZ010000040.1 GCA_024401475.1 Paludibacteraceae bacterium | reverse complement strand
GTTTTGAAATTCGCTTTCCGGAAAATAAGTTAGCTTTTTAAGGGCTGACTAAATACTCAAATCTCACAATTCCATCAACGATTTCCAGATGACAATTGAAAAATGCTCTATAATCGCCAATACGTATGCGATAGATTCCCTCATAACTCTTCAGTTTCTTACAATCTGAAATTTCTGCGATAGACTTAGCATTTTTCACTTCTACAATTGCGTTTTTTAGACTTTCCAATGTTTTCCCAGAAAGTTTCTTCGCTGCTTTGATAAAGATTTTTGAATATTCTACCTTCATACACCAAGCCAATCTTCAAAATCCTTTTTCTCCTTTTCGCTTGCCATTTCCTTCCCTTCGGGGAGTTCTTTGAGTAACCAAGAATATTGGTCATTCGCCTCAAAATCTTCTGCCACAAGGTCAAGAATACCTTCAATCATTTTTTTCAAGTTTGTGCCTTTGCTTGCCGCCATAACAGAAAGTGCGCGAAATGTATCCGCACTTATATCTATAACTTTTCTTTTTGTTTCTAATGTTGTTTCCATAGCAGTCAATTTTTCACAAAAATATACTATATATCATATATACAATATATACGCCAATCTTCGACACATGATATAGGACCTGTCCAAGTTTATGACTGATTTTTATAACAAACAGATTGTTTCATGCACAATCAAAATGTCGTGTCCACAATGTCTCCTGAGGATTGAATTCAGCATCCCGTTTTGTCTAAAAAAAAGAAAGGAAACCAATGTAATTCATTGATTTCCTTTACTTCGTGATCGAGAAGGGATTCGAACCCTTGACCCACAGCTTAGAAGGCTGTTGCTCTATCCAGCTGAGCTACCCGACCATCCTTATTTTTTGGTGATGCAAAGATAGAGACTTTTCCCTTGCCATCAAAATAAAATCAAAGAAATATTCAAACGGCCGCTAAAAATTCTCCATTTTTATTCCAACAATATAAAATGACCTTCCCTATCTTTCTTAGAACGGATAACCTATCGCAAAATGGAAGGCAAAATCGTCCGACCAGTTCAATCCTTTGAAACGCCAGCGATCTGCGGAACTACGTGATGGATCGAAGGCCTTCACACCCATATCAAAGCGCAAAAGGAAGAAGGTGAAATCGAAACGCAAACCCGCTCCGTATGCCATCGCAATCTCTTTATAGAAAGAATTGAAAGAGAATGCACCTTTGGGTTGAGACTCGTATTGACGGATGGTCCAGACATTTCCCGCATCGAAAAACGCAGCCATCTCTATTTTCCAAAAGAGTTTGGTCCTATGCTCTATGTTCGCATCCAACTTCACATCGCCCGACTGCTTGACAAAATCGTCTTTGTTCTCCGACGAATAACTTCCCGGTCCGAGCGTACGAACCGACCAACCTCTTACACTGTTGGCACCTCCTCCAAAAAATCGTTTCTCGAAAGGCACGATCTCCGCATTACCGTATGGATAGGCCAACCCACATCCGATGTGATAGACCAGAATATTCTTACGGTCGATATACTTGCTTCGCGCAAAATGTGCCTCGCCCTTCACATATTGAGAGAATGGCAAACCGGCAAATTCCAACTGCCCATTTTCATTCGGTTTACGATCGGCCAACGTACAAATGCCCTGCAATAGGTTTCCCGCACTCTCCACCGCTATCTTATAATAGGTCTTATCTCTACGGCGCTGGCTGGTCTTATCATCAAAGACAAGGGAGAATCCTGAACTGAAGATAAAGTGGTCGGAATAACTATCCCTCAAGACGGAGTACTTCGGTGCACTATACAACGAGTCAAAATCAGGATGTGTATTGATGTTCACATAATTCAAATCGATGATATCGAAACAATAGCGATAAAACCTACGCATGTTCCAAATATAACGAACTCCGATGGTCGAAGAGTACTTCTCGTAGGTGTTCGGCCTCGTCTGATAGTTGTACGACAACTTAAACTCGGTCGAGGCATTGATGCGCTGACGGAAGGCGCGAGTCGTGAAAGGGAACATGAAACGAGGGAAGTTGATACTCATCTCCGCTCCAATATCCTTTGTGTAATCGCTCAAAAAGTTCGTGATGCCAGAATAGGCTTCTTGTTCATACCTACCCTTCAAATTAAAGGTCTCCGAACCTCTGAATATATTCTTGTGCGTGTATCCGCCTGTAACTGCAAAACCCAAATCGCCCCAAGAGTTCGTCCCCTCCAAATCAAGGGAGAAGGACTGAGCCTTGCTTGGACTGATCAAAACGAAGCAATCCAACTGACTAGAGCTGTCGGCCAACGCGACAAACTCAATGTTCGTTGAACGCACAGCCCCCAACGCATTCAGTTTCGCATAAGTTCTATCCACAAAAAAGCTACTATAAGGCAAATGAGGGTAGATGCACAGCTCCTCATCCAAAACTTTCGGCCTCAATATAGGCTTCCCATCTGAAATAATATTCAAATTCGGCTTATACCTCAGCGTATCATAATGGAAATATGGAGAGTATGTGGATTTGGAATCTTTCAAGACCAACATATTCACGTCTCGCACCGTATAGCGTTTATGGTGCACCTCCTCCATCGTCCCGTCGGGCAACGACTTCAGATATGGTTTCAAACTCAACGTCACATCCACCTCATGACTCTTCAATGAACTATCGGCCGTATAGGTCAAATAATCTTTGTTAAAATAGTAATACCCTCTCCTTTTCAAGAGTTTATCTATACGTTTGCGCTCCTCATCCAATTGGTCAATATCGAAAAGCATGCCCTTCTTCAGAAGAGAACTCTTTTGGTCTGAAGCCGTATACAAAGAATCGATTTCTGAATCGGAAGCAAAATTATAGGTTATATTCCTCAAACGATAGGGCTCGTTCTCCTTAATATAATAGGTCACCTTTGCCTTCTTATTATTAAACTCCGTCCACGCCTTGACCTCAGCATTGCAGAAGCCCTTGGAACGAACATATTTTTCAATCTCCTGCTCAGAACGACTGGTCATATACCCGTCATATATAACGGGCGGCTCGCCGATACTTCTAAGTTGCTTGTTACGCCACTTTGTCGAATCACGACCAGACATGTTATAGAAAGAGAGGTATAACTTATAGAGACCGAAAACCTTAAAATTAGGTTCTTGGCGAAGATACAATTTCAAATCACTATTGCTCAAAGCATCGGTTTCCGTCACGAAATCGACCTTGTCCAATAGATATTGACCCTCTGGGACAAACTTCGTCGGCGAACATGCCGAAAGGAATAACCCCATCAGGGAGAGAGTCACACATATAAAAAGTTTGAATAATTTCATCGATCAAAACTTACGCAATCAAACATTGTACAAAGATAGATGATTCCCCGATTGCTTAAAAATCCATATTCCATAAAAAAACTATTTTCTACATCTTTTATTAGCGATTTTTGTTAATTTTGCTTTCATAATGAAATTTTGTTTTTTAGAAACTAAATATCACTCGATATGACTTTAATCAAATCTATTTCCGGCATTAGAGGAACCATCGGAGGTCCGGCTGGCGAGGGTCTGAGCCCTCTTGACGTTGTAAAATTCACAGCAGCTTATGGCACTTGGATTAAAAGACACAGTGCATCTGCCAACTATAAAATCGTTGTAGGCCGCGACGCCCGCATCTCAGGCGAAATGGTCGACCATCTTGTAACCGGCACGCTTATCGGCATCGGCATGGACGTTGTCAATATCGGTTTGGCCTCAACGCCAACCACTGAGGTTGCCGTGCAAAAAGAGAAGGCTAATGGAGGTCTCATCCTAACGGCAAGCCATAACCCTAAGCAATGGAATGCCTTGAAACTTCTTAACGAGAAGGGAGAATTCTTGAACGACAAAGAGGGTAAAGAAGTACTTGCCATCGCCGAGAAAGAGGACTTCACTTTTGCAGAAGTTGACAACTTGGGCAAGGTGACAAGACGTGACGACTACAACAAAATACACATCGACGATGTTTTGAAGTTGAAATTGGTGGATGTCGAGGCAATCAAGAAGGCCAACTTCAAAGTAGCCATCGACTGCGTCAATTCCGTGGGCGGCCTTGTCCTCCCTGAATTGTTGGAGCGTTTGGGCGTTAAGAACGTCATCAAATTGAACTGCGAGCCTACAGGTCATTTCGCACACAACCCAGAGCCACTTCCAGAACACTTGACTGAGATTTCCGACCTCATCAAGAAGGAGAAGGCTGACGTAGGTTTCGTTGTCGATCCTGATGTTGACCGTTTGGCTATGATCTGCGAAAACGGAGCTATGTTTGGCGAGGAGTACACACTTGTATCCGTTGCCGACTATATTCTTTCACAAACGCCAGGAAATACGGTTTCAAACTTAAGTTCCACACGTGCTCTTCGCGACGTGACTCGTGCACACGGAGGCGTTTACAACGCAGCAGCCGTTGGCGAAGTGAACGTAGTGACCAAGATGAAGGAAACCAACGCAGTAATCGGTGGAGAAGGAAACGGCGGAGTTATCTACCCTGAAGCTCACTACGGACGTGATGCTCTCGTAGGCATCGCTCTATTCCTCTCACTTTTGGCAAAGAAGGGACAGAAGGTATCTGATCTTCGCAAGTCATTCCCTGAATACTACATTTCAAAGAATAAGATTCAACTCACCCCAGAAATCAACGTTGACGCCATCTTGGCTGCCATGAAAGAGAAGTACAAGAACGAGGAGATCAATGACATCGACGGCGTGAAGATTGACTTTGCAGACAGATGGGTTCACTTGAGAAAATCGAACACTGAGCCAATCATCCGCATCTACTCAGAGGCTGCAAACAAAGCAGAGGCTGACAAGTTAGCCAACACCATCATCGCCGACATCAAGGCCATCGCTGGTATTTGAAAACTAGGAGATATTTTACATCAAAAGGGAATCGATTACGGTCGGTTCCCTTTTTTCTTGTCCTTGCGGAGGTTTTGCCATGAACACCTTGCCCTTACGGACAAGGCTATTGAGTGTCGGGCTTTCAGCCCTGGAAAAGACGGAGATAGTATGAAATATGGTGCAAACTATTAATTATCAAGGGGCAGACACAAGGCCCGCCCCTACAGAGGTTCGGCGATACGTTCGTTTACGAAGGATTAGACACAACCACCTCAATCATGATTGGTGGAGGGCACGCACTTCGCATTCAATGTCACCCCTGATTCATATCGACGAGGAACGAACGATTAGTCCAAAGAGGACTCCAAAATCTTTACAAAACTTAGGGGGAGAGCCACATTCGGCAAACCTGTAGCACCCTTGAACAAAGGGGCTATCTCCTCTTCTTTGAAGCCTGCGATGCCACATCCTATCCGTGTGACATAGAAATAAAGTTCTGCATGTTCTTTAGCAAAAGCGATGAATTCATCCACATAAGGTTGGATGGTCTCCACTCCGCCTTGCATCGTCGGGATTGCATAACTTTGACCTTGCAGGCCAACACCCTGCCCCATTATAGCCCCAAATTTTTGATACGCAACTCTTGCTGCTCCTCCGCCATGACTTCCTCTTAAATTACTTCCAAACACGAAAATTTCATTTTCGCCTAATTGGCTAATTCTATCCGGTGTATATTTTGAATGTTCCATAATCCAATATATAATAACAATAGAGACGCCACAAATGCGACGTCTCTACCTCTCCAACAATAACTATCCAATGTCTATTTTGACTTGAACATATCCTTGATGCCACCCAACGAGCTCAACACGCCCGTTGCCTCGTATGGCAAGTAAACGGTCTTGTTATCCTTACCGCTAACCATCTCCTTCAAACCGTCGATATACTTAACGGCCAACATATAATTAGCAGGATCACCACCCTTTGAAGCAACTGCATCGGCAATCAACTTCAAAGCCTTTGCTTCTGCATCTGCTTGAAGCACCTTTGCCTCTGCCTCACCTTGTGCTGTCAAAATCTTAGACTGACGTTTAGCCTCAGCCGCATTGATTTCGGCTGACTTTTCACCCTCTGACTTCAAGATAGCAGATTGCTTTTCTCCCTCAGCCTTCAAAATCTCTGCACGACGATCACGCTCTGCTTGCATCTGCTTCTCCATGGCAAAACGAATGCTCTCTGGAGGAGTGATATCTTGAAGCTCTACACGGTTCACCTTCACACCCCACTTGTTGGTTGCCTCGTCCAATACGTTACGAAGTTTTGAGTTGATGGTATCACGAGAAGTCAAAGTCTCGTCCAACTCCATCTCTCCCACCACATTACGCAATGTTGTCTGAGTCAACTTCTCAATAGCCATAGGCAAGTTCTTAATCTCATAAACAGACTTTACAGGATCAACAATCTGGAAATAAAGCAACGCGTTAATCTCCGTCATTACGTTATCCTTTGTAATCACACTCTGCTTGTCGAAGTCAAACACTTGCTCACGCAAATCGATATGTGAACTCATCTTAATCGAACCGTATGCACTACGAGTCATCGTCTCCTTGGTACGTTCTACGATAGGAAGAATGATGTTAATACCTGCGGGCAAGGTACGGTCATAACGACCAAGCCTCTCCACAATCATAGTTTCAGATTGAGAAACAATCTTGAAGCCTCTCAACACATAGATGACCACTAAGGCCACCGCTGCAATCAATACATACAACATAAATCTATTTTTTTACTGTAATTATTAAACTGTCTCTATTAACTATCTCTACACTCGTACCCTTTTCGATACAATCGCCCATCTCGGAAATGGCCTTCCAATCATCTCCGTCGATGGCCACGCGGCCAGTATGTTGAGCAGGATCTATCGTCTCCGAAACCACGCCTCGTCTGCCTATCAAGGCATCGACATTTGTCTTCACATTCTTTTCGCGTTTCGACAAGAACCTAAGAACGAATGGACGAACCGTGACAAAACTCAATGCCGAGCCTATAACAAAAGCCAATATCTGCCCATTCAATCCTGCAAAGCATGAAACGACTGACGCAAAAACCGCACCGATACCAAAACACAACACGGCAAAACCTGCAGTGAAAATTTCTAACACCGTGAAAAAAATAGCCACTATGAGCCAAATTACATAAGCATCCATAACAACCTCCTTATTTAAATAGGGGACCTCCCAAATTTATACAACCAACTGCTTAAGATATTATTACCACATACTGATATTGACCGTTTGGCCAATCTCAGGCGTATCGCCTTTCTTCGCTTTGTTATACCAACGAATCTCC
The DNA here is from genome assembly GCA_024401475.1 of Paludibacteraceae bacterium. GTDB lineage: Bacteria > Bacteroidota > Bacteroidia > Bacteroidales > Paludibacteraceae > RGIG10190. The sequence continues at coordinate 27,339 of JAKSKZ010000040.1, read as the reverse complement.
CATTTACGAAGGCCAAACTCTTTGGCAATCGATTCGTAAGTATCTCCGCTATGGGCAATGACTGCCTTGCGACCATTCTGCTTTATCACTTCATGCTTTGACAAAACAGAGACTGAACCTACGGAACTCTCCTTCAAATAATTGTTTTGAATTACATCCTCCTTCTCTTCCGCCTTTGTTTCATCAGAAGATTTCTTTTTGGCATCAGCCTTATCATATTCATACAACTTATACCTCTCAATAACTGCGATCAAGCGTTCTGCATAAGTTGGCGATGTTGCATATCCGCACCTCTTCAACCCTTTGGCCCACCCCTCGTAATCGGTAATCTCCAAATCGAAAAGCGAACTATAACGGGAACGTTGCAAAAAGATGGAGTGGTCCTCAAACGAGTCCTCCGGGTTCGGATACTTACGGAAACAATCGTTCTTTATATCGTCATCGTGATAAACCTTCTCGCCCTGCCAATCGTGACACTTGATTCCGAAGTGGTTGTTGCTTTTCTTGGCCAACTCGCTTTGACCTGATCCCGACTCCAAAATGCCTTGAGCCAACGTGATACTTGCGGGAATCTTATGCTTCTTCATCTCCTCGACAGCAATAGATTTGTATTGCTTGATATAATCCAAGGTCACCTGACTTTGCTTGTCTTGGGCAAAAAGAGACTGGGAAACGAGAAATAACATCAAAAATGAAAAACTGCACCTCTTCATACTTTATGAAGTTCTTTACTTTCTATCTTATCGGCATTCTCAAACGCCTTCATTTATAACACATTAAAATCTTCTCAAGTGACTTTATAAAACATTCGCCGTACGAAAGATTAAAAATCACCTCATAAGACAAATATAAACATAAAATCTGAATTCCACCTTTTTTAGATGAGAAAATCGGTCAAAGACGGAGGGAAAAGCTAAAAATAAAAAGGCTTGCACTATATTTTTCAACAAGAAGATTATCTTTGTATAGTAGAGGATAGGAATTACTCTGCATGATTGCTATCTTCCGCTCTTAACACACAAAATTTTACGATATCATGGAAAACAAAACATATTCATTCGAATTTGAAATTTTAAAAAATAACGAGTTGAGCGAAACAGCTTCCAAAGTCATTAACGAAGCCAAAAAAGCCACAGAAAATTCGTATGCACCCTACTCCAAATTTCAAGTAGGAGCCGCTGTATTGCTCGACAACGAACTTATCATCAAAGGAAACAATCAAGAGAACATCGCTTATCCGAGCGGATTATGTGCAGAGCGAGTAACCGTTTTCGCCGCCAATGCGAACTTTCCTTCCAATGCCATAAAAGTGCTTGCGATTGCCGCCCAGACGGGAGGAAAATTCACGGAGAAACCAATCACTCCTTGCGGTGCTTGCCGACAAGTGCTTTGCGAAACGGAGCAACGCCAGAAATCCCCCATGGAAATTTATCTCTACGGAACAGAGGAGATCATCCACATCAAGAGTGCGGAAGATTTATTGCCTTTGGCTTTTGAATTTTGAAGCATGACATTGATATTTCAGGGCGGAGGGGAACTACTCTGCCCTGAACATCCATTGCCTACTTGCTAATTACAAAAGTGATGTATCATTCTTCCGTATATCGCTTTCCACCCTCTCCACTCCTCAAATGCATCGGTCAAATGGTCGTTATGGAAGAGTGTGACAAAGACACCATTCACCGCCCTCACCCTTTCTGACAAGCTGACGATGAAATCATAAGCCTCAACAGCACTCATACCCTTGTTGGACATCAAGGTCTTATCCATCACCGCCGTCGGATGAATCATCAATTTATAGACCTTATCATTCTGCAAATTATAGAAATGAAAAGGGAAGGATGTGCCGGCCCTGAATCCAGGGTCGTTGGAATAGATCATCGACCAATCGTCCGTAAATCCTTCATGTGCCAACATAACGTAACTATCGGGAATGGTGAACTTCAAATAATGGTAGCGACAATTCGTTACGGTTTTACAGACAGCACGTTCCATCACCCATTTTTCCAGAGCAAAGAGTTTCTGCATTGTTGCTGCTTGATAGGAAGGATGTAAACCCGCACGCATGGAACGGGACAATTTCCTCTTTGCAAAAAAATAACGCAAACTTGGCACAAACGTCCGTTTATCATATCTACCCCTTCCTCCGCAATGGAAAAAGATAGTCGCTTCCGAACCAACAGAAGAATGCAACTTGCGCAACTTATCAAAATTGAAGAATGGGTCTCTCTTCAATCGAAGAAGGACTCTCATAATATACCCGGCCATTCTAAAGTCTCCACTTTTCAAGGCTTTCAGAATCTTAACCCCATTGACTATCGGTCCTTTATGACGAAAAGCGAAAGCATGGTCCACATCTATGGTCGGAATATACATAAATGACGGAGCAAACTCAGGGACTACATCATAACGATCTTGCAATAGATTACGCAAAGCGACAGCCCACTCATCCACGACAGGCCGCTCCAAAAATCCATACCTATAAGCAATACTATTTTCAGCCTTGTAACGCCCATGCTTATCTGTATCTTTGTCAAGATACTCTTCGTAACGACTTATCAAATAAAATGATGCAGAGAACAAATCGAAAGGCACATCTGACCCTTCCGTTTGAAAAAAGACTGGCATTCCTTGCCACTCGGAAACTATTGGAGATTGCGGACTAATTGATTTTTCAAAAAGCAAACCACAAGGCACCATGTGAATTCCAACCCCCTTATACGATGTAGAGTAACAAATCGACGCTCCGTCAAAAGATTGCAAATCATCCACATTGTCCGTTATACGATAGTCAAAACCCATAATATGACGAAACAACTGCCGACAAATGTAGTCCAACCGATTTGACTTTTGATCCGAATAAATTAAAACCATAATGAATTTTTCTATAGGCAACCTACAATAGTCCTTCGTCGGAGAAACTAAAGTAGTCGTTGTTGACAATAATCACATGATCGAGCATCTTGATGTTGAAGATTTCGCAAGCATCCTTCAACTTTTGGGTGATGTTCTTGTCTTGCTCGCTTGGCACCTTTCTTCCGGAAGGATGATTGTGCACCATCACAACCGCACTCGACAACGACGAGAGCAACTCTTTCATGACCAAACGGACATCAAAGATGGTCATATCCACACCTCCAGAAAAAGCTCTCCATTTTCGTTGCACGGAAAGCGATTTGTCGAGCAACAAAATCCAAAGTTCCTCATGGTCCAAATCTGCCAAACCCTGCATCGCTTCATAGATGCAACTGCTATTCTTTATAACTTGACGTTCGGAAGTGGGTTCGGCCTTACGCCTACGCCCCAATTCCAACGCCGATATGATAGTGACGGCCTTAGCCTCTCCTATTCCTCGGAAAGATGAAACCAAATCCGAAACAGAGCATCTGCCCAATTTGTTCAGACTATTATCCACCGACTGCAAGATGCGTTGGGATAGTTCCACCGCACTCTCGTCTCTGTTTCCAGAGCCCAACAAAACAGCAAGAAGTTCCGCATTCGAAAGAGATTCTCGGCCTTTGAGCATCAATTTTTCACGAGGGCGGTCATCTTCCGCCCAATTCTTGATGCTGGTCTTTTCTCTCTTCTCCATTTATTCTTCCGTAGCTTTCAAATAATTTCTAACCAGATTAGAATACATCATCAACATCTTTTCACGCAAGAAAGCTTCGTCCTTATTCGGCAAGTCGATTTTGGCAATCTGCTTGGCAACATATGCGTCAAACGTAGCCTTCTGCTCCTCAGTATATTTCACGCCCAAATACTTAGTCGTACCTTCAGCTTCATCATAAGCGACGTAGTTTCCAGGATAAAGCATATAGTGGGAATGGATAGCCTTGTCTATCATTTCGGCTACAGTCTCAATCACGGTTTGGCGGTCTGCATCCGAAGTGAGTGCCGCATCCAACTTATAAGTAAGCGGCTCGCAAACCTCGTAGTGAATATGACCCTTATAGCCCATCATACCCGTCTGCATGCTCAAGACATCGTCGTCCTTCGACTTTTGGAAATCTGGATTGTCTCTCTTTTGTTGAAACTCCTTCGCCTTCAAAAAGTCACAAGCGTCATACTCATAACTGATACTAACAGGCGTAATATTTAAGTTGACGAATCCTTGCTTGATATCCTTGCCAGAACTCATGCTCAACATCTTCAAAAGACTCTCTTGCGTGCGGTCGTTGGAATCCTTCGCTCTTCCCTCTCTTTGTGCAATCCAAATTGAGCTGACCGCATTCTCGATATTTTCACGGATGTATGACGACAACTTTCTTGAGGCATCAAAAATCTCACGTTTTGTGCCGCTTCGTTTCACGATGAAATTACGATTCAACTTCATCATCTCCGTAATCCAAGGTCGAGAGCAAAGATTATCGCCTATGGCATTCTCTGCGGCGTGCATTCCGTTGTAAATCATCAACGTATCCAACAATGCGGCATCAAGGACTATGTCACGATGGTTAGAAATATAGAGGTATCGCTTGTCACGATCCAAACCTTCCAACCCGTTAATTTCCATTCCGTTGCCAGTCTTATCCACCAAGTCCATCAAAAACTTGGCAATCACCTTTTGCTGAAACTCATGAACCGAATTCATAGAGAGAAGGTACTGCTTGTACTCCTCCAAATTCGTATTTGGGAAAAGGAATGCCAACACCTTGTCCAATTCAGGAGAAGCTACGGCACGTTTCATACCCTCCTTCAATTCAGAATCCCTATATGGACGAATATCGTCATAATTACAATCGTTTACCATATTCTAAAATTTACTATTTTTTCAAGTGAATTATAATACTCAAGGACGTAAGACTAAAATTGATTCCGGACCCATGTTAAACAATAGGTCAACGATACTCAAATCATTTTGGAAACCGAATTTTTGGTCAAACACCTGATAATAAGTTTTCCCTTTGTAAGAAGATTCCTCTTTAGGAGAAAAAGCGTTACGCATATCCACGACTCCGTCCTCGAATGTTGCCTCATACGCCTGCGTCAACTCCACTTTGGGCAATTTCCCTATGAGAGAAGCAACGACCTCATGCAATCCTAAATTCAAATCCACGAGGAAATCTATCTGCTTTGAATAGAAGGGTTCGAAATCATCTCGATAATAATCGAAGAAAGGGGAGTTGCGATAAGCCGACTCCAACGCACGCCAATGAATTTGTTGCCAACTCTCCTTATAGGCAATTCTCAAATCCTTCATGGCACACTTGCTCGACGGTTTCTCTATAGGGACCGTCAAATCCATGACCCCATTGCCAGTTGCAATCTTGCAACGTGTGCGATATGTCTGCTTCACATAATGTTCCCACTGCTCCAGCAATACGTTTTCAGACTGAAGCATGGCCGCATAATAGCTGACAGGGCCCAAATACGAGATTGGTAGAAGAGTTGTCTGAACCATAACAATTACTTGCTTTTCTTCGCCTTTTTAGGAGCTTGCTGAGGCAACGGCAGTTCCGTCACATCCCAATCTTCCTCTTGATCCCAACCCGCCTTCAAAGATATGGTCTTATTGAAATAATAGACTGGTTCGGGCAAACGTTGCTCGTCAAACTTACCCGTGGTCCATTTTCCATCCCCGTTTCTATCTTCATATAAACGAATGACATAGTCGGAAGGTGTGATTTTTTCAAAAACAGCATCTCCCTTTTCATTCAATTTCACGCTGTACTTCACGTTATTTCTAACCGTAGCCTCGGCAATAGCATTAGCGGGAGCATTCTTCGTATGGACAACCAGTTTCACATAATCATCATCACTTCTTCGTCTAAGCGGCCAAGAAATACTGTCGTTGTGCAAACCATTGATGGAAGTCACCGAAGCCGAGTCGATAATCATCCTATAACGTTTCTCGGGATCAACATTTGCCTTGATGACAAATCCTCGATTTCCAGAACCAGCCTTAGGTTCAACCGTGACATTTATATCGTTCCATAGAGAATCCTGCTTCTCTTGAAGTTTAATTTGCTCTTTTCCGAACGATACGACAGGGCGGCTCCAATACAAGACAGCGTCTGCATTCCATTCCAAGACAGAAGTGAAGTTCTCTACTTCCAAGAACTGCTTTTCTTCCGCCTTCTTCCTTCTCCTTGACTTTTTAGTCTTATCAAAGAAGGCAAGCGGCAACGTGTCTAACGCCGGCACCAAGACTCCTGCCGAATCATACTTTTGATAATTCATAGCATAAAGCAGCGTGTCCATCTTTGCCAAAACCGTGTCCTTCACCCAATAGGTAATCGTATCCATTGTAACGGAAGGCTCTACAACAGCCCAATCCTCTGCCTTGAAATTGAGAGGTTTCAACTCCGGCATCAACTTGTTGTAGTTCTTGAAATAGAGCACCACCTTATCGGGCATAGGGCGATCTTGCTTCACGAAGAGTTGTTGTTTCACCTCTTCGTTGAACATCAACAACACGATTGAATCTGGATAGAATCGACGCTCCACACGATTCTCGATTCGAGAAATCTGCATGGAGTCGTTATAGAATGTATCCACCACGGCTCTTTCCGACATGGCTGGCACAATTGTTTCCTTTTGGAAAGCAAGAGCCTCGGTAGGGAGGTCAAAATACCTGTTGTTGTTGGCATCCGCCAAAGCGTACAATCGATAAGACTTGGCCGCCAAGTTGCGCATAGTAAACTTACCATCAGCATCGGTCATAGCGACACGCTCCATTTTTTCCTTTGAAAAAATCGTATCAGAGAGATTCGAATAGACACCTACATAAGCCTCCTTCACCGGTTGCAAAGTCTGTGCATTGAGCACGGTTCCCGAAATAGACATGGAATCAAGCGATGAACCCGTAGAGAAACAGAACGAATAATCGCCCAACGGATTAGACTCGTTGTTATCGACAATAGACTTTCCAAAGTCAATCGTATAAGTGGTGTTCGGAAGAAGCGAGTCCTTAAACTCCACAGAAACCTTACGGCCAACACCCTTCACAACAGGAGGAACATCCTGCGTAGGAGAAACGATCACATTTTTAGAAGGATTGGAAAGCGTGATGTACTCATCGAAATATAGCGACACCTTATTGCCCTTGACATTCACAGCACCATACTTAGGGTTAGACTCCAAGCAAACGGGGGGAATGCTATCTTTCAAACCGCCTGTCGGACCTGAGGCCATGTTGGCACACGATTGAGCAAAAATCGCCAATGTGGCGAAAGGAATAAAATATGAAAAAAACTTCTTCACTTTTTCTGTTTATCAAGGAGACTCTGTTGAGGCTCCGATTTCACATTCGGCCTTTCGTTTTCACCAAAAGCCATAACTACTAATATCGTACAAAATTACCAATTCTTGTCGTTATTTCCAACAAAGCCAATGTTCTTTAAAACAATACAAAACCACCTATAGTCAAGAAGCCAGTGCAGTATTAGTCAAAAAAACTGAAGAAACGCTTTTTATGGCACACTTTGAACTTGTCACTATTCACCCGTGGGCGGATGGCAATGGGCGTACATGCCGACTGCTCCGCGAGTACCCACAAGAGAATGCTACCTTCATCCGACTCTTTTCTTGCACTTCTAAATTGAAAGTCAATCGGCAAACAAAGGAACTCAAAAGGAACGATACTCACACAATAAAGCCACCCCCAACTACCCTATCTTCCTGATAGAAACATGCCGTTTGGCCCGGAGCTACGCCCATTACCGGAGCCTCGAAACGAACCAACAGATGTCCATTTGCCATCTTCTCAACCATAGCTTTCTCATACTGCCGTTCGTAACGATACCTGACCACCACTGGGTGATTTAAATCCTTCTCGCAAGGGACTTGCCAATCGCGCAGTTCCATTGTTGTTCGCTGCAGACCTTGTGCGGGCGACAAGACCACACGATTGCTTTCGGGCAATACAGATTTCACATAGAGCGGCTGACGGGACGTCACACCAAGGCCCCTTCTCTGTCCCACCGTATAGAACGGATAACCTTTATGCCGAGCAATAAAAGATCCGTTTTCATCGACAAAATCACCAGGACGAATCCGCTCTGACGATGCGGGCAACATCCGTTTCAAGAAAAGACGATAATCGTCTTGACAAAAACAGACGCCCATGCTATCGGGACGAGTAGAGATTTTCTGATAACCGCGTTCCGCTGCAATCTGCCGAATTTTAGACTTCTCGAACTTGCCCAACGGAAGGATAATCTTTGACAATACGTCTTGCGTCAAACCCCACAAGAAAAACGACTGGTCTTTCTGTTCATCAACACCCTTCGTCACATAACGGACACCGTCATCCTCCTGTATTTGTGCATAATGACCGGTCGCGATTTTGTCAACTCCCAACCGATTGGCCATCTCAATGAGGCAAGGCCACTTTATATAATTATTGCAAAGCACACAAGGCACAGGCGTACGCCCTGACATATACTCATCCACGAAATAACGGACAACTGCATCTTTGAACATTTCTCGAGCATCAAACACATGATGTTCTATGTTCATCCGCGAAGCTAAATCTTGCACCTCCTGCAAGTATTCGTCACCCGACTCTTCCCACAAGCGTATAGTCACTCCAACCACCTCATAGCCTGCGTCTTGCAACAACAACACTGCAACAGAACTATCCGTTCCGCCACTCATACCTAAAACCACTCGCTTGGATGACGCCATCTTTCCTAACCTCAAAAAATGCTTAACTCTATTTCAATGTTGAGCCTACCAAATTTCCTTCAAAATAGACCTCACAACCTTTTAATCCCTTACAAATACAAATATAAATCAAATAAATGTGCAATACAAATAGATACGAAAACCGAATAATTTATAAATTTGCAATTATTAAATACTCAAATGGTTTTGTTTGCAGAAACCTTTTGGAAATAAACACTTAATTCTATAATAGCAACAAGATGAAAGATTTTCTATTTTTCACAAAAGGAGAACGGAATGGTTTGTGCCTCCTCGTCGCATTGGCTGGCGCCTCGATAACTATCAGTGCAAATCTAAATAGACTCATTCCTCCAAGCGCTACGGATACAACACAATTCGAAAAAGAGCTGGAACTCTTCAAAAAGAGCCTTCAACAAAAGGAAGAGAGACGAGACACTTATAAAGTAAAGGAGAAACTCGAAGAGACCAAACCAATTTACAAGAAAGAGGAGTACAGAAGTGTTCCTAAAACAGAGATTCCAGCCAAACTATCCCTTGAGATAAATTCAGCCGACACAACGGATTTCAAAAAACTTAAAGGTATTGGTAGCGCCTATGCCAACCGAATTGTTAAATTCCGAGAGAAATTGGGCGGGTTCTACTCCGTCTCGCAAATCAAAGAGGTTTACGGTATCAGCGAAGAACTCTTCGAGTCAATACGTCCTCAATTGACGGTTAACCCAAACAAAATCAAAAAGATAGACTTAAACGACGAATCGTTCACCTACGGGTTCTATCATCCCTATTTCCCTAAAAAAGGAGTTTCCACATTGGTAAAAGCACGAAAAGAGCAAGGGCGCATCGAGAAAACAGAGGTGAAAAACATCCTCAACTTAAGCGATGAAGATTGGAAACGATTAAGTCCTTATTTAACAAATGATAAATAAAAAAAGAAGGAGAATTCTAACATTATCACTATATTTATATGAACACAAAAAAACTTATTATTTCTATGTTTTAAAACATGTTTGGAATGATACTAAAAATGCTAATATCGGCGCTGGCCGTCTATTTTACAGGATGGGCTCTTCCAGGGATCGAGATAGACAACTATCTGACTGCCATGGCAATATCCATCGTACTCGGTTTGTTGAACACATTCATCAAGCCCATTCTGATTCTTTTATCCGCCCCCATAACCATCGTGACTTTAGGACTTTTCATACTCATCATCGATGCACTCATGATAGAATTGGCAAGTTCTTTGCTGAATGGATTTATAGTGAACAGTTTTAGTTGGGCCATGCTTTTCAGCATCTTACTATCTATAATCACCTCTTTATTAGAAAGACTAATCGCCAAAGATTAAATAAATATAGTCATAACCATAAAATAGATATCCATGAATAAAATACTATTAACCACCCTAGCACTCTATGCCTCCGTAGCAACGGCACAGAATGCTGTTGTCTCCGTAAAAGAGAAGGACACGAACTCAAAAGACGAGGCTGTCGCATCCTATTATCTTCCAAAATCTGTTTTTGAGATAGAAGTGGAGGCCACAAACAAAAAATTCAAAGCCGGACCTTACGCCAGCGATGCCAAGCGTTTCTTCGGAACATATGCAGAAAACCAGGACCACAATTCTTGGGAGATAAAAAACATTCGTATAAAAAAGAGAACCGAGCCAGATCCTTCACATCACTATAAGGTTTATGCACCTTACGGATCAACAGCTTCGCTCATATCTCTTACCGACAACGAAATTCTTCGCGGGGTTAATCTCGCTTTAGGGTTTGACAAGCAATCAAACAAAAAAGAGGAAGAGAATACTATCAATATCCAAGGCAAGAAAAAGAAGCACCATAAAAACAAAGGTCACCAAATAGACAATAGCGAATTCAAAACTAACTTCAAATACAAGGAAAACGATTCGATTCCAGAAAAGGGCAACGCTCAATTCGCCTACGACCTCATCAATAATCTTAGGATGACCAAAGCAGACCTTCTCCAACAAAATGGAGACGATGTGAAAGACGTCAACGCCTTCATTGAAAACATCGACAAGGAGGAGAAAGAGCTATACGACCTATTCTACGGAAAGTATTGCATGGAGAACGCCCATATGACATTCACCTTTTCACCTGACAGAGAAGGAGCCAACCAAGAAATCTGCAAATTCTCCGCACGAAACGGATTTGAAGAGGTCAGCGAATCGATCAGCATCTCCATCAAGAAGAAAAACACCTCCTCAAAAGTGAGCAACTCAACAGGGAAATCAGGTTACATTTATAGAATCCCAGCCATGGCGGAAATTGAAATCAAACAAGGAAAAAATACGCTTTGGAAAGGTACCATGGAGATTCCTCAATTGGGTAACACAGAAAGCCTGCCAGCAGGTTTCTTCGACAAAAATGATCTGAAAGCGCTCTTCGACAAAGAGACAGGAGCCTTGCTGCAAATCTCAAAATAAGAACTTGAATAATTGAAAATGTCCGGAAAAATTGGAATTTTTTTCGGACATTTTTATTTACGGCAAAGACAAATATCCATCCGTCCTCGTTTTTATCTCACCAGCATCCTGCATCAATCGCAGAACTTCCAATATTTTTTCTTCGTCATATCCCAAGTAAGTCAGAACAGACGGCAACGAAACTGGGCCATCCTGCAAAAGAGCCAAAGTTTTAGCCTTTATCTCTCCATAATCAACATTTGACAATGAGCGTTGCTTTCTGCCTTTGCAATAATCGCAACAACCACATAGATCAGAATTTTCCTCTCCGAAATAATGAAGCAACATGCGACTTCTACATCGATCTTGAGATTGAGCGTAAGAGAGGACACTATCTATCCTCTTTTCAAATTTACTTTTCCTATCCTCGTAAACCTCTCTCTTTATGATAAGATGTTGCAAATCAATCCTATTGCGAGTAAATACAACAACTGGGGTTTTCTTTCCAGGCACATAATTGATGACTCTCCATTTAGAAAGATAGATCAAACCCTTATAGACGTCATCCCGCGACACGCCTAAACGCTTCGCCAAAAGAGCCTCGTCGATAAAAGCATATTCTGAAAACAGCCCCGTATATGAGCGAAGCAATATCTTCATCAACTCATCATGAAACGGATTCTCCGCATGCAAATCGTACAACTCATTGCGATTGACGATAAACATCACACGAGACTTATGATCCTCATCATCAGTAAGCTCCAGATATCCAGCACTCTCCAATATCTTCAATGCACTATAAGCAGGCAACATAGGAAATTTGAATACAGAACAAAATTCACCTATACTAAAATCAAAGACAGAATCAAGTCCATATCCCTCTCCTATTTGGAAATAATTACACAAAGAGTTATAAACCTTCTCTATAAAATCCTTTTCAGGAAAACCGTCAGCAATCCTCTTTTTTAGCTTGGCATTATCCGATTTGTTATAAAGAAGTATGGCATAAGCCTGCTGCTCATCGCGCCCCGCACGACCAGCCTCCTGAAAATAGGCTTCCAACGTATCTGGCAAATCCAAATGTATAACCGTGCGAACATCAGGCTTGTCAATACCCATGCCAAAAGCATTGGTCGCTACAATAACACGACATTGTCCCGATTTCCAATCTTGCTGCTTCTGGTCTTTTAATTCATTGCTAAGACCAGCATGATAAAAGTCGGCCGTTACACCTTGAGCATTCAATATATCAGACACCTCTTTCGTTTTCTTTCGACTTCGGACATAAACGATGGAAGTACCAGGAACTGCGGCAAGGATCCGGAACATCTGTCCCATCTTATCCTCCGTATGACGCACTATATAGGCAATATTCTTACGAGAGAAACTTTTTTGGAAAACCTTGCCGTTCTTGAAATGCAATTGACGCTGAATATCCTCCACAACCTCGGGAGTTGCAGTTGCAGTCAAGGCCAAAACTGGCACATTGGGTATATACGTACGGATGTCTGCTATTTTCAGATAAGACGGACGAAAATCGTACCCCCACTGGGAAATACAATGCGACTCGTCAACGGCAAGAAGGCAAACATTCATCTGCTGCAATTTTGCTATAAAAATATCCGTTGCCAATCGTTCAGGAGAGACATACAAAAACTTATAATCTCCTAAGACACAATTGTCTAAGGCCACTAAAATTTCATCCCGAGTCAATCCCGAATAGACAGCGGCCGCCTTGATATTTCTTGCGCGCAAGTTTTCCACCTGATCTTTCATCAAAGCAATCAAAGGCGTGACAACAATGCAAATGCCCTCCATAGCAAGAGCTGGGACTTGAAAAGTAATACTTTTTCCTCCACCCGTAGGCATAAGGCCTAAAGTATCGACTCCAGCACCTACAGAACGAATAATATCACCTTGAAGCGGACGAAAGTCATCATAGCCCCAATATTGTCTAAGTATCTCTTGATATTTGTCCATCACTATTTCAAATCACAAAAAAAGCATCCCATAACGAGATGCTTTATATTTGTATGTACTCAAGCAAAACTATAATACAAAACAGTTTATTTAGCCAATTCGACGGTAACCCTACGATTGTATTTCATGTCATTGGCAACCATTGCACCACCAGCAGCTTCAACTATCAAATCAGATTGAGCCATGCCCAACTTTTCCAACATAGAAGCAACCGATTGAGCACGACGTTGACTCAAAGCTTTGTTGAATTCCGCTGTACCCGTTGCATTATCGGCATAGCCCGTAACCTTCAACTTAAGACCATTCTTTTTAGCATAAGCAACAAGTGGCTTCATGTCAACCATATACTTATTAGCCACTGTTGTCGAAGCTGAAGTAAAGAAAACTGTCTTTGTAGTCAATTTTCTATCTAAATCAGAAAGATTGCCCAAACCATCAGACACCTTCTTCTGCTCTGCCTCTAATTCGCTCAACAGATCCGTCTGTTTTTTCAAACACTCGTTGAGTTGAGCCGTTAAGCGAGCCTTTTCCTCCGCTTGAGCCTTTTTCTCCGCCGCCTGAGCAGAATCTGCCGCCATTTTAGCAGCAAACTCTTCATCCGACAAGAGTGCCAATTTCATATTTTTGAGGGAGCAAGTATCCCAATCACGTTTTTTGAAACGATATGTCAAACCGAGAGACGCAACAAATAATTTATCAAAAGAGTATTTATCTGTTATCTGCAAGTCAAACTCCTTGTCCGCCAACATTGAGGACAAATCCAACATTGCATAGACACCATCCGTAAAACGGAACTCATTATGCAATCCAATGTTTACAGCGTAACCATCATTGGTATTCGTACCACGAGAAGCCGCCCAACCAGCGCCAATATAAGGAGACAGCTCCCATATTCTCATTCGCTTATAACCGAACACTGAATTATGGAAATTCCAAAGATAGTCTCCATGAATATTAAAATAGGGAGTATCACTACCCTCATTGTTTTTAAAAGTAGCACCGTTATAGACGAGACGAAGACCAGATGAGGGCGTCAGCCATTTTCCAACATAAGCCGTTATAGCCGGAGTCATCATTTCGCTAAAAGAAAGAGACGATTCTGGACTACCGACAAATTCCTGAACACCAAAACCTGCACCAGCAAACCAATTATCCTTCCATTTATTGAGATGCAACGAACTATTTTCAGCACCTGTGGCAACAGAAGCCGAACTTAACAAGAGCAAATATGGCAGAATCGTTTTAAATCTCATCGTATTGTGACTTTTAATCTTCAAACTTTAGTCGATACACCAAGCCGATGGTTAGAGCATACAACTTATCAAAACCTTGCCCAGAATCAATTCGCAAATCAAATTCCTTATCAGCCAAAATCGCAGACAACTCTGCCTTCGCCTGAAGAGAAGACGTTATACGAAAAGTATTTTGCAAACCAAAATGCAAAGCCCATCCATCATTTTTGTTTTCTCCACGAGAAGCTGCCCATCCCGTGCCTATATAAGGAGAAGCGCACCAAAAATGATCATTCATATCATCGTTGACGAAATTTTGTATATTAAACATAAACTCCCCATGCAAGGTGAAAAAAGAGACATCCTCCCCGTATGTATCTCTAAAATAAGTTCCGTTATAACCAATGCGTAGTCCGTACGCAGGAGTTAACCACTTACCTAAAGTAACAGACAAAGCTGGGGACAACGAATGAGAAAAGCCTTTGTCGGACGAAGGTGTTCCTTGAAAAGTCTGAACACCCCCGGACAATCCCAACACCCAATCATCACGAAAGTCATTCACATAAACCAATCTCGACTGTGAGAACACAGAAGCGAAACTAGCAAGGAAAAAGAATAATATACAAACTTTTAACTTCATATATATATTTAGTACATAATGAATGAAGATGTCCAACCTCTCTTAGGGAATCTATAAACAGCACCAATTGAGATTGTGTAAATGCCATCAAGGCCTCTACCCGTCACATAACTCTCATACTTATTGCTGCTGCCATTGTCAGTTGGCGCATCTGAACGCTCCTTTTCATAATGGTCAAACTCTTTATCCGACCAATTTGCACTCAAATCAAACACCAAGAACACCTTGTCACCTACATAAGGAATGATATTATTCATATTGAATGTATTGTGAAGACCGGCCAACAAACCAAATCCGTAATGAGTGTTCTTGCTGAAATCAGTAATATGAAAAACTGGACCCAAATATGGGCTTATATTCCAAATACGATTCTCCGAATAACCCCTAAGCAAGTTATGAGCATTCACCATCATGTTACAATTAAACGAAACATAAGATTGGTTTTCCTTCATATAATCCTTGAAACTTGCGCCCTGGAAACCAAATCGAAATCCGAAATCAGGAGTCATCCATTTACCTCCGTGCAATTGAATGCCGACATTTGCATGATCAAACATACTTCCACTTGATGGATTTCCCGAGAAAAACTGAAATGCAGGACCGAGACCAACAAACCAGTTGTCTTTGAACTTATTAACCACAGCACCCTCTCCGACACCAATAAACCAGTTACTCTTAAAACCTTCTTGGTCTTGTCCTTCTTCTTCGGTTTGGGTCGATTGTGCACTAACCTCTTTCGTTTCGCTCACCTCACTTTGTGCAAAAACATAAGAAGAGAGGTTAAAAAGAGCGAACAAAAAAATCACTACTTTTTTCATAATAAATTTATATGTTTATCTTTCTTTTCTAAATATTAACACTAAAATAGACATCAACTATTACCAATCTTCACACTTAAATCTTGTCGAAAAACATTATGTCAGAGAAGCAAACCCAATCATAGTTCATCTCAAAAGTATTCAACAACAAATTCAAGAATTACCGCATTGGCGAAAATGTTTTCTTTCCAATGTGCAAAATTAATCATTTTCGCAATAAAACAACACTCATCAAAAAAAAACTTACGAAACAATGAATAAATTCCCCTTTTTCTCTCCTCAATTATGAGTATCGAAATTCAGACATGACACCTATCTCTTTTTTCATCCCGCAACTTATGGCAGCCTCCGCCAATTGACCGCGAGGATTTTGTTAAGCATTAAGGAAAGGGCACGCAAACACTAAGACTGACTGACAAACAACAAGATGAAGAAACGAAAACAATTCATAATCCACCACTTTATCACAATAAATCAAGGAACAGTGAATTTATAGAGATCACCTTAAATTTTATACAAATAAATAACTATTTTTGGGAAACTGAATAATTCTCAAACGCATCATGGTCAAAAAACTCACTAACACTCTGATAATAACTATTTTATCCGTATTTAATTGCATCGCTCAAGAGGATGTCGAATCTTTTTTCCCTACTGATTCAATAGACAACATGTCCTTATCCGAACGACTTGACAGCATGACAGAAGATCGCCCGGAGGAGGAGTACGAAGAAATCTTTTATACACCAAAGACGTCCACACTGCACATTCCCCTCGACATCAACATATCTTTCTTGGAAAAGAAATTGAACGAGACATTCAACGGTGTCCTTTATGAGGACAACAACATCGAGGACGACAGCTTGATGGTGAAAGCCGAAAAGGCCAAAGATTTCAAGATTCAATATGAGGACAACGTACTTGAATATCAAGTGCCTATCAAATTTTGGGTGAAAAAACGATTCGACCTTGGCATCACCTACACAGACAAAGAGATCGAAGGTGCTATAGACTTAAAATTCAAGACCACAATCAACCTTTCCAAAGATTGGAACATCGTTTCTAAAACGGAAATCGTCAACTATTCCTGGATAAAAAAGCCGGTCCTTAAAGTGGGATTTGTCGATGTGCGTATCACTTTCATCGTTGACAAAATCATCAAGGACAACAAAAACGACATCCAGTCAGCCATCGACAAGGCTCTGAACGAGCAAGTGCCTTTACGCACTTACGCCCAAAACCTCTGGAATTCGGTGCAAGACCCTATCGACATATCCACGGCCGACTACAAGGCATGGGTCAAAACAACCCCTATCCAGATTTACACTACGCCTATCATCGGCTACCAAGGAAAAATCAACACCACTTTCGGCGTCAAGTGTCTCATGGACATTTATTTAGGAAACGCTCCCTCTTTCATCAAGAAGGAGAGCATCCTTCCTCCTTTAACAATGTACGCCAAAACAGACGAGCAATTCAAGATGAACCTCCTCGCCGACGTGCCATTCACACTTCTCGATTCCATGGCAAGAAGCACCATGATTGGACAAACGTTCGGAGAAGGGAAAAAAAGCGTTGTTGTTGACAGCATTGAGATTTTCGGCCAAAACGACAAATTGATTGTCGGGCTCGGCGTCGTAGGTTTCATTAATGGTTTCGTTTACCTCGAGTGTGTGCCTTATTACGACCAACAGACTTACTCCATTCGAGTAAAAGACGTTGACTACAAAATCAAGACAAAAAACATTTTGGCTAAAATTGTAAACCTTTTCTACAAAAAAGGCATGAAACGAAGATTGGAAGAAGGTCTAACATTCTCGCTAAGAGACGAATACCACCTTGTAAAAGACATGAGCCGTTCGGAACTATTCAACATGGAAATTGTGCCAAATGTCAAACTGAACGGCTTCGTCAACGACCTAAATGTGGAGAACATTTTCATCACCAAAATGGGATTGAAAATCAGTATGGACTTGATGGGAAAACTGAAAATAACCGTTGAATAAGATGTATCACACCTATCGGCTCTGCATGGGATCGAACGCTCCCAACGGAAGGACTTTGATAAAAGAAGCCATAAGTGCCTTACGCACTCACTTCGCCATCAAAGCAACCACCAGCACCATACGAACGCCTTCCTTAGGCAACACCTCTTGCCTATTCTACTTCAACTCGGGAATATCTTTAGCTTGCAATCTGACAAAAGAAGAGCTAAAAAAACATCTGAAGCAGGTAGAAATCGACTTCGGAAGAGTCAAAGGTATCGATCTTGTCACTATGGACATTGACATCATCATGATGGACGAAATTCCCATCCACGAAGATTATCCAAAACAATATGTTAGATACTTGATGAATCAACTATCAACCAAATTAAACCGATAAAAAAAAAGGCTGACCTCAACAACGAGATCAGCCTTTTGTTTCTTCACAAACCTCCATCAATCATCAGACAAAGCCACCAACATATCACGATAAGTACTAAATATCTTTGACTTGGAAACAAAGCCCGCATACCTTCCGTCTTCCTCGAATACAGGAAGATTCCAAAGCTTCGTCTTTTCAAAAATCTGCATCACCTTAACCATCGAATCTGTTCTTACCACATGTGGAAGTTCGCCATTATTCATCAATTTCGACACCGTATAAACATCATAATACTCCGTGCGGAACATCACATTTCTTATCTCATCCAAGTTCAAGACACCGACCATTCTGCCGTCCCTATCCAAAACTGGGAAGAAGTTTCTGTTGTAGGTCTTAATGATTTCAACAACATCACCCAACGTGTTCTCTGGGCGAAGTTCCCTAAGGTCCGTTTCTACTATCTTATCCAACTCCAACAATGTCAAAACGTTATTGTCCGAATGGTGCGTCAACAATTCCCCTTTCTTCGCCAAACGCATAGCATACAAACTATGAGGCTCGAACGTGAGAATGGTAATATAGGCAATAGTAGCCGTGATCATCAAGCTCAAAAACAAACCGAAACCTCCTGTCAACTCGGCGATGAGGAAGGTTCCCGTCATCGGCGCATGCATGACACCCGACATCACGCCTGCCATACCAGCCAAAGCAAAATTCTTTTCTGGAAGTTTAGCCACGCCGGAGAAGTTTAGGAGATAGGCCGTTATATATCCGCTCACACAACCCATGAACAAACTTGGGGCAAAAATACCACCCGTACCACCACTGCCATTAGTAGCAGCCGATGCGAATATCTTGAAAAAGACTACCAACACCAAGAATAGCAGCAGCATATAGGAATTGTTTCTAAAATCATAGAAAACACTATTTTGCGTCACCATATCGACTTGATTATTCAACAAATAAGAAATCGTGTCGTAACCCTCTCCATAAAGCGGTGGCAAGAAGAAAATCAAAACACCCAGCAAAAGAGCTCCGGCCATGAATTTCTTCAAAGGAGTATCCAAACTGGCGAAGAACGACTCCAACTTACTCATTCCTCTCGTAAAATAGAGTGAGACGAATCCACAAACTACGCCTAACAAAATATAATAAGGCACCCTCTCCAACTGGAATGGATCTGGTGTGAATTCAAACATGGATGAAGAATTGCCCGTAAAGAAAAAGGTACAAACGGCAGCAGTGGCCGCAGATATGAGCAACGGCACAATTGACGACATGTTCAAGTCGAGCATCAAAACCTCCAACGTGAAGATCACGCCTGTCAAAGGAGCCTTAAAGATTCCAGCGACCGCACCCGCTGCTCCACAACCCACAAGCAACATCATCGTCTTTCGCTGCAAATTGAACAAACGGCCCAAATTAGAACCTATAGCCGAACCCGTCAGCACAATTGGGGCCTCGGCTCCTACGGAACCTCCAAAACCGATAGTCAACGAACTGGCGATGACGGACGACCACATATTATGCACCTTGATGATCGCTTTGTTTTGAGAAATCGCATATAAGATTTTCGTCACTCCATGACTGATGTCGTCTTTGACTATGCATCTCACATAAAGGCTTGCAAACAAGATACCTATCATCGGAGTTGCCAAATAAAGGTAGTTGAGATCGTCACGATCAAAACTGGTCCTCACGAACTCATGTATATGATTAATGATAAATCCTAACAACAATGCGGCGAGTGCGCAAAAGAAACCGACCAACAAACTCAATATCATCACGAAATGCTTGTCACTTATTGTGCGTGAACGCCAAACGAGGAAGTTCAAAAATTGATCCTTGATCATTTTGCCGCCTCTATACAACATCCATTGCAGAATGCGTTTCATCCTGCTCTTTTCCAAAAACTCTTTCTTTTCTTGTTCTTGCATCTTTTTCTATCTTGAAACCGAATTGCGAAAATACAAATTTTTCCGAACGTCATTTTCCTAAAACTCATTTTTTTATTAGCGAGTTATTTTTTTTACATGAACAACCATTCCAAAGCATGCCTAAAAGATTCAAAAAACTCCGATTTCATCGAAAAAAACGGGATTTTTCAATAGTATACCAACCCACTCTTTTCTTTTTCTCCTTTGACATTTGATTTTTGATGTTAAAAAGGAAGGAAATGCTGTTTATTTTCATTACCTTTACAACATTGCGTTATTGTTTACTTTTGGGAGATTTCTCTCAATAGGAATCTAACATATATCATTCGCAATCAGTCCACTATCTGTCAACCAATTAAATGGTTGGCTTTGTTGGAAACACATGGCAATAAACGATATTGCCTTCTGGATTAAGAGGAAAATATAATAAAAAAACTATATAAATGGAAAACAGATGGGTCTTTACCCCTTTGTCGCCCGAACAGGAGAAACAGAAAGAACAACTTTCTGAAGAGTTAGGCATCAGCCCTATTCTTTGCCAACTGTTGGTGCAAAGAGGTATTACGACGTTCGACGAGGCCAAAAGATTTCTTAGACCTCAATTGGACGACCTTCACGATCCGTTTCAGATGAACGACATGGACAAAGCCGTTGATCGTCTGAATTCAGCCATGGGTCGTAAGGAGAAAATCCTCATTTACGGGGATTACGATGTAGATGGCATCACTGCGGTTGCCTTAGTGTACAAATTTTTAAGACAATTCTACTCCAACGTAGATTTCTACATACCTGACCGATATACGGAAGGTTACGGAATTTCCTACAAAGGAATAGATTTCGCTGCTCAACACAATTTCAAATTGGTCATTGCCCTCGATTGCGGAATCAAAGCAGTGGAGAAGGTGGCATACGCCAAAGAGAAGGGCGTTGAATTCATCATCTGCGACCACCACACGCCTGACGAAAAGTTGCCAGAAGCTGTGGCCGTGCTTGATTCAAAGCGGGCAGACTCTCATTACCCAGACCCTAACCTTTCGGGGTGTGGCGTTGGATTCAAGTTCATGCAAGCGTTTGCCCTCAACAACCAAATTCCGTTTGAAAGGCTTACGCCACTTCTCGACTTGTTGGCTGTCAGCATTGCGTCAGACATCGTTCCAATAAATGGAGAGAACCGAATTCTGGCATACTACGGATTGAAGCAACTCAACTCCAACCCAAGTCTCGGACTAAAGAGCATCATCGAGGTTTGCGGCTTGGCAGACAAAGAGATTACGGTCAGCGATATCGTGTTTAAAATCGGTCCACGCCTGAATGCTTCAGGCCGTATCCAGTCAGCCAAAGAGGCTGTAGAGCTATTGATTTCCAAAGACCTCACCTTTGCCAAGGAGAAGAGTGCTTGCATCAACGAATACAACCAAACGAGAAAGGATTTAGACAAAAGCATCACGGACGAAGCTTACGCCGAATTGGAGAACATGAAAGACTTGGCAGACTCCAAGTCCATAGCCATCTACAATCCCAACTGGCACAAAGGTGTCATCGGTATCGTGGCCTCTCGTTTGACTGAGATTTACTACAAGCCTACAATAGTGCTCACACAATCGAATGGGTTTGCCACAGGTTCCGGCCGATCTGTCCAAGGATTTGACATATACAAGGCTATCGAGTCGTGCCGAGACCTTTTGGAAAATTTCGGTGGACACATGTACGCCGTCGGTTTATCGATGAAGGAGGAGAATGTTCCTGAGTTCAAACGCAGGTTCGAAGAATACGTGGCTGAAAACATTCGTCCCGACCAGACAGAACCGCAAATCGATGTAGATGCCATTATAGACTTCAAGGAAATCACTCCAAAATTCTTCCGATTGTTGAAGCAATTCAACCCGTTCGGACCAGAGAATATGAAGCCTGTATTCGTCACGAAGAGGGTGTTCGACTATGGTACCAGCCGTGTTGTTGGAAAAGAGCAGGAACATTTGAAGTTGGAACTCATCGACTCCAAGTCGGAGTGTATTATGAATGGTATCGCTTTCGGCCAATCCGAATTCAACACTCAAATCAAAGCTCTTAACCCCGTGGATATTTGCTACACGATAGAGGAAAACACGTTCAACGGCAACACATCCATTCAGTTGATGATCAAAGACATTAAACTAAATACACAAGGAGGAAGTTTTCTTTTCTAAGAGACGCAACGATTCCTCTTTTGGAATAAAAGTTCTTAAGAATTAATTACGGTGAATTCAGTGAAGTCACCTTTTAACTATTCATACGGTGAAAATAGGTTTAGTTCAACAAGCAAATGGTTCGGATTTGTCCGCCAACAAAGAGAAATTAGCAAAGAACATTCGCCAATGTGCTTCACAAGGGGCAGAACTCATTGTGCTCCAAGAGTTGCACAACGGCCTCTACTTCTGTCAAACAGAAACGCCAGACAACTTCGACTTGGCAGAGCCAATCCCAGGTCCGTCCACCGAGTTTTTCGGAGCATTGGCCAAAGAGTTGGGCATTGTTCTCGTTCTCTCCCTATTCGAAAAACGAGCTGCTGGCTTATACCATAACACAGCTGTGGTCATAG
The DNA here is from genome assembly GCA_024401475.1 of Paludibacteraceae bacterium. Lineage (GTDB taxonomy): Bacteria > Bacteroidota > Bacteroidia > Bacteroidales > Paludibacteraceae > RGIG10190. The sequence continues at coordinate 4,725 of JAKSKZ010000040.1, read as the reverse complement.
AGAAAGATGGTTCCATTGCGGGGAAATATCGTAAGATGCACATTCCCGACGATCCTGCATACTACGAAAAGTTCTATTTCACGCCAGGCGACTTAGGGTTCACCCCTATTCAAACTTCAGTTGGGAAACTAGGTGTTTTGGTATGTTGGGACCAATGGTATCCAGAAGCAGCAAGACTTATGGCCTTGGCGGGAGCAGAATTGCTCATCTACCCTACAGCCATCGGTTGGGAAAGCACGGACACCGAGGAGGAGAAAACAAGACAAAACAATGCTTGGGTGACAGTGCAACGAGGTCATGCCGTTGCCAACGGACTGCCAGTCATCTCCGTCAACAGAACAGGTTACGAACCTGACCCTTCTGGAGTAACCAATGGCATCCAATTCTGGGGAAATAGTTTCGTAGCTGGTCCGCAAGGAGAAATTCTCGCACAAGCTCCGCAGTTAGAGGAGACAAACATGGTGGTCGAAGTCTCGAAAGAACGTTCGGAAACAGTTCGCCGTTGGTGGCCGTTCCTACGCGACAGACGCATTGACCATTTCCAAAATTTAACCCGTAGATTTATAGATTAAAAGAGAATAAGATATGGCAGAAACTAATTTTGTTGATTACGTAAAGATATATTGCCGTTCAGGTAAAGGAGGGGCTGGTTCAACCCATCTCCATCGTGAAAAATTCACCCCTAAAGGTGGACCTGACGGAGGTGATGGAGGTCGTGGAGGCCATGTCATTTTGAAAGGAAACAAAAACTACTGGACACTCATCCACTTGAAGTTCGAAAAGCACGTCATCGCGGGACACGGAGGCAGTGGAAGTTCCAGTCGCAGTTTTGGTGCAGACGGTGAAGACAAAATCATAGAAGTGCCTTGCGGAACTGTGGTTTACGATGCAGAAACCGGAGAATTCCTTTGCGACGTAACGGAACATGGTCAGGAGGTTATTCTACTAAAAGGAGGTCGCGGGGGGTTAGGAAACTGGCATTTCCGTTCTGCGACAAACCAAACGCCTCGCTATGCCCAACCTGGCGAACCTGCCATAGAACGTACGGTTGTGATGGAGCTGAAGGTTCTAGCCGATGTCGGTTTAGTAGGCTTCCCTAATGTTGGAAAATCAACCTTGCTGTCTGTCGTTTCCGCAGCAAAGCCAAAGATTGCCAACTATCCGTTCACAACATTGGTTCCAAACTTAGGTATTGTCCCTTACAGAGACCACAAATCTTTTGCCATGGCCGACATACCCGGAATCATAGAAGGCGCCTCGGAAGGCAAAGGTCTTGGATTGAGATTTCTTCGTCATATTGAGCGAAACGCCATCCTTCTATTCTTGGTGCCAGCCGACTCCGACGACATCATGAAGGAATACAACATCCTTCTCAACGAGTTGGAGCAATACAACCCTGAATTGTTGGACAAACAGCGTGTTTTGGCTATTTCCAAATCAGATATGCTTGACGAGGAACTAATGGCCGACATCGAGAAAACTTTGCCAACGGATATCCCTCACGTATTCATCTCTGCAGTTTCCAATATGGGAATCACAGAATTGAAGGATATGCTTTGGGAAGAGTTGAGCAAAGATGAAAACCGCCATGTAACTATCAGTCATCGCCCTATGGATGTCAAGTTTATCGAAGACAACGATGAGGACTTGGAGGTTGAATTCGACGACGATTACGACTATGACATCGAAATCGACGAGGACGAGGAAGAGAAACAACCCAAATAAAATACCATGCCAATCAAGTTGGAACAATGCGATTTACTTGGCCGACAAGAGAAACTGTGCCACTTCTTCACTACCGTGGAGGGTGGTTGCAGTAATGGCAACTACTCAACTTTCAATTTAGGAGCCTATTGCGGCGATCTACCTGAAAATGTACAAACCAACCGAGACATTCTTTGCAAGGAACTCAGGATAAGCAGAGACAAACTAATAGTTCCAAGAGAAATTCACAAAGACGGTATTTTCATCATAGAAAAATCTTATTTCGACAAAAGCGAAGAAGAAAGGACCATCGCCATTAGCGAAAGCGATGCTTTAATAACCTCAATGGTAGGAGTCTGCATAGGCGTAACAACAGCAGATTGCGTCCCTGTCCTTTTATATGCACCCGACACAAAAATCATAGCAGCCGTGCACGCAGGTTGGAGAGGAATTGCATGCGAAATCGTCCCGAAAGCCATTGCCACTTTTGAGCAGATGGGGGCTAAAAGAGAAGAAATCATTGCCTGCACAGGTCCATGCATCTCCGTAGACGCCTATCAAGTAGGAGAAGAACTAATCAACGGATTTTCGGAAATATTTTCAAAAGAGGAGTTGTCACAAATCTGTATAAACACCCAAGACGGCATCCATGCCAATATCAGACTCGCTGTCAATATTCAATTGAAAAATGCCCATATAGCTCAACAAAACATCTCAATACATCCTGGCTGTACCTTTTCCGATATACGATATTTTTCGGCCCGCCGCCAATCCATCCATTCAGGAAGACTCTTGTCTGGAATAATGATGGAGGAATAGAACCTCCGCAGAGGTAATCCCTCGTGGTTGCCCCTTGACAAGGGTTACCAACCTTCGGATTTGCACCACACACGACCACGGGCGGACACAAGGTCAGGGGCGGACACAAGGCCACGCCCCTACTCTTGCATTTCCTCATGTTTTTAGGGGAAGGAGGAGGAGAGCCCCTCTGGCCTCTTCGAGAGGCCGTTTGGCTCTCCCCTCCTTCCCCTTTGGGTTGGTTGGTTATTGAATAGTGTTATTCTGTGGCAGGGCGGACAGAGTATCCGCTGCCGCAGTAGTAGTCGTAGTCGACGTAGGCGTTGCTCGAATAGAAGCGCACGTAGTAGGCGTAGTTGCTAACATACGCAGACGACGACCAGTAGAGGCCGTCGGAACCAACGCTGCTGACATCCGAACCGTAGCGGTAGCCCGCGCATGGCAAGAATACGGCTCCTGCAACCTCGAGGCTATGCCATTCACTTTCGTTGTAGACGTTGGTGGAGAAATTTTCGCTTTGCGGCGTGAATGTTATGCCATCGGGGCATTTAAAACCGTCAGGCAGGAGAAGGTAGCCGTTCACACCGCACACGCTCGCCTGAGATCGGAGCTTCTCGGCGTTGGTTCTGTCGTTTAAAATATACTCCCACTCTTCCCTGGTCAACGTGCGCCATTTGCCGGGCTCGTTGCCTCCGTTGGAAATCTTATTATAGACGCCCCAGTCATACTTCGTGCCTGCGATGTCGTTTCTGCCGTCGCCATAATCACTTTCACTTGCTTCAAGGCTTGTCTCATACGGCTTCTTCCCGTTGTAACCGCTCGTTCCCCAACCAAAGAGGTCTATCCATCCCGTGTTGGTGGCTGAGATTTGCTCATTGGCTTCCTTTCCCAATGCGTCATACTGGTTCTCGGCGAAACGCCAAGTATCCGTGCTCGCCTGATATTGGAGGTTGCCTTGGGAAAACTGAACCTGCTTGGTGGCCGACACGGAGAACTTGCCTGGCAACTTGCCATCCTTCTTAAATGCGCTTGGGGGTAGCGATGAAGAAGTACCCAAACTGATGCTGTCCACTTCTGTCACATCGTAACTTATAGTTGTGCCATTAGAGAAATAGACATGTATTTTATCCTGTGCCATTGCCACTACGGCAAAAAACAGTCCAAATAGAAGTAATATTTTTTTCATACACTCTTCCTTTTAGTTAATTATCGTTTTATAAATCGCAATGCCACACCGCCCACACGGACGATATAGGTACCAGCTACAAGAGCAGACACCTCCACTCGCGTGCCTTGTTGACGAAGGAGTTGCTCTCCGCTCAAATCATAGAGTATCACTTCTGCATTCTCATCCACCCCCGAAATTTGCAATTCGTTCTGCACGGGGTTAGGAAACACATAGAGCTGCGTGGCCGAAATGGCACTGAGCAAATCTTCATTGTCCGTACTTGTTTTGAAAAGCACTTTGGTATAGCCACTCTCCGAAGCCTTCCCATTGTTGAAGTTGAGCGTAAACGAAGCCGATTCCGTCTCTTTATCTTTCGGAACAAAACTCCGCACTGTTGCCAAGGCGTAGGTCGCTTTCGTGCCGTCCGCCTTCACGCAGATCACGCTCTCGCCCGCCTGCACCGCCCCCGCCAAACTAAGCGAGAGCAATGCTGTCACTACAATTTTTTTTATACACATTTATTTTAAATGTTTTAAATTTATCTAATATATTATTTCAGCACAATCAATTTCATAACGCAACACACATACAAACGGACACGCCGCCCCCTGCCTCCACGCATGATGAAAGCACACGACAATGCAGACCGAAACCGTTGAAAACCCGTTTCAGCCTAAGCAAATAATCTAAAATACAATCACTTAGAAGGAATTGTGTATATATATTTAAAATATCTGGGATAGTCAAACATTCAGAGTTAAAAAATGTAATATGTTCAGTCGTTACACACATAGGCGTTATTCGTTTGTGCGAAGATAGGAAAAATTTAAGAATTGAGAGGTGAAAATTAAGATTTTTCAAATGTTTTATTCATGTAGAAATGGAGGGGATCAATAATAAAAAGGTCTTGAGAACGTATGTCCGCCATCCCCGTAGGGGCAATCCCTTGTGGTTGCCCTTTCGTCACGAGGTCCTCCGCCACACGGGCACAAAAAAAGGAAGCGTCCCGTAAGGAACGCTCCCCTGTAAGATGGCGGCCACCTACTCTCCCGGTC
>JAKSKZ010000004.1 GCA_024401475.1 Paludibacteraceae bacterium | reverse complement strand
TTTCCTTGCCCTTGCGGACAAGGCTATTGAGTGACGCACTTTCAGTGCTGGGAAAATTTGAGGTTCGAAATCTTCTCTTAATTCCTAATCATCAATTCTTTTTTCCTTGCCCTTGCGGACAAGGCTATTGAGTGACGCACTTTCAGTGCTGGGAAATGCCGAGATTCAAAATCTTCTCTTAATTCCTAATCATCAATTAACTCTTAATTTTTAATTTTTAATTCTTAACTTCTCTTCACCCAGTTTTGGATCATTTTCTTTCCGTCTGGAGTCAAAACCGATTCGGGGTGGAATTGAATGCCGTGGATGTCATGGTCTTTGTGCTGGAGGGCCATTACTTGTCCCTCGTCGCTGACAGCCGTGATTTCGAGGCAAGAAGGAATGGACTTGGCATCGACCACCCAAGAGTGGTAACGTCCAACCATGATGTCTTTGTTCAAGCCTTCGAAAATATAGTCGTTAGCGATGATGTGAGTTGGTGTCTGAACACCATGGAACACATCGCTCAAGTTGACCAACGTGCCTCCGAAACATTCGCCGATGGCCTGTTCTCCTAAACAGATTCCCAAAATGGGTTTCTTGCCTGCGTATGTTTGGATTACCTGCATCAAGAGTCCTGCTTCGGAAGGAATGCCAGGGCCTGGGCTCAACATGATTTTATCAAATGCTTCGAGATCTTCCAATTTGAATTGGTCGTTTCTATAAACCGTCACGTCTACGTCCAACTCGCGGAGCAAGTGGTAGAGGTTATAGGAGAAGCTATCGTAATTATCTATCAATACTACTTTCATATTCAAAATACTTAAATGTCATCACATGTTTTCTGCCATCATGATAGCCTTGCGGAGGGCCCCCAATTTGTTGTTTACCTCTTGCAATTCGTATTCCTCGTCGCTCTTGGCTACGATTCCACCTCCAGCTTGGAACCACAATTCGTTGTTGCGGGCCACAAAAGTACGGATGGTGATGGCTTGGTTTAGAGAACCGTCGAAACCGATGAACCCGATACAACCACCGTAAGCACCACGGTTGTGAGGCTCGTAGTCGCTGATAAGTTGCATGGCACGAACTTTAGGTGCTCCACTCAATGTTCCGGCTGGGAATGTGTCGATGAAACTCTTGATAGGGTCTGCCCCTTCGTTCAAATCACCGCTGACACGGCTAACCAAGTGGATGACATGACTGTAATATTGTAGTTCTTTGTAGAAGTCAACCTTCACGTTGTGGCAGTTGCGGCTGAGGTCGTTTCTAGCCAAATCCACCAACATTACATGCTCGGCGTTCTCTTTAGGGTCTTTGCGAAGATATTCGGCGTTGCGAGCATCCTCTTCGGCGTTACCTGTTCGTTTGGTCGTGCCTGCGATAGGGTCGATGTAGGCTCTGTAGCGAGGTGCCTCGAAAGTGCCGATGTTTTCTACTCGACAGTGTGTTTCTGGTGAACTTCCGAAGATGCGGAAACCGCCGAAGTCGAAGTAGAATAGGTAAGGGGATGGGTTGATGCTTCTGAGTGTACGATATAGTTTGAAATCGTCCCCCTCGTAGTGTTGAACGAATCGGCGGCTCAACACGATTTGGAATACGTCGCCACGTTTGCAGTGAGCAATGCCTTTTCGAATATTTGCCTTGTGCTCTTCGTCAGTCAACGGACTTGTCGTGTCTCCCACAGGGTGGAATCCGTAAAGACTCAATCGAGGTTGATTGAGTGCATGTTCAATCTCGTCCAATTTGCTCTCCTCCTTTTCGTTGAAAAGTTCATTGATGGTGAGAGTGTTTCTGAAGTGGTCGAAAACGATGACGTATTTGTAAAGAATGTAGATCATATCTGGAGCGTCGTTTTTCTCCATTGTCTCATCTTTTACGTTGATGTTTTCGAAATATTTTACGGCGTTGAAAGATGTATAGCCGAAGAGTCCGCAGAATTTTGCATTTTCTCCCTTTACGTCAAAAGATTTGAGAAAGAGGTTGATGATGCTTTCCGAACGGTTCTCCTTGTTGATGGGTTGCTCTGCTGTGCTTCCGTCAGGAAATTTGCATCGACCAATTCCGTGCTCAATGGATACTTGACCCAATGGTTGCACTCCGATGAACGAGCGACCATTTTCTCCTCCATGATAGTCGGAGCTCTCCATAAGTACGCTTTGGGTGTAAAGGTCTCGCAAGCGTAGGTATGCGCTAACTGGCGTACAAAGGTCGGCCAGCATGCTTTTTGATTTTACAGTATATGAGAATTTTGCCATTGTGTTCTGGTGGTTAATCGTTAATACCCTTGTCGTCTTTGTGAGAAAGGTAAGTGTCCAAATCTTTGTCGCCTCGACCGCTGACGGTGAGAACGACTACGTCAGTAGGCTTGAACTTCACCTTAGGGAGTGCGCCTAATGCATGAGCCGATTCCATGGCAGGGATGATACCTTCCAAACGAGTGAGTTCGAATGCTGCGCGAAGTGCCTCGTCGTCGTTGATGGCCAATACGGTTGCACGATGTTGCTTGGCAATGTTGGCATGGATAGGGCCGATGCCTGGATAATCCAAACCAGCAGAGATGCTATAAGGCTCAACAATTTGACCGTCTTCTGTTTGCATGGTCAATGTGCGGCTTCCGTGAAGAATGCCGAGTGTTCCCTTTTGGATGGTCGCTGCTGTGTAGCCAGAGTCAACACCTTTGCCGCCAGCCTCTGCCAAAACGATTTTTACATCGGCATCGTCAATATAGTGATAAATGGTTCCTGCAGCATTACTTCCTCCGCCTACGCAGGCGATAAGGTAGTCTGGGTTTTCTCTGCCTTCCTTCTCTTTCAACTGCCATTTGATCTCCTCACTGATGACGCTTTGAAGACGCGCCACCATATCAGGGTATGGGTGAGGACCAACGGTGGAACCGATGATGTAGAATGTGTCGGAAGGGTGGCAGCACCAGTCGCGGATAGCCTCGTTAGTGGCATCTTTCAAAGTTTTGTTTCCGCTCTCAACTGGGAAAACTTCTGCACCGAGCATTTTCATTCGCTCAACGTTGACGTGTTGACGCTTAACGTCTGTTGCTCCCATGTAAACACGACAAGGAAGGTTCATCAAGGCACAAACGGTGGCAGTGGCAACTCCGTGTTGTCCGGCACCTGTTTCTGCGATGATACGTTTTTTGCCCAGTTTCTTAGCCAAAAGCACTTGTCCAAGAGCATTGTTGATTTTATGTGCACCTGTATGGTTGAGATCCTCACGTTTCAAATAGATTTTGCATCCGTATTTCTCGCTCAATCTATTTGCGTAGTATAGAGAAGATGGACGACCTGCATAGTCGCGCAATAAATCTCTAAACTCTTTTTGGAACGACTCGCTTTCAATGATAGGCAAGTAGGCGTTCTTCAAATCTTCTACTGTCTTGTAGAGGATCTCTGGCACATAGGCTCCACCGAATTCTCCGTAGTAGCCGTTTTCGTCAACTTGAAATGATTTCATCTGTTTGTATGTTTTATTTTTGTTTATATTCTGAATTGAAAAGTAAAAAAGAAAGGAGGCTTGTCGTGAAAGACGAGCCTCCTTTTATTCCGAAATGTATATTGAATTATTCTTTTCAATCATACACAATAAGGATGAGCAAGCGCCCTCACAACATTTTGTTCTGAGCCTTGCCACCACCAATATGTATGGTTGATAATGATCATGTGTTCTATAATTAATATTGTTTGTTTTGTTGTAATACATTGCAAATATATAAAAGAAATGGCTTGGTTGGGTGAAAAATCACCAAAATTTTTTCTGAGATTCGTTGTATTCGAAACCTCCTTCTGATAATTTTTTTATAAGTTCCTCTTTGTCAACGTTTAAGTCCTCGCAAAAAGCATCGAGAGAGTCATATTCGTCACGTAGTTTCATATTTACAAAGCTGAATAGCATGTTTATGTCTTGAGGAAGTGAATCCATTTCTATTGCAATTTTGTTGTTTTTATCGCCTTTTACTATCAAAGTCGTTACAATAACTTTCTGCAAAGTTACAATTTTTATCTGTAACAAGATGGTTGACCCTTCTCTTTTTGCATTTATTAAGGAGCCCTAATGCATGGTTTTTCATAATTTTGCCTCTCTTTTTGCAAAGTGATTGTTATGAGTGGAGATTTGAAGCAGGCCTTTCGCCTTTCGTTGCCCGTCTTAGGAGCGTTTTGGTTTTTGGGCATCTCGTATGGAATGTTGGCGTCGTCGATGGGGTATTCGATATGGATTCCTTTGTCTATGGCCATAACGGTGTTTAGTGGTTCGGTGGAGTTCATTGCTTTGACGATGTTGGTCGGGGCATTCAACCCTGTTGCGGCGTTGACGATGGCTTTGATGGTTGGGGCGCGCCATATATTCTATGGGATTTCGATGCTTGACAAATGGCGGAATGCGGGTTGGAAGAAGCCGTTCCTTATCTTTTGGATGTGCGACGAGTCGTTTGCCATCAACTATTCCCAAGGAGGGTCTTTTCGTCAGCAGTTGACACTCTCTTTCCTCAATTACAGTTATTGGGTTACGGGCGGTATTATGGGCTATTTTTTAGGCGAATGTATAAGTGATGATATGATGCACTATTTGAAAGGGTTGGATTTTGTGGTGGTGGCAATGTTTGTTTCCATCTTTATGGATGATTTTTTGCGTAACAAGGGCAGGCATGGGTCCGCATGGTTAGGCGTTTTAGCATCAGCTGTTTGTTTGGTGGCTTTTGGTCCGGCACAGTTCATCGTGCCTACGATGTTGGTGATACTCACCGTTTTATATTTTAAATATAGGAGACAAGATTTATGACGACGATTGAACAGATTATAACGATAGCCGTTATGGCAGTCGCTGTGATGGCCACACGCTTCATTAGTTTTTTTGTTTTCCCTTCGGAGAAGAGCATGCCTCCGTTTGTTCGATTCCTCAGTCGCTATTTGCCGAGTGCAGTGTTTGGAATGTTGGTTGTTTATTGTTTGAAAGATGTTGATTTTATGGGTGATAAGCATGGAGTCCCTGAGCTTATAGGCGTGGCGTTTTGTGTGTTGGTTCATCTTTTGATGAAGAATATAATGGTCACGATAGCAGGTGGTACGTTGTTTTATATGTTGTTAGTGCAATGTGTTTTCTGATGTGATTCCTTTAAGTTGTATAGTTAACTAAATCTTGTGATTTGATGTCTATCTTTTGCTTTTTGTGAAGTCTGTTGACTATTTTCTTTCATTTGGTTAATGTTTGTCAAGTTTTAGTTGTATTTTTGTTTTTTGAAAAAACACGCAATTGTTAGATGGGAGAGAAGATACGGAATTTTTTGCAACGGTTTTCGTTTAGGACGGGCGTCATTATCATGGCGCTTTGTATACCGTTGTATATCATCTCTTTTGCTCAGGCTATGTTGCCTATTAGTGCAACAACTAAGACTGTTTTGTTTTTTGTGTTCTACGGCTTGGCAAAACTTGTAAAATATACAGGTTTGGTGATTGTCGGAGCTGAGGGTTGGGAACGAATCAAGCGTCGTTGGAAAAGAAAGAACGACGTGGCGAAATAAGAAAATCAAAATTTTATGAATAGACGTGTTTTTGTGACGGGCGGTGCGCATGGCATTGGACGTGGCATTGTTGAGGCTTTTTGCCAGCATGGTGACTTTGTGGCTTTTTGTGACATAGATGAATGTCGAGGATTGGAGACTCAGAAGGAGACGGGTGCTCGTTTTTTTCATGTGGATGTGACTTCGCAAAAAGATCTGGAGGCTTGCATGCAACAATTCGTGGATGAACGTGGCGATTTGGATGTAGTTGTCAATAATGTTGGTGTCAGTACATTTTGCCCCATAACTGAGGTGAGTGTGGAGGAGTTTGATAGAGTGATCAATACCAATTTGCGACCTGTTTTCATTACCTCGAGATTTATGGCTCGCTTGCGACAATCCAATGGGAATACCTCTTATGGTCGCATAGTCAATTTATGTTCAAGTCGTTATCAGCAAAGTGAAGCGGGCACGGAGGGCTATAGTGCCTCAAAAGGCGGAATCTATTCGTTGACGCATGCATTGTCTATTTCTTTGGCTCCGTTTCGCATAACCGTCAATGCCGTGGCTCCAGGCTGGATTCATGTGAATGAACAAGAGGTGCTCCGTCAGGAAGATCATGATTTTCATCCGAGCGGAAGGGTGGGTGAGCCTGCTGATATTGCACGAATGGTTTTGTTTCTAGCATCTCCAGAAAATGACTTTATCAATGGGCAGACCATCACGGTGGATGGGGGTGTCACGAGGAAGATGATCTATCCGGAATGAGCGGTTGCTGATTTTTCTCCCCTAAATCCGAATTTCTGGTAATCTTTGCCGAATTTTGGGTACCTTCTGTTGAATTATTTGATTGTAATATTGCATTGTCGGAATTATACGGAAAACGGATTTAAATGAATGAATTATGTATATAGAGAAGATAAAGTCGCCAGCCGACTTGAAGAAGCTGGACATCAAAGAACTTAATATCGTAGCCGACGAGACTCGTGCTGCTGTCATCAACCGTGTTAGTAAGCATGGTGGACACGTTGGTCCAAATCTTGGTTTTGTGGAGGCAACCGTCGCCCTACATTATGTTTTTAACGCTCCGGAGGATAAGTTTGTCTTCGACGTTTCGCACCAATGTTATCCTCATAAGGTGTTGACTGGCCGTGCTTCAGGATTCCTTGGCAACGTGGACGACATGAACGCTATTTCTGGTTATTCATCACCAGCAGAGAGCCCTGTCTACGATAATTTTGAGGTTGGCCACACGTCGACTTCAATCTCTCTTGCCACTGGTCTTCAGAAAGCTCGTGATATAAAGGGAACAAAGGAGAATATCATCGCAATCATTGGCGACGGTTCTCTATCAGGAGGCGAAGCATTTGAGGGACTTGACGAGGCATCTGAACTTGGCACTGGAATCATCATCGTCGTCAACGATAATGAGATGTCAATCGCAGAAAACCATGGCGGAATTTATAAAAACCTTCGTGCTTTGAGAGAATCCAACGGAAATTGCGAGCATAATTGGTTTAAGTCTTGGGGGTTTGAATATAAGTATCTTGAGGAGGGTAACGACATTGAGAAGTTGATTACTTTATTCAAATCCGTCAAGGACACCGACAAACCAACTGTAGTTCATATCCACACAGAAAAAGGTCACGGATTCAAACCAGCAGTTGAGAATAAAGAGGCTTGGCACTGGGGAATGCCATTCAATCCAGTCGACGGTTCACGTCCAGCTGGACCTGCCATGGAGTCTTACGAGGAACTATTCAGCAACTGGATGCTTGCTGAGATGAAGAAAGATCCTACGCTGATTGCTGTGACAGCAGGAACTCCTGCCGCAGCCGGATTCAACCCAGCCAAACGTGCGGAGGCAGGCAAACAGCATATCGACATGGGTATTGCTGAAGAGCAGGCTGTTGCAATGGCAAGCGGAATGGCTAAAGGTGGGTTGAGACCAGTGTGGACAGTCTACTCCACTTTCATTCAGCGTACCTACGATCAGATTGCTCAGGATCTATGCATCAATTCCAACCCAGCGGTAATCAACGTGATGTGGGGAGGATGTGGCACAATGAACGACATCACTCACATCTGTTTGTTTGATATCCCAATGCTATGCAGTATTCCTGGTCTTATCTATCTTGCTCCGACTACATGTGAAGAGTATTTCGCTATGATGAAGTGGGCAATTCTTCAAGATAAAAAGCCGATTGCAATCCGTGTGCCAAGCAACGGTGTCCACCATACCAGCGAAGTGATGGACAGTGAATTCAGCTATGAGCCTAAATATAAAGTGGCAAAGAAGGGATCGAAAGTTGCGATTATCGCAGCCGGATCATTCTATCAGAAGGGAGAGAATGTAGTGAAGTTGCTTAAGGATAAAGGTATCGACGCTACCCTAATCAATCCACGTTATTTGAATGCAGTCGACGCTGCTACACTTGATGCTTTGAAGGCAGACCACCAACTTGTAGTCACACTTGAGGATGGCTGCAAAGACGGTGGATTCGGAGAACGAATTGCATCATACTACAGCACTTCCGACATGAAGGTTCTTGTCGGTGGAATCAAGAAAGATCTATACGATCGCTTCGACGTCAACAAATTGCTATCAGACAACCGTTTGCTTGACGAGCAGATTGTTGAGGATGTAGTGAAGATTATTAAGAAATAATTTACTAATAGATTTCTGTCATGGAGGACATTTATCTAAATACCATACAGGATTTTAATGATTACCAAGGGATTGAGACACTTCATCCCTTGGTATCAGTTGTCCGTGTAGAGAGCACAGACCATATAAAAGAATGTGTGATGCACTACGGCTTTTATGCCATCTATTTGAAGGAAAATAAAGGCTGTAAACTGTCGTATGGACGTACTCCCTACGATTTTGATGAGATGACGGTGACTAGTTTTGCTCCGGGGCAATCAATCATAGTTCAGCCGAATCCAGATGTTCCGTTTGCCAAATTCACGGCGTTGGTTTTCCATCCGGATTTTCTAAACCGCACGTCACTCGGCAAAAACATCAGCAGATACGAGTTTTTTGATTACACATCCAACGAGGCTCTACACCTGTCGTCGCAGGAAATAGAGATATTCCGTGGCGTTTTGTCGTTGATCCAGCAGGAGTTGCAACACCCTATCGATAAGCATACACGAGAGTTGATAGTCAGCAATATAGAACTGCTTCTAAACTATCTTCTTCGTTTCTACGACCGTCAGTTTATCACACGCGAGGAGATTAACCATTCAGTAGTGAAGAAATTCATCACTTTGCTTGACGAATATATCACTACAAAAGCCGAGACGGAAGGTTTGCCAACTGTAACGTATTTCGCTGACAAATGCAGCCTATCAACTGGTTATTTCGGCACCCTCGTCAAAACAGAGACAGGAAGAACAGCCAAAGATCTAATCAACGACCGTTTGCTTGTCCGTGCAAAACAGTTGTTGGAATCAGACCAGAATACAATCACAATGGTGAGCCAGCAACTTGGTTTTGAATATCCACAACATTTCGTCCGCTTCTTCAAAGGTTTGACCGGAAAGACTCCAAACCAGTGGAGAGCAGCGTAATAAATATTATATAGCAGTTGTTCAAAATGAGGATTGCAAAGGGCGGAACACCCTTGTCTCTCCTCTAACGCGAATCTGTAGGACGAGCGTAAAAAAAATAAGCGTATTTGGACAACGCGTGCGTCAAAATAAGAATAAATGAAAAAGGTAATTAGATTTTTATCAATACTAAGTTCTGCATTGCTATTATCAGCATGTGGATCAGAAAACAAACCTGCAATGGAAACAGAGAAAACAGTTTCAGAAACACCATCATTCATGGATATTGTCAAAGACAGATATTCATGTAGAAGGTTTGACTCAACACAAGTTAAAAAAGAGCATTTGGATGTGATTCTTGAGGCAGGACGTTTGGCTCCAACAGCAAAGAATTTGCAAGAGCAGCATGTTTATGTGTGTCAGAGCAAGGAATCATTGGCAAAAATTGATTCATTGACTCCATGTCGTTATGGTGCACCAACTTGCCTTATCGTAACGTGGGACGCAACTAACGTTTTCACATATCCAGGAGACAAATACAATTCAGGTGTTGAAGATGCTACTATTGTAGCCACTCACATGATGTTGGCTGCAAAGAGTGTTGGAGTTGAGAGTTGTTGGCTAAACTTCTTCAATCCAGATGAAGTTCGTGAGTCATTCAACATGTCAAAAAATGAGGTTGTATTGATGATTCTTCCTATTGGTTACGCTGGTGAAAATGCAGCACCTAATCAGAATCACTTCAATCGTAAGCCATTGACAGAGACAGTAACTTATTTTTAATATAACATGAATAGAATTCTTTCAATCATTTGTACTATGTTAATCGCATTTGGTGCATCAGCACAACAGAAATCAAAGACTCTTGTTGCTTATTTCTCAGCATCAGGAGTTACAGCAAAAGTGGCAAAACAGATTTCAGAGGCTACAAAAGCCGATCTTTACGAGATCACTCCAAAAGAGAAATATTCTTCTGCTGATCTTAATTGGAGAGACAAGCAGAGCCGTTCATCTGTAGAAATGGCAGATAAAAGTACACGTCCCGAAATGGCTGAGAATATCAGCAGTGTGGATCAGTATGAGACCATCTATATTGGATTCCCTATTTGGTGGAATGTAGCTCCGCATATTGTTAATACTTTCATTGAGGCTAACAAGTTGGAAGGCAAGACAATCATCCCATTTGCAACTTCTGGAGGTAGTACAATTACAAACTCAGTCAAGGAATTGAGAAAAGACTATCCTAACCTCACTATCAAGGACGGTCAGTTGTTGAATTATCCAACCAAGGCTGAGATTGATAGCTTTGTAAAATAACTTTGATGAGCATGAAAGTTGTAGTTATCTCAACAAGTTTGCGTGCCCACTCCAACTCTGATGCCTTGGCTAATGAGTTTATTCGTGGAGCACAGGATGCAGGACACGACGTAGAGAAGATCTCCCTCGTCGACAAGAACATACAATTTTGCAAAGGATGTCTTGCCTGCCAAAAATTAGGAAAATGTGTCATCAAGGACGACGTGAATGATATCATGGCAAAGGTTCTCAATGCCGACGTCGTTGTTTGGGCTACTCCAATATATTACTACGAGATGAGTGGACAGATGAAGACACTTATTGACCGTATGAATGCCATGTATTCACAGGATTATAAGTTCCGCGACGTCTACATGCTAACTACAGCGGCAGAGGACGAGGAGTTTGTGCCTAAACGTGCGGAGGCTGGACTTACTGGTTGGATCGACTGCTATCCAAAGTGCGAACTCAAAGGCACTCTCTTCTGCGGTGGCGTAGATGCACCTCGCACAATTGAGGGCAATGCGAAGTTACAGGAAGCTTACGAAATGGGTAAGAACGTATGACAATAGAACAATTCAGAAAACACATGGCAGATGGACTTCCTGTCGAAAATGGTTCGGAAGCTCATCTGTTGATGCACGAAATGTCGCAAGAGGCACTTCGTATCACAGCAGAGATAAACGGCAAGTATCATGAACCTGCCGAATTACGTAACCTGCTTGCTGAACTCTGGGGACATGAGGTTCCAGAGAGCGTTGGCATGTTCCCTCCTTTTGGTACGGATTGCGGAAAGAACACTTGGGTTGGTGAACGAACATTCATCAACATGGGTTGTAAGTTCCAGGATCAAGGTGGCATTTTCATCGGCAATGACTGCCTGATTGGACATAATGCCACACTCTGCACAATCAATCACAATCCCGATCCAGAGCATCGTGGTGACATGACCTTCAAGCCTATTCGCATTGAAGATAAGGTTTGGCTTGGTGCAAATGTAACCATTCTGCAAGGTGTCAGAATCGGTGAAGGAGCCATTGTTGCTGCTGGAGCGGTAGTAACTAAAGATGTCGCTCCAAGAACAGTTGTGGGTGGTGTACCTGCAAAGTTTATAAAGAACGTATAGAATTTAAAACCAAATAGGCCCCTGTTATATTTTATGGTTGATTTATTCACATTTTGGTTAGAAGCCAGTATCTAAGTAACCGCAGGCAACGACTACAGATTAGGACACACGCCAAAGGACAATGCATCACACCAAGGTAACGCCAAGCACACGGAGCCGACGAGGGCGTTTTAACCGGCAGCATCTCCTTCGTCGATGCGACCGGTTACTAGGATATTGCTTTTCAGGCAAATGACGATTCAATTAGGCTTTTATCGTACTATGCAAATCGTAATAAATCAGTCATAAACTGGGATAGAACCAAAGATTTGTTATCTTTGTACTTTAAATTTAATAAACTTGTGACTATTTTGCAAAAAATCAAGTTATCATGTATAATCCCATAAATATGACAAACACTCAGAAGTGGAAACAAGACGTTGCTACTTCTGTGGATTTTTATAACAACTGGTTCTTAAACTATGCACCAACAACGTATAGAAATGAACGTGTTGCTGCGATCAAGCGTGTGGATAAGGTATTGAAGATGACAGAATGTTTTCGCAATATCAATATTGAAGTCATAATGTCTCACCCTGAAATATTACAAATATTGCGCTTGTCCACAGCACCTCCTATTGCAAGAGACAGATTGGTGGGATTGGCAGGAGTAAATAAATCTCTAGTAGATTCAATGGATAAGGATGCTATTTTGCCCCCTCGCATGAAGAAGGCAGAACTTGCCGTTCAGTTAGATCGGATTGTTTCTATTATCCACCGATTACTTGATGTTGATATCTTTCCATGGATTCAGCTACATGAAAATCCATCAGGTGTAAGCCGTAAACGTGCGGCCTCAATCGTTGCTGACAGATTATGCGGTTCCTTGGCAGATCCTCTGATTAGAAATGAGCAAGAAAAACGTCAGTTACAAGCCATAAGTACATATTTGAATAGAAAAGGATACCGATTCGTTGAATCAAAATCCATTAATAGCTACGAATCAATGCCTGTCGGCACATTCTCCTTCCATTTAAATATACCTGTAGATGCTGGTATGGAGAAGCCCGTAAATATTCCAGTTGACGTCGCAATCAAGAGGAAAGACGGAGATGCAAGCGATTTACCATTGCTCATAGAGTGTAAGTCTGCAGGCGACTTCACAAACACGAACAAACGTCGTAAAGAAGAAGCACAAAAAATGGAGCAGTTGCGCCATACATATGGTGATGACGTACGTTTTGTTCTTTTCTTATGTGGATACTTTGACAGTTCCTATTTAGGTTATGAGGCTGCAGAAGGAATTGACTGGATATGGGAGCATCGTATTGAAGATTTTGAAATGCTGGATTTATGACAATAGAAGAACGTCGTTTTGCAATACAGAAATGCCTTGATTCAAAGAAAAGTCAAGAAGAACGTAATAAATTAGGGCAATTCTCCACTCCATACGGTTTGGCATGCGAAATAATGAGATACGCAAAAAAAATAGGTGTTAATGCATCCCGATTTCTTGAGCCTTCTATAGGTACAGGTGTATTTTATTCTGCATTACAATCTGAATTTAGAGGATTAATTCATATCGCCACTGGGTACGAAATAGATAAGCACTACTACGACCCCGCTTGTGAATTATGGCAGGGGTTTCCGATAGCATTACGCAATGAGGATTTTCTCAAAGCATCCATAGACTCTGAGAAATATTCACTACTTGTTGCAAATCCACCATATTCACGCCATCATCATCTTGATAGTAGTCTAAAAAAAGTATTAAAGAAAAAAGTACTTCAAGAAACTGGAATCCAAATTTCTGGTCTAGCAGGTTTATACTGCTATTTTATGCTTCTATCTACAAAATGGATCGAAGAGGGAGGCGTGTCTATTTGGCTTATTCCCAGCGAATTTATGGATGTTAATTATGGGGAAGCCATCAAAAAATATCTTTTACAGAATGTGACTCTAATCCATATTCACCGCTTCTGTCCAGAAGATGTTCAGTTTGATGATGCAATGGTCACCTCCTCTATCGTTGTATTCAAAAATGAGAAGCCTCAAAAGAATAATCAAATTTTATTATCTGAAGGTGGAACAATTTGTCATCCAAAGCACTCCATTAGCAAGTTAAGGGAAGAAATGAGCCCCAAGGGGAAGTGGTCAAATCTATTTACAGAAGATGAGCTTACTACTTCCAACGATGTCGTCTTAGGTGATTTCTTCAAAGTCAGTAGAGGGTTAGCTACAGGTGACAACAACTTCTTTATCATTGATAAAAAAACAATAGAAGAATATTCTATTCCTCAAGAATTCCTTGTGCCAGTACTTCCTGCTCCGCGCAATATGAAGACCGACCTGATTGAAGAATGTCAAAAAGGAGATCACACTCTCTTTATTTTCAGTTGTTCTTGGGCAGAAGATATTCTGAGAGATAGACATCCAGGAGTATGGCGATATCTGCAAATGGGTAGGGCTAACAAAGTGCATGAGGGATACATTTGCAGTCATAGACCACTTTGGTATTCATGCGAACGTCGCAAACCTGCCCCTTTTGTAATGCCTTATATGGGTCGCGATAATTCCGAGTCTGAACTTTTCCGATTTATTCTAAATAGGAGTACGGCTATTGCAACAAATGGATACCTAATGTTGTATCCCAAGGCTGAATACGAGGAAGCACTCAAAGACAAGGACATTCAAATTGCTGTATGGGAAATACTCAAAAACGTGCCAAAGGAAAGTCTCACCCATAATGGGCGCGTTTATGGTGGTGGTTTACATAAGCTGGAACCCAAAGAGCTTATGACAGTTCCAATGCCACAGCTTAAGCGTGTGTTAACACATAGAGCCAGTAATGTACAATTATCTTTATTCTGACTTTGTCAACTCAATGCCCCTGCATCTTCATCGGTGTTGGGGCTTTTTATAGTAAATAACCATAAATCTTCATCATTGAGCGTATTCTCAAATATTTCCCATACCGTTTGCTTTTGAATGAATATGACAATACAAGAATACAGAGATTACATAATACAGGCAATCCTTTTGAATTGCCCACAAGCTCCACATAGACTTTTGGCAACGTACCTACTATTAGTTTCGGCACGACAATGCTCCTCTTTTTCTAATGGATACAAAAATCCTAAAAATTGGTTATCTTTCCTAATTTTCAGGTATATCCCAATGCCAATCTTATGAGTAATATTGCAGTTGTATAACCAACTACAATAGTCATGAAACAATTATTTATCCTTACGCTCTTGGCACTTTTACTTAGTGCTTGCGCACAAAACAAGACAACAGAAGAGAACGGACCAAGCACCTCCACAACACAGGAATGGGACAAGACCTTTCCGTTGAGTGAAAAGGTAAATCATGAAAAAATCACGTTCAAGACTCAATACGGATTTACCCTTGCGGCAGATCTCTACATACCCAAGACTGCCCATGGCAAAATGAAGGCTATTGCCGTTAGTGGTCCTTTCGGAGCCATCAAAGAACAATGTTCTGGCCTATACGCCATGACCTTGGCCGAGCATGGTTTCGTCACCCTCGCATTTGACCCTTCGTTTACTGGTGAGTCATCCGGAGAACCTCGTCGTACTGCATCGCCAGACATCAACACCGAGGATTTTCTAGCCGCTATCGACTATCTCGTTATGCGCGAAGATGTAGATGCGGAGAAGATTGGAGTCATTGGCATTTGCGGTTGGGGAGGTATTGCCCTCAATGCAGCCGCTGTCGATCCACGCATCAAGGCAACGGCCGCCATGACCATGTACGACATGAGTCGTGTGAATGGCAATGGTTATAACGATGAGTTCAACAACGAAGAGGCACGTTTTTCGACTCGAAAAGCATTGGCAGATGAACGCATCAAGGCGATCCAAAGCGGGAAGACAACTCCTGGTGGTGGCGTTGTTGACCCATTGCCAGAGGATGCTCCTCAGTTCGTAAAGGATTATTACGACTACTACAAGACTCCACGCGGTTACCACGCTCGTTCCGGCAACTCAAACGATGGATGGCACACCTTCGGTTGTCAGGCATACGCCAACACACGATTCCTTTACTACATTAATGAGATACGCAGTGCCGTACTCATCGTTCATGGAGAAAAGGCTCACTCACGCTACTTCGGCGAGAACGCTTACGAGTACATGATGACTGGTAAAGCGGAAGGTTATGACGCTGTGCGTAAACCTAATCCCGTACCAGAGAACAAGGAACTTCTCATCATCCCAGGAGCCAGCCATTGCGACCTTTATGACGGAGGAAAAGATAAGGTGATTCCTTGGGAGAAGTTGGAATCGTTCTTCGCTAAAAATTTATAAGCATCATTCATAATGCGAAGGCTATTCACGTACATAATGCTTCTAACTGCATTGTTCACTCACGCTCAATGTATGCAGGTGCATCACAGCGCTGGCACTGTCAGCGTCATGTAGTAGCCATCCCCGGTTCAAGCAATCCTGACCACATCAATGAGAACATCAGCATTTTCGACTTCTCGCTTACCAATTAGGAGATGGCAGAGATAGCCACCCTCGACCGCAACGAGAAACATGATTGGTATTAATTCAGCAACTAAGTAATGGAAAACGATAATCAAATGAGTCGTCGCGAGGCTCTCAAAAGAATTGGGGCTGTCGCCATTGATGTAGCATTAACCAGTCGATCGCATACCATAGATAATTAAATTTTAGACAATCAAAAATGAAAGTATTACTTATCAACGGAAGCCCACGTCAAAAGGGCAATACAAACATAGCCTTGAGCGAGATAGCGCAACAGTTAAAAAAGCAGGGTGTAGAGAGCGAAATAATGTGGATAGGCAACAAGACTGTCCGCGGTTGCATCGCTTGCAATAAATGCAGAGAAAATGGCGATTGTCGTTGCGTCTTTGGTGATCAGGACATTACCAATGAGGTAATAGCAAAGATGGATGAATGCGATGCTGTTATCATTGGTTCTCCTGTTTATTACGGACAGCCATCAGGTCAACTCCTTTGTCTGCAACAGAGAATGCTTTATGCAGGTGGTGCAAATTTTCAGGGTAAACCAGCTGCAGCTGTCACTATTTGTCGCAGAGGTGGAGCTACTGCAGCATTCCAAACACTTCAGATGCCATTCCAGATGTGCAACATGCCTCTTATCGGTTCGCAGTACTGGAATATAGCATATGGTCGCGAAGAAGGTCAAGCATCTCAGGACATAGAAGGTATGCAGACAATGCGCACGCTTGCCAACAACATGGCGTGGACACTCAAGAAGATGCATGGCTTTGAGACAACTGATGCACCGGAACTTGAGTCATGGACACCTATGCACTTTATTAGATAGATTTGAAATAACTATGAAGCTAATAAAATTTGTCGGCATACTATTCGCTTTGCTATTCTCTATTGCGTGCCAGGCAAAAACGAAAACAAAAATCGACAGCACCATGATAGTGAGAATCAGTGAAATAGAGGTTTTCCCTGAATATCTTCAGGAGTATTTGGAATTCGCTCACAATGTTGGAGCGACGTCGGTAAAGGAAGAGCCGGGTGTGATTTGCATCTACCCTATGCAGCAGCTTCGCAACGACTGTCAGATACGTATTCTGGAAATCTACGCGTCGCAGGAAGCTTATCAGAATCACATCAAGACAGCTCATTTCCAAACATATAAGCAAGGCACTCTCCACATGGTTAAAAGCCTTGACCTCGTAGATATGAAACAAATGGCACCCGAGTGTCTGCCGCTTATATTCAACAAAGCAAAATAAAAAATTATGAGCAAGATTACAGTCATCACAGCCAGTCCACGTAAGGACGGCAACTCAAACTATATGGCAAAATGGTTCGCGGAAGAAGCTGAAAGACTAGGAGCAGATGTGAAGATATTCGATGCTGTCAAAATGAAACTTGACGGCTGTCACGCCTGCAACACCTGTTATAAGACAGGTCATGCCTGCACTTTCGAACATGGGTTCGACCCTATTGCAGAGTCCGTACTTGCTAGCGACACCATCGTTTTCGTCGTTCCTGTCTATTACTTTGCCATGCCGGGACAGGTCAAGAATGTTCTTGACCATTTCTATTCTTTCATTGTCAGTGGTAAGGAACTTGGCAAAAAGACAATCCTTGCACTAGGTACGTCAGGACAAGGAGTAGAGACAGATGTTTTCGAAGGTGTAAGGGTTATCCTAAAAAAGACAGCAGAATACAATAGTTGGGCATACGAGGAGCTGTCATACGGCAATATGAACGAACCTGGTGCTATTACAAGAACCGATGCAGAACAGAAAGTAAAAGTTCTCGCACAAAGATTCGCATAATTGGACTTTATGAATGAAAAAAACAAATGCAATGAATAGACTAATAACATTATTATTTACTGTTTTTATTATGGCGACATCGGTATTTTCTCAAACTCTGTCAGTACGTCAAAAAAAATTGGCAACTATTGCGGCATTGGAAGCGCAGGGCGACCTAGTACGACTTGAACCTGCAATACGCGAGGCGCTTGACAAAGGAGTGACAATCAATGAAATCAAGGAGGCATTCTCTCAGCTATATGCTTATACTGGTTTTCCTCGTTCTCTTAACGCTCTAGGTGTATTAAGCAAAGTTCTTGAATCTAACAATGGCAAGTGGCAGGAAGGAAAGCCTTGGACTCGCCCAGCTGAATGGGATGATGCTACAAAAACGTTGAAGAATGGTACAGAGATCCAGACTAAGCTATCTGGCAAACCATTTGACTATACCTTCTGCCCACAGGATGACTACTACCTAAAGTCTCACCTGTTCGGAGACATCTTTGCCGGCGACCAACTCTCTGCCGCAGACCGAGAGATAGTGACTGTTGCCGCTCTTTCCGCCCTAAAGGGAGTAGCTCCGCAGTTGGCGGCTCATAAGGCAGGAGCAGTAAATATGGGCAACACTCAGGCACAAGTCGATGAACTTTGCAAATACCTTAGTGAGAATGGTTTATCTCAGTGCGACGCCGCTTCTGACGCTTGTGCCGGAAGTTGGCCAAAGGGAAATCCTAATGACGCATACGCTAAATATTTTACTGGAAACAGTCATCTTGCCCCTATCCAGCCAAAGAATCTTGCTGCAGGAGAGAAGACGGTGCAAAGCTACGCCAACGTAACTTTTGAACCAGGTTGCCGCAACAACTGGCATGTTCACCACGGAGCCCACCAGATTCTAATCTGCGTAGGTGGAGAGGGAATCTATCAAGAATGGGGAAAGCCAGCCATCCGTCTAAAACCAGGTGATATCATCGATATTCCAGAAGGAGCAAAACACTGGCATGGAGCTACAGCCAACTCATGGTTCCAGCATCTCGCATCGCACGTCCACGTCGGAGATCCAGAAAGCAACGAATGGCTTGAGCCAGTGAATGACGAACAATACGCTGAAGCTAATAAATAAGGTAGGCTTAAATAATTGATAGTTTAAGTTAATAATGGGCAGGTTTGATCAGACACCTGCCCATTATTTTTTTTGTTTATTCTTTTCCTTTTCATATTCCATCATAAGTTCATCAGCAAGATAAAAATCACTGAGACAATGCATGTCAGAGATGCCTTGACTTATTAATTCGTAAGTTTTTGATCCATAGAAAAAAGTAAGAGCATCTTCTAATGGCAAATTGACAAGATTTGCAAATCTTTCAACTATTCGACCATATTTCATACGAAGTAGTGTTGGATTAGCGTTCATCATTTTTAATTTCAATTGATTTGACAAAATGAAGATAATTATTAATGACGTTTTGATCACAAAAACAAATTTGCCAATTTGGTTTCTTTTTTCGTAATCTTTTGATTGCTTCCTCACGTAATTAGTTCATCCATATATAGATCCAAAGTATTAAACACATCATCATCTGCAATTCCTCCTTCAACAATGTCATATAACAAATGATGTTTATCTTGTCTACATTGTACTACATAATCCAACCATTCTCCATCATAAGCTTCGAATATTTTTCGTGAAAAAGAATTTTGGTTGTCATTAAATTCATAAATGTTAAGATAAGCTTGTCTTCCCTCTTTGAAAAAACGTTTAGCATATTTTTCTGCTTGACTTTGATTTGGAGTAGTGTAGAATCCTTTTCCAAAATCAAGATATGTTCGCGAGAATTTGATATCCGGAGATTCTATGATTTTGTCTGAAGTATGATATAATATCATGATAGCAATAGTCCTTTCTTTTTCATCAAATTAGTAATATCTTCAATGATATATTCTTTAGAAAAGGTATGAAGAACATCAAAACATGGCACTATATAACCCATAATTAATTTGGCCTTTTGCATTATGCGATAAATCTCACTATCATCACGACCAAGACTTTCAGCCACGATACCTACACAATAAATTGTAAAATTCATCTCTTCTTTATTCATGTCGCATATGCTTTTATTATACATTTACAATTTTACAAAATAATCCTCAAAAATGAGCAGTCACAATCAATATTTTTATAAAAACCTAGAGTCCCTATAGCCAAGAAGCAAGCGCAATATTAGTCAAAAAACTGAAGAAGCGAGTCAAAGTCGAGTTTTTCTCTATGCTTGACTATAGGGAGCAGAACATTCAAAAAATGTTTGTGCCAAATTTTCTCTTTTTAGATAAAAGGTGTACCTTTGCAGAAGGTTAGAATAACAACCCGAAAATCAATTCATATAAATGGACAACAATTACCCATTCTCAGTCTTCTCAGGAACCAATACAAAGTATTTGGCAGAAGAGATTTGCAACAGTCTAGGCTGTTCTCTTGGTAAAATGAATGTTCAAAAATTCGCTGACGGCGAGTTCGGTGTCTCATACGAAGAGTCAATCCGTGGACATTATGTGTTTTTGGTACAGTCAACATTCCCGAATGCTGACAATTTGATGGAGCTCTTGCTCATGGTTGATGCGGCAAAGAGAGCTTCTGCAAGAAAGATTATCGCTGTTATCCCTTACTTCGGTTGGGCAAGACAGGATAGAAAAGACAAGCCACGTGTTGCTATCGGTGCTAAGTTGGTTGCTGATATGTTGACAGCTGCTGGTATCGACCGTCTTATCACAATGGATCTTCACGCAGACCAAATTCAAGGATTTTTCAATGTCCCTGTAGATCACCTTTACGCTTCAACAGTGTTCTTGCCATACATCCAATCAATGAAGTTGGAGAATTTGGTGATCGCTTCTCCTGACGTGGGTGGTTCTAAGAGAGCAAACTCTTACTCTAAGTATTTGGGTTGCCCAATGGTGCTTTGCCACAAGAGCCGTGAGAAGGCTAATGTTGTTAGTGAAATGACTATCATCGGTGATGTTAAGGGAAAGAATGTCATTATTTTGGATGATATGGTTGATACTGCTGGTACATTGACAAAGGCTGCAGACATTATGACAAATGCAGGTGCAAAGTCGGTTCGTGCCGTAGTTACTCACCCAGTTATGTCAGATCCGGCTAGCACTCGTGTTGACGAGTCAAGCCTTACAGAGTTGATCTTCTCTAACTCAATTCCTTTCCATAAGAGTTGCAAGAAGGCTCATGTCATCTCTATCGCAGACTTGTTTGCTGAGACTATTCGTCGTGTGCTTTCTGGCGAGTCTATCAGCGAGCAATATCTTATCTGATAAGTAGGATTTCATAATCATAATAAAGGGCGAAGCAAATTTCTTTGTTTCGCCTTTTCTTATTATAGTGGTTAGATGTAGTGCGTCATGATGCCTTGACTGAATCAAAATACCTATTCCTTCAAAACACGGCTTTTTCATTGGCCCCTTCACATGAAAAAATAGCCAGGCATGGGTTACAAGGTAACGGCATTTCGTCTTAAAAGCATTATTAGCCAACATCAGAAAAATTGGTTATAACACCCCCAATCGGGGTATAGGGCAATATAAATAATGCGCGTAACTTTGTGACGGTTTAATCACCGAATTTTTACAAGCAAACAAATGAACGAACTTTTCTTTGACAGCATTTCGTCCGCTTCTTCAAGGGACTCATAGGCAAGACACCGAGCCAATGGAGTGCGGACTATTTATACCTGAAAATGAAAAAGACATTTTTATCACTCGCCATGCTTGCTATGCTTGCAGCATGTGACAACAAGGAGGCAAAGACCTCACATCAACGAAGAAACAAATAGTATTATGACACTTAATATCGAAGATTTCCAATGGACACGTGAACCAGAGTCGTGTGTAATCAATGGTGACACCATCGAGGTTGTTACCAAACCACACACAGACCTTTGGCAACGCACCTATTACCACTTCCAGAACGACAATGCTCCTGTATTCCAGATGAAGACCAAGGAGAAGTTCTTCAGTTTCATCGTGAAGACCGACTTCACGGAGAGTCATCATCGCTTTGACCAGTGTGGCGTAGTGATGTACCTCGACTCAGAGAACTGGCTGAAGGGAAGCATAGAATACGAGAGCGAGCAGTTCCAGCACCTTGGCAGCGTAGCAACAAACCATGGCTACAGCGATTGGGCAACAACAGCCATCCCTGCTGACGTGAAGAGCATGTGGTATCGTCTCTCACGCCGTGAGAATGACTTCTGCATAGAGTGTTCAACGGATGGCAAGGAATGGAGCCAGATGCGCGTCTGCCACATGTATGAGGCAAAGGACGAAATCAGTTTTGGTATCTACGCCTGTTCTCCAGAAGAATCATCTTTCAAGGCTGTATTCACCAATATGCAGTTGACTGAATGTGCATGGAAAGCTCATGATGGACAGCAGCCAGACGAGGAATAAACACCACATTCCTAAAAAATTGGTTACAACTCCCAAAATCGAGGTATAGGGTAATGTAATTAATGTGCGTACCTTAGCACTGTAAATTTGTTTAATCAAACGTTTCAGCGCAATTTTAACATTACGACATTATGAACAGGGTATTTTCATGCATTTATCTAATTCTCATGACCTTCTGTCTGATGGCTTGCCAGAACGAGGAAGTTTTGGCAACTCCTCCAGCAAATAATGTGGCTGGGTGTGGTAAGACACTAGTGGTATATTACAGTTATACCGGCAACTCTGAGGAGATAGTAAATACGCTCCTTCAACAGATTTCGGCTGATGTCATCAAGATTGAACCTGCCGAGAAGGAACTTGACTATGCAGCCAACAACTATGCCATCGGTACGGAACAGCTAAACAAGATAAAAGCGAATCCGAATGACGAGAGCAGTTATCCAGCCATTGACCCAGTCGAGGTGGAAATCTCACAGTACGCCAACATCATCATTGCTACTCCCCTTTGGTGGAGCCAGATGGCATCAAACATGCAGACGTTCCTCTTCAAATATGGCAAGGAGATGGAGGACAAGAACATCGGCTTGATTGTAAGCAGCCATAGTAGCGGCATCAGTGGTGTGGAAGCTGACTGCAAGCGACTCGTTCCGGACGGCAATCACCTGAAAAGCCTCTGGATCAATGCCTCTAAACACAGCCAACGTGCATCGCTCATCGAACAATGGCTGCAAGAAATAAACTTCAACGATTACCCTTCGACAAACACAGGACAAGCTCTCGAAAACGACAACATGATGAATCTGATAGTAAACAACACCACCATGAAGGTGAAACTCGCTGATAATGCGGCTACAAAGGCTCTAATTGAACGATTGAAAGAGGGCACGATTACCTACAACGCCCATGATTACGGCGGATTCGAGAAGGTTGGTTCACTAGGGTTCTCGCTACCTTCCAACGACACCTACATCACCACCGAACCAGGCGACATCATACTCTACACCAGCAATCAACTCTGCATTTTCTTCGACAGTAACTCGTGGGATTATACACCCATTGGCAAGATAGAAGGTATGACCAAACAACAGTTAAAGGAAGCCTTCGGTACGGGAGAGGTTAGCATCACGCTTTTTCTCGGCAGCACAACTGGCACTGCCTCTATTTCAGTGAACAAGGCAGAGGTGAATAGTATCTACGGATTGAGTGGACAGAAGCTCGCCCAAGTACCAGCGAAAGGTGTTTATATTGAAAACGGAATAAAGAAGGTAAAATGAAAAAGCTATTAACAATCCTTGCAGCAACCATGATGTGCTGTGCCTGCAACAATAATAACCAAAAGACTTTGGGAAATATGAATACACTACAAATTACCCAAGAATGGGACAAGACATTCTCTCTCAGCGACAAGGTTAACCACTAGAAGGTGACTTTCAAAACACAGTATGGCTTCACGCTTGTAGCCGATCTATACATTCCAAAATCTTCCCACTCGGGGGATAAGATGGAAGCTATTGCCGTCTGCGGTCCTTTCGGTGCCGTAAAGGAGCAATGCTCAGGCCTTTATGCCATGAAAATGGCTGAACGCGGATTCATCACCTTGGCGTTCGACCCTTCTTTTACAGGCGAATCATCGGGCGAACCTCGTCGCACAGCATCGCCCGACATCAACACGGAGGACTTCCTTGCAGCCGTTGACTACTTGTTTATGCGTGAGGACGTTAACGCCGACAGGATTGGCATCATCGGCATTTGCGGCTGGGGTGGCATTGCTCTTAACGCTGCCGCCGTCGATCCCCGAATAAAGGCAACCGCCGCAATGACAATGTACGATATGAGCCGCGTGAACGGCAACGGTTACTTCGATGCCGACAATAACGAGGAGGCACGTTTTGCTGCTCGCAAGGCATTGGCCGATGAGCGTATGAAGGCGGCTAAGACAGGCAGTACAACTTCTGGCGGTGGCGTGGTTGACCCATTGCCTGAGGATGCCCCACAGTTTGTAAAGGATTATTACGACTATTACAAGACTCCACGTGGCTATCACGCACGCTCGGACAACTCGAACGACGGCTGGCACACCTTCGGCTGTCAGGCATACGCAAACACACGTTTCCTTCACTATATCAACGAGATACGCAATGCAGTACTCATCGTTCACGGAGAGAAGGCACACTCACGCTATTTCGGCGAGAATGCTTTTGAGTATATGATGAACGGCAAGGCCGAGGGTTACGATTTTGTCCGCAAGCCAAATCCCGTGCCTGAAAACAAGGAACTTATGATAATTCCGGGAGCCTCGCACTGCGACCTCTACGACGGAGGCGCCAACAATGCAATTCCTTGGGACAAACTTAATGATTTCTTTGATAAATACTTGAATTAATGGAACATATTTATCTGAATACTATTCAGGATTTCAATGATTATCAGGGAATGTGTGATGCACAATCACACAGGTGAGTCAGAAAAATTATGAAAAAAATCATTTTTCTCCCCACTACGCAGAAACATTGCGTAGTCGCTTCTTTTCTTTGCAGTGTTTTAAATCAATAACCCCAATTGTCTAACACTAAAAACATTTACAAAGATGAAAGAAGTAACAGGAAAGTACAACACTGCAAAGGTATTCACCGACAATCTTGACGACAAGTCGCGCAAGCAGATTGAGAATCTGTGTAATCAGGAGTTTGTGAAGGATGCTAAAATCCGTCTTATGCCCGATGTGCACGCGGGGGCGGGATGTACTATCGGAACCACTATGACTATCACCGACAAGATTGTGCCAAACCTTGTGGGCGTGGATATTGGTTGCGGTATGGAGACCCTGATAATCAGCAGAAACTCAGAGGTTTCGCAGAATTTCTCGCCAAGGGTTCTCGATCAGATTATCCGCAGAAACATTCCTTCGGGTTTCGATATCAGGACCGAGCCTCACGAGTTTGCCTCGCAAATCAATTGGAACGATGTGAGGGGCAAGTACAACAAGAACCGCGCAAAACTTTCGATGGGAACTCTTGGCGGAGGCAACCATTTTATTGAGGTGGATAGGGACGACGACGGTGATATGTATATCGTGGTTCATTCGGGAAGCCGTCACGCGGGCCTCGAAATCGCCAACTATTATCAGGAGGAGGCCTGGAAACAGATCAACCACAACCGTCATTCAGATTGTCAGCAACTTGTGGCGAAATTGAAGGCAGAGGGACGCGACAAGGAGATTCAGACGGCCCTCAAAGACCTTCAGGCTCAGGTGATTACTGATATTCCCAAAGACCTTGCCTACTTGGAAGGCGAACTCTTCGAGAGTTATCTTTCTGATATGAGGATTATGCAACAGTTTGCGATGCTCAACCGCAAGGCTATGGTTGATGTGATTGTCAGGAACCTGAATATCAGGGAGTCTGATATCTTGGAGCAGTTCACCACTATCCACAACTATATAGACCTCGACAATATGATTCTACGCAAGGGCGCGGTGAGTGCTCAGAAAGGCGAGAAGTTGCTGATACCCATTAATATGCGTGACGGAAGCCTTGTCTGCGAGGGCAAGGGAAATCCCGACTGGAACTGTTCGGCGCCACACGGAGCGGGCAGGATTCTGTCGAGGACTCAGGCCCGCAAGCAACTCTCTATGGAGGAATTCTATGCCGAGATGTCGGGAATCTGGTCGTCGTCGATATCGCCCGACACAATCGACGAGTCGCCAATGGTGTACAAGACAATGGACGATATAGTGGCCAACATAGACCCCACCGCCACTATCCTGAAAACAATCAAGCCAATCTACAATTTCAAGGCTCAGGGAGATTAGGAATTGCCTCTGATGCTTTTTTATCAGATTTCGGACGCAACCATATTGCCACAGAGTTAATTTCAGCAACCTCGGAGGAATCCTTGGTTGCTGTTTTTTTTACTCCCTACGATGCAGATGTTTGATTTGCTGATGGATTGTCTCGGAATGGAGATTTCTGTGGCAATCAAGCAACCCAAGTTGAATATGTTTGAAACTAAATAATTAACGTGAGTTCGACGAATTCTAAGTTAAAACAAACAAAGCTGACCGTGGTTTGAATAAGGTTGCTTCTCAAGTCTGATCTCAGGTTTCTTAGGAAACAATGAATATGCGGCTATTGCGCCTAACATATTGACTATGAAATTATTGAAACAACGGTGCCTTGAATGTTCCACTTGGGCAATATTTTTAAGTTCGTCATTGACGGTTTCGATAATTGCCCTTTTTCTTAACAGCAAAGCATCTGAGACTGACATTGTAGCTCCTTTCATATTGCTTTTCAGTTTTGTTATCAATTGTATACCATCTACGAAAAGCTTGTTGAATAAATGCTTGCTTATGTATCCTTTATCTCCGATAAGCTTGCCGTAGATGAATTCCATAAAAGACTCATATTCAAGTGGTTTTCTATCGTCTATATCGCCAGGAGTCAACATATAATTCAGAATTTCTCCTTTTTCGTTACAGACGATATGAAGTTTGAACCCGAAAAACCATCCCATCGAGCATTTGCCTCTTTGGGCTATGCCCTTGAATGTCTTGTGGATCAAGATCCTTTGGCTGCGGCATACACGCAATGGCGTACTGTCAACGAAACTTATGCCAGTGCATTTGCCTAACAGTACCTTCTTGATCAGCAGTGCCAATGGTACGGCCACCATACGTTCTAATTCTACGAACCTGTTGTATGAAACAACGCGAGGAAACAAGTGTCTCATATTCAAGCATATATGGTTGAGATAGAAGTGTTTGAGGCATCTATATCCAGATGAGTGGAACATTACAATAATGGTCATCACTTCCGCCATTGACAAAGTGCTGTCTCTGTGGTAGTTGCGCTTGGTATTGGCCTTGAAAGTATATTTTTGTATTTTCTGATTGAAAATTTTGCAAAAATCATCTGCAATACAGAAAAATTCAGTAATTTTGCCTTCGGTAATCATAGCGATTTTTTTGGTAATTTGTTTTGTCGTTATTACAAATATGCTAAAAATTTCGCTAATTACCAAATTTTCAATCACTTAAATTTCATCGAACTCACGTTAAAAAAAATTTCTAACGCATTATGAAAAGACTATTTTTGATATCTGTTTTGGCCCTTATGGCCATGGGGGCAGAGGCCCAGCTCAAGTCGCCTGACGGAAAGCTTCAGTGCGACTATTCAACCGACGCCGAGGGTCGCCCTTGCTACACTTTGAAATACAACGGCGAGACTGTTGTAGAGAAATCGCAGCTTGGTTTCATGCTTAAGTCTGAATCCAGAAAGACTTTCGACTATAAGGAAGCTGTGGCCGTGGCTGACGACAATTTAGCCTCCGGCTTCGAAATCAGCAATGTAAGAAACTCTTCTTTCAACGAAAACTGGAAACCCGTGTGGGGCGAGGTGGCCGAAATCCAGAACAACTACAACGAGGCGGCTGTAACTTTCCTGCAGAAAAACACTCAGAGAACTTTCGATGTGGTGTTCCGTCTCTACAACGATGGACTGGGCTTCCGCTACGAGTTTCCTGTTCAGGAAAAACTCAACTATTTCACCATAAAGGACGAGCTTACCGAGTTCCGCATGAACGGCGACAACACAGCATGGTGGATTCCTGGCGACTACGACACTGAGGAATACCATTACGCAAAGAGCAAGCTCTCTGAGGTGCGCGCGCTTCTCCCCAAATATGTGATGGACAATTCGGCCCATACCGTTTATTCGCCAACCGGACTCCAGACTCCGCTTCTCATGAAGACCAACGGCGGCAATTTCATGGTTATACACGAGGCTGCCCTTGTAGAGTATTCGGGAATGGGACTGGATTTCAAGGAGGCCACTAACTCGCTTAAGGTTCAGCTTACTCCCGATGCTGTGGGCGACCTGGCACGCATGCAGACTCCATGCAAGACTCCGTGGCGAACCATAACTGTGAGCAGCGACGCTCGCAACATTCTAGCCAGCAAGCTTATACTCAACCTCAACGACCCTTGCGCCCTCAGCGATGTGTCGTGGATAAAGCCTACAAAATACATGGGCGTATGGTGGGACATGATTCAGGGCAAAAGCTCGTGGAACTATACCGACGATTTCCCATCGGTGCGCCTGGGCGTAACTGACTACAGCAAGGCCAAGCCAAACGGCCGCCACGGCGCCACCAACCAGAATGTAAAGAAGGTGATTGACTTTGCCTCGGCAAACGGTTTCGACGCTGTTTTGGTTGAGGGATGGAACATCGGCTGGGAAGACTGGTTTGGATACCTCAAGGACAAGGTTTTCGATTTTGTGACACCTTATCCCGATTTCGACGCCAAGATGCTCAACGACTATGCCCACAGCAAGGGCATCAAGCTTATAATGCACCACGAGACCTCGTCGTCAATCGTCAACTACGAGCGCGAGATGGATACAGCCTTCCGCTACATGAAGCACCTGGGCTACGATGCCGTGAAGACAGGCTATGTGGGCTACATACAGCCACACGGCGAGCACCACTACGGCCAGTTCTGCGTTAACCACTACAACAACAACATACAGAAGGCCGCACAGTATCAGATATGCGTAAACGGTCACGAGGCCGTGCATCCAACAGGCCTCAGCCGCACATATCCAAACCTTCTGGCCAACGAGAGCGCCTGCGGAACTGAATACGAGGCTTTTGGCGGCAACCCTCCCGACCACACCTGCATACTTCCGTTCACACGTCTGATGGGCGGTCCAATGGACTATACGCCAGGCGTTTTCGAGATGAACCTCTATAACGGATCGCACTGCAACAGCACCATAACAGGCCAGCTCGCGCTCTATCTCACCATGCCTACACCATTGCAGATGGCCGCTGACTCTCCCGAGGTATATACAAAATACAGCGACGCATTCCAGTTCATCAAGGATGTGGATGTCGATTGGGTGGATTCCAGATACTTGGAGGCTTCGCCTATGGAGTACATAACTGTGGCGCGCAAGGGAAAGAAATCGGGTAACTGGTTCTTGGCCACCAAGGCCGGCATCGTCCACAAGACATCTGTATCGCTCAGTTTCCTTGAGCCTGGCAAAACCTACGAGGCCACATTCTATATGGATGCCCACAACGCCGACTACAAGACAAACACCGATAAATATGTGATAAGGAAAGGCCTTGTGACAAGCAAGACAGCCGTATCGGTAAACAGCGTTCAGGGAGGAGGATTCGCAGCTTCATTTGTTGAAGTTAAGGGCAAGAGCCCTCTCAAGGCCCTTAAGGGCCAGCTCAACTGATTTTAAATCGTGAATTCACGTTAGTTAACGTAAGTTCGACGAAATATATTCGTTGTGCCTTCGGCTTATTTTTAGAACATAAATTACCACGAATTTACATAAATTAATCAAAAATTTTCTCTATGAGAGTAATTTTTGAAAAATTCGTGTCAATTTTTGATAATTTATGTTGAAAAAAAACTTCGCCGTAGGCGCAAGGCGATAATTCATCGAACTCACGTTAATTATGCGACAGGCTTTTGTGTTATCCAAAAAATGCCAAAGAATCTATCTCCGTGCTTATCAGCAGAAATTGAACTATTTGAGGAAATAGCAACCTCCTCCCCCAAAACCAAAAATAGGTAACCTTTTCCGAATTCTTGGTAGTCCATTGTAATCTTAAAGTTTCTAACTTTGCCGTCAGATATGAAAAAGTTAGTAACAATGGCGATTTCGGCGCTCCTGTTGAGTGCCTGCGCCCCAAAACAGAATCAGGAAATGGATATGCAGAATTCACAGACCTCGCAGGAGTGGGACAAGACTTTCGCTCTCAGCGACAAGGTAAATCATCAGAAGGTGAAGTATCAGACTCAGTACGGTTTCGAGATTTCGGCCGACCTCTACACTCCCAAAAACGCCGACGGAAAGATGAAGGCGATTGCGGTTTGCGGACCTTTCGGCGCCGTAAAGGAACAGTGCTCAGGACTTTACGCTATGAGGATGGCCGAGCGCGGTATTGTGGCTATGGCTTTCGACCCATCGTTTACAGGCGAGTCATCGGGAGAGCCCCGTCGCACAGCGTCGCCCGATATCAACACCGAGGATTTTATGGCCGCCGTTGACTATCTCTCTATGCGTGAGGACGTTGACGCAGACAAAATTGGCATCATTGGTATCTGCGGCTGGGGCGGAATTGCTCTTAACGCTGCCGCCGTCGATCCCCGCATAAAGGCAACCGCCGCAATGACAATGTACGATATGAGTCGCGTGAACGGCAACGGCTATTTCGACAGCGCCGACAGCGAGGAGGCTCGTTTCAACGCGCGCAAGGCGATGGCTGATGAGCGCATCAAGGCGTCGCAGTCGGGCAAGACTACTGCAGGAGGTGGCGTTGTGGACCCACTTCCCGAGGATGCTCCGCAGTTCGTAAAGGATTATTACGATTATTACAAGACTCCACGTGGCTATCACGTCCGCTCGGGCAACTCAAACGACGGCTGGCACACCTTCGGCTGTCAGGCATTTGCCAACACCCGTTTCCTTTATTATATCAATGAGATACGTGGTGCCGTGCTCATCGTTCACGGCGAGAAGGCCCACTCACGCTACTTTGGCGAGAATGCTTTTGAGTATATGATGAACGGCAAGGCCGAGGGTTACGATTTTGTCCGCAAGCCAAACCCGAATCCTGACAACAAAGAACTTCTCATTATCCTAGGTGCAAGCCATTGCGACCTATACGATGGTGGTAAAGACAAAGTAATTCCTTGGAACAAGCTGGAGTCATTCTTTGCTCACAACTTATAATCTGAGATTTCCTTCACCTCAAATAATGGCTGGCCAAGACATGATGCTTGATCAGCCATTATAGTTATGTAGTGATTGACAAAACTAAAAGATTGTTAGTTGGCCGTAGAAATACGAACAAACATTTGGTAGTTCGAATTATTGTTCGTATTTTTGCAAACAGAAATCAAAACGTCGCTTATTATGGCAGAAAAGAAATACTGTATAAAGACGGAGACGCTGGCGGGATTCGCGAAGGCACTTGGCCATCCGGCACGTATCGCCATCATGAAATTCCTGGCGAAGCAAGACACGTGTTATTTCGGGGATATTCATGAGGAGTTGCCTATCGCCAAGGCAACCGTAAGTCAGCATCTGTCGGCTCTAAAGGATGCAGGATTGATTCAGGGCGAGATTGAAGCTCCCAAGGTAAAGTACTGCATCAACCGAGAAAACTGGCAGTATGCTCAGCAGTTGTTCTCGGAATTCTTTAATATGGAACTTTGTGAGAAGAAGGACGAGTGTTGTAAATAAACACAAATTTCCCAAAGTATCTTTTGTGTCAAAACCCTCATGCACCACGTTGAGGGTTTTCTAAGAATCAAATTGTTCGTTATTTTGCGAATTATAAACATTAAATATTTCAAGTATGAAACAGATTAAAGTATTGGTAAGCTCTTGCGCTTGCAACCAGAAGTTCGCTTCACTCGTAGAGGCAGTAGTAAAAAACCACCAAATTGACGCCACCGTTGAGAAGGTGGATGATGTCATGGAGGTGATGCAGTACAATGTAATGTCGCTCCCTGCATTGGTGGTGGATGGCCAGGTTGTGGCTCGCGGGCAAAAGAATGAGGCAGAATTGCTCGATATTCTAAAGTAAAGTTTTTTATCATATAACACCCAAGAAAATGAAAAAGATTACAATTATCATGATGGCTGTTCTTCTTTCTACAGCCACAATTACCGCTTGTGCTGGCAATAATACACCAGAGACAAAGAAGGAAACCGTTGCAAAGAAGGAATCGGCAGTTGAAATCATCTACTTCCACGGCAAGCAACGTTGTGCCACTTGCATGGCCATCGAGAACGAGACGAAAGCCCTCGTAGAAGGCGAACTAGCACAGCAAGTAAAAGATGGCAAAGTCATTTTTAGCGTAGTTGACTTTTCGACCGAGGAAGGGAAGAAACTGGCCACACAATACAAAGTGTCATTCTCATCGCTTTTTATTGTCACCCCCAATGGGACAGAAGACCTCACGCGTTTAGCCTTCTCGTATGCGAGAACGAATGCCGAGGAATTCCGCAATGAATTGAAATACAAGGTTATGGAAGTAATAAAGTAAACATAGATGGACCTTCTCAACCAACTCATAGACAACAGCCAGGTGCCAGTGATTACGGCATTTCTCTTGGGATTGCTCACTGCCCTGAGTCCTTGTCCGTTAGCCACCAACGTGACAGCAGTGGGGTACATTGCCCACAGTTATCTGGAGGACAGCGAGGACGATGGCAACACCCGAAGAAAAATATTGTGGAGCGGACTCCTCTATACCCTCGGCCGCACTTTGGCATACACGCTCCTCGGCGCTATCCTTATCTACATCATAAGGCAAGGAGCCGACACCTTCGGGCTTCAGCAAGTCGTTAGCGAATGGGGCGAACTCATTCTTGGTCCTGCGCTCATCCTCATCGGCTTGTTCATGCTTTTGGGAGACAAACTGCACTTGCCAAAGTTTGGCTTTAGCGGCAATGTCAATGGCTCATATTCTGGTACGTTAGGAAGCTTTGCGCTCGGCATTCTCTTCGCCATGGCATTCTGTCCAACCAGCGGTTTGCTATACTTCGGAATGCTCATTCCGATGTCTGCCGAAGCAACAGCGGGTTATCTGCTGCCACTTGTCTTCGCTATCGCCACAGCTTTGCCTGTCCTCGTAGTAGCATGGGTGCTTGCCTACAGCATGCAGTCACTTGGCAAAGTGATGGGCAAGATTAGCATCTTCCAGCGCTGGTTCAACCGCATCGTTGCCATCCTCTTCATCGGAGTCGGCATCTATTATTCAATCACATTAGTCTGGTAATTTATGATACGCATACTAGTTCTTTGTACCGGCAACCGTTGCCGCAGTCAGATGGCTCAAGGCATTTTGCAGTGCCTTGAGCCTCAACTCGAAGTTCATTCCGCTGGCATTCGTCCTGCCACCGAGGTACATCCGCTTGGCATAAAGGTCATGGCAGAGATGGGCATCGACATCAGTAAGCATTACCCCAAGCACATCGACCAGTATCTTGGCGAGGCATGGGATTACGTCATCACCGTTTGTGGTGGGGCCAACGAATCTTGTCCGGTATTCGTCGGCAAGGTGGGCAAACGCTTACACATCGGGTTCGACGATCCTGATGCCTTCAAAGGAACGGACGAAGAGATGCTGCCAGCGTTCCGCAAAGTACGCGACGAAATCAAACGAAAAATGCAGGATTTTTATCTGAACGAGATAAAAGGCATCAAGATAGAATGCTGTTCTGACAACACCTGTAACTTACAACAATTATGATACAACAATTTGCAGATTGGCTCATCTATGGCCTCTTTGGCATAGACGCCACCACACGATTGGGCGAAGCGCTCAACTTCTTCGTCTATGACTCGCTAAAGATCATTCTTCTGCTGTTTCTCATCAGCACAGTGATGGGCGTGGTCAATGCTTATTTCCCTGTAGAGCGGTTGCGCAACTTCCTCAACTCGCGCAAACTCTACGGCATGCAATACCTCGTGGCTTCTCTCTTCGGAGCCATCACACCCTTCTGTTCATGCTCCTCTATTCCGCTGTTCATCGGTTTCGTAAAAGGCGGCATACCATTGGGAGTGACACTCTCGTTCTTGATCACTTCACCACTCGTCAATGAGGTGGCGGTAGCCATGTTTGCCGGAACTTTCGGTTGGAAGGTAACAACCATCTACGTCATTAGCGGCATTCTGCTCGGCACGATTGGCGGCTTCATTCTAGGAAAGATGAAATTGGAGAAGCATTTGAGCCCATGGGTTTTACAGATCCAGCAGATGGCAAATGGCGCACAAGAGGAAATGACCACCGAACAGATCACGCTCATTCAGCGAATGCCACAGATTATCAAGGAAGCCATTGGCATAATCAAAGGCGTCATCCTATATGTCATCATCGGTATCGCCATCGGAGCCACCATGCACGGCTACGTGCCTGAAGGATTCTTCGAGGAATATCTCAGCGACGAACACTGGTATGCCGTACCATTGGCGGTTATCCTTGCCGTACCAATGTATGCCAACGCAGCCGGCATCGTTCCTGTTGTTGAGGTCTTCGTAGCCAAAGGAGTAAGTCTCGGTACAGCCCTCGCCTTCATGATGTCCGTTGTAGGTTTGTCGCTTCCTGAAGCCACCATGCTCAAAAAAGTGATGAACATGCGACTCATCGGCATCTTCTTCGGCACCGTTGCCTTTGCCATCATACTTCTCGGATGGCTGTTCAATGCTTTGCTGTAATCATCCATTATCTCTCTATCTGCCTATTCAAACAGGCAGATGGAGAGTTTATTGTACACAATTTTGAACTTTCAATTTAGAAGTGCAAGAAAAAGAGTCGGATGAAGGAAGCAATAAAAAAAAACAAAAATGGAGACCGAAGTTTCCAATAGGTTTGATAATTTTGTATTGCATATGTACAATCATCTTACCCGAGAGCAAAGATATGGGATTTATCTGGGATTACAAGAAAAAAAGTCGCTGAAGGCTATTGCTCACCATTGAGAAAGCCCTTTCTTTGGGCGAACTGAAGATGATGGTTTGCGCTGCTGGCGTATCACCAAGTCAAGCACCGATAGAAACCATTTTGAGAGTTGACCTCTACGGTACAGCAGTTTTGCTCGAAGAGGTTGGGAAAGTAATCTCCCATGGCGGCACAGGCCTTGTGGTCAGCAGTCAGTCGGGTCATCGTATGCCGGCACTCACACCCGAACAGGACGAACAACTGGCTTGCACACCAACCGAAGAGTTACTCAGCCTTGAAATGCTGCAGCCCGACAATATCCGCGACACCCTCCATGCTTACCAGATGGCGAAGCGATGCAACGTGAAGCGTGTGATGGCCGAAGCCGTAAAATGGGGAGAGCGAGGTGCACGCGTCAACAGCGTATCGCCAGGCATCATCGTAACACCTCTTGCCATAGATGAGTTCAATGGACCTCGTGGCGACTTCTATAAGAATATGTTTGCAAAATGTCCTGCCGGTCGCCCAGGTACTGCCGATGAAGTGGCCAATGTTGCCGAACTACTTCTTGGCGAGAAGGGTACTTTCATCACAGGCTCTGACTTCCTGATGGATGGAGGTGCTACAGCAAGCTATTTCTACGGACCTTTGAAACCGAGCAACTAACAATAAGGAAGAAACAGAACGACTTGGTGCCGAATAAATCAGAAAAATCACCCGACTTTTAGCATAAATACATCCGAAAAGATATAATTTGTTAAAAGTTGGGTGTTTTTATATCCGAAAGGATGTAATTTGAGAAATAATTTGCATTTTTGCATCCGATATGATGTAATTTAGCATCTCTTTCAACAAACTCAAGGTAAGTTTTCTATGGAAAGAACGCAATTATCACAGACGGTAAAGGACCTGCGCAAGGAATATGGCTTGACGCAGGAGGAACTCGCCATGAAGTCGGGTGTGGGCCTTAACTTTGTGCGCCAACTGGAGCAAGGAAAGCCTACGCTACGCATGGATAAGGTGAACCAGTTGCTCGATCTGTTTAACTATACGCTGGTGGCAACACCAAGGTTTAAGGAGGAATAACAGCTATGCGACAAGCCAAAATATACAGAAAGGAAATGTTGGCAGGTATGCTGACAGAAGACGGAGGCGAATACATGTTCAAATACGATGACGCTTATCTCGCTTCACCATCAGCAGCAGCCATCTCGCTCACCCTCCCCTTGCAGCAAGAGGCTTACACAAGCCCTGTGTTGTTTCCGTTCTTCGATGGATTGATACCCGAGGGATGGTTGCTCGACGTTGCTTTGCGCAACACCGACATCAGCGTGCTCGACCGAATGTCGCTCCTGCTGTTGTGCTGCAAGGAGTGCATCGGCAGCGTGAGTGTTGTACCCATAAACGAATAACGCGTATGTGCAAGTGTTTATATTGTTATAAGGAGTTGGACGAAGGCCAGAAGGACTTTCATCCCGGTTGTGTGCGAAAATTCTTCGGTACTGCGGACGCGCCATTGCTGGAGTATCGTCGGGAAGATCTTGATGCTCTGGCCGCACAGGTAATACAAGCGCAAACGTCGCTGACGGGTGTACAGCCGAAACTCTCGCTGAACCTTCATAAGCACGAGGGATGCAACCGACTCACTATCGTAGGACTTTGGGGAGATTTCATCTTCAAGCCACAAACAGACGTATACCCTGAACTGCCCGAGAACGAAGACCTCACCATGCACATGGCAGAAGCGGCACGTATCAAAGTCGTCCCTCACTCGCTCATCCGACTGGCAGACGGAAGCCTCGGCTACATCACCCGTCGCATAGATCGAACAAAGAAGGGCGAGAAGATTGACATGGAGGACATGTGTCAGCTCACCCTTCATCCTACCGAATACAAATACAAGAGTTCGTGCGAACAGATTGCCAAGACGATTGCGACCTATAGTTCTACGCCGAAACTTGACCTCGTGAACTTCATGCAGGTGCTGCTCTTTTCCTTCGTTACGGGCAACAACGACATGCACTTGAAGAACTTCTCGCTCTACCGTCCGAAGAAACTCTATCAGCTCACACCGGCATACGACCTGCTGAACGTTGCCATTGCCAATCCCAAAGAGGAGTTGGCACTGACATTGAATGGTAGAAAGTCACGTTTGAAATTGGCGGACTTCCTCAAAGCATCAGCATCGATGGGCATCGAGGAACGCGTCTCCCTTCATCTCATTGACAACATGAAGAATGCGCTCCCTGTATGGACGGAACTGATACGCAGCTCCTTCCTCAGCGAAGAGATGCAAGTCGCCTATCTTGAATTGATACAGAAAAGGATGAAAGTCCTTCAATAGCGTCGCTGTCGAAAATCCAACCATGCGCTGTGCAAGTCCTCGTATGATTTTTGTGTCTTTTAGGGATTATTCTCGGGCGAAAATTGGCAAAAATCTCCATTTTTCGCCCTAAAATAATTATTCATGGGCGAAAATTGGCAAAAAATTCCAATTTTCGCCCATGAATAATTGGATGGAGATTGGTTAATTGATATTTTTGCGGGTATAAAAAACTCGCAAAATATGGACAAATTAGTTGGCCTCAGTTTTCAAGGCACTTATATCTAAGAGGTAAAGCAGTATTGTTTTCGCAATCCGACATTAATCTGTAAGAATCAATGACAGGCCTATAGAAAAACTCGACATTGACTCGCCTAAAAAGTGTTTCTTCAGTTTTTTTCTTTGACTAATATTGCACTTGCTTCTTGACTATAGGCTTGACTCTATGTATATTCCAAATGAAAAAACCGTGTCCTTCAAAATCTATTATTTCACAAAAAAGTTGTAACTTCACAAACTGACAAATTAGTCTTTGGTATAATTCTAAAAAGAAGTTTTATGCGTTGCTATAATTGTGGAAGCGAGTTGTCTAAAGGTGCTAAAATATGCGTCAGTTGTGGACAGATGGTAGGCGAACGTCAAGTGGCGGCTGATGGCGACCTTGTGGGTACTGGTCGCAAAGAACCTATCGGAAAGAAACATGAGGCGACCCGATTCCCTTTGCCTTGGTACTATGGTTTGCCTTTAGCTATGGCTGTGGTTTGTGTTATAGCTTTTTTGTTAATTCGCTAATATGGATAAAGTTATGGTGAGGAATATAGTCTTTGATTTTGGCGGAGTCTTGATAAATTGGAACCCTCATAACCTCTATGATGGTTATTTCGGTGACAAAGAAAAGGCTCAATGGTTTATCGATAATATCTGTACCTCTGAATGGAATTCTCAAATGGATAAGGGGAAACCTTTTTCGGAAGGTGTGGCAGAATTGGTGGCTATCCATCCCGAATGGGAGACGGAGATACGTGTCTATCAATCTCGTTGGCATGAGATGGTGACTTGTCAAGTGCCAGGCATGGAGGAACTTCTAAAGGATTTGAAGGCGAAGGGGTATCCCATCTATGGCTTGACCAATTGGTCGGACGAGACGATGCAGGATGAGTTTAAGCGTTGGAATATCTTCCGTTTGGTGGATGACATGGTGGTTTCTGGTCGTGAAAAATTATTGAAGCCAGACCCTGCTATTTACCAATGTATGCTTTCTCGTTTCAAGATAAAGCCGGAGGAGACTGTTTTTATCGACGACAATCTCAAGAATGTTGAGGCTGCCAAAGCATTGGGCATACACGCCATTCGTTTTGAAAACGCAGATAATTTGAGACGTCAGTTGACGGATTTGCAGGTAAATATATGAAACGAATCGAGGCGATGAACTTTTGTGAGTCCGACAAGGATTGTATTTGTATAGGAAAGAAATTCTATTCGTTCAGAACCCAATATAATTTGGAATATGGAACAGTTTCAAATAAAGGACAAGGAATCTCGCGAAACGAGCATTGACCGTCCTAAAAAATATAAAGTGATATTCTATAACGACGATTTCACAACGATGGATTTTGTGGTTGAGGTCCTTAAAACGGTCTTTTATAAGAGCGACGAGGAGGCCTCCTCCATTATGATGAAAGTTCATAGTGAGGGCTCTGCTGAGGTGGGTGTTTATAGTTACGACGTGGCTATGACCAAAGTGGAAATGACAAAGAGTTTGGCTCGTAAGGAGAATTTCCCATTGCGGGTTAGTTGTGTTCAAGTATGACAGATATGGAAAAAGAGTTTGATACTTCTGAAATATATTCGTCTTGTGATGCTTTCATGCAGAAGGTTTTGGAAGAAATGATAGAATTATGCATGGAAAGGCGACATGGCATTGCTACTCCAGAGCATCTTATGTTTAGTATGCTCAACCATTCTCCATTCAGAAAGGCATTGGAGCATTATAATTCGAATATGGTTGCCTTTGAGACCGAATTGAATGAGTATCTTTCTGAGCAAGAGGTGATCCCTGAATATGTTGATGAACATTGCATCTTATCTCAACAATTGACCTCT
This sequence comes from Paludibacteraceae bacterium, assembly GCA_024401475.1. Taxonomy (GTDB): domain Bacteria; phylum Bacteroidota; class Bacteroidia; order Bacteroidales; family Paludibacteraceae; genus RGIG10190. The sequence continues at coordinate 76,209 of JAKSKZ010000004.1, read as the reverse complement.
TTGTTGCAAATTGCGTTGATTTATTGCCAAGCAGCAGAGGCGGAAAATATAAAGGTTTCGCATGTCATCTATGCCATGTATGAAATAGAGGATTCTACTATTGCCTATTTGCTTAACAGATATGTTACGGACAAGGTGGATTTCTTGACGGCAGTTATAGACGTGAGCGATTCTGCTTCGGATGTTTCTTCCTCGGCTAATCCATCGAACAAATTGTCGGTTCGTGCGGTTGATGTGTTTGATTTGATAGATGAAACTCATTCCATGGTAGGACGTCATTCGGAGATGGAGCAACTGATACAAATCTTGTGCCGCAAGGATACGCACAATGTCATGTTGGTCGGTGAAATCGGCGTCGGCAAAAGGACAATGGTCTATGAATTGGCCAAACGGATGAAATCGGGTGTTTTGCCGGAGCGTTTTAAGGACGGCAGAATCCTTAAGTTGAATTTGAAGAGATTGCTGGAGGGTGTTCAGTTCCGTGCCGATTTGGAACGAAGAATGAGCGAAACTCTGCAGACCATTTCTGACCAAGGTAATGCGATTGTCTATATTGAGGATATGCAACTTCTGACCTCTTCGTTTGCTAAACAGAATGAGGAGGCGGATATTATTCCCATCTTGAAACCGTATGTGGAGTGGGATAAACTCCGCTTCATTGGGACTTGTTCCCCAAAGGAGTATCATCGAAAATTCTCGGACCATAAGCTCTTTGAGAAGTTTTTTCAAAAGATTGATGTGGAAGAACCTTCGGTAGAAGATTCAATCAAGATTCTTCAATCGGTTATGCCGGCTTATGAAAAATATCATCAGATTAGTTACGAAGCTTCTGCCGTTGAATATGCGGTGAAGGCTACGTCTAAACATATACATAATCGTTTCTTGCCTCAGAAGGCTATTGCTTTGTTGGATGATGCGGGTGCTTACATCGTCTCTCATTCGGATTCTTCTGATGTCCGAAAAGTTGATGTTTCTTTGCTATCCAAGCTATTGGCAAAAGTCTGCAAGAACGATAACTTGCAAATGGATGCGGATGCTGATGCACGTTTGGCTACGCTGGAGTCACGCATACTTTCTAAAATATATGGCCAAGATGAGGCTGTACGTTTGATTGTTGAGAGTGTTCAAATGTCAAAGGCGGGACTTTTGGAAGATAATAAGCCGTTGGCAAGTTTCTTGTTTGTCGGACCTACGGGAGTGGGAAAGACTGAAGTTGCCAATGTCTTGGCTAAGGAGTTGGGCGTTGAATTGGTTCGTTTCGACATGAGTGAATATGTCGAGCAGTTCACCGTCTCCAAACTTATAGGCTCTCCTGCTGGTTATGTAGGCTATGACGAGGGCGGTCTTTTGACAGAGGCTATCCGTAAGAATCCCAATTGTGTCTTGCTCTTGGATGAGATAGAGAAGGCGCACGATAGTATTTACAACATTCTGCTTCAAGTGATGGATTATGCTCGCTTGACCGACAATAAGGGTAATCATGCCGATTTCCGAAATGTGGTGTTGATCATGACTTCCAATGCTGGCGCTCAATATGCTTGGCAGGCTTCGGTCGGATTTGGTAGTTTGGTTACAGCAGGTGATGCGATGATCAAACAGGTGAAGAAGACCTTTAAGCCTGAATTTTTGAATCGTTTGACGGCTTCCGTAGTCTTTAATGCAATGGATAGGACTATGGCGGAACGCGTGCTTGACAAGAAGTTGAATCTCTTGCAGGAGAAACTTTCTGCTCGAAATGTGGAAATGCAGATTTCGGAAGAGGCTCGTCTCTTTTTGCTTGAGCAAGGTTTCTCTAAAACTTACGGAGCTAGAGAAATGGATCGTGTGGTATCTATGAATCTCAAACCATTGCTGACAAAGGAGATTCTTTTCGGAAAATTGAAAGACGGAGGTGTGACTCACGTCGAATTGCAGAATGATAAGTTAGTATTGCTATGATATTCAGGTTGAGTGATGAAATTGGCTTCCCTGATCCGCGATTGGGTGAGCCGAATGGGCTTTTTGCCGTAGGTGGCGATTTGAGCGTTGACCGATTGTTGTTGGCTTATAGTCATGGCATTTTCCCTTGGTATTCGTTCCGAGACAGGAGGAAGGCAATTAAGTGGTGGTGTCCTATGAAACGTTTCGTCATTTTCCCCAAGGAAATCCATATATCGCACTCTATGCGGACGCTTTTCAATAAGAACCAATATCAATTCTCTATCAATAAAGATTTTGAGGGAGTTATAAAAAATTGCAGTCGTCTGCGTTATGAAGAATATGGTGCTTGGTTGGGCGAAGATATGATGAATGCTTATACCGAACTTCATCGCCGAGGTTATGCTTCTAGTGTCGAGGTGTGGAAAGATGGAGAGTTGGTCGGTGGTCTTTATGGCGTAACTGTCGGCAAGTGCTTTATTGGTGAGAGCATGTTCTCTTTGGTGCCAAGCGGAAGCAAGATGGCTCTGATCATATTGGCGCAGACCATGGAAGAGTGTGGTGGCGTTATGATAGATTGTCAACTGGAAACGCCGCACTTGAAATCAATGGGGGGGCGATTTATCAGTTATGACGAATATATGGAATTGATTAATTCCTAATGACAATCATAGTTGGTGTTTGATGATGATTTTGGTTTTTTAGTTATATAAAAATGTACGTTCCCATAACTCCTTCTTTCTTAGGCGTTAGGCATTGCGAGTCTGTCGATGTCCAACCTATATTGCCTTATATTGAATGGACTTATTTTTTCCATGCGTGGCGTGTGACAGGCAATTTCAAGGGAATTGAGCGAATGTGCAATTGTGAGTCTTGTCGTCAGCAGTTTTTATCTCGATTTCCCTTGGCCGACCATGAGAAGGCTTCCGCGGCTTGGCGTTTGTTTCATGATGCTCGTGAAATGTTAGGTCGCCTGGTGACGGAGAATCGTTTGAAACTAAGTTCGGCACTCTGTTTTTGGGAGGCTCGCTCGGACGACGAGGCTATTCTGTTTTTTGATGAAGGTAAAGAGGTGCTAAGATTGCCCATGTTGAGGCAGCAGCATCCTAGTGAACGAGAGGAATATTGCTTTTCCCTTTCGGACTTCGTTTCGCCAAAGAAGGATTATGTCGGACTTTTTTGTGTCTCGGTGGCAGGGGCACAAGCGTTATCGGACGAATATCGGAAGGCAGGTGATGACTATTCGTCAATTCTGGTAGAGAGCGTCTCAGACCGCTTGGTAGAGGCCTATTCAGAATGGTTGCATCGTCAGGTGCGTCAACATATATGGGGGTATGCTCCAGAAGAGAACCTCTCAATGGAGGAGGTTCGGAAGGGACGCTATCAAGGCATTCGTCCTGCGATAGGTTATCCTTCGATGCCCGACCAATCGTTGATTTTCGATGTCGGCCGTATTCTGCATCTTGACAAAATAGGAGTGGAGTTGACGGAAAATGGAGCTATGCGCCCTAATTCCTCTATCTGTGGATTGTATATTTCACATCCGCAATCCAACTATTTTATGGTGGGAAAAATCGGGGAGGACCAGTTGGCTGAATATGCGATGAAAAGAGGGAAAACGGTCGATGAGATGCGTCGCTGGCTCTCCTGCGTACTATGATTTTTAAAATTGATGATTTTATGAATAATACTAATTTAGTTTCCTTTGCCTCTGTAGCAATGGGATTGTTTTTGGCCTCTTGTGGAGGTTCTGCTCCTAAAACTGATAATGAGGTTGCTGCCGCTGATTCTGTGGTTGCTTCGGACGTGGCGTCCCTACAACTGCCTGTTGATGCAAAGAAAGCGGCGGAGGGGTTTGGTATTGTTGCTTATATTCAGCCCATGGGAAATGGCGAAATGGCAGCAATCAATGCTGTATGGGTTACGGATGACAAAGGTGGTAATGCGATGAGAATCTGCCTTTCAAATGAGAACTCTCCTAAGGAATATGCTTGGAAGGGAGATGGACAAAGGTGTTTGACTAAAGACATTCTTGCTGCTGATGAAGTGCATGTTGTAAAAGATTCTCAGAAGAATGATCTCTATTTGGTTGTCTCTGGTTGCCCTGATATGCGCAACATCTACTCCTATCTTATTCCTATCGATATCAAAAGTCTGAAACAGGAAACTTGTTCCAACGGAGAGCTTGCGTGCTTGCACATTCCTGCTTCCGAAAACTATGAGGGTTACGATGAAAAAAACAATACAATTGCATTCTATACCTATGGATATTATGAAGAGGGTGGTAGATATAGAGTCAAAGTGAATTACGATTTTAATGGCAAGTTGATTTCGAAGGGCGAACCAGAGAATGAGTGATGTTGCTTATTGTATAGCAGCAAAATTATGTTGGTAGAAAAATGAGGAAATCTCCAGACATTTTCCCCGTAAGGGATATATGTTGCATGAAAATCGATTAGGTGTAACACCTATGTATATATCCCATTTTTTATGTCTGTTGAGAAATGTTTATAGGAGACCAATAAAAACAAACAGCCGAACCCAAGCGGTCCGGCTGTTTTGTGATGTTCAAATCAATCTTTAGAAGTTTGGCAACAAATACTCTTTTTGATTAGAGAATATGTTGTCGATGCTATTGATTTCAAGGAAGGTGGTTCCTCCACCCATGTTTTGGCTGCCGCTTAGGTAGGCTACCTTGTCGCTGAATTTGAGGTAACCATTCTCAATCAACATCTTCAATGCTGCGAAGAAGTAGTGACGAGTGTCCTCTTTCTCGGCTTGATAGATCGGCGTCACACCGTAAGAAAGAGCTAACTGGCGGATAAGAGGTTCCTTATAACAGATGGCCAAAACAGGACAATTACCTCTGTAGGCTGCCAAATGGCGAGCTGTTTTGCCAGTGTAACTATCAGTGATGATGGCTTTTGTATGAAGCAAATCCATAGAGTCAACCGCTTGCTTGGCAAGGAATGATGTGATATCGTTGTCGTCGTGAGGCGGAATCTTGATGTCGTTGTCCTTCAACTTAGTCTTCTCTGCCTCGGCAGCAATTTTAGCCATTGTGCGAACCGCTTCGATTGGGTATTTGCCATAAGTTGTCTCGCCGCTGAGCATCAAGGCATCCGTACGATAGAAGATGGCATTGGCGATGTCGGTAACCTCGGCACGAGTTGGGCGAGGGTTGTTGATCATCGTGTGAAGCATTTGAGTGGCTACGATAACAGGTTTCTTGGCGATGACGCTCTTACGGATAAGCACACGTTGGATGCCAGGAATCTTCTCTTGAGCAACCTCGATACCAAGGTCTCCACGTGCAATCATCAAACCGTAAGCATATTCCAAAATCTCGTCTGCATTGTCAACACCTTCTTGATTTTCGATCTTTGCGATAATCTTGATGTCGCTATTGTGTTCGTCCAAAATTTGTTGAATGTCGAGCACATCTTGCTTGTTGCGGACAAATGAGTGAGCTATGAAGTCAATCTTTTTATTGATTGCGTAAAGGATGTTCTTCTTGTCTCTCTCTGTGAGCGAAGGCAAGTTGATGCGAGTGCCGGGCACGTTTACGCTCTTTCTGCTACCTAAAACGCCGTCATTTTGAGCTTCGCATAGAAGATAGTCTTCTTCTTTTGCCAAAACTTTAAGACCGATTTCTCCGTCGTCGAACAATACGCAAGTGCCTACGTTGACATCGCTTACGAAATCCTTGTAGCTTACGGCAATCATCTCTTTATTGGAGATAAGGTCTGGGTCTCCCTTGATCTTGATGCGGTCTCCGGTGCGAATATCGATTGGATTTTCCGTCTTTGTCGTTCTTACTTCGGGACCTTTGGTATCGATGAGAATACCGATTTGGTTGGATACGGCACGGATGTTGCCGATTACGCGGTCAAAACCTTCTTCGTCCATGTGAGCCGAGTTTAGTCTGGCCACATTCATACCCTCGTTGTAGAGTGCACGGATGAATTCCACATCGCAACGGATGTCGGAAATGGTGCAGATGATTTTTGTCTGTTTCTCCATATTGTTAGTGTTTTTTGTTTCTTATTACAAGGTTGTCTTAATTGGCGATTTGCGAACTTTCGTAACGTCTAAACGTAATATCTTGGCCTTTTGTCAAAGCAAAGTCGTCCGTTTCGAAATTGAAAGTATAATCGTTTCTTTTCTCGTCGTTGTCAGCCAATTTGAAATGGTCGTAACCGAATGTAATCTTGTAGGTCTTGTTTTCGATGTTGCAGACAAGCGTTTGTGACGCAGAGTCAGGACCGTCAGCATCCATTGAATGGTCGATGAAGAAAGTTCCTGATTTTGCAAATCCTGCTGATTCGCTAAAGAAGGATATTCTATAGTCTTTTGTCAAAAAGATTTCGAAATCATTATACATATAGTGTCCTGGTAGATGGAACGGTTGGATGGTCTCCTCTCCATTTTGAGTCATAATAGAAACCCAATCGTCTTTTACACTAATGCTTTGAGCATTTTTGATTTCTGGGAGAACATCGCTACCTCTTGAATCTCCGATAGATATGCATTTTTTTAGATCAAGGAAAGCAAACTCGCCCTCTTCCGTCAACATTCCGAGGAAGCGTTCCCCATCTTTACCAAAAAAGACGATGTCCTTGCACTTGTGGTTGAGGCCTACGACTTCCAATATAGCGTTGCCCACTCGGTTGGGAATTCCATTTTTCTCGGCAAAAGCGTCCGCATTTGCTTCGTTCATTTGAACATATACTTTGCCTTTTTTGTCTATATATCCTGTTGCTAATTCGCTTGCTACGTTCTTTACGAAAGATCCAGCTCTGTCTGTCTCCACTTGGATTGTTGATTTCTCCTTTTTGACAGCCTCTTGTTTGGCAACAGTGCCGTTGCAAGCGGTTAATCCTAAAGCCAATAGTGAAATGTAAAATAGTTTGTTCATTTTTTTTTTTCTTGATTGAAGGGTTGTATATTAAGGTGACCTCTATAAATTCGTTGTCTTTTCATATAGAGGTTACTTTAGTTGTTCTTTTCCCATTGGATGAGAAGTTCCTCTATGCTCTTTCCGAAGACAGGGTGTGTCAAATCGGGAGCGATTTCAGCCAAAGGACGAAGGACGAAGTCCCTATTTTGTATGAGGGGATGGGGAATGGTTAGCGTTTCGCTATTCATCACTAAATCGTCGTAGAAAAGTATGTCAATGTCTATGGGTCTGTCTTCGTATCCAGCACCTTCGTGCTTCATTCTGCCCATTTCTCGTTCGATGGCCTTTGCCATGGCGAGACATTTTTCGGGAGAATGCTCCGTTTCGATGCAGATGGCTGCGTTGAGGAATTTGTTGGGAGAAGAGAAACCCCAAGGCTCAGTTTCGTAAAGGGAGGATAGGTTGACCAAGTTCCCCATGATTGTTCCACAAATCATGGTGGCATCTGTTATCATTTTTTTTCGGTCTCCCATGTTGGAACCCAACCCCAGATATAATGTTGGCATGTCTGATACTATTGCTGATAAGTGAATGAAAGCCACCGATTTGAGAACCGGTGGCTATGTTTTTTAGTTCACTTTGAACTTGAACTTTACCTCTTTAAGGTCGGCGTTTGCCTTTACGATTTTTTGTTTGAGCCCTTCTTTATAGTTGGCGAGTTTTGCTTGAAGTTCAGCATCGCCTACAGCCAACATTTGAACAGCCAAGATGCCTGCGTTTTGTGCAGCGTTAATTCCTACGGTTGCGACAGGAATGCCTGGAGGCATTTGTACGATGGCCAAAAGAGCGTCCATTCCGTCGAGAGTTGCATTGATAGGAACGCCGATGACAGGGACCGTGGTCATAGCTGCGATGACACCTGGTAGATGTGCTGCCATGCCTGCTGCTGCGATGATGACTTTAATGCCATTTTTTTGTGCGTTGGTGGCAAACTCCTCTACTTCTTTTGGGGTGCGGTGAGCCGACAAAGCGTTGATTTCGAACGGGATTTCGAACTCGTCGAGCAATTTAGCCGCTTTCTCCATGATAGGTAGATCGGAAGTGCTACCCATGATGATACTAACTACTGCTTTCATATTTGATTGTATTGTTGTTTTCAAATCTTCTGCAAAGGTAGCAAAAATAAGGCGTAAAATCTATTGACTTATCCCAAATTGCAATGCGGAATAGGTGGGTTTTCTCTTCTGTCAAGGTCCGATGTTTTCAATTTAAAACATTTGTTGTTTCCTAATTTGCAAATTGGTATTGAAATTTGTCGGTTTTGCGTTGTTTGGAAACCTCTTTCGGTTTCTTCTTGTTGACGAATGATGTTGTGTGCTTTATGTTCTCCTTCCATTCGTAACTTCTTTTTCTTGCCTTCCTTTTCGCTAAAAACGAAATAATCCCTTTCCTAATCGAATATAAATGACTATATTTGGCGTTAGTTTAGGATAAAAGTGTAGGATACAAGTGCAGTTCAAAAATATATATGGTCAAGAGTCTGTGAAACAGACTTTAAGGAAATCGGTTGACGAGGGCCGAGTGCCCCATGCGGTAATGTTGTGTGGTGCGCCTGGTACTGGTAAATTGGCTTTGGCCATAGCCTATGCTCAATATTTGAACTGCGAAAACCGTCAAGGAGGCGATTCCTGTGGCGTTTGTCCTTCCTGCGTGAAATTCAGCAAGTTGATTCATCCCGATTTGCACTTTGTTTTCCCTATCACCCGTTCCAACAATTCGGTTGTGTGCGACAACTACCTTCCCGAATGGAGGTCTATGGTCAATGCAACGCCTTATTTTACGATGGATCAGTGGCTTCAACAGATCAGCGCCGACAACAAACAGGGTATGATTTATGAAAACGAGAGTGATGTGATTCTTCGTAAGTTGGGCCAAAAGAGTTTTGAGGCTGATTACAAAACGATGATTATTTGGCTGCCTGAAAAGATGAACGTGGTATGTGCCAACAAAATATTGAAAGTGTTGGAGGAACCGATGGGCAAGACATTGTTTGTCTTGGTTTCTGAAAATACGGAGCAGTTGTTGGCGACGATACTCTCGCGTGTGCAGCGTATTTTGGTGCCGCCTCTTTCCGATGCCGATATGGTGCAGGCGTTGAAGCAACGCTATACGATGAAGGAGGAGGAGTATGCTGAGGTGGCTCACATTGCTAGTGGAAACCTTATCGCGGCAGATGATATCATTCAAACGTCGGATGAAAAGAGAGAGTATTTTGAACTTTTTGCCGAAGCTATGCGGGCCTCTTACAGTCGCAATGCCAAACGTATGAAGGAGTGGACGGAGGCGATGAATCGTTTGGGCAGAAAAAGACAAATCTCATTCTTGACGTATGCACAGCGCATGATCCGAGAGAATTTCATCTACAACCTAAAGAACAAAGATTTGACTTACATGACGAAGTTTGAAGAGGATTTTTCAGTTCGCTTCTCTCCGTTTGTCAAGGAATCGAATATTTTCGGCATGTTGTCCGAATTGGAGAGTGCCGAACGTCATATAGAGCAGAACGTTAATGCAAAATTGGTCTTTTTCGACTTGTCGTTGAAATTGATCATGTTGCTGAAACAGTGACATTCTGCATCAGGAGAGAAATCTCCTTATACCTTTAATTTTTAAATTGTTAAAATGGCTAATCTAAGTGGAGGTGGCTGCAACTTGAATGAAAAGGGTTGCAGTAAACAAACAGATAAAAAGTTGGATACGTTCGACTGGTTGTGCGACATTCCAGAGTCACAGTCTGCTACTGATTTGGTGGAGGTGACTTTCAAGAATACGCGCAAGGGATATTTCCGAAACACGAATGGTCTAAAATTGGAGAAGGGCGACGTTGTGGCTGTGGAATCTACACCAGGTCATGATATAGGCACTGTCTCTTTGACTGGGCAGTTGGTGCTCCTTCAAATGCGTAAGAATCATGTGGATCCAGCAAGAGTGGAGATAAAACGTGTCTATCGTAAGGCTCGTCCTGTCGATTTGGAGAAATATGAGGAGGCAAAGGCTCGTGAACATGAGACAATGCTTCGGGCAAGAAAGATTGCGGAGGATTTGAAGTTGAATATGAAAATCGGTGATGTGGAATATCAAGGAGATGGCAACAAGGCAATCTTCTATTATATTGCCGATGAGCGTGTCGATTTCCGTCAGTTGATTAAGGTGTTGGCAGATGCTTTCAAAGTGCGTATTGAGATGAAGCAGATCGGTGCACGTCAGGAGGCTGGTCGTATTGGAGGTATCGGTCCGTGTGGTCGTCCGCTTTGCTGCTCTTCTTGGATGTCAAGTTTTGTCTCTGTGGCAACGAGTGCGGCTCGTTATCAAGAGATTTCCCTCAATCCTCAGAAATTGGCTGGCCAATGTGCCAAGTTGAAATGTTGCATGAATTTCGAGGTGGATGCCTACGTGGAGGCTCAGAAGGGTATCCCTTCTAAAGATATACCTTTGGAAACGAAAGACGCAACCTTCTATCATTTCAAGACGGACGTGTTTGGTGGAATTATGCAATATTCAAGTTCTCCATCCATGGCTGCTAACATCGTTTCTGTTCCTGTGGAGCGTGTGAAAGAAATTATGGCCCTCAATAAACAAGGCATCAAGGTGGATTCTTTGTTGTTAGAGTCGGGTGAGCAGGAAAAGGTTACGGATTATGAAAATGTGGTGGGTCAAGATAGTTTGACTCGTTTTGATAGAAAGAAGAAGAATAAGAAACCTTCTAAGAAGGGCAATCAAAATCCATCACAAGAAAGCACTGATAATCAGAACCGAGAACAACAGGTTCAAGGGGATGAGAATAATCAACCTCAAAACAGGGAGCCTCAACAAGGTGCTCCTCAAGAGGGTGAAAATCGTCAGCAGGGCAATCGCAGACGCGACGATAGGAATAATCGAAACAGAAACCGTCATGGTGGCAATCGCGAGAATCGTAACGGTGAACCTCGCAATATGGAAGGTCAAAATCCAGAAGGCGGAGAAAACCAAACTCCTCGTAGAAACGACGGTCAACGTAATGATGGCCAACGCAATGATGGTCAACGTAATGATGGTCAAGGCCCTCGTAATCCTAATCAAAACCAAAATCGTCAGCATCGTGATCATGATAGGGAAAGACGTCAAGAGAATGGAGGAGATCGTCAAAGACAAAATCCTCAGAATGGCGGTGCTCCTCAACAAGGTCAGGAGGGTAGAGATGGACAGGATCAAGAGAATCGTCAACGTCGTCCAGACAATAGACGTAGGCATAATAACAATAGACCGAACAATAGACGCAACGACGAACGTGGTGGTTCGGACGATCGTAGAAATGGTGGTGGCAACGAAAGAAATGGTGGTGGCAATGAATAAAATAATTTGCTTTTTGCTTTTGACATTGGCCTTTGTTTCATGTTCAGGCGACGAGGTCGTTTTCCAAAAATCGGTCGAGTTTCCGAACGAGGGCTGGAGTAAAGATAGTGTTGCGGTCTTTGACTTTGAGGCTACAGACACGGTTGGCTCGTATGACATAGTGGTCGATCTTCGTAATGATGGTTCGTATCGTTATCAGAATTTTTGGTTGTTTGTACGTTCCGTCTCTCCTGATTCAGTAGTCTTTTCTGATACTTTGGAATGCGTGTTGGCGGATAATTACGGACGTTGGATAGGCGAGGGCTCTGGCTCTATGCGTCATCTTCCCGTGATGTTTTTGTCTGACGTTAAATTTCCTAAGAAAGGAGTTTACTCTTTTGAGTTGATTCAAGGAATGCGTGAGGATCTCTTGCAAGGCATACATGATATAGGTTTGAGAATAATGAAGAGTAACCCGGAAGAGAATAAATAGCAGATGGGAAAAAATAAATTGCAGAAATTTGAGGATATGGAGGGTTTCCCTCATGTCTTTCAATATACATTTTCAGCTTTACAAGAGCAAAACAAGCCCTTTGAGTTGAAAGGAGCGTGGAATACGTTTTTTGGAAACGATAATCCAATCGTGGTTGAGTTGGGGTGTGGAAAGGGTGAATATACTGTGGCGTTGGCTCGTTTGTTCCCTGAAATGAACTTCATAGGTGTGGATATAAAGGGTGCACGTATGTGGACAGGTGCAAAAGAGTCGCACTTGGCTGGCATGAAAAATGTGGCTTTCATACGCACCAATATCGAGATTATTCCTGCATTTTTTGCAGAGGGAGAAGTCTCTGAGATATGGTTGACGTTCCCTGATCCACAGATGAAAAAGGTTCGTAAGCGTTTGACATCTACTCGATTCATGGAGTTGTATCAACAATTCTTGCGTCCAGGAGGTATTGTCCATTTGAAGACGGATAGTAATTTCATGTTCCGTTATACCGAGGAGATGGTCAAGGCGAATGGCTATGAGGTGTTGTTTGACAATAACGACCTTTATCATTCTGATTTTTCTGACGATAGAATTTTGTCTATCAAGACATTCTATGAGCAGCAATGGTTGGACAGAGGGTTGACCATTAAATATATAAAGTTCAAAGCAGAACCGCGTACTACTTTTATCGAACCTGATGTGGAAATCGAGTATGATAGTTACAGAAGTTACAATAGAAGCAAGCGAAGCGGAAAAAATACAAATAAGGAGGTTGTCGAATGAAAAAAATAGAGGAGATTCAGCAATTAGTGAAGAGCCATTTGGCATCTTTGGATTGGAGAATAGAACCTTGTGGTTTGTATGAACCGATTGAGTATGTGCTTTCATTAGGAGGAAAACGTATTCGTCCGGTATTGGCTTTGTTGTCTTGCCAACTCTTCGATGAAAATATAGAGAAGGCAATTTATCCCGCTTTAGGAATTGAAGTTTTCCATAATTTCACCTTGTTGCATGATGATGTTATGGATAAGGCTGATATGAGACGTGGCAATCCTACCGTGCATAAAAAATGGAACGAGAATACGGCGATTCTATCAGGTGACGCTATGTCGTTTAAAGCATACGAGTTATTGGCCAAGTGTGATCCGTCTGTTTTTAAATCAATTTTCGATGCCTTCACGGAAACAAGTTTGGATGTTTTTGAAGGACAACAGTACGATATGGAGTTTGAGACTCGTAATGATGTTACTATTCCTGAATATATAGAGATGATACGCCTCAAGACGGCTGTCCTTTTGGCTGGTAGCTTGAAAATAGGCGCATTGTGTGGAGGTGCTTCTGAGCGTGACGCTGATTTGATTTATAAATATGGAATCGGTATAGGTCTTGCTTTCCAAATAAAGGATGATTTGTTGGATGTTTATGGAGATGAAAAGAAGTTTGGTAAGGCTATTGGTGGAGATATCAATTGCAATAAAAAGACATTCTTGTTGATTACTGCGTTGGAGAAATCGGATGCTGCATCAAAGGCAAGTTTGATGGATTGGATTTCAAGAGAAAAGTTTGACCGCACTGAAAAGGTGAAGGCCGTGACTGCGATATATGATAAGTTGGATGTTCGTACAAATGCAGAAAGTGCAATGCGTGCCTACTACGAGGATGCGTTGAATGCTTTGCGTCAAATATCAGTAGCGGAGGAACTTAAACAGCCTTTGTATGATTTGGCTAACAATCTTCTCTATCGTGAAGATTGATGGCTTGGCCAAATCCAAATGACTTATGGCACATGATATTGGGATCATGTGCTATTGGTAATTATATTAGTTGTTTGCCTTTTTCTCCAGGCGAGGGGAGAAAGGATTAATATGTGAGTTTAATATGCCATATAGACGATTACCGAATACCAACCAGGCCCGTATGCGGGCTTTGAAGACTGCGGTTGAAATGGGCGATAGGTTGGAGGATACATACGATTTAGCGTTCTCTTATAGTACGTTGGAAGATGCAAGGGCTCTGCTTGTCCGTTATGAACGGGCTATGAGCGAATATAAGCAATGCTCAGTAAAGCAGGTAGATACGAATAAGAAATTTCAGGAAGCAGCCAAAATGGCTCGTCTTTACGTATCGCATTTTGTTCAAGTGTTGAATATGTGTGTGCTTCGTAATGAAATAAAGCCTGAGATGAAAAAACTGTATGGTTTATCTGTTGATTCGAATGTCGTGCCAGATTTGATTTCTGATGATAATCTCTTTAAATGGGGTAACTTGATTATTGAGGGTGAGCAGAAACGTATTCAGAGTGGAGGAACTCCGATTTATAACCCAGCTATCGCCAAGGTTCGTGTTCACTACGATATCTTTGTTGAGCATTACAACAATCAAAAAGTGTTACAAAACAATACGACTCGAACGATTTCAAATGTCTCTGCTCTTAATGAGAATGTGGATAAGGTGGTGTTGGATATATGGAATCAGGTTGAGCATTCGTTCTCTCTCTTGTCAATTCCTGAGCGTTTGAAAAAATGCGGAGAATATGGTATTGTTTATTACTATCGTAGAGGAGAAGAGAAAATAGAATTGCCTATAGACGAGTGAAGGTAACCTTCGGGTTGCCTTTTTTATTTCCCGGCTATGATTCTTTTTAAATGACAGAAAGCGAGTTCATTAGTCTCTTCATCTCTAAGATGGAGGCCATTCCCTTCGCAGTGTTTGAAAAACTCACAATCTTTACAAATGCCTGTTTTGGTCCAACTTCTGTCTCGCATGATTTGAAACTTGTTTTGCCACACATCAGCAAAGTCGTCTTTGTAGATATTGCCTTGTATAAAACGACTTCGTAGGTCAGGGCAAGCAGAGATGCTACCATCCACCAAGATGGAGCCCACATTGATTCCTGCACGACAGAAGAAGAATGAATCTCTGGCTCGTGACTCGTATTCTCCAAGAAATCCTTCACAGCCATAGTCGAGAGCAATTTTCCCTTCATTTCGAGTCTCTTCTATAAAATCAAATACTGCTTTGAATTTTTTGTCGGGCAATTGTAATTCAGGATTGTTGGCTGCTCTTCCAACGGGGAAAATGGTGAATATTCTCCACTCTTTCACCCCCATGTCTATGAGCATCTGTTTGATTTGAGGAAGTTCGTCAAAATTGCGGTTGTTCACGCACGTCACTACATCATAACGTAAATCTGTTTGGGGAAGTAGCTTTATGGCCTCGATTGCTTTGTCAAATGATAGAGGATTGTTGCGTAACCAATTGTGCGAATCTTTTAGCCCGTCAAGGCTGACTGTGCAAGATCTCATGCCTGCTCGTAACAAAGAGACTAACCTCTCTTGGGTCAGTAAGTAACCATTGGTGACGAGTCCCCATGGAAATCCCATTTTATAGAGTTCTATGCCTGCTGCTTCAATGTCTTTTCTTACCAAGGCTTCGCCTCCCGTGAAGACCACCATTGTGTGGTTGGGATTGACGATAGGAATGATTTTCTTTATTGCACCAATAAAGTCGTCAACTGGCATGTCTGGTACATTAGTCATCTGTTTGCAGTCACTACCACAATGTAGGCAGTTGAGTGTGCACCTTAGCGTACATTCCCAAAAAAGATATCTGAGTTGATGATTCTTGGCCTCATTATGTCTGTAATGGTCAAAAAGGTTTAGTGCAAACCTTTTCTTCAAACCTATTTTTTCGGGATTCTCTACCATTGTTGCTTGTTTTTCGGATGTTTTCGTTAGTTTTTATGCGGATGGACTCCCATCCTCGCATGAGAGTTCAGTTTTGTGCAAGAAGTATAAAATCCGGTCATGCCAATTAATGAATAAATTAATTGGTTCATTAAACATCTTTCCGAAATGAAAATTCTTTTCATTGCTTCTTTTTTTCTCTAATTAATTCCCACAAAGTGTTGAGAAAAGAAAAACTATTGCGAAGGAAAATAATTTTATGGGGATAGCAGTTGTTTATTGTTTTTTACGAAGAGATATGTTCAAGTTCTTTTCACCATGCTTGTCGTATTTGCCATTCCCTTTTTTGTAATCGAAATCGTCGGAGTCGAAACTCACATCTTTTTTCTCGTAACCATCTTTGGAAAATTCCAGATTGACTTTGTCGGGTCGGATATATTCTGTTTTTGCTGTGTAGAATCCGTTTGGGTCTGTGTTGCAGGATTTGTTAGTGTTCCATGTCTCAATGTTTACTTTTACATTTTCTAGAGGCAATCCGTTTTCGTCAGTTACGGTACCCTTGAATTCGTAAGATACGGTAGGAACTCCATATTCGCGGGCGGAGTTGCATGAAAAACAGAATCCAATCATGCCGATGGTCGACAAAATACATTTGTTGGCCAAAGATCTTATTGCTGTGAAGAAATTCATGATATGAAGTTTGTATATAATAGCATGTCAATTTGATATGACCTTCTTTGTAATGTCTTTATTGGATGAATTTGATTCTTCCTTGTGGTTTGGCATATTCTTGCCCAACGTGTCCATTTTGATTTTTGCTAATGTACTCTATTAGAGCATCCTTGTCTACAATGAGATCTTTCCGGAGAATCTTGCATCCTTTCAACGTATTATACATTCCTCCTCCTACTGCAATATAGTCGATGGTTGCGACCGTATATTTAGCATCAAAATCAATTGGCTCGTATTCTCCGCTTTTTTTGTTGAGAACTTTAATGTCTGATACTTTATTCTCTCCTTGTCCAATTTTTATGTTGAATTTCAAACCTGAGACTATCGGAAACTCTCCATCTTCGTTGGGCAGTTTTTGAATGCAAGCATTAAGAACCTTTTCAATATGTTTTCCATCTACTTCGAGCTCGTAAATGTAGTTGTCGTAAGGTAGTACATTTAAAACATCTTTTATCTTGATATCTCCAGCCTTTATGTCAGCACGGACACTGCCTCCGTCTGTCATGCCTATGTCAGATCCCACGAGAATTCGGAACGCATCAGCTATGATATCTCCTGCGTTTGTTTCAGAACGCCTAACGGCACGTTTGCCGTTTTCGTCAGATATTCTTATGTCAAAATCGCTATTGCCAATCACTTTGTTTACATATTTTTCTGATAGATTGTTAATGCTATCAATAGCGCTTTTGACAATAGCATTGTCTTTGATTTCTTTGGTGGGAACTAGTTCTGTGTGAAATTTTCCGTTCGGAAGAATTACACATTTTCCGATGTTTTTAAATTTTGTTCCTGTTTGAGACAAGAGGACAAGTTCTCCCTTTTGGTTTTTTAACATCTCCTTTTCAATAATGGAGTGAGTATGTCCATCAAAAACTACATCTATGCCATGAGTGTTGGCAATCAATCCTCGTGAGTCTATGTTGTATTCTGTAGGTTTTTCGCCCAAGTGAGACAAAATAATGACATAGTCAACACCTTGCTTTCTAACTTCATCTATAGTTTTTTGAACGAGTGGATATATGTCATTTTCGCTCATGTTGTAGAGCTGGTCGTCATTTTCATCGAAGAATGCGTATCGTTCTGATGTGATGGCCGTTGGCGTGGACACTCCTATGAAGGCTATTTTTTTCTCTCCATATTTTTTGATGATATAGGGAGCGTAAGGGGCTTTCCCTGTTTTATGTTCTTTGAAATTAACGCATGTGACTGGTACGTTTAATTCTTTCAACAATTGCATCATGTGGGGCGTGCCAAAGTCGAATTCGTGGTTTCCAAGCGTGACTATGTCATAATTGGCTGGTTTCATTACGTCAACAATATATTTTCCTTTGGATAGGGTGCTTGTCATTCCTCCTTGAAGAAAATCTCCACACGATACTAAAGTGACGTCTGCCGTATCTTTTATTAGGTCTCTTAGGCCAGCTATTTTTGCGTAACCATCAATGTTGCAGTGAACATCATTGTCGTATAGAATGACAATGCTTTTAGGTTGGGTAGTCGGAATTTTTTGACTACTCTTGCAACTTGACAAAATGTAGGCGGATGCAAGGCATGTGGTTACGAATAAGATATTTTTCTTAATCATATATTTAAATGTGTTTTTTTAGCAAGAAAACCTTCTAAACAAAAAAAACAGCAGGCTATTCAAATATTTAGAATTAGTCTGCTGTCTATGAGTTGTGTTTTATTACTTATTGATAAAGTTGATGCGACCTTGAGGAGCTGCATATTCTTTACCGACATGGCCATTGAGGTTGTTGCTGATGTACTCAACAAGAGCCTCGCTATAAATCATAACGCTTGATTTTGTGACTTTACTATCTTTTAGGATGCCACCCATACCACCGCCAGTGATGCAATAGTCTGTTGTTGCAATGGTGTAAAGACTATTCATCTTAATTGGTTCGTATTCATTTGTCTTAGTGTTGAGCACCTTGATGTTTGAAACCTGGTGAGCCTTTGCGTCAATATCGAACTTCAAACCTGATACCTGAGGAAAGTCTCCATTTTCATGAGGCAAGCCTTGGATACATTTTGTGAGCAACTGAGCAATTGTGCTGCCCTCGACCTCAACTTCATACAAATAGTTGTCGTAAGGCAACAAATCGATGATATTACCCATTTTCAATTCTCCTGCGTTTACTTCAGTACGAATACCTCCTCCATTGGTCATACCGATTTGAGAACCGATGACTATGCGGAATGCATCTGCAACGAGGTCTCCTGCGTTTGTTTCAGCAAGGCGAACTTGTTGATTGCCTTTGTCGTCCAAAATGCGAAGTTTGTAGTCGGAAGTGCCGACGTGTCTGCTTGTGAAGTTTTCAGAAAGAGCCTTGATGCTATCAGTGGTATGTTTTACAATCGGACTCTCTTTGATGTTTGCTGTAGGCACCAATTCGTTGGAGATAGTAACCCCATCTTTAGAAATGTAAAGTTTACCTATGTTGTTGAGTTTTGTACCTGTTTGAGAAATAAGGACTTTTCTACCGCCCTTGTCGGTTACATATTCGTGAGGAACGACAGAGTGTGTGTGACCGTCCAAAACTACATCGATGCCCATTGTGTTGGCAATCAATCCGTGTGATTCAACGTGAAGGTCGTTGTCATCCTCTCCAAGGTGAGACAATACGATCACATAGTTGGCACCATGAGATCTGGCGCTGTTTACTGCGTTTTGAACTAATTCGTAAACATTTTTCTCGCACAATTCATAAAGTTGCTTGCCGTCGTTGTCGAAGAATGCGTATTCCTCAGTGTAGCGAGTTGTTGGGGTTGTCACACCAACGAAAGCCACCTTCTTTGTGCCATATTTTTTCATTACGTATGGCATGAACACGAAATTACCAGTCTGAGAGTCTTTTAGGTTGACATTGACTACTGGTGCTGCTAAATAATTGAGTAGCTCGATCATTCTTGGCGTTTTGTAGTCGAACTCGTGGTTTCCCAGAGTTACAGCATCGTAGCCGACACTCTTCATGATGTCAACAATATACTTACCTTTAGAGATGGCTCCTGCAGTTCCTCCTTGAAGGTAATCTCCACTTGAAACAACAGCTACATAGGCTGTATCGGCGATGGCGTCGCGAAGACCAGCCAATTTAGCGTAACCGTCGATGCCGCAGTGAACGTCATTTTCGTAAAGGATGACAATGCTCTTGTCTTGAGTTTTCTTTACTACAGTAGTTTGTTTTTCTGGAGCTTTGGGTGCCTTGGATGAACTCTTGCATCCAGTAAGAGTTGCAGCACTGATAAGGCCAGCAGCCAATAGTGAATAATGAAATATACTTTTCATGAAATTCAAGTTGTTATAATATTTTAAAATTAAATGTTGTTATTTCTGCATCTCGTCGAAGAAGAAATAGAAAACGCCAGCCCTTTTCTGATCGACATTGCTTGCTTTGCCTATTTGCGAATTATATTTGTTGCGTATAGTTCCATCTTTTTCGACCTTTCCGATTTGCGAGCTATATCTATCGCGCACTGTGCCATCGCTATCGATTTTTCCGATTTGTGAATTGTATTTGTTGCGAATACATCCGTCACTATCGATTTTCCCGATTTGTGATTGATATTTGTTGCGTACAGCTCCGTTGTCGTCGAATTTTCCGATTTGGGATCTATATTTGTCTCTTATGGTTCCATCATTTTCGATTCTGCCGATCTCGGAACTATAAGAGTTGTAGCAAGATTGCGCATATACACCGCTTAGGGATGCTAAGGCAATAAATAGTGAGGTGAAAAAATAAGCTTTCATAATATTCTGTTTTACAATGAAGGCAAAAACCTCATCGGGTTAATAATTAGTTTGTTAAAGAGTCGAGTGTTTCTATGTAGTTCGTTTTTATGGGGAAAATAGATTCTGTATAGAATGCGATTTTTCCGCCATACAGTTGTCTTTAACATTCCAAAAATAATGTTTTTTTGTGAAAAATAGCGTTTAGATGGAGAAAAATTGTTCTTATAATTAGTATCTAAAATTGTCTGTTTCTTTTTTTTTCGTATGTTTGTATATAAACAAATCAAAGGACTCTTAAGGTGAATTACCTTTTTTGATGACGTGTTGGTTGATTGTTCTATGAATCGTCTGTCGGCTTCCTTTGAAAAGTTTAGTGAAAGTATATGGATGACTACAAAATCAGGACTGTGTATGAAGAAATGGTTGGCGAAGAAGTTGCGAGAATTGCTTTCTGTTCGTTCTGAAAGAAGAGAACTCAATAGAGTTGTCTTTTCTTTGGAAGAGAATGAGGAGAAAATATCGAATGTGTTGACTCTCTTAGGAGCACAATACGATCGTGTGGAGTTGGAAGATGGGAGAGTGCAATATAGTTTTGATTTCCAGGGAGGAAGATTTCGATTCTTCGTTACGAAAGATAGACTTGTGAAGGTGCTATTCCCTTATTTTTATTCGGTAGATCCGAATGATTTGGGCTTGTTGCGTTTTTCTTGTAACGAGTGTAATATGATGGCTTTGGTCTCAAAAGTGGTCTATACATTCAACGAAAAGGGCAACCAATACGGCGTACATATCCAATCGAGCTTTTCATTGGAAAATACAGGGGGGTCGTTCGAATTATTGGTGAGCGATGTGCTGAAAAGTATTTTTGAATTCTCTCGAAAGTTTCGTGACGTGTATGAGTCGCAAGTTGAAAGTTTCCGCCAGTCGGATGCCGAAGAGATGAATAGCATGAACGAAAGAAATGTCTTTTTGCTTCGTGAACAGGAGATGCAGCATATCATGCCAGCATATCGATGGCGTGCTTGTAGTTCGGAAAAGATAAATTTGGCACAGATATTTGAACAATTGTTTGATTTGCCAGAGGATGCCTTCGCATATATGTCGTTGGCACGTCCATTACATAAATTGACGTCATCTTTCGATGCTTCTAACCAAACGTTTTCTGATTCTATACTAATAGCCGATTTTGATGTTCTTTCTGCATTGGTGGAAGGAGAGGAAAGGGATGCTCATTTCGCTTACGATTGGGCGAATCTTTCGATTCTTGTCAATCACCCAATGACGGCAGGCGGACCTCAGCTATATTCGGTTATGATGCAGTCTGCTGATGAAACTAAAGACTCTCTTTATGTGCGGATGACCTTTTGTCAGGCTCCTGTCCCTAACTCAAAGAAAGATTTGGA
The DNA here is from genome assembly GCA_024401475.1 of Paludibacteraceae bacterium. GTDB lineage: Bacteria > Bacteroidota > Bacteroidia > Bacteroidales > Paludibacteraceae > RGIG10190. Next base: position 54,974 of record JAKSKZ010000004.1, on the reverse strand, counting down.
AGAGAATGACACGCCTAATCCGATATCCTATTCTTTCGTCATGGCGTATGATCGTACGGATCCAACTTCGCGTCTTCAAGAGTTTAACTTTATGATGCAGGATGCTTTGGATAAAGTGGAGGAGAATAGGGAAAATGAGTTGACAGACGAACAAAATATGATGTTGACCAATATGAACAACGATATCTCGTATGCGCTCTATTTTGGTACGAAATTATACTCTTCTGGCCGATATTATGAGGCTTTGCTTCTTTTGGAAAAGGCCTATTGGGCTTCGCAGGATAAGTTTGAGTCGGGTAGTGAGCAGTATTGTAACCGTTTTTTCCAACTTTGTTATTATATCGGATTCTGTCATGCGGAATTGAAACAGTACCAAAAGGCTCTTTATTATTTGCAAATCCTCTATCCTATTAACTCTATTCATTATACAATGGAGTATATCAACTGCATGGTTAACTCTGGCGATTTTCGTGCTGCGCGCATGGTTGATGATTTGATAGAGGGGCTCAAGGGTAGAATTGCTGATGAGGATGAAGATTCTGTGCCTGACAAAGAAGTCTTAGCTTTCTTGGACTTTTTGCGTCGTCGAAAAATTTACCTTCAAGTCGAGCGAAGAGAATTGGACGAGGCAGAGGCAGAATGCAAAAAAATGTTGGAGGAACCCAACAATAATTCCTTTGCGTTGACAGAATTGGCTTTTATTCAATCCTTAAGAAGAGAGGATGAAGAAGAGGCTCAGTTGGACGATTTGAAAATTTAGTGCTTTTTTTGGGGAAAAATTATGGTTTCTGGAGGTAAATGTGATAAATGGAGGCGTTTTTCGGGGGCACGGGCAGAAGCTCTTGCTCCTAATGTGCTTTATTTCTTTCCTTCTATAGCGGGAGAAGAACTTACGAGGTGTTTTCTTGCAAAAAAAGAAGATGTACTCGACCTTATGAAGGGCGTAATGGGGAAGCATGGTCCCAATCGTATCGAAATAATCTCTTCATCGACCGTTTCAATCGAACAACGGATGGCCTTGCTGTCGCTCTATTTCCCAGATCGAAGTGATACGGATTTGCTGGCAATGAACAATGGCATGGACTGGTCTAAATTGGATGAACGTCCTGCGCATGCTTTTGGCAACTACCCGTTGGTCATGTTGTCGGATCCTAAAGGCTCGAATCCAATAACGGCGATTGGTTACAAATTGTCAGTTGTCTCTTTTTCTTCGGATATCCAAAGATTTGCAGAGGTTTTGCGCCCGACCTATTTTTGTCGTCGGAGAGCCAACGATTTAGCAGATGCTGGGGAATTTATGGTGGGAAAAATCGTCGGAGTGTCAAAATGTTTGGAGGTAGAAGAGGAATTGTTGGATTATGCCATACTACCGATCAGAGAACTGAAGGAATCGAAAGAGACGAAGGAGGAGCGGGCAGAACGTATTTTTAATGAAATTATAGCCCTACAACGAGCAAATGGTTTGGATGTGTTGGTCAATCTCTATGGAAAGAGCATTTTGGAAATGTTGGCAGCGGCGAATCCACAACCGGGTTTGAGTCGTTTGCAGGTGACGGATGACTTTAGAATAATCTTGCTGGATTACCAAAATAAGGAGGTCAAAGTGGGAGGAACTTTGGAGAAGAGTCTTTTCTTCTTGTTCCTTCTTTTGCCCCAAGAAGGAGTCTGTTTGAACGACCTTGATAAATATAGGAATGTTTTGTTGGAGATATATAAGATGGTTTCCAATCGTGAGGATACCAACAAGATGGAGGATAGTGTCAATCGTTTGGTGGAGCCATGTTCAGATTTATGTCAACAGAAATTATCAAGGATAAGGAAGGGGTTCAAAGATTTGCTTAATGATGATTTGGAGTGTGAGTATGTGCCAAAAGGAAAGAAGTCTGCCCCTTATTCTATTCGTTTAGACCGCAAATTGTTGCTTCTGCCTGAGTCTTTGTCGAAATTGAAAGTCTGAGAGTTCCTGTTCGGAATGAAACGATAAATCTTCTCCAATCATAATCCTTAGTCTGCAATATTGCAAAAGTCTGCCTTGCCTTTATAATCACTCTATCTTTGTCTCAGTAACAAAACTAAAAAGATAAAGATATGGAGAAGTTAAATGTTTATAATTTGATAGTGTTGGACGAGAGTGGTTCTATGAGCAGCATCAGAAATGCGGCGATTACGGGATGTAATGAAACAATCCAAAGCATTCGTTCCACTCAAGAGAAGTTCAAAGAAGAACAGGAGCATTTCTTGTCGTTGGTTTCCTTCAATTCAGGCGGAGGCTGCAAGGTGATTTTCGACAAAGTTCCGATTGCCGATGCTCGTGAAGTGGCCGAATTTGATTATCGGCCTAATGCGTGTACTCCTTTGTATGATGCAATCGGGGAGAGTGTCACTCATTTGCGAGATACTATCTCAAAGGAGAAGGAGAGTGTGGCCATGGTGACGATTATCACAGATGGTTACGAGAATTCTTCTGTAAAGTATGATGGTTCAAAATTGAAGTCTTTGGTTTCGGAACTGGAATCTATGGGTTGGAAATTCTCTTACATAGGAGCCAATCAAGATGTCATACAAGAGTCTAGAAAAATCGGCATCTCCCATTCGGCATCTTGGTCTGCAACAGAAGAAGGTATGGGGATGGCATTCTGTCGTGTGGCAAATTTTATGGTCGAATGTGCTGAAGAGTGTGCTGAAGCTAGAAGAATGGAAAGAAAGGGATAATGGGGTAGTTGTAGAATTTAGAAAGAGCTACTTCAGAAGTTATAAGTCTAAGGCGAACTCATTTTATAGCAAAGGCGACCCTATGTGGGCCGCCTTTATCGTAGGATTTATTTTGCTTCCTTTGACGTTGAGTTTGTAATCATCAAGAGATCATGTCTTTCGACTTGCTTTTATCTTGTTGATTCTGATTGATTTATGCTTTTACGCAATCGAAAACAACTCAATCTCAAAAATGAGGGTGGAGTTGCCTGGTATGTCGCCAGAAGAACGTTTGCCATAGCCCAGTTCGGAAGGTATGTAGACAATCCAATGGTCGCCGATGTGCATATTGAGCAACGCGAGTTGGAATCCTTCTATTAGCTCATTTACTCGAAAGGCTTCGGGATAATTTCTACTGTATGAATTATCGAAAACTCGTCCGTTGATCAGGCTGCCTTTGTAGTGGCAAGTTACGACACTATGCGGTTGGACTATGCCTTTCCCTTCGCCAGAAGATTGAATTTTGTAGAGAACTCCATTTTTCAATTCTTTTACACCCTCTTGCCCTTTTGTTTGGACTAAAAAATCTTCGTTTTGTTGTTTGTATAAATCTTTTTTGTTTGTTTTCATAATGATCTCTTGAATTCTATTGGCTTTGTCCTGCTTAATCAAAATCCTTTTTACTCTGGTTCAAATGGTGGCACAGTTTCCGATTTCTGCAATTCCTCTTCCAAATACTCCATGACATATACGGCACCCTGATAATACAAGCCTGTACGCTCATCTTCCAACTTCTCGTAGGTCTTGGAATTATAAAGTAGAGACATGGCTTCGACCATGGAAAGTCCGCGGTCTTCCATCAGCATCTGAATCATATCTGATGTTAGACATTCTATCATAAACTGCTTATCGCGTTCGTGTATTTTTTGTGGTGTCATATTATGCTTTGGTCAAAGTGGTTAATGCCGATGGAGTTGCAAAGAAATACTGATATTTTGGCTCTGCAAATTTCAAACGTCGAATAAGTTCGTCTATGTCAATGTACTGACGGACGAATAGGTTGATTGTGGCACCTACCGTATCATCAGCTATTGGTCCATAAACGATGTCGTAATTATGAACTTGCAGATCACTTCGATTTTGACGGTTCATGATGATGAACTCCGCCCACTCTTTGGTATAGCCGTCAAAGCATAGCACATTCAAATTCTGTGCTTTACTCTCGTCATAGATGAATTCTGAAACGATAGGCTCCCCCTCATTGGTCTTAGCTACCGTCAACTCTGCCATTCTAAGGGCTTGTGGGTAAAGGGCACTGAGATAGAATCCGCGTCCGAAATCCTTACCTTTTTTGCCCATGCTCAAGTCTATTTCAGAGATGAACATGTTGGATCCATGATAGAGTCTCATAGCGTTAAGGTACCTCCATGCCTCTGACAAATTTTTGTACAATCCTCCACGGCATCGTCGATAGATTGCGTATGCTCCACGTCATAGAAATCCATTAGGAATTGCAGTCCCTTATATTGGTGCAAGTACTGGTATGCCTGGCGATTTGTCAATCCAAAGCGTTGGGAAAATGCCCCTACGCAACAAACCAAGTATTCGATGATGTTGATCTGCTCTTTTGTCATAAGCCTTGTTTGTAATGTTATAGTTGCCAAAATTACATCTTTTGTGAAAAAAGAGAAAGACGTCATTACAGAAATATCAAAACCAATGCGATGTTCACGGCACAAATGATGCTGAATCCAATCATTAGAGGACGAGTTATCTTTCTTCCAGAGAAGAAGATGCCGTATAGCATTTTCACTACATTGTTGCTGATGATGGCTTGGAAGGCCGCAAGAATCAGCAAGGTGTCGCTCACATTGTGTGGCGATTGGAACAAGTTGATGATGAATGGATTGATGTCTGTGACGCCGACAATGATGGAGAGGATTCTTAGACCGCTATCTCCGAAATAGTCTAACGCATATTTAGTGACAAGCGTGAAGGCCACGAATAGCACGGCAAAGAAGATAGCAACTTTGAATTCCAATGGGTTTTTCTCGTCTTTCTTGTCCTCTTCTGCAGTTTCTGTCTTCTCCTTGTTGCCTCCTTTTTTGAAGAAATAGAAGGCTACTAAAGCAGAAACAATAATCATGATAGCAAATAGATACCAATATTGTCGCATCAGTTCGTTGTTGAAAATGCCTAAAAGGATGAGAAATTTGAAGTACATCATCGTGATGGCACAGAAGAGTGCACTGACGTATAGGTCTGTGTCGTTCGTGCAATCTTTCGCCTTCTTGGCCAAAATGATACAGGTGGCAGTGCTACTATAGATGCCGCCCAATATGCCAGTTACGATAATTCCTCCATCTTTGAAGACATATTTTTTCAAAAGATAACTGACGTAGGAAATGCCTGAAATGACTACTGTTGCCAACCAAATGGTGTAAGGTGTCAGCCCCGAACCTTCTAAAAGTTCACTGTCGGGTAGGACAGGAAGAATGACTCCTGCGATGATGAGGAACTTTCCCAAATTGAGGAACTCTTCGTCGTTCATCATTTTGGTGAATTCGATGAACTTGCTCTTCATCTCTGTCAAAATCAGAATGGAAACTACGATGAGTATGCCCATCCACATCTCCTTCTCGTAGATGATCGGGGTGAGACAGTAGGTGATGAGGGCAATGACGATTGACGTTATGCCGTGATAGCCTTGTTTGAAAATTTTGTAACTGTAGTTGATGCACAGCAGCATTGAGAGCATTGCACCTCCGCAAAGGAATGGAACGAGCGAGCCTTTCCCGATGATGTATAGAATGTATCCAAGTACGCCTATCAAAGTGAAGGTTCGGTCGGAACCGAATGTGTTGATGGAATCGTCTTCTTTTTGATATAGTTTTCTTTGCGAAAGTCCAATCAAAAGAGAGAATACCCCGACGACCAAAAAATTGATCATGTCTGTTGATAATATGCTATTTATATCCATGGCTTAGAATTTTAAACTTCCTCGGACCCCTTGACAACCGAGCGTTTTGTCTTTGTTTTAATAAATGTAAATAAAAAATAGGAAAGAGACAAGAATTTCTTTGCGAATGTTGATTATAGCGTTGTGAAATGAAAAAATGGTTTGGAACTTTCGCTCCAAACCATTTCTATTATAATCCTTAGCGTGATTTTCAGAATTTGTAGTTCTTCTCGATGTAGTCGATGAAGGCTTTGTTAAGAAGTCTTCGACCTCCGGGCGTAGGGTAGTCACCGCTGAAGTACCAATCTCCAGGATGATTTGGACAAGCCTTTCTTAATCCATCAAGCGTTTGATAGACCACTTGAACGTCGGATTGGATGCTGCTGTCGGAGAGAAGATCCACCATCTTTTTAGAAATCTCTTCGTCGGTAAACGGAGCGTAAATCTCTTTTACATAGTTGACTATCTCTTCTTTAGGCTTGTTCTCTTGGGCCTTGCTCTTTTGGTAGGCCTGTTTAACAATGTCGGTCATGCCTCTCTCTTCAATTAATGCCATAGTTGCACGGAAGGCTATGAACTGATCCATGCTTGCCATGTCGATACCATAATAATCTGGGTAGCGTACTTGAGGTGAAGAGGAAACGATGACAATCTTCTTTGGATGCAAGCGATCCAATATTTTGATGATGCTTTGCTTGAGGGTGGTGCCTCTAACAATACTATCGTCAATGACAACCAAATTGTCGATGTAAGGGACGATGCTTCCGTAAGTTGTGTCGTAAACGTGAGTGGCAAGGTCGTTTCGAGTGTTGCCCTCTGCGATGAACGTACGAAGTTTGATGTCTTTGATAGCAACCTTTTCACTGCGGATTCTCTCCGATAGGATAGCCTCCAATTCACTGTGACTTGGGTTGTGACCCAACGATTCAATACGCTTGGCCTTTAGTTTGTTGAGGTAGTTGTCCAAGCCTTCCAACATTCCGTAGAAAGCAACTTCGGCTGTGTTAGGGATGAAGGAGAATACCGTATTGTGAATGTCGTTGTCGACAGCCTTTAGAATGGAAGGGACGAGGGATGCTCCTAATTCCTTACGTTCACGATAGATGTCGATGTCACTGCCACGACTGAAATAAATTCTCTCAAAAGAACAAGCTTTAAGCGTCTTAGGCTCGTTTACTTGAGAAAGACTCATCTCGCCTTTCTTGTTTACGATTAGTGCTTGGCCGGGCAACAATTCGTGTATGCTATCGACAGGCACGTTGAGCGCAGTTTGGATTACAGGCCTTTCGGAAGCAAGCACCATGATTTCGTCGTCTTTGTACCAGAATCCAGGACGGATGCCCCAGGGGTCTCTGATGGCGAAGCTCTCTCCACTACCTGTCAATCCGCAAATTACATAACCGCCGTCCCAAGTTTTAGAAGAACGTTTCAAGACGTTGACTAAGTCGATGCGGTCTTCGATGGCATGCGTGATGTCCATTCCCTTTAGACCTTCTTGACTACATATATTATATAGGCGTTCCACTTCGCGGTCGAGGCGGTGTCCCACTTGCTCAAGCATGATGTAGGTGTCGGCATATTTTCTTGGGTGCTGACCGTCGGATGTGATGTCAGCAAAGATTTCATCGACGTTGGTCAAATTGAAGTTTCCGCAAAGGGCTAAGTTTTTCGCTCTCCAGTTGTTTCTTCTCAAGAAAGGGTGGACGTATGAGATTCCGCTTTTCCCAGTGGTGGAGTAGCGGAGGTGGCCCATGTAAAGTTCTCCTGCAAAAGGAAGACATTGTGTGGCGTAAGTCGCATCATGCAGTTGCTCATGCGTGAGATCTTTGAAATGTTCGTGTACCGTTCCGAATATTTCGGTGATGGCTCCAGTGCCCATGGCACGTTCGCGAAACATATACTCTTCGCCAGGGTTGGCTTGTAGTTTAACGCAGGCAAGACCCGCACCTTCTTGGCCACGGTTGTGCTGTTTCTCCATGAGGAGGTACAACTTGTTGAGTCCGTACATCCAAGTACCGTATTTCTTTTCGTAATACTCCAAAGGTTTGAGGAGGCGTATCATGGCGACTCCACATTCGTGCTTCAAAGGTTCCATTTCTTTTTGTTTGTATTTTTACGAGTACAAAGATATATAAGAATATCATATAAGAAAACCTTGAAATCTATATTTGAAGTTTAAAAAATGACTTTTTGACTAATATTTGATGAATGTGGTGTCAAAAAGATTTTAATTTGTTTGAAAGTGTGATATTTTGAAAAAATGCCACGCGGTTTACTTTTTGTTGGTTTTGATAGTTTGGATCATTTTTTGTTAATTTTGCGTTGATTTGTTTGTTATTTTTATGAAAAAATATCAGTTTGTTAGTTTGGTCTGTTTTGTTCGAATTTCAAAAAAAATCTTATGCTTTGTGGTTGTGTCTGAATGTTAGCATTGTTGTAGTTTTGTAGTACAAAATGACAGAAAAAAGTAAAATATTATAAATTAAATTCCACTAACGATGCAATTAACAAGTCAAACAGGTCTTTATTCAAGAGACAATGAGCATGATGCTTGCGGTGTGGGTATGATTGTGAATATTCACGGAAACAAGTCTCACGAATTGGTCAATTCGGCGCTCAAAGTGTTGGAAAACATGAGTCACCGTGGAGCCGAGGGTAGTGATGGTAAGACAGGAGATGGAGCGGGTATCCTTATCCAAATTCCTCACGAATTCATTCTGCTTCAAGGTATTCCAGTACCAGAAAAGGGAAAATACGGAACAGGTTTGGTCTTTTTGCCAAAAGCGCAAAAAGAGCAAGACGAAATCCTTAGAGTGATGCTTGAGGAGATTGAGAAGGAAAATCTCTCATTGATGCATTTGCGCAATGTGCCAACTAACCCAACTTGTTTGGGCGAAGGTGCCTTGGCAACAGAGCCAAGCATCAAGCAACTTTTCATTACTGGTATCTCTGACGAGGAACTTCCTGAGTTCGAACGTAAATTATATAAGATTCGTAAGAGAATCGAAAATCGTGTTTCTCATCCTGATTTCTATATCGTTTCGCTTTCTAGCAAAACGATCATCTATAAAGGTATGCTCTCATCTATGCAGGTGAGAGAGTATTTCACAGATTTGTCTAACGATTATCTTACTAGTGGTTTGGCGTTGGTTCACTCACGTTTCAGTACCAACACATTCCCAACATGGAGCTTGGCTCAGCCATTCCGCTTCCTTTGCCACAATGGTGAGATTAATACAGTTCGCGGTAACCGTAACTGGATGAAGGCTCGTGAAAGTGTCCTCTCTTCTGCAACATTGGGTGAGGTGAAGGAGATTTCTCCTATCGTTCAACCAAACATGAGTGACTCTGCCTCTCTTGATAACGTGTTTGAATTCTTCGTTATGTCAGGCATGAGCTTGCCTCACGCAATGGCAGTACTTGTTCCTGAGTCATTCAACGATAAGAATCCTATTAGCGAAGATTTGAAGGCATTCTATGAGTACCATTCAATTTTGATGGAACCATGGGATGGTCCTGCAGCTTTGTTGTTTAGTGATGGTCGTTTCGCAGGTGGTTTGCTTGACCGTAACGGTTTGCGTCCTTCTCGTTACCTTATCACCAACAATGATATGATGTTGGTTGCATCTGAGGTAGGAGTGATGGACTTTGATCCAATGCAGATTAAGCAAAAGGGTCGTTTGCAACCAGGTAAGATCTTGATGGTCGATACAGAAGAGGGCAAGATCTATTATGATGGCGATTTGAAGGCTCAGCTCGCAGCTGAGCATCCATATAAAGAGTGGTTGAGTACCAACCGTATTGAATTGGAGAAATTGAAGAGCGGCCGTAAGGTTAGCAACAGCGTAGAAAACTACGATCGTAAGTTGTTGAACTTCGGTTTCGGTCAAGAAGATATAGACAAGACTATCGTTCCTATGTGTACGTCAGGTGCTGAGCCTGTGGCTGCGATGGGTAATGATACTCCGCTTGCTGTTATCTCTGATCGTCCTCAAATTTTCTTCAACTACTTCCGTCAACAATTTGCTCAGGTTACCAACCCTGCCATCGACCCAATCCGTGAGGAGTTGGTAATGTCATTGACTGAGTATATTGGTGCTGTAGGAACGAACATTTTGACTCCAGACGAGAGCAACTGTAAGATGGTTCGTCTTCCTCACCCAGTGTTGACAAATACTCAGTTGGACATTCTTTGCAATATTCGTTATAAAGGATTTAAGACAACGAAGTTGCCGTTGTTGTTCGACGCTTCTAAAGGCGAAATCGGCTTGAAGAATGCATTGGACGATTTGTGCAAACAAGCAGAAGAGTCTGTTGACAGCGGTATCAACTATATTATTTTGAGCGACCGTGATGTCGATGGCGATCACGCCGTAATTCCATCACTTCTTGCTGTAAGTGCGGTTCACCACTATTTGATCAATGTTGGCAAGCGTGTTCAAACTGCTTTGATCGTTGAGTCTGGTGAAATTCGCGAGGTTATGCACGCAGCCCTTTTGTTGGGTTATGGTGCATCTGCTATCTGTCCTTACATGACATTTGCTGTTATTGACGATTTGGTTAAGAAGGGCAAGATTCAAGAGGACTACACAACTGCCGAGCATAATTACATCAAGGCTGTTTGCAAGGGATTGCTCAAGATTATGTCTAAGATGGGTATCTCTACTATTCGTTCTTATCGTGGTGCTAAGATATTCGAGAGCATCGGTTTGAGCGAGGATTTGTTGAAGACCTATTTCGGAACAGAAATTTCAACTATTGGTGGTATCGGTTTGAAGCACTTGGCTGCTGACGCGATTAAGTTGCACGACGAGGCTTATCGTCCTACCGAGATGAATGAGTTCCTTCCGAATAATGGTTTGTTCGCATATCGTAAGGATGGAATCCTTCACGCATGGAACCCAGAGACAATCGCAACTTTGCAAATCGCTACTCGTACGGGTAACTACAATAAATATAAGGAGTACACGAAGTTGGTTGACTGCAAGGAGAAACCAATCTTCATCCGTGACTTCCTCGATTATAAGCGTGCTGCTAAACCGATCCCTGTTGATCAGGTTGAGTCAGTTGAGTCTATCGTAAAGCACTTTGTCACAGGTGCCATGTCATTCGGAGCTTTGTCTTCTGAGGCACACGAGGCTATTGCCATTGCAATGAACAAATTGGGTGCTCGAAGCAATACGGGTGAAGGTGGTGAGGATAACGAACGTTACCACAAGACTACCGAGGACGGTATCTCTTACAGCTCAAAAACAAAGCAGATTGCTTCAGGTCGTTTTGGTGTGACTGCAGAATATCTTGTTAACGCTGAGGAAATCCAAATCAAGGTGGCACAAGGTGCTAAGCCAGGTGAGGGTGGTCAGTTGCCAGGATTTAAGGTAAATGAAATCATTGCCAAGACTCGTAACTCAATTCCTGGAATTTCACTTATTTCACCTCCGCCTCACCACGATATTTACTCTATCGAGGATTTGGCTCAGTTGATCTTCGATATGAAGAACATCAACCCAACAGCAGCCGTTTCTGTTAAGTTGGTTGCTGAAAGCGGTGTCGGAACAATTGCTGCTGGTGTGGCTAAGGCTAAGGCAGACTTGATCGTGATTTCAGGTGCCGAGGGTGGTACTGGTGCTTCTCCTGCCTCTTCAATGCGTTTCGCAGGTATCTCTCCTGAAATCGGTTTGGCTGAATCTCAACAAACATTGGCATTGAATGGCTTGCGTGCTCAGGTTCGTTTGCAGACGGACGGTCAGTTGAAGACAGGTCGCGACGTTATCATGATGGCGATGTTGGGAGCTGATGAGTTTAGCTTCGGTACACTTCCTTTGATCGTTTTGGGTTGTGTAATGATGCGTAAGTGTAACACAAATACTTGTCCTGTGGGTGTGGCAACGCAAGATCCTAAGTTGCGTGCTCGTTTCCGTGGACATTCTGATTATATCGTTAATTACTTCACATTCTTGGCGCAAGAGGTTCGTGAGTATTTGGCAGAGATGGGCTTCCGTAGCCTTAACGACATCATTGGTCGTACAGACTTGATCGTTAAGAAACCTGTTGAGGCTGGTTCTAAGGCTTCTACATTGGATTTCACTCGCTTGCTTACTAAGGGCGAGGGTGCTTTGCACTACGATGGAAGACCTTTCACTAAGGTTGAGGATGTAAAGGATATGGAGATTTTGGCTCAGGCTAAGAATGCTATTGAGACAAAACAAGAGATTACAATAGACTGTGCGGTAAAGAATACAGATCGTGCTTGCGGTACGATGTTGTCAGGTGTTATCGCTTCTAAATATGGTGATGCTGGTTTGCCAGACTCAACAATCAATGTTAAGTTCAAAGGTTCTGCAGGTCAAAGTTTCGGTGCCTTCTTGATGAAGGGTGTTAACTTCCGTTTGGAAGGTGAAACCAATGACTACTTCGCTAAGGGATTGAGTGGTGGACGTGTCTCTATCTTGCCTCCAGTTCGTAGCAACTTCGTTCCTGAGGATAACATCATCGCAGGTAACACGGGATTGTACGGTGCAACAACTGGTGAACTCTATGTAAATGGTCGCGTAGGTGAGCGTTTCGGTGTTCGTAACTCAGGTGCTATCGCCGTTATCGAAGGTGCCGGTGATCACTGTTGTGAATACATGACTGGTGGTCGTGTGGTTGTCTTGGGTGAGACTGGTAGAAACTTCGGTGCTGGTATGTCAGGTGGAGTTGCCTACGTTTGGGATAAGAACCACCACTTCGATTACTTCTGTAACATGGATATGGTTGAGCTTAGCCTTGTAGAGGAGAATGCTTACCGTAAGGAGTTGCACGAGTTGATCCGTCAACACTGGGTTTACACAGGCTCTAAATTGGCCCGCACGATGTTGGATGATTGGAATCACTATGTAGAGGAGTTCATCCAAGTAGTTCCTATCGAATACAAGCGTGTGTTGCAAGAGGAGCAATTGCGTAAGTTGCAAGACAAAATTGCAGATATCCAACGTGACTATTGATTAATTGAGAATTATGAGTTAAGAATTAGGAATTGGCCCAATGGTGGTCGGTTTGCATTATTCTTTCTTTAGTTCTTGAAACAGTGAGTAAAAAATATTTAGAAATTTTGAAAGGTGGGCATCGCCCCGCGCAATGTCCATCTTTCCCCAATATATTATCAGTATGGGAAATCCAAGAGCATTTCTAACTGTTCCTCGTAAGGAGGCTGGACACCGTCCTATTCAAGATCGTATTCATGATTTTGCTGAAGTGGAACAGACTTTAAATACTAAGGACCGTCAATTGCAGGCATCTCGTTGCATGGATTGTGGTGTCCCTTTCTGCCACTGGGCTTGTCCTCTTGGCAACAAACAACCTGAATGGCAAGACGCACTTTATAAAGGCGATTGGGAAATGGCCTACAAACTTCTTAAGAAGACAAACGATTTTCCTGAATTTACAGGCCGTATTTGTCCTGCTCTTTGTGAGAAGGCTTGCGTGCTCAACCTTACAATTGGTGAGCCAACTACATGTCGTGAAAACGAGTGTGCCATCGCTGAGCGTGCCTTCTTGGAGAACTATGTGACAATTGAGCATCCTGTTAGAAACGGCAAGAAGGTGCTTGTCGTTGGTGCAGGTCCTGCGGGTTTGGCTGCAGCCAACCAATTGAACTACAAGGGCTACGAAGTGACTGTTTATGAGAAGAACGAGGCTGCAGGAGGTTTGCTTCGTTATGGTATTCCTAACTTCAAATTGGCGAAGAGCGTTATCGATCGTCGTATCGCTGTTATGGAAGCTGAGGGTGTTAAGTTTGAGTATAACAAAACGGTTGATTCAACTAAGTTGCCTGCTGGATTTGATGCTTATGTCATCAGCACAGGTACACCAACGGCTCGCGATTTGAAGATTGAAGGCCGTGAATTGAAGGGTGTTTACTTGGCTCTTGAAATGTTGAGCCAACAAAATAGAGTCTTGGCTGGAATGAAGTTCAAAGACTCTGAAATGGTAAATGCTAAGGGTAAGAGAGTCTTGGTTATCGGTGGTGGTGATACGGGTTCCGACTGTATCGGTACTGCTCATCGTCAAGGTGCAATAAGCGTGACTCAAATCGAGATTATGCCTAAGCCACCAGTAGGAGAGAACCCTGCAACACCTTGGCCAAACTGGCCTGTCATCCTCAAGACAACTACATCTCACGAAGAAGGTTGCGAGCGTCGTTGGTTGCTCAACACTAATAAGTTCATTGGTAAGAATGGTGTTCTTACAGGTGCTGAGGTTGAAGAGGTTGAATGGGTTCCAAATCCAGAAGGAGGAAGACCTATCATGAAGGCAACAGGCAAGAAAGAGGTGATTGATTGTGACATGGTTCTTTTGGCCATGGGATTCCTCAAGCCAGAGCATCCTCAATTTGCTGAGAATGTATTCTTGGCAGGTGATGCTCAAAGTGGAGCAAGCTTGGTAGTTCGTGCTATCGCAAGCGGCAGAAAGACAGCTGAGGCTGTTGACAAGTATTTATCTAAATAAGATTAGTTATGTGTGGAATTGTCGGTATATTTAACATAGCAGGGGCAACGGCAGATCTTCGCCCAAAAGCCCTAAAAATGTCGCAGAAGATTCGTCATAGAGGTCCGGATTGGAGTGGAATCTATGTCGGCAAGAGTGCGATTCTTGCACACGAGCGACTTTCAATCGTGGATCCTGAGAGTGGCGGCCAGCCACTCTTCAGCCCAGATAAGAAGCAAATCTTGGCTGTTAACGGAGAGATTTATAACCACCGCGAAATTAGAGCCCAATATGCAGGTAAGTATGACTTCCAAACAGGAAGCGACTGTGAGGTTATCTTGCCTCTCTATAGAGAGAAAGGTATTGATTTCTTGGAGGACTTGAACGGTATCTTCGCTTTTGCTTTGTATGATGAAGAGAAAGACGAGTTCTTGATTGCTCGTGATCCAATAGGCGTAATTCCTTTGTATATCGGTAAGGACGCTGATGGTAAGGTTTATTGTGCAAGCGAGTTGAAAGCCTTGGAAGGCTTCTGCGAAAGCTACGAGCCATTCTTGCCTGGTCACTACTACTCAAGCAAAGAGGGTGTGATGAAGAAATGGTATAAGAGAGATTGGGAGTCTTATGACACGGTTAAAAACAACGAGGCAAGCGTGGAGGAACTTCACGACGCCTTGGAGGCTGCCGTTAAAAGGCAGTTGATGAGTGACGTGCCTTACGGTGTTTTGCTTTCTGGCGGTTTGGATAGTTCTGTCATCTCTGCCATCGCAAAGAAATACGCTAACAAGCGTGTTGAGACAGATGACAAGAAAGATGCTTGGTGGCCTCAACTTCACTCTTTCGCCGTTGGTTTGAAGGGTGCGCCAGATTTGGCGAAGGCTCGCGAAGTGGCTAACCACATTGGTACGGTTCACCATGAAATCAATTATACGGTTCAAGAAGGTTTGGATGCCATCCGTGATGTCATCTACTTTATTGAAACTTATGATGTGACAACTGTTCGTGCCTCCACTCCGATGTATCTTTTGGCTCGTGTCATCAAGAGCATGGGTATCAAGATGGTGCTTAGTGGCGAGGGTGCCGACGAGGTGTTCGGTGGTTACCTCTATTTCCACAAGGCTCCAGATGCTAAGGCATTCCACGACGAGACCGTTCGTAAATTGGGCAAGTTGTATCTCTACGACTGCTTGAGAGCAAACAAGTCTTTGTCTGCTTGGGGTGTTGAGGGTCGTGTTCCATTCTTGGACAAGGAGTTCTTGGACGTGGCTATGCGTTTGAACCCACAGGCTAAGATGTGTCCTGGCAAGGAAATAGAGAAGAAGATTGTTCGTTTGGCTTTTGCCGACATGTTGCCTGATAGCGTTGCTTGGAGACAAAAAGAGCAGTTCAGCGACGGTGTAGGATATAGTTGGATTGATACATTGAAGGCTATCACAGCCGAGGCTGTCAGCGATGAGCAAATGGCTCACGCAGCAGAAAGATTCCCAATCAATACTCCGATGAACAAGGAGGAGTATTACTACAGAACAATATTCGAAGAGCATTTCCCAAGTGCAAGCGCAGCCAAGAGCGTGCCTCATGAGGCTTCTGTGGCTTGTTCAACAGCCATAGCGTTGGAGTGGGATGCTGCTTGGAAAGAGTTGAATGATCCAAGTGGTCGTGCTGTCAAAGGCGTCCACGAACAGGCTTATTGATAAAGAAAAAGGTGAATCTTTTGATTCACCTTTATGCAGAAACTTGTTGTTGATTATCGTTGGAGGGTCGCAGTCCGTGAGGAATGCGGCCCTTGTTCTATATAGATAGTTAGGTTTTGACTAATCTTCTGTGGCTTTATTTCCCAGCTAAGATAATCCTGAACGTTTCATCGTTTGTTGTACTGCAATGCCATAGCGATTCAGCCGAATCGTTGCTTTGATTGTCAATCCAATCGGTAATTTCTTGCAATTCATTCACCAACAAAGGTGCACTTGTGGGGTATGCAATATGCACAACAATGTGATGGAACGACTGTAGGTTGATGCTCCATTGCTTTAGTTTTTGTTCTGCTTCTAAAAGTACTTGTTTTATGCGTTGTTCTGTCGATGGCGTGGTGGCATCAATAGAGATGACGTCATCTTCCTTTCCATTAAAAATTTCACTCAAATCTTTCTCTTCGATATTAATTACGCTGTTGCTTTGCAAAATTTCTTTGCGGTGTTCTGTCCAATTATTCATTGTCATTTGATTTTAGAATTAATTATCGATGCAAAGGTAGAGGGCGGGTGTGCGAAAGCACGGCACATTTATACCTTAAAATTCAAAAAGAGCATTGAATTCCTAAAGGAAAACAATGCTCTGATTATAAGTGATTCGTTTATTTTATTTTTTCACAATAGCATCTGCCAAAGCGTTAAGTTGTTCTAAGTCGCTCTCTTTCATGCGACTCTTAATGGTGACCGTTGGTTCTACGATTTCGATGTTCTTCATGCCTTCCAACATGCCACGCATGATGCGAGCGGCTTGAGGTGCCCAAGTTCCGTTCTCCATCAAACCTACGCGGCGGCGTTGGAATCCTTTGATGGATAGTTTGTGTAGGAAGTTGTGCATCGGAGGGAAGATGTCTCCGTCGTATGTGGCACAAGCCAAGACCATCGATTCCATGCGGAAAGCGTCTTCGATGGTTTCTGCCATGTCGTCACGACTCAAATCTGCGACGGCTACCTTGGTGGCTCCTTTCGACTTTAACATCTCTGCTATCTTTTCGGCTGCAGCCTTAGTTCCTCCGTGGATGGAAGCGTAGGCAACCAACACTCCACCAGGCGTTTCTACGTCATAATTGCTCCAGATAGAGTAGAGGCGGACAGCTTCTGCGAGTTTTTCTCCCTCTAAGACAGGACCGTGAAGGGGACATGTTTTCGAAATTTCTATCGAACTTGCTTTCTTTAGTAACGCACTGACTTGAAGGCCATACTTGCCGCAAATGTTGAAGTAGTAGCGACGAGCTTCGCAAGCCCAATCGTCAGGATCGGCATTGTAAGCTCCGAATTTTCCGAACCCATCGGCAGAGAATAGAACTTTTTCGCTCGCCATATAGGTCACCATGACTTCTGGCCAGTGGACGAGTGGAGCTGCGATGAACTGAAGCGTGTTCTTTCCGAGAGAGAGTGTGTCGCCCTCGGCGATGGCTTTGCTGTTGATTTTTGCGTTTTCGAAGAATTGTCCCATATATTGAATAGCTTTGGCGCTTGCCACCACTGTCAAATTAGGGTATTCTTTCAAAAGACTTGCCAAAGAACCACTATGGTCAGGTTCCATGTGTTGTATGATGACATATTCTGGTGTTCTGCCGTCCAATGCACTCTTTAGTTTTTGCAACCATTCTGAAGTTTTGCGAGCATCGACAGTATCCATGATGGCAATTTTTTCATCCTCGATAAGATAGGAGTTGTAACACATACCTTCGGGAACTACATACTGACTCTCGAACAAGTCAATGTCGGTGTCGTCCACACCAATGTATTTAATAGATGACATAAATGATTCAATTTGTGGTTAATGATATGCGAAGGTAAGAAAAAAAGGGGAAGATGCCATTGTTTTTTCGGAACACGTCATCCATAGTGTAAATTTTAGGTCCTGTCATAGTTTATGACTGATTTATTTGCTTGACTAACGAGAGTCAATCCGTTAATTTCCGATGCAAAATTTTCACTTTCCAATACATAATCGTAAAAATACGCCATCCATACTGACTTGTATGCTATACCCTTGGCCAGCTCCGACAGAGTCTCCTTTCCCTTCAATGTGTCAAGAACTACCTTCGTCTTGAACGCTGAGTCAAACTTGCTTTTTCTTCCCATTGTTCTCTAGATCTTTTGCAAAGATACACTTTTTCATGCACCTTTGTTGTTGTCTAAATTCTGGGGAGTATTATATTTCTTGTTCAGACCAAACTTGTATCTCATCATGGTCAAAGGCGAGGGGAGGGAGAGCATTTATAGAAAACCACTCTGCCTTCGCTGCATCATCATGTGCAATGACAGAAAGCGGCTTGTCAACAATAGCGAGGTAGGCAATAGTGATGGTACGTCCACGTGGATCACGGTCAACTTTTGAATATCTCCAACTTGAACCATGGTGTCCAACCTCAACCCTGTTTCTTCTTCAAGTTCACGGATAGCACATTCCTCGGTAGTCTCATCCATTTCCATGAAACCACCAGGGAATGCCCAACATCCTTTATATGGCTCGAAGCCTCTCTGAATCAGAAGCACCTTCGGCTCTTCTTCTTTTGTTATGGCAACAACATCTGCCGTTACAGCAGGTCGTGGATATTTATATGTGTAACTCATAAAGTGATGTCTTTCGTTCTAGAGAAGCTCCAAGGGCGCAAATCTTTTTTGTCTGTCTTTTTGCCATTCTCGTAGGTAAATACGTTCCTTCTTGGAGCAGGTTCTTTAACCTCATGTGGGCAAGTCTGTTCTGCGTCAATCCATTCAATATAATGTTTGCCATCAATTGGGAACCCATTTATAAAGTCGTATAGATAGGTCGATCTATCATCCCAATGTCTTCCTCCTTTTTGAGTGTCAAGGAATCGTTTCTCCTTTACGTCATAAATAGAATATGCACGTATCAAAGCCGAAGCTCTATACTTCAAGGCTTCATTCTCAAAAGTAATGTCGTAACCTGAGGCATGAGCATGAAGAGAAAGAACAGGAAAGTATGGAACACGTCTTCCTTTGTATTTCTCTTCTCGATGATAAACGATAAGATCCTGAATATCAAAAGGAGAACCATTCTCTGCGTGAAAATAGAACTCAACCGTATGTATGTAGATACGAAAGTCTTCGCCTACTCTGATGTAGCCACCATATATAATCGCAGGTGCCAATTCTCGGAAAAGTTCAGTCAGCTCATCAATTGTGGCAGCACCTTTGAAACTCTTAAGAGATTCTATTAGTGTCATATCAATAAGTCTTTAATCTATTTTTACTCACTTATAATCTCGGTTTCTTTTCTTAGTAAATCAAGCATGTCTTCTTCATGTTGAGCAAAGATAGACTCTTTCCATTGCAGACTTGCGTTGGCTCCTTGGGTTAGATCACTCATGATTCGTAGTTTTAAACTACCTTTCTTGATCATTTCCTTAAAGGTACTTTTCTTTGCTTCAGGTGACATGTTTGAGAATCTGGAATTAATATTACGCTGTATTAGGCATAAATTTCCAAATCTGTCAACATCATCCTCCCAACGATCGAATGTTCCTTCTGATGGATTACGTGGGTACCAATGTTCGACAGAATTGCGGAACTCGAAATCAAATTCAACATTTCTATTGTATTTGCCTCTCCATAGCAGAAAATCAAGATAATTTAGCACCACATGTGGTGTATTGACGCCAAGTGAATAATCCTCATTGTTAAGAAATTCACGCACTGGTCTTTTGGCTATTTCATTGATAGCATCTGTATAGTGAGGGATATTAGTATCAAGTTTGTCGACATTTTGCGATAACCAAATCAGTAACTGTGTTATCCAATGCATAACTTTCGGAGACGTATAAGATACACGAAGAGCTGCCTGTAGCATCAGATTGTCTGGATGATACCATTTGCTTGTAGATGCCCATTGTTTAGAAGCCGAGAAACGAGTGTTTGCAAAGTAAGCTTTCTTATGCGATTGCTGACCAGATACAAACAAAGACTTTAAACTCCATTCGCCATCTGACGATTCGTTGGCGTACTCTCGTTTGATGATATATTTGTCAAACAAGTATCTGGTACGAAGCAAACATACCATGAATCCTCTGGAAAATTTTGAGCGGTCTAAAGACTCTCCATTGATTGTTCCATAATCCAGAATACGTTCAAATGCAGAAGTAAGTTTCTTGTCATCAAGTAGTTCATCTATAAGCTTTCCTCCATCTTTATGCTTAATTTCCGGATGAATTGAAAGATATACTTTAAGTGCATGTAACAAGAAATATGGGAACTCGATAACGCTTTCGAATCGTACTCTTGTATCGTCATCCAAACTACCATCGTCTTTTTCGACGCTAAAATCCGGACGTATTATCTCGGAAATCTTTGCTCCTGTTTTTGATGATGACGTTTGAGGCAAATTTCTGTAGTCGGACATTCTATGTGATGGAATCTGTGCCCAATCCCAACTGAACAATTCTCCTCGCTGAGTAGGCGTAAAGTGCATCTGAACATATCCAGACATATCTCGACATGCATCCCATATAGTAGCGAAAACCTGCTGATCCTTCTTATTGCCTTGCAGCTCACTCATTAATCGGGCTTTTAGTACATCACTTTGTTCCAACTGCTCACCACGGGTGTTCATTATCTCAAAATAATGGTTCAAATCCGTATGCTCTGGAACTTCTATGCGATAAATAACAACGTTATGCAGTTTCTTTACAAATGCAATCCTGTGCTCATCGGTAAACTTTTCAATATTTTCTTTGATGATATTTAAACCGCTTATGATATTCTGCTGTAGGTGGTCTGCATCGTACTTGTCGCGTTCGTCAGCCAATATAGGTTTGATGTGGCGCAGGGTGTAGTTTGATTTGTCTCGACAACTAAAAGATAATGCTTCTTCATTTCCTTCATTGAGCCCTAAATAACTCAAAAGGAGAAACAATGTAGTAAGACGCTGTTGTCCATCCACAACTTCATAAGAATCATTGTGGTTGGCAACAATCAACGAACCTATGTAGTAATTCTCTCCTAGATTTACATCGTCTATGTCTTCAATGAGTTGTACAATCTGTTTCTCTTCCCATGCATAATCACGCTGATATAGTGGAATACTATATTTGACCGAATTAAAAATGGATGAATCGGCACTTAGTATATGTAATTCTGAAACTTTATTTGCATTCTTCATAACCACTTAGTTTTTGCAATAATATGTACAGATTTTTTTGTTCTTCAGTTTCGAGGAATCGTGCACCAATTGCTATTTGAAGATTACCTATTTCTGTGTGTAGACGAGCCAAACTTATCTTGGAGAATACAGGTATGTAATTTGTATAATTGCCCGACCATTCTCCTATGGCATATTTGTTGACGGAATCAGAACCTAAATTGTGTAAATCCAAACGCAACATGAACGCCCATTTGAATAATTTCTTCACAGCCAATTCGTCCATATTATGGAATTTGTCGTAGTAAAACAATAATACGGCAAAGAAAAGATTACGAACATGTGTAAGACCAGCAGAAGAGTGCTTAGTAGGTAGACAGAACGGGTGGAGTATCTCAAATGCAGGATTAGTAGCAAGTTCTTGTTTGATATTGACCAAAGTTCTCATGTAATGATCTACCATATCAAAGAAATCAGAACCAGCAATAAATGGTTCTGTCAGCTGAAAGAATGGCGAAGCCTTGCCAGCACGTCGAGCATAGGTATATGTTGAGCTTGAAGGAATGCCTTTGTAGGTGTCAATATCATGATCGGTAAATGTCCATGTCTTAGCACCTCGTGACCAGTTCCAAATAGGAAATAGATATGCAGAAAATAATTCTCGTATTTGAGCGACATCTTTCGCCTCCCATTTCGTTACTGCATATTCCATCTCATATTTGTCGTTTTGCATCTCTCGGAGATGAAATGCTTTCAGCAAATCATGAGGATCAAGAGCACGACCACGAGTGTTTTGTGAATCAAACAATTGGAATGCTTCGGATTCTTTCCCTACTTGTATTACCACGACTTCTAGTACTTCACACAATGCCTTTTTAAAAGATTCCTTCGTGTCTTGGTCTCGTAGCGAGAACCATTCATTAATATGGATGAAATTCTCGTGAATATGCTTTTGTGTAATCTTATCGTAGAATGTTGTACGAAGAATTGAATTGTCAAAATCTTCGTCAAGGTACTTTGATATAAGAGTAAGTG
This sequence comes from Paludibacteraceae bacterium, assembly GCA_024401475.1. Lineage (GTDB taxonomy): Bacteria > Bacteroidota > Bacteroidia > Bacteroidales > Paludibacteraceae > RGIG10190. Next base: position 32,962 of record JAKSKZ010000004.1, on the reverse strand, counting down.
AAATTAGACGTTGTTGGCCGTCAACCACATTAAATACATCATCTGACTTATGTAGGATGATAGTACCAATACGATATTTGTATTCACCAAAAGCAAAGCTTTGGTGAATGGAATTGTTGATATCCCAAAGCATATCGTCTATACTTTGAACACTCCATTTATATGGTCTTTGGTACTCCGGTATCGAGAGTTTAAGCTGTAAGCACTCTGATACGGGAAGTATTCCGATATGATTTTTTTTACTATGCATATTGCTATAATATCATAAGTTATCGTATGCCCAATCGATGCCTTCTTTATAAGGATATTTGAAAGATTCAAGTAGAACAAGTTTTTCTTCTTCGGTAAAATCATTAGTTTCACATTTACTCATAAGAAGTTTGGCTTGATTTTCAATGGCCTCATCAATTAGTTCTAAAGCTTCTTCAAGTTTTTTATCGCTAATTTTGTTTATATTCTCAAATAGCCATTCTGCTCCTTGAATGAATCCAGATTTAAATTCTTCTACAGCATCCATGTGATTATTTGGATCTTCAATTGCTTCAAATGCGAAATTCTTGGCAGCATCATTAATCTTGTTTATGATTTCAAAATCCATAGCTTTATTATTATTTTTTATACTTTTCATTCAACATTTCCCACGCATTGAGGTAGGCTTGCCATGCGGCATGGGCATCAGCTCCAATCTCTGCGGTTACGAGATAGCGGAAGAGCCAGGCTCCTGCTTCGTCACCATTGACACCGAACTCACATTGATTCTTATTCATCCGTAGGTGGTCGATGCGGTAGTTGTCTCCATCCTTGATTCTCTGGGCTTGAAGTTTTCTGTCTTCCTCTACCAGTTTCAGTATGTTGTCGAGTAGTGCTTGCATTACGCTTATATTGTTACGGCAATAAAATCCTTTTCGTATTTACTTGTCTTTCCAAACTCCAGGTCCTCACATATTACCTCTACCTCATTGATATTCACATGGAAGTGGAAGCCGTCATGCCATATCTTGCAATAGCTTTCATAGCATTCACCACCATGTATCTCTGTTTTAATGCGCTGAAGCTTTCGGCAAATGACAGGGAGAATGTCATTGTCATGAATGAGAATGGTGAAAGTGAAGATGCTATCACCATAGATGTGCTCTGTTTTGAGCGTAACCATATCGTGAAAGACGTTGTCTGAATAGATGTAGCCTTCTTCCAACTCCCTGTCTTTGAATATGTTTGTCAGATTCTCCCAACCGACAATATCCTTCTCAATACCTTTCTCTATGCTAACACCCCAGCCACGAAGGTCTGATGGATGTTGTTTGTAGTATTCGCTTCTCAGTTCATCAAGCGTTTCCACCTCCTCATTTGGAAGCATCACACCTGAATGACCTCCACGCCAATCAAAGTTTGGGATATGCTTTTCAAGCGTTTCAGTAGTTATCATGGGTTCGCTATGGGGCATAAGGTCTAAAATACATAATTCCGAATAGTATCTTGCTTTTCCTTGGCCACTCCAGTCGCCAGCTTTCTGCGGATTGCTACAAAACGTACCGTGTCCCACAATGCCAGTAATCCCATCGCCAACACGAAGCATATACCATTTGTCGCCAACTTCCACCTTCTCGTGCTCATGTACACTCCAGTTGAGAACGAGAAAATCCTTCTTCTCTACCCAGAAATCCCAATCCTCCAAGTTCACGGATGAAATTGCAGGATTCCATTTCAATATGAATGTCTTTCTATCACTTAATGTTCTCATTGTCTTAACCTTTTTTACTTATACGATGTGCGAAGCTTGTGAAAGCCGAGAGACCTCCGAGCTTGCTCGCCTGAGCACCTTATAAAGATGAACGATGAGCGAAGAATCAAATGTATTTGAATTCCGAGGCACATCCAAGTTTCGCGGAATTTTCCGCAAAGGTAAGATAGGGTAGTCTCAAATCATGGGACAAGTAACAGAAAAATTATATCCTACTGTAATATTAAACTAAGAATTTACGTATGGAACGCAAGATTAATCGCATCAAAGTAATGCTCGCAGAAAAGGGCAAAACAAATAAGTGGCTATCTGAACAAGTGGGTAAAGATCCTGCTACTGTCAGCAAGTGGTGCACAAATATGGCACAACCTACACTTGAGACAATGATGTAGATTGCAAAGGTACTTGAAGTTGATTTAAATGATCTAGCGCTTCGAAGCTTTGCCTGAAATTGAGAAAAAAGACCAAGAAAATGCAAATAGTTAGTGGATGTCCCATGATTTGGGACTACATACAACTATTTTTGCACCAAAATTATAAAAAATTATTGCTGTCCGCTAAAAATTAAAAAGCATAAAACTCCAGTCCGCTAGGCCTATAAATACGCGTAGCGGACTGTTTTTTTTGAAAAACAACCCCCTCAATCGAAAAGAGATGGTAAAGTCCGTTGAAATGTGTACTATTGCTCATCGTTTATGGGATTTTTGTGGTGAAAACAAAGTAAACGAAAAAGGCTGAATCCGGAATCCGAATTCAGTCTAAATTTTTCTATCTAAAAAACTTTTGCCTGATAACACTAATTTAGATATTTATTTGATTTTCATTGATATATAATTCAAAAAGGAAGGTCGGTTACATTACGCCGTTAGGCGTTTAATGTTGGTAGAATCACAATGCGTTGAACAAGCCGATTCCCCGTTAGGGGATTAACCTTGGGTGTTGTTAGTCCCAAGATAGGGCACAGCCAAATTTTGTTGGTGAAGCTATTGTGGCGAATATGCTGGTTACGAGGAGACCATGAGTAGTTTTCCCCCGAGCTGCAAGATTTATTTGCCCAAGAGGAGAGCAAAAAAGCAGTGGAGAAGGTGTTTGAGGAATTAGGTTACAAACTGTAGGTGACTTATGAAGAAGGTTTCTATAAGATTCTATAACGATCGTGAAGTTCGTACTGTATGGGATGACGACAACAATATATGGATGATTTCAATTGTTGACGTCATAGCTTCTATCACGGACAGCCCCAATCCTCGTAAATATTGGAGTGTGCTCAAGAGTCGTCTTAAAAAGAGTCAGCCTGAGTTGACTACACGTTGTAGTCAACTGAAATTGACGGCAGCTGATGGCGGACAAAATAGACGACCGTGAAATATTTATGAAGGGAATTGATTATTCTATTATTATGAACAAGAGGAATAATGGGGTATAAATTGTAATTTATTACATTTCTTTGGAAAACATTCCAATTCTTTCTAATTTTGTAAAAATTGGAAAGAATTACAAAACTTACGATATGATTGAAATTGCGCCACATTTTTCTAATGTAGAAATGACAGAACAGTTCTTGACTCTTAGTGAGAATAAAGAATTGTGGTCATTTGTGCGGTCTATCAATGAAGAATATTTGTACTGGAACAAGGTAAAATATAAAAAGAGTCCAGATGGATGTACTCCTGAAGAATTATGGATGAGAGTGAAACTTGATAGATTGCTACAAATTAAAGAGATATCGGAATGGGAGCACTATAATATTCATTTTGGACTGACAAACAAAATGCAGAGTCTATGTCATGAGTTTGACTTGAATTTCGGTGGCGTTTTAGGGAATGATTCGCTTTTGCAATCTGAAGACAAACACAAATATCTGGTAAGTACTTTGATGGAAGAAGCGATTGCTTCAAGCCAAATGGAAGGAGCTTCCACTACCAGAAAAGTAGCGAAAGAAATGTTAAGGAAGGGATTGAAGCCAAGGGACAAAGCACAACAAATGATCTTGAATAATTATAACACAATTCGTTATATCTCAGATCATAAAGATCAGTCCTTGACAGAAGAGGCTTTGCTTCATATTCATTCGCTTATGACCGAAAACACGCTTGACAATCCTAAGGATTGCGGGCAATTCAGAGGCAATGATGATGTAGTGGTAGTAGATGACACTAAAAACGAAGTGGTACATACACCACCGTCGCATACGGAAATTCAATCATTTGTAAAAATTTTCTGCGATTATTTCAATGCTAAAGATGGTGAGTTGTTTGTACATCCAATCATAAAGGGTATTATTCTTCATTTTATGATTGCTTATATGCATCCTTTTGTGGATGGAAATGGAAGAACTGCAAGAGCAATATTCTACTGGTATATGCTAAAGGAAGGATATTGGCTAATGGAATACATGTCAATTTCTAGGATCATATACAAAAGGAAAAATGATTATGAAAAGGCATATTTGTATGCGGAAGCAGATGGAAACGACATAGGATATTTCATATTGTATCATTTGAAAGTTTTGAAGGAGTCGTTTGTAGAGCTTCAGTCATATCTTCAAAGAAAGAGTTCAGAAAGAAATGATGCAGACAAATTCTTGCGGATTGGCGGTATAAACCAAAGACAAGCAGAGATATTGAGGTTGTATGTGAAAAATCCAAATAAGACATATTTCGTGAAAGATTTTCAAATTCATTTCGGAGTTACTGCAACAACTGCAAAGACAGATATAGTCGGACTAATTGAAAAGGGATATCTTAAGGAAATCGCATTAAACGATGTGAAGAAAGGATATACAAGAAGTGAGGATTTCAATACGATTCTTTCCAATTCTTTGTAAATTGGAAAGAATTATAAAGATTTATTAATGACTAACAACAACTCTACATATAAGCGTCTGGGGGATTATATCCGTGAAGTGGATGTAAGGAATAAAGATTTGCAATGCTCTAATCTTTTGGGATTGAGCATTGCGAAAAAATTTATTCCTTCCATAGCCAATATGGTTGGAACAGATTTACGACCTTACAAGATTGTAAAGCATAATCAGTTTGCCTATGTTCCCGTGACATCAAGAAATGGCGAGAAAATAACCGTTGCATTATATACAGGCAATGAACCTGCTATTATTTCGCAGGCATACGTTGTGTTTGAAATTGTAGGTACGTGCAATACCGTAGAGACGGTGTGCACACCGTCTCTACAATGCGACCAATTATTGCCCGAATATCTGATGATGTGGTTCCGTCGTGCGGAATTTGATCGTTATGCACGTTATCATTCGCATGGCAGCGCTCGTGAGGTTTTTGATTGGGAAGAAATGTGTAATGTCATGCTTCCCGTTCCCTTCCCTTGAGGAGTAGCGCCGCATAGTAAACCGCTATCAAGCGATAGAAAACCGCATTGCCAACAACAAGCAAACCATTACCAAATTAGAGGAAGCCGCCCAAGCATTGTATAGAAAGATGTTTGTGGATGGAATTGATGTGGAGAATTTGCCGGAGGGATGGAGAATGGGGACGCTGGGAGATGTGTGCTCAAAGATAGGAAGTGGTTCTACTCCCAAAGGGGGGAAAGATTCGTACTTGAGAGAAGGAATCAGTTTGATTAGAAGCATGAATGTTTTTGACTACTATTTTGAAAGAGAGAAATTAGCTCATATTACTGAGAGTCAAGCAAAAGCATTAGGTTCTATTACTGTACAAGATGAGGATATATTGTTGAATATTATAGGAGCTTCTGTTGGACGTTGTTGCATGGTACCATCCGATATTTTGCCAGCAAGAGTTAATCAGCATGTCATGATTATTAGAGCAAAAGAAGCTTATTGTCAGTATTTCTTGCTTTTTCAAATCAATAATGAAAATACAAAAAGAGAATTGCTAACCGCAAGCGAATCCGGATCTACTAGAGAAGCGCTAACAAAAGGAGAAGTCGAAATGCAAAAGATTTTGATTCCTACTCTTGATACAATAAAATCTTTTAATGATAAAACAAAAATTCTTTGTGATTCTATTTCTTTAAAATCACAAGAAAACGAAATTTTAATAGAAATGCTATCTTTGCTAATGGTAGAGATTGGAATGTAAAAAACAGAAGCGTATGACCATTTTAAGAAAATGTATATCAGCAAATGTATTGGAATCTATTTGCAATGTTCTTGGAGATACAAACAGTGGGCTGACGGGAAGCGAAATACATAAATATCTACAGAGGGCTAATATCGAAGATGTTGATTCTAATAACACAAAAAGAATAAGGTTGTATAATGCTCTTGTAGAATGTCAGAATACTCAGAAATGTTCAAATGGCATATTGAATTTTATTTCTATAGTGCTGGATCCATCTTTGTATGTAAACAATCAACAAGAGTACGAAAGACTAAGAATGTTAATTAATCAACAATTAGCATTTGTTGGTTATGAATTGAAAGATAATGGTCAATATAGAGAAATAGAAAGAGCTTCCACTATTGCGGATGTCAAAATTAAAACGGACAATCTTAAGCAAGAACTTCAGGCCAGGAAAGCTCATGTTCAGATATTTAATTACTGCAAAGAAGAATTATTGCAAAATAATTATTTTCATTCTGTGTTGGAGGCTAATAAAGGTCTATTTCAACGTATTCGAGATCTGTCATTGGTTCAAGAGGATGGGAATAAATTAATAGAACAAGTATTTAGTTCTAATCCAATTTTAATTATCAATAATTATCAAACTGCATCTGAGAAAAACGAACACAATGGTTTTTGTAATTTACTGAAAGGATTATGTTCTATGTTTAGGAATCCAACTGCTCATGAACCAAAAATTGACTGGGAAATAGAAGAACAGGATGCATTAGAAATTTTGGGGATTATATCATATTGTCATCGAAGATTAGATAAGGCTCAGAAGATAAGGTGAAATCATTATTGATATGCGTCCTTGTATGGATATGATGGCACATTGTTGTAGAGACGCGGCGCGCCACGTCTCTACGGGGGGAACCACCGACAACGACCGAAAAATGAATAATTAACAATAAAAAAATATCTGTTATGTCTGAAAAATATCAAAACCAATACCGCATACCGTCGGCGCGTGCCAATTGGCACAATTACAATGGAGGCGTCTATTTTGTAACCATTTGCACCAAAAATCGTGAACATTATTTCGGGGAAATAACAACCGATTGTAGAGACGGTGTGCACACCGTCTCTACGGGAATGGTAATACCTGAATCACAGATGCAATTATCCCCAATTGGTCAATACGCCCACAAACAATTTGTAAACGTACAATCGCATTATCCGTACGCCGAAATACCATTGTTTGTGGTAATGCCCAACCATATTCATGCGGTTGTGGTAATTGATGGGAATGACACGGCAAATGGTGAAAATGATGGTGCGGTGCGTTGTAGAGACGGTGTGCACACCGTCTCTACGGGTGAACGATGGAAATTGGATTTCGTAAACGTACAAATGCAAATCATATCTAAATGCAAAGGCCGATTATCGGTCGTTGTAGGAGGTCTGAAACGGTCCATCACCCATTACGCCAACACCAACAACATTCCATTTGCCTGGCAAACACGTTTCCATGATCGCATTGTCCGTGATCAGGATGAATTGAATCGTATTGCCACGTACATCGAAAACAATGTTGTCCAATGGCATTTGGACGAATTTAATAAATTGTAGAGACGCGGCGCACCACGTCTCTACGGAAACATTCCATTTTAAAAAAAATCTTTATCTTTGTCTATCAATACATAACGAATGTCCATCTTCAACGAACATACCTTAGAACTGGCGATCATGGAGCTCTTCCAGCAGGAGGGCTACATCTACACCAATGGCGAGGAACTCCATCGGGAGGCCTCCGACGTGCTGTTGCGTGACGACATCCGTATGTTCCTGAAAAAACGCTATGCCGACATCACCTCTCTGGAGGTGGAGCAGGCAATTGCACACCTCTCCGCCAATTCAGGCAATTCGGTGTATGACAACAATGTGAACACCTTCCGCCTGATAACCGAAGGATTTTCCATAAAACGTGACGTTGCTTTGGAGACGGTGTGCACACCGTCTCTACCGTCATTATTCATCCAACCCATTGATTTCGAACATCCTGAAAACAATATTTTCCGAATCGTCAATCAGTTGGAGATTCAGGGGACCGAAAGACGCATTCCCGACGGAATCGTCTTTGTGAACGGACTGCCATTGGTGGTGCTTGAATTCAAAAGCGCCGTGAAGGAGGAGACAACCATCCACAATGCGGAACATGGTTATCCACCTGTGACGAATGACGAAGTTTACAAGGAGGTCTTGGAACAAGCTGAAAATTTCAAAAAGTACAATGGTTGATTAAAAGTGTTTGTTTGTGTCAAATTGTCAAGAATACATACAACCGGTTGTTAGTTTGTATGCAACGAATTTATTAAGATTGATATCATAAGTTCTTTTGAGCTTATGATTTTTATTGTTTTATCCTCCTAATTTGGAACATCCTTTGGCCCATTCCTCGAAAAACATCTTGTTTCCCCTTTGTTATACACTTTTCTATCTCCCTTTTTGTGTGATTTCGTTCGCTAAAAGAGCAAAAATCTTGATTTTTGTTTGCTTAATCGTGTTTTTCGCTTTCTAAATGTATTTTTCTTTGAAAATGCTAACGGAATTTGCGATGTAAAATTCAAACAAATGATTATTAAAATATGATGAGTTGTAAGTTTATTTGATTAAAAACTTACGGATTGAAACAATAAAAAAATATCTACACTCAAATGCAGTCTATTTTATTTTTGGTTTGTGAATATGATATACTTTTGCAATGTAATCAAAACAAAAAGATAGTAAATCTTATTAAAACAAAACAAAATGACACGATTTGTTGATTTTACAAAAATGCATGGTGCGGGTAACGATTACATATATGTAAACACTTTGGCTTGCCCTATTGCTGATCCGGAAGCACTCGCTATTAAGTGGAGTCGCTATCATACGGGAATCGGTTCGGATGGTTTGGTTTTAATAGGAGATTCTAAAGTGGCGGATTTCAGTATGCGTATTTTCAACGCAGACGGGTCGGAAGCTAAGATGTGTGGAAATGCTTCTCGTTGCATCGGAAAGTATGTTTACGAGCATGGTTTGACAAAGAGCAAGTCAATCAAATTGGAGACGCTCTCTGGCATCAAGGTTTTGAACTTGAATGTCAAAGATGGAAAGGTTGACACGGTGACGGTCGATATGGGTCTTCCCGTTTTGGCAAACAAAGATCAGATGGCAACGGCAGACGGAAGCATGAAGGATGGTGAAGTCACAGTTGGTGGTCAAACTTACAGAGGCACATTCGTTTCGATGGGAAATCCTCATTTCGTGATTTTTGTGGATGATATAAAAGCAATTGATATTCCTACCGTAGGTCCGATGTTGGAACATCATTCTATATTTCCAGAGCGTGTCAACGTTGAATTCGTTGAAGTTCAAAAAGATGGTGTTCTTAGAATGAGAGTTTGGGAAAGAGGGTCAGGTATCACGATGGCTTGTGGAACAGGTGCTTGTGCTACATTGGTGGCAGCAGTCTTGAATGAAAAAGCAGCTCGTGAGTCGGTGGTCAGGATGGATGGCGGAGATTTGACCATCCTTTGGAATGAGGCGGACGGCAAGATCTATATGACAGGAGAGGCTGTTATTGTCTTTGAAGGTAAAATAGAAGAGTAATAATACGAAAAATAGAAAGTTATGGCATTAGTTAATGAATGTTTTTTGAAACTATCGAACAACTATTTGTTCTCAGATATAGCAAAGAAAGTGAGTGCTTATAAGGTGGCTCATCCTGAAGCACAAATAATTAGATTGGGTATTGGTGATGTAACCAAACCTCTTCCGAAAGCTGCTATTGAGGCAATGCATAAAGCGGTTGATGAGATGGCTTGCGGTGAAACATTCCGTGGTTATGGTCCAGAACATGGTTATGACTTCCTAATCAATGCCATAATTAAAAATGATTATGAGCCACGCGGCGTCCAATTAGAAGAGTGCGAGGTTTTCATCAGTGATGGTAGTAAGAGCGATGTTGGTAACATCGGCGATATCTTGGGATTGAACAATAGCATAGGCGTTACTGATCCTATCTATCCTGTATATATCGATTCAAATGTGATGAGCGGTAGGGCAGGAGATGCCAAAGATGGCAAATGGAGCAACATCACTTATATGCCAAGTGTAATGGAGAATGGATTTATTCCACAAATTCCAAGTCACAAGATGGATATCGTTTACCTCTGCTATCCAAACAATCCAACAGGAACGGTGATTTCAAAGGGCGAGTTGGAAAAGTGGGTGCAGTATGCTTTGAAGAACGACTCGATCATCATGTATGATGCAGCTTATGAGGCATATATTCAAAACCCTGACATTCCTCATTCAATTTATGAGATAGAGGGTGCTAAGCAGGTGGCGATCGAGTTCAGAAGTTTTTCCAAGACCGCAGGTTTTACAGGTGTTAGATGTGGTTACACCGTAGTTCCGAAAGAGTTGACTGCCAAGAGATCAAATGGTGAGCGTGTCGCTCTCAATGCTTTGTGGAACAGACGTCAATGCACCAAGTTCAACGGAACTTCATACATTACTCAACGAGGAGCAGAGGCAATCTTCTCCGCCGAGGGTAAGGCTCAAGTGAGAGAAACGATAAATTATTATATGACCAATGCCAAGATCATGAGAGAGGGCTTGACCTCAATGGGTTATCAAGTGTTTGGTGGCGAGAATGCTCCATACTTGTGGGTTAAAACTCCGGAGGGACTCTCTTCTTGGGGATTCTTTGAAAAATTGCTCAACGAGGCAAATGTGGTTGGAACACCAGGCGTTGGATTCGGTCCAAGCGGTGAGGGTTACATCCGATTGACAGCCTTCGGCGAGCGCAAGAATTGTGAGGAGGCAATGGTTCGATTGAGAAAACTCTGAAACAATTAAGGCAAGGTGCCCGTGCACAACATCTTACCGAGTGTTTAATTATAAAATTCAACAGATTATGAAAGCAATGTTAAAACGGACGTCATTAATGGTAGCAATGTTGATGACTTTATTAGTAAACGGAAACGCAACAGAGGAGCAGACTGAAACTTCTGTTAAGTGGAATGGAACAGTTGCTGCGGATTTGGTGAGCCACTATGTTTGGCGTGGACAGGATATGGCAGGCGTGAGCTTGCAGCCTACACTCGGAGTTGAATATAATGGTTTGTCTTTGACAGCATGGGGATCTTATAGTTTTGATAAAGATGACAATAAGGAGTTTGATTTGACTTTGAGCTATGCAATTGGAGGTTTGAGTTTCGGCGTGACGGATTATTGGTTCTCTTATCCAAGTTTGCCTACCAACCGCTACTTCCAATATCAAGCTCACGAAACGGCTCACGTTTGGGAAGGTCAAGTAGGTTATGACTTCGGTTTCTTGGCACTCAACTGGTACACGAACTTCGGTGGCGCTGATGGTGTAAATGAAGATGGAGAGAGAGCTTACTCCTCATATTTCAACATCTCTTGTCCTTTTGATTGGGTTGGTTTGAGCTGGACGGCAGATGCAGGTATCGTTCCTTGGAAGACTTCTTTCTATGCAGATGCAGATAAGGATTTCTCTTTCACTAATGTGGGTATCGGTGCTACAAAGACGATCAATTGTTCGAATGGTTACTCTTTCGGAGTTTCTTCAAACATCATCTGGAACCCTTCAACAAACTATGGTTTCTTCGTTGTCGGAGTTAGCCTATAATACAAAGAATATCAACCCTATAAATAGATAACGTCATGAAAAAGATCGAAGCAATTATTCGTAAGACGAAGTTCGAGGACGTGAAGGAGGCTCTTACCTCAGCCGATATCGAATGGTTTTCATACTATGATGTAAGAGGTGTTGGTAAAGCAACACAGGGACGTATTTACCGTGGTGTGGTCTATGATACTTCCATCATTGAGCGTACGTTGATTTCCATCATAGTTCGTGATATTAATGTGGAAAAGACGGTAGCTGCTATCCAGCGTGCTGCTCAGACAGGCGAAATCGGTGATGGTCGTATCTTCATAATTCCAATTGAGGATGCTGTCAGAATCCGTACGGGAGAAAGAGGTGATATTGCCCTCTACAACGCAGATCAAGAGAAATAATACTCTTTTAATGTTACTCTTAATTCGAATTTTATGAAATCATATATTTACAAATTTTTGACGCTTGCACTTTTGATGTTGCCTGCTTCTTTGATGGCACAAACAGATAGTGTAGCAGCTACAGCGACTGCAGAAGCAGTAGCTCCAGTAGCGGAGACAGTGGCCGAAGAGGCTGCCTCTCCAATCATCCCATTGGACACTGTGTGGGTCTTGATCGCAGCAATGCTAGTTTTCTTTATGCAACCAGGTTTTGCTTTGGTTGAGGCTGGTTTGACCCGAACTAAAAATACGGCCAACATCTTGATGAAGAACTTCATGGACTTCTCTGCTGGATCAGTTTTGTTCTGGTTCCTCGGATTCTCAATCATGTTTGGCGCTGGTGATTTCTTGGGATGGAACGGATTTGGAATTTCTGATGTAGAAAACCCTTGTGGAAACCTTCCAAAAGAGTGTTACTTCATCTTCCAAACTGTATTCTGTGCAACAGCTGCAACAATCGTTTCTGGTGCTATGGCTGAACGTACTAAGTTCTCCATGTATTTGGTTTACTCAATTATCATCTCTGCCTTTGTTTATCCTATCCAAGGTCACTGGTCTTGGGGTGGTGGCTGGTTGAGCGAAATGGGCTTCCATGACTTCGCAGGTTCTGCAGTGGTTCACTCTTGTGGCGGTTTCCTTGCTTTGGCTGGTGCTATCGTATTGGGTCCACGTGTGGGCAAGTACACAAAGATGAAGGATGGCAAGATTCGTTCAAACGCTATTCCTGGTCACAGCTTGACATTGGCTGCTTTGGGTGTATGGATCTTGTGGTTCGGCTGGTTCGGTTTCAACCCAGGTTCTACAGTTGCTGCAACTGGCGGTGTGGATGCTAGCCAATATGGTGGTGGAATCTTGGAGAACATGTCTGCAATGTCACATATCTTCGTTACAACTAACATTGCAGCGGCAGTAGGAGCTCTTACAGCTTTGGTTTATACTTGGATCGCTTACGGAAAACCATCATTGTCAATGGTATGCAACGGTATCTTGGCTGGTTTGGTTGGTATCACAGCAGGTTGTGATTGTGTTCCAATCTGGGCAGCGGCTGTTATCGGTTTGGTTGCATCTATAGTAATGTGCTACGCAGTAAACTTCTTGGATACAAAACTTCATATCGATGATCCTGTTGGTGCAGTTTCTGTTCATGGTATGGCTGGTTTCACTGGTACAGTTTTGACAGGAGTATTTGCATATTCAGAGTGTGGCTACAGCGTTCTTACTCAGTTGATTGGTGAGGTTTGCATAGCAGGATGGTCATTCGTTTGTGGTTTGATAATCTTCATGGCAATCAAGAAGATCCACGGCTTGAGAGTCGATAAGAGAATTGAGGAAGAGGGCTTGGACGTTTACGAGCACGGAGAGGCTGCTTACAACTAATGAGATTATAGAAAGGGGTGGGGTTAAGTTCCCCGCCGCTTTCTTCAAAATAGAATTAAATATTTATTATAAATAAAAAAGAGAGTGTATGTCAAACTTAAGATTTAAAGTGGTAGGCGAGGCGTTTGCTAAGAAAGCCTTGGAGGTTGTAACTCCAGAAGAGCGCCCTTCAGATTATTTTGCAAAATACGTCTTCAACAAGCAGAAGATGTTCAAATACCTTCCTGCAAAGGTGTATGCTAAGATGTGTGATGTAATCGACAATGGTGCACCACTTGACAGAGCAATTGCTGACGAGGTTGCAGCAGGAATGAAGAAATGGGCTATGGAGTTGGGTGTAACACACTATACTCACTGGTTCCAGCCTTTGACAGAGGGAACCGCTGAAAAGCATGACGGTTTCGTAGAGCACGATTGGAAAGGCGGTATGGTTGAGGAGTTTGAAGGCAAGCTTCTTGTTCAACAAGAGCCAGATGCTTCGTCATTCCCTAACGGTGGTATTCGTTCTACTTTCGAGGCTCGTGGTTATTCAGCATGGGACCCTGCTTCTCCAGTTTTCGTGATTGGTGACACATTGATGATCCCTACTGTATTTATTTCATATACAGGTGAGGCTCTTGACTACAAGGCACCTTTGAAGAAGGCTTTGCGTGCAGTTAACAAGGCTGCTACAGATGTAGTTAAGTATTTCAATCCTGAGGTTTCTAAGGTACAGGCTAACTTGGGTTGGGAGCAAGAGTACTTCTTGGTTGATGAGGGTCTTTATTCTGCTCGCCCAGATTTGTTGATGACTGGCCGTACATTGATGGGACACGATTCTGCAAAGAACCAACAGATGGAAGACCACTACTTCGGTGCAATTCCTTCTCGTGTTGCTGCTTTCATGAAAGATCTTGAAATCCAAGCTTTGGAATTGGGTGTCCCATGCAAGACTCGTCACAACGAGGTGGCTCCTAACCAGTTTGAGTTGGCTCCTATCTTCGAGGAGTGTAACTTGGCTGTTGACCACAACATGTTGATCATGTCATTGATGCGTAAGGTTGCTCGTAAGCACAGTTTCCGTGTCCTCTTGCATGAGAAGCCATTCGCTGGCATCAACGGTTCTGGTAAACACAACAACTGGTCTTTGTCAACTGATACAGGTATTGTTCTTCACGCTCCTGGTAAGGATGCTGAAAGCACACTTCGTTTCATCACTTTCGTAGTTGAGACTTTGATGGGTGTTTACAAGCACAATGGATTGTTGAAGGCTTCTATCATGAGTGCAACTAACGCTCACCGTTTGGGTGCAAATGAGGCACCTCCTGCAATCATCTCTTCTTTCCTTGGCAAGCAGTTGACTGATACTTTGGATCAGATTGAGAACTCTAAGACTGACGAGTTGATTACAATGTCTGGTAAGAAAGGTTTGAAATTGGATATCCCTTCAATCCCAGAGTTGATGATTGATAATACAGACCGTAACCGTACTTCTCCATTCGCCTTCACAGGTAACCGTTTTGAGTTCCGTGCTGTTGGTTCTGAGGCAAACTGTGCTTCTGCCATGATCGCATTGAATACGGCAGTTGCTGAGGCTTTGGCAGACTTTAAGGTTCGTGTTGATGAGAAGATCTCTAAGGGTGAGCCTAAGTTCACAGCTATCCTAGAAGTTCTTCGTGAAGATATTAAGACTTGTAAGCCAATCCGCTTCGATGGAAACGGTTACTCAGACGAATGGGTTGTTGAGGCTGGCAAGCGTGGATTGGACATCGAGAAGAGTTGTCCTATTATCTTTGACCGTTATTTGGATAAGCCATCTGTCGAGATGTTCGAGAAGATGAACGTCATGACGGCTAAAGAGTTGGAGGCAAGAAACGAGATCAAATGGGAGACTTACACTAAGAAGATCCAAATCGAGGCTCGTATCTTCGGTGATTTGGCAATGAACCACATCATCCCAACAGCTACTCGTTATCAAAGCTCATTGATCGACAATGTCTGCAAGTTGAAGGAAATCTTCCCTGCTGACAAGGTTGCTAAGTTGAGTGCAAACAATCTTGAATTGATTGAACAAATCTCTGAACACGCTGCATTTATCACTGCTAACGTAGAGAAGATGATCGATGAGCGTAAGAAGGCCAACAAGATCGAAAGCGAGCGCGAGAAAGCAATCGCTTATCATGACAATGTTGCTCCTATGTTGGAGACCATCCGTTATCACATTGACAAGTTGGAGTTGATCGTTGATGACCAAATGTGGATCCTTCCTAAGTACAGAGAATTATTGTTTATTCGTTAATTTCTGACTATTATAAGTTTTCTGCAAAAGTGCAGATAGTATTTTTACTCTCTTTGGAATCAGCGACTTGTGAAAGTCGCTGGTTTTTTTTGTTTGGTAGTGTGACGGAAAATTTGTTCTTTTGTGGAAAAATAGCGGAACTCATGGAAGGTATATTCAACGTATGTAAGAAAAGCTTTGCTGCACTTCTTTTTTGTGGATTGTTGGCTGGCTGTTCGAATGGCGAAGATGTTAGTAACAAAGTAAAAACAACAGATAGTATGGTAAAACAAGACATTTCAATCCTTGGAAAGGAAGATGCGTTTAAGTTGATTGGTCAGGAGTGGATGCTTATCACTGCAGGCAACACTTCTAAGTATAATACGATGACGGCCTCTTGGGGTGGCTTCGGTTGGCTATGGAACAAGCCTGTGGCGTTCATCTTTGTTCGCCCTGAGCGTTATACGCATGGCTTCATCGAGGAGAACGAGCGTTTGACTCTCTCTTTCTTCACCGAGGACTATCGCAAGGCTTTGCAAATTTGCGGAACGAAGTCGGGTAGAGATTGTGACAAAGTGAAAGAGGCTGGCTTGACTCCTTTGGCTATGGAATCTGGCACGACAACATTCAACGAGGCTCGTATGGTGTTGGATTGCCGCAAACTCTTCAAAACGGAAATGACCGACTCTGCTTTCATCGACAAGTCTGTGCTTGAGCGTTGGTATAACGACAAACCAGGTGGTGGTTTGCATACCATTTATGTGGTAGAGATTGAGAGCGTTTACGCTAAGTGAAAAGATCCTTATATAACATAAAAGTGCACCAATCGGTGCACTTTTTTTATGCTTTGTCGTTTGCGTTGAGAAATGTCACTTCGTAGAATCCCCGGTCAGTTCCTCTATTACAACATTGGCAATGGAATCTTCTAATGTGGGTTCGGTTGAATCGGGTACAATCTCAATCTGCTCCTCACCATATTCAATGTTTTGTTTGACCAACTCCTTTATACTAAATCCATTTATTTCAACATCTGTTAGAATGCCATTTCCATCTTTTACGGATACAATTGCATATATATCACCCTCATCTTGGAGGGCTTTGTTGATAAGTTTTTCCGCAATAGGAGCCTCCTCTTGATTCATCCAAATTCTGTCAAATGGATAATCAATCCAAATTCGAGTGGAGTCTATAGAATCTTTGGATGTGAAATTATAGGCGTTGGTCTTCACTTTCAAAGAGAGTTCCGCTGGAATCTCTGATAAATATGCTGGTGTTGCATAGCCGTTGTAATCAACGTCGAACACAAGATATTCGTAAGCTTTCATAAACTCATACTCTTCCTTGGAGACTTTCATGGAATTGTCTTGAAACTGGATTCTGAGATATTCGCCTCTGAAAGGGTCGTGAGGATCAAAGCCTCGTAATCTGAATTTCAGTGGGGTCCCTTTGGCAATAGTCTCTTCCGAACGAATCGCCCAATAGAAAATAGTAGCAAATTGGGCAAAAACGGCAATGGCGAATAGTAGCCATCGTTTATTTATTTTCTGTAAGTTCATGACTTCTCTTTTTTTCGATTATAAATTTGTTCATTAAGAATAGAGCAACACCCATAAGGATGAGGATGAGCCCGAAAACATAAAATTTCAAGTCGTAATTTGCCAAAACGATGAAAGCCCAAGCAAATAGAGAGATGATGCCGCAGTTCATCTTGAACAAGTCAAAGTCTTGGCAACTTTCGTAGATGCAGTAGGCGATGATGGCAAGTGTGATGAGACTGAAAATGATAGGCGAGTCACCTATAAGCAATAAGCAGAGAGTGGCTGGAAGGGCAATCCATTCCTGCCATTGAATCCTCTTGTGAAGTTTCATCTTTATGGCTGCCGATAGGATGATAGGAAGGGTGATCGTCGCAATCCGAAGTATGCGTATTTCTTCAGTATGGAAATGGTTCTTTAGACTTGACAAGATTAGCATACAAGGAAAAAATAATAGATAAAAGCCCACTTTAAAGAGTCGACCTTTGCTGTTCGTTTTTTTGTTTTCGTATATCCATGTGTATATCGAATAGAAGATGGAGGAGTATAGAAGCGTCAAGCAAATAGTCTCTTCGTCGTTGAGACGAATGTCTAAAATCGCCCTGATTTTAAATGCCAATAGAATGACGATGAAAGGGGCTATGGTGATTCTAAGCCTCAACAGAAAGTCTTCGTTTTGTTTGCCGTAATAATAGTAGAGGAATAGAATGTCTGCTACTATGACAATGCTCGTTGTCCAGCAGTGCATCGTTCCGAAGTGGTTGGGAGAATCCCAAAAGTAGAGGCTTGCGAGGACGATGGTTATAGTTGACAATGCAGCTGAGCGCATGATGAATAGGAATGGCAGCGTGAGCAATAGCATAATGCAGGCAAAGCCATCGAAATCCAATTGTATTTGGTAAATCTGGTTGATAATGGCGAAACTGGCCGCATAACCAAGCCATTGCAAGATACCCATTGACTCCATCCATGGCTTTTGATCCATTTTGTTTTTTAATGCGTAATAGCAACCATAAGAAGATGCCGACAGAGGTACTAATGCAATCAGCAACCGTAGGAAATTAGGAAGATCGTCCCAATTGAATGCTATGATGGAGATTACGCCAGACCCTACAAATATGGCGGCTACAATGCAGATGATTGTTGACAGATTAATCGTTTTCTTCCTGGATTGATAGTACTGGGCAATCCTATCGGCCGTCTCTTGGTCGATGACATGATTGTCCGTCAACTCTTGAATGTCATGTTTTATACTCATACAAAATGTTTATTTGTTGTGGTTGTGATTGTTGATGGCGAATTTACTAAATAACAATGTTGTTGAAACTTAAATTATGTTTATTCTTCAAATTCTAGCAAATGTTTGTACATTTTTAATGTGGTTGAGAGAGAGTCTTCCATTTGTCCTTTGACGAAATTGTTTTTATAGTAAAATCCAGTTGCAGAGTATCCAATTGTATGGTAGGCATTTACGGATAGAAATTTGACGTGGCTGTATTTGCTTTTTACATAATTTTCTATAGTGTTTATCACAATACTACCTATGCCTTTCCCTCTCCAATCTTTACTGACAGCCAAATAGTCTATTTCCATAGACGGCACTTGGGCTCCTTCTAGAGTGCATACTAATTTGTCTTTTTCATCGCAAAGAGAATTGAATTTATCTACGTCGTCGATTTCTAAAATAAGGTTTCTTAGTTCGACGGAAAAAATGGCCACAATCTCATTCTCTTTTTTAATGCAAAAAGATGAGTTCGGGTTGTTTTTTATATGTGTAATGTATCCGTTGTGAATGAAATGGTCCATTTCCTGCAATCCACAAAAAAAAATTGAAAGATTAGAATTCCCATCTAATCTTTCAAATTTAAAATTGTCGTCATTCCCAAATTCCATCGTAGTTAAAAATCTTTTTGACAGATTGTTTACTACTTCTTTTTTTACCGCTTCCCCTTTCTTTTGTCGAGGACTTTAGCAGTCTCAAAATTTCTTTTGCGAATTCACCTTTTATGGTTTCTTCTCCATTTTTTACACCTAACATAACAGCTATCTTTTTTTATTCATTGGCTATTTTGATTTCGTCTATAGCCAAAATTGTTTTCATGGCAAATTTAAATAAAATATTCTGTTGACCCAAAAAGTTTATGGCCTTTGTGGATCTATCATCGAATAGTGAATATTTATGACTACCTTTGCACCCAAATTATTGCATTGATGGAAAAATATTGTTTGAAGGATAAGATTTTCACTACGTTGTCTGAGGTGGCCGACGGATTGGGGTTGGAATGTTATGTAATCGGTGGTTATGTGCGCGACCTAATACTCAATCGTCCTTCTAAGGATATAGACGTGGTGGTGGTCGGAAGCGGTATTGAAATGGCGCAGGCTGTGGCCGATAAGATGGGAAAGGGAACGCATCTCTCTGTTTTTAAGAATTTTGGCACGGCTCAGATAAAACGAGGCTCTGTAGAGGTGGAGTTTGTCGGGGCTCGTAAGGAGTCATACCATCGTGAATCCAGAAATCCGATTGTGGAGGATGGCACCTTGGAAGATGATCAGAATCGTCGAGATTTTACCATCAATGCTTTGGCTATTTGTTTGAATAAGGATCGCTTTGGCGAGTTGGTCGATCCGTTTAACGGAATGCGTGATATGGAGACCAAGATTATCCGCACGCCTCTTGACCCTGATATAACATTTAGCGATGATCCTTTGCGAATGATGCGTTGCATTCGTTTTGCCACTCAGTTGGGCTTTTTTATCGAAGAGCGTACTTTCTTTGCGATTGAACGAAATAAGGAGCGTATCCGCATCATCTCC
Source organism: Paludibacteraceae bacterium (assembly GCA_024401475.1). Classification (GTDB taxonomy): domain Bacteria; phylum Bacteroidota; class Bacteroidia; order Bacteroidales; family Paludibacteraceae; genus RGIG10190. The sequence goes on along the minus strand of JAKSKZ010000004.1, from coordinate 13,060 downwards.
AAGGAACGAATTGTGGACGAACTGAATAAAATTGTAGCCTCTCCGAAACCGGGCATTGGTTTTGATTTGTTGGAGCGTTCAGGCCTTTTGGAAATCATCTTTCCTGAAATGCATAAATTGAAAGGCGTTGAAGAGAAAGAGGGTAGGGGGCATAAGGATAATTTCTTGCACACGTTGCAGGTGCTCAACTCGTTGGCCGAAAAATCGGACGACCTTTGGCTCCGTTGGTCGGCTGTTTTCCACGATATAGGCAAACCTTCTACGAAAAAGTGGGTGGATAAAATAGGATGGACCTTCCACAACCATAATTATATAGGTAGCAAAATGATACCTGGCATCTTCAAGCGTATGAAGTTCCCGATGAATGAAAAGATGAAGTTCGTGCAGAAGATGGTCGATCTTCACATGCGTCCGATTTCGTTGGTGGACGATGGTGTGACTGATTCGGCTGTCCGCCGTCTGCTTTTTGATGCTGGGGATGATTTGGAGGCTTTGATGATGCTTTGCGATTCGGATGTCACTTCTAAAAATAGAGAGAAGCAGATTAAATACAAGGAGAACTTCAAGTTGGTTATGCAGAAAATGCATGACATAGACGAGAAAGACCGAATCCGCAACTTCCAGCCTCCTATTCAAGGCGATGAGATCATGCGTATATTTGACTTGCCTCCTTGTCAGGCGGTCGGCACTATCAAGATGGCGATCAAAGATGCGATTCTTGATGGAGTCATACCTAACGAATATCAGCCTGCCTACGATTTCATGGTGGCTAAGGCAAAGGAGTTGGGCTATGAGCCCAAGTGTTAAAGGCTTGTTCGTTAAGTTTTCTTATGAGATGGCATTTTGCTAAATTCTCAATATCTTCGTATTTTTGTAACGAATTTGAGATTCGCCTAAATTTGAGATTATGGATGGATTAGAAAAGATATTAATGGAGGGTTCTGTCTTTAAAAAATCGTCAGGACCTAATTCGGAACAGCCGGGGAAAGTGAAATCCAAGGCTAAAAAAACCTCATACGTTAAGGGGGCGCACGGCTCAGGTTCGGCCAAAATGAAGGCTGAATATCGAAGAAGACGGGCAAACCGTTAGTACAAATCTAACTGGTCTTTGAGTTATTTAATGGCGCATGGCATTCGCTGTGCGTCTTTTTTTTCAGAATTCTATGCTTTTCTGCTTACCTTTGTGCTGAAGCAACTGCAGATTTCTCATTTTGTAAGTAGTTTTTGACGGAAGACGAACACTTTTTTGTCGTTTTGGAAAGGTAAATGTAAAATTGTAGCGTATTTGTGGAAAATAAGTTGAAGAGTAACGGAATGAAGGACCTCATCCCTATACTATCCGTGACAGGTTCCGATGGAACTGGAGGATCTGGCATTCAGGCAGACATCAAGACGTGTGCTGTCCTGGGTGGTTATGCGTTGTCGGTTGTGACGGCGGTGACCGTTCAAGATACGCGCGGCATCTTGTCCACACACCCTATGCCTTCGGAGGTGATTGATTCTCAACTTGAAAGCATTACGCGGGATATGCCACCATGTGCGGTTAAGGTCGGCATGCTTTGCGATGTTGAGTCGGTGGAGGTGGTGAGTAAGCATGTGCGCAAACTTCGAAACGTAGTGCTCGATACGGCATTCGTCTCTTCTCGAGGAGAGTCTATTGCCAGTCGAGATGTGGTTGATAGTGTGCGTCGAAAGGTGATGCCTTATTGTGAAATTGTCATTATGAAACTCTCCGAGGTGGAATTGCTTTTGAATGGGAAGATTGCTAATTGCGAAGATTTGCTATCGTCGGCGCAGCTTCTTCTTGAGAGAGGTGGTTTGAAGGCGCTTGTCGTTCAAGGAGCATTGAATAAGGATGGAGTGTATAGTGATCTCTTTTTTGCTTCGGATGATTCTCAGCCGCAAGGCTATTTCTACCAATACTTTGTTTTGCCTGATTTCACCAATTGTAATACGCACGGTTTGGCGGGAACTCTATCGGCTTGTATCGCCAATTATTTGGCGCAAAAGAACCCGTTGCCTGAGGCAGTGAAACAATCTTATCGTTATCTTCAAACTCTTACTGTCTATTCGGTGAGTTCTCCGTTAGGCCACCAATCGTCATTGATAGGGCACACTCCGACGAATAGTTCCAAACTTCCGACTAAACATTTTACTCCTCGTCAGCAAGAAATTTATAATGCTTTCATGCAATTGCTGACCAACCATTACGACAAACAACATGATGTGCAATTCTATGCCGATAGGTTGAATATATCGATTCGTTACCTTTCGCAAGTCACTATGTCTATTTGTGGAAAGCCCTCTAAACAGTTGGTTATGGAGGCTTTGATTGATAATGCTTCTAAACTTTTGACAACAACGACTTATAGCATCCAGGAGATTGCGTTCCGTCTTGGATTCTCCTCTCAAGCCCAATTTACAAGGGTGTTCAAGCAGATGAAGGGTGTTGCCCCTTCGGACTTTAGGGGAGTTAAGAATTAAGAGTCAGGTCAGCTTGAATCCGTTTTTTTTTTGGGGGGGAGAATGGCCTGCCGTGGTTGGTGCGACTCCTATTTGCTGGATTTGCTTATGGAAAAAAGTCGGAAAGACTCCCAGAATATCTCTTGTCTACTTAATCAAAATCAAGATTGATTCGTTAAAAGAAATAAATTATACTGAAAATTTGGAAATGTCTTCGGGTAATTATAATTTAGGGTAACGAACTGATAAAAAAAGTAACGGTCATCGTTGTTCCCACAAGGATGACCGCTGTAAAATATTAATCACATAAAACGAACTGAAACTATTTAGTATGCTGAAAAAAATACTTTCTGTTTACTATGAAACAAATACCGTGCCAAAGTCTATCATTTTGCTTTTGGATTTTGCGAGAATTGATTTTTTTTCCGCGAGATGATCACAAAAGAACGTTTTGAAACTTGTAACAATAGTTTGTCTCAGCGAAGGGGATGTTCATCGTCTCCTTCCTTTTTTATAACGGCACAAAATTACATTTATTTTATTAAACCACCAAAAAATCAATGTTTTTTATTTTTGTTTGATGTGTGCTATTGAAAATCAATTGGTTATGATTCGAAAATAAATAAAAAAAATTTTATAAAGTAAAATAGAGGTTGCACTTCTAATTTAGAAGTGCAGAATTGCTGTATGCTCATAAAGCATATTATCTATCTCCTTACGAATTAAATCCACATCGTTCACTTTTTGCGTTCTGAATTACCAAAATGATTGAGTAATTACTATTAACAATATTACTTACAAATATTTATATATTTAGAGACTGTTTAAATATAATTCAAAACTAATTTGAGAAGCCTAAAAATCCCTCTAAAAAACACACTTAAACATTGATTATCAATTTAATAACCAAACAAAAATCCGTACTTTTCAGAAATTTAATGTCCGCATTATTTTTCACTGCTCTGGTGAAATTCCCGCCTACGGTGGGAACGGCACCCCACGGTGCCCCCAAAAAAATGGGCAACCACAAGGGATTGCCCCGACATCGGTTCCAACGATTTGCCCGTCGGCCCCGGCGTAGGGGCGGTGCCTTGTGCCCGCCCTGGTGATTTGCCCCAACACCGGTTCCGACGGTTGGCGGGTGTATCATCGGATGTAATGGCCGTGAAAAACGATGTTTTGCCGTTCACGGCGGTTGGTGCGAAAATCATTGTTTGTAACCCCCCAAAAAAATGGGAACGGGAAACATCATATTAGTTTCATCATCTCACCAAGCCACCCAGCCAAAGGCAATGGGCACGACAGCATACCACAATTGTATTGCAAATTGAGCATAGAATAACGTATGCGCAACTGTGGTTTGTATTTTTCGTTATAGACGGTGATGCTTCGACCGTTGATGTTATCCTCGGCTTTGACTTCGACAGGTATCACCAATTCGTCTTTCTGCATTACAAACTCCACCTCTGCCTTGCCCTCCGATGTCCAATAGCATGGTGTCTGATTGTCCAGAACAGGCATTAATGCCTGCAGTGTAGCATTCTCAGCCATGGCTCCCTTAAACTCGGTGTAATTGGCCGTAGGGTCCATGATGACCGTAGGCGACAGACGTGCAAGTCTTCTGAGCAGACCGCAGTCGCACGCATAGACCTTAAAGAAATCCTTCTCTTCGTAGGCAGAAAGAGGCAATCCGGGTTTGCTGATGTTATAGACAATATGTATCATGCCTGCGTCCTCAAGCCACATGAGTGCATCTTCGTAATCCTTGGAGCGGGCACCCGACTTGATAACCTTGTATATAAACTTCCTGTTCTCCTTAGATAGTTGAGCTGGCAGAGAATGCCACAAGGAGTGGATGCGCGGTATTTCACGTGGTTCGGCATATTTAGAGAAATCCAACTCATATAGATCAAGTATGTTTTGCAAGACATCATCAACCGCTCGCACACCTCTGTCTTCGAGCATAGACACTACTGCTTCAGGCATTCCACCGCATATCTGGTAACGACGATATTCAGTCTTCAGATTATTGAGAATTATCGATGGCAGATGCTCTATAGTTGTGAGCGATGAGATGTAGTCGTATGTTTTAGGGTCGCTGGCACGAAGGAATTCCTTGAAAGATATAGGATACATCCTTATGATATTGACTTTGCCCACAGGCACTGTCATCTTTCTTTTCTTTACAGCCACACCCAAGAGAGACCCTGCGGCGATAATGTGGTATTGAGGAGCATCCTCACAAAAATACTTCAAACTGTTCAAAGCCTCTTCGCACTCCTGTATCTCGTCAAATATCATCAATGTCTTCCCTGGCTCTATAGGGTCGTCACAATAGAGAGTCAACTCTTTGATAAGTTGCCGTGGTGATTTTGTCGCTTGAAATACCGTCTTGAGTTCAGGCTGTCTGTCAAAATCAAACTTCACACAATATTCAAAACATTCGCGTCCGAACGTCTCCATTGCCCATGTTTTGCCTATTTGACGAGCACCCTTCAAGAGAATCGGCTTATGCCTTTCATTCTCTTTCCATGCTTTTAATATCTCTATAATATCTCTTTTAATCTCCATACAAAAACATCAATAAGTTCCGTTTTGTGTATTATTACCACACTTTCCGTAAGACAACAATGCAAATATAGCGATTTTAATGTTTACGGCAATATTCCCCAACGCTTTTTTACACACCTGATGATTTGCGCTCCTCCGGTGAAAATTCCCACCCCACGGTGGAAACATCAACCACAAAAAAATGGGCAACCACAAGGGATTGCCCCAACATCGGTCCGACGATTTGCCCGTCGGCCCCGGCGTAGGGGCGGTGCCTTGTGCCCGCCCTGGTGATTTGCCCCAACATCGAGTCCGACGATTGGTGCGAAAAATCATCGTTTGAAACAAAAAAAATGGGGCGGACACATGGCCCGCCCCGATTTCATCAATCCAAATCCGTCAAATGGTCAATGACGGGGAAATCGCCGCCGCTGGTGGCGATTACGCCTTCCAATTCCAATTCGATGATCTCTACTTCGGGAATTATATATTCTTTCTTCATCTTGCTTACTCTTTAACGGTTACTACTACTTTCTTTCCATTCACGACGTAAACGCCTGGCTCTAAGCCGTCGGTGCAGTTGGCTGCCTCCACGTTGTGGCGTAGGATGCGGCCTGTCACATCGTGGACGTTGACCTTGCCTGTCATTGTCTGCTCGATGTCGGCGGCATGGGTCACCTCGTTGCCGTCAAAGACGATGCCAAGGGTGGCTGGGTTGTAGGACAACGACCTGAGGGCGCTCTTCTTCAACCTTACGGCAGCACGGAACGGTGAGACCTCGATGTCGATGCCCGCCTTCACGAACTGGTTGTTCTTGAAGCCGTAGTAGTCGTGTCCGCCGCACTCGAAGAGGCTCTTCTCGTAAACGCCGAAGTGGGCCGACTCGCCTGTGGCGTCCTCCACATCGATTGGGTTGGAAGCCTTGATGGTGACGTTCTCCAATTCAGCCGAGATGATTGGTTCGCCCAATGTCTTTATGCCCGAGAGCATGCAAGGCGTGTTCGCTTGGATGCCATCGGTAGATTCGAAGAAGAGGTTCTTGCCGTCGAACGAAGTGAACTTGTAGGCAACACCGTTCAAACGGTCGGCAGGCACATCGAAAGGCAAGATGATGCTCATCGTGTCTTTGGTAGCCAAACGGCTGTAAACCACCTTGTCGGCCACAAAATCGACAGGCGAGTTGAAGGCGACACCGTCTTCGATGGTGATTGGATCATAGCAGACCCATACGCCTGATTCTAAATATAGCGTAATATCTTTTCCTATTTGGAAATCCTTAATTTGCAATCCTATTCGGCTGCCCTCGTCGATGACGGTGTGTGTCTCGCCGCAGCCATGGTCACACACAGCTGTCTTGGTGCCGTCGGCCTCTGTGGTTGCGTCGCCGTTTGAGATGTAGTCGGTGAATGAATGACCGTGAGCAACTATAGGTGCAACGTCTGTTGTTGCAGAGCAACGTGCGCAGTGGCGCGACTCACTACCTGCTTCTGTGCATGTTGCCGCAATGTCTGTGGTAAAATAGTCCTCCCAGTCATGTCCGAGAGCAGCACCTGTAGCTTCAATCTTGTCAGTCTCAGTGCAGCCTGTACGAGTGCAGTGTGCAGTCTTATGACCGTCCTCTGTGCAAGTCTGGTCGCCATCAAGAACGTATTCGCCCCATTTGTGGCCAATAGTGTTAGTTGCTGTGCAGCCTTCACGGGTACATTTAGCTGTCTTGTGGCCATCCTCTATTTCCTCGTCATCAAGAACGTATTCGCCCCAAGAGTGACCGAGAGCCGATCCATATTCAAACACATCGTCATCGCTCTCATGGACATGACCACAAGTTGAGCAGCTTCTGTAATACACAGCCTTGTCAAGACATGTGGCCGCGCTCTTAAATGCCTCGTCCTTTGCCTCTTCGGCAGTGAAGTCGTGAACCCTGTTTATCTCCTTAATATTGCCCCATTGCTCTGGAGTAACTTCGTTGAGATATTCGGTACAAGCCACGTTTATCACCAGTTTGTCGCTGGAGCAGCCATAGAAAGTAGAGTTGCCCGTACGGCTTACACTAATCACACTGCTTGGAATTGTGACACTTTTCAGATTTGTGCAGTTGCTAAATGCACTATTTTTAATGGTTTCCACTCCATTAGGAATCACAATTTCAGCTATACTTTTGCAACCCCTAAACATACCTTGGCCAATAGTTTTCAGACTGCCAGGGAGTGAAACATCCGTTAAACTAAGACAATTTGAAAAAACATCATGCCCTCCGATTTCTTCAACACCTTGATTGATTGTCACACTGGTCAGACCAGTTGAATTAAACGCTAAATGGTCAATAGTCTGAACACTTCCTGGAATCACTATGCTCTTCAAAGCAGAGCAATTAAAAAATGCAGAATATCCAATTGTCGTCAAGCCCTCTGGAAGATTGATACTTGCCAGACTGCTACAATTATTAAATGCATCACTTCTAATTGTCGTCAAGCCCTCTGGAAGATTGATACTTGCCAGACTGCTACAACCACGAAATGCATAATATCCAATTGTCGTCAAGCCCTCTGGAAGATTGATACTTGTCAGACTGCTACAACCATCAAATGTGCTGCCTTCAATTTCAGTTACACCATTTGGAATTACAACACTGACCAACTTACTGCAACGCCCAAATGTGCCGTCTCCAATTTTAGTGACACCATCTGGAATTGTTATGTTTGTCAAGCTACTACAAACCATAAATACCTGAGTTCCAAATTCGGTGACACTATTAGGAATTACAACACTGGTCAAGTTGCTGCAACCTTTAAATGTATTATTCGCAACAACTGTAACTTCCGCCTGAATATCAACATCCTTAACCCTTGTGCATCCTTGAAAACAGAAAGTTGCAAAGCTGGCAACTCGAAAAACGCCATTGCTTGTCGCAATAGTTTTAGGTATGACGACACTCTCTTTTATATCGTCAGCATATCCATATACTTCAGCATAAGTATTTAATTTGCTGTCAACTTTTAACCTATACCTCACTCCCTGATAATCAAGCAAAGTCTCGTCATCCACCCTATGTGCCTTGCATTGTGGGCAGATTCCCTTGGAATCATATATGTCATTGGAATGGACTTTAATATGGCAATACGAGCATTCCTGAGTGCATCCTTCACCCTTCATGTTGTGTATGCCATCCTCTCGTACCATTCCGCACAATTCACACGCTGATGTACATTTTATTCCATCAAACTCGTGGTCGTGCAATGTCAGACACAAGAGAAATTCCCCATCATCTTCTTCAACGCTTGTCCTATATTTCTCACGCTGATTGTTGGAAACGAAACAGCTTGCGGTTTCATAACTTGGAAGTGTCCAAAGCGTTGTTGGCATATCAGCGCCAGTCCAAAAACGGATACCAAACTGTGCCTTGTGTTCGCCCTCGGTCACCAATGCATCATCGCCAGTGGCAAAGCTGAAGCCGTCTAAAACATTGTCAATGAAATGAATGTCGCTATTCCACTGTTTAATGTCCGTTTCATAAGCATAGTTGCCTATCACCCTTGCTGTGCCACCTACCACAAGCTTTGCGGTAGGTATTTTGGCGATTCCACCTCCATAATATAAAGTTTTATTACCAGTGATGGTTCCTCCAAGAAGAGTAAGTGATCCTCTCCATAATTCGATACAGCCAGCACAACCTGTTGCATAACCACCTGTAATGACACCCGTCTTTGCAGGAGAACTATCCTTGATGGTCAAGTCAATTAAGCTGCCATATATAAAAAACACACATCCGTAATCACTTGGTTCAGACAGGTTTCTGTCCAGCGTGTAACCATTCAAATCGAGTACGATGGATGTCGCAGCGGGCCAAATTACCTTGTCCTCTGCCGTTGCAACAATATCCTGCGTCAGCACTATTGTCGTAGGCTCTGTTGCACTCTCCATGGCTGCCTTGAGTTCTGCCCATGTGGTGATGTTCTCAGCCGCCGACACCGGTCTTATGCCACAGATGAGGCATAGCATCAGAGGGAGTAAAAATTGAAAAAGTTTCTTCATAATATATTCAATTAAATTTATTTTTATGAGTATAGGTATCCTGTTTTACAGATACACCATCGCAAACTGTAAAATCGCCGTTTACCAGACCAGCGAACCAATAAAGCTGGTCAGCATTGGCGATGGCATAGTAACCTTCATAACTTGCCTCAAGACCGAGGCTTTCTGCGTTCTCGGCTGTAACAAGCGTTGCGGGCTTCGATGGAGTGATCTCGGCCCACGCACTCATTGCGCACACAAGAGAGAAAAATAATAGAATTATCTTTTTCATGATTTAAATATTTATTGGAATGATATATTATGCTAAAAACAAAAAGCCTTTCGCAGAAGTCTGAAGACACCTACGAAAGGCTTATATATTGATATACACGAATATAGGCGGAAGTTATTTTACCCTCCCTTATTATATAATTAACTGATTTATAATAATTTATAAAATTATAAATTTTCATTAGTCGTTAAAACTGATTTCGGGCAAAAGTACGGACTTTTTTGGGGATAACAAAATGGAAGTCAAATCGCATCACGGCTTTTTTTTCCAAGAATATATCCGTATATTTGCGGCGAACTATAAAACCATTAAACCAATTATCTAAAAAACATGAAACACGTTTTCTTCACCATTCTGGTGTCGTTGCTGTTTTCGTCAGCAACTTTTGCAGAAATGCAATCCGTAAATGTAGGAGGGCAAAACAGACAATTTTATGTACACGCCCCTAAAGGTTTGACGGACAACCGTCCATTGTTGATTTCCTGTCATGGTATGGACCAAGACATTCAGTACCAAAGAGGTATGGCAAAATGGGAAGAAGTGGCAGACACGGCCAACTTCCTCGTCGTTTATCCTGGCGGCGGCACGGGATTCTCCACATGGGACATCAGCGGAGACAAAGATGTAAACTTTATTCTCGCCATCATTGATGCCATGCAACAAAAGTACAGCATTGACCCCAACCGCGTCTATATGTCCGGATTCTCCATGGGCGGCATGCTCACCTACCACCTCATGAACAAGATTGCCGATAGAATCGCGGCATTTGGACCTGTATCGGGATACCTGATGCAAGGGCAAGCCTTCCAAAGCGCAAGGCCCATCCCCCTTATCCATGTGCATGGTACAAGCGACAGTGTAGTTGGCTACGAAGGCTCGGGAAATGCCGTGCAAGGCTGGGCAAAACGCAACGGTTGTAACATGACGGCCACCACAACACAGTACAACAACGGCTTCCCAAATTGCAAAAAAGAGGTATGGACCGGAGGAGAATGCGAAACTGAAGTTGTCCGCATTTCTTTTAGCGGACGTGACCACGAGCACAACAACAGCGGCGCATTACACACAAGCCGCGAAATCTGGAATTTCGTAAAGAACTACTCGCTCGACTGCGGCAAGGTAAATTCAAACGGCATCAGTTTCTCTTCCCCTTCTGCTGGAGGCAAATACTCAGACGGTGACCTCCTCCCTATTTCTATAAAAGTGGGCGGCAAACTTGAAGCCAAGCAGATCGTACTCACACTTGACAACGAGCCTTTGACTACCCTCACCTCGGAGCCTTGGAGCACAGAGTGGACGGCCGTTTCGGGCAACCACGTATTGAAAGCCGTTGCCACGATGGAAGACAACTCTGAAATGGAGGCTCAAACTAAGTTCTTCGTCAATGTTCCTCAAACGCCTTATAGCGGCACGCCTATCCAAATTCCAGGCACAATTGAGGCAGAAGATTACGACTTGGGTGGAGAAGGTTATGCCTTCTACGACACGGACGAAATCAATGAAGGAAAAGCCTACAGAGAGGACGGCGTTGACATCGTGGACAACAAGAAGGGAGGTTATGCCATCGGCTATACCAAATCGGGCGAATGGTTGGAATACACGATCAACGTCCCTGCCAATGTAGAATGCGACATCGAAGCAAGCGCTTCTAACGGAAACTCAAACTTCGAAATCGAACTCCAACTCGACAACGAGAAATTGTGCGTACTCAGCGGAAACAAGACGGCGGATTGGGACACTTATTCAACCATCTCCACAAAAAACAAAGTAACATTGCCAGCAGGAAAACACATCATCAAAGTTCAATTCTTGAGTGACTACACCAATCTTGATTATGTGAAATTCTCTGGTGACCTCCCCGGTTCCTCCCATCTCAATAAAATCGACGCAGAGGCAAACACCATCAACCTCTACCCTAATCCAGCAAAATCATCTGTAAAGGTCAGCACACCTTCCCCTATCGAAAAGGTCCTGATAATGACCATGAGAGGAGAAGTCGTAATGTCATTGGCCGCCGCATCTAACGATTTAGAGATCAACATTTCCAATCTTGCGGCAAGCAACTACTTAATACAAGTAATCACCCAAGATATGGCAATAACCAAGAGATTGATAATCGAGAAATAAATCATGGCAAACAAATAGTTTTTCATCACAGGAACGCTTGCTCTTAACGGGGCAAGCGTTTTTTTTGCGCTATGGTCGTCAATCCTCGCCTTAAATTCTTAGAAAGTTATAGACACAACACGAAATAGAACAACAAACCCAACGAAAGGAAAGCAAAGAAGTAACGCCATTGGTACGTTCGGACAAACTGGGGTAACCCATGAGAATGATCCTCATTTCCGCACCAAGCCGTCAACAACAAACCAAACATCATCACCAGAAGCGGAACAAATTGAATAAGTTTGAACAAATCCAAACCCAATTCAGACTCCATCAACAAGACCAAACCGAAATAGACGACCGCTACCGCACAAGAAGAGCAATAGACCTTCTTCACTTTTGAAACATTTGATTCTAAGGCGAACCATACAATCATCGCAGCCTCTCCGACAAGAGGAATGCAAACAAATGATTCCCGAAAGAATACGGCAATAACCATTGCCACAAGCATCACACCGGCAAAAGCCTGAACCTCTGTCACAAAACGGTCAACAGCCGCTTTGACTACGCTTTCATCAAAATCTTGGAATATCATAAAATTACAATCAAATGAAATGGGGCATCCGAAGACGCCCCAATATAAAAAAATCCATCATTCTCCATGGCATTACCGCCATTCCCCAAGGGCGACGACCACCATTTTGAAAAGTTTCAACCCGTCTGACAATTTCCACCAAATCGCAAATTTTCAGGAGTTCCCCTGTACTTTCAATTTAGAAGTGCAAGAAAAAGAGTCGGATGAAGGATGCAGGGGCTAGCTCCTGCATCCTTCATCCGACTCTTTAGGAAATCAAGAAGCAATATAAAAAAAACAAAAATGGAGACCGAAGTCTCCAATAGGTTTGATAATTTTGTATTGCATATGTACAATCATCTTACCCGAGAGCAAAGATATGGGATTTATCTGGGATTACAAGAAAAAAAGTCGCTGAAGGCTATTGCTCAGGCCATAAAAGTCAGCGAAAGTACAGTTTGTAGGGAAATCAAGAGGCATGGAGGTTCCCGTTCTGGATACAATTGGGTTGCCGCTGACGAAAAAGCTAAAAAGCTGGCTCATCGGACCTCAAACAGGAAGTTGAAACCCGAAATTGTCATGCTGATTAACGACTGCATAACGAAGGATTGGTCTCCCAGACAAACGGCTGGATGGCTTGAAAAGAACTATTCCATAAAGGTTTCTCACGAGGCTATTTACCAAATCATCAGAAACGACAAGTCGGGTGTGCTCGCCAGTCATTGTAGGCACAAAATGAAATATAGGCATCATTGGATCAAGCAGGTGGCTAAAAACATCCCCGGCAGGGTCAGCATACATGAGCGTCCTAAAGAGGCCGATGGATCTCGTTTTGGGGACTGGGAGATGGACACGATTGTTGGGCCTGGCAATAAAGGGGCCATACTTACTCTTACAGAGCGCAGCACAAACTTCATCCTTGCGGCTAACCTCCCTAATGGGAAAAATGCGGCTGCCCTCGCTTCGGTTGTTTGGAGACTTCTACTCCCTTATAAAGGCTTCGGTCTTAAAATCATTGGTGTCCGCTAAACCTTTTGAACTGACATAAAAAAGGCTGTGCCCTA
>JAKSKZ010000039.1 GCA_024401475.1 Paludibacteraceae bacterium | reverse complement strand
CGTAATAAACTGTAGGGTGCAACCTCTGTTGCTTTCTTGTAATTGGCATTGCCTATATTGTTTTCGATATTATATATCGCATAGCCGTTGGCTGCTTTTTGGTATTCTTCGAAAAATGGTTGCGAATTGAGTTTTTCAAAAATTAAGCAAGCTTCATCATTACCAAAATCATTGTTATATATTTTTTCTTGAATATCACTCATTCCATCTACAGCCATATTGCCACCATACGTATATGTTACCGCTGTTGCAAAGATTTTAGCTTCAAATTCGTAGTTGAAGGAGCCTTTATCATATTTCCCTTTGTTTTCTGATAATTGAAAAACGTGAAAAAACTCTTCTGCCACGGCGCTGGTATTGCCGAATATATCAGCTGATTTGAACGTTACGCTATTGTCCTTGGCGTTGAATTGAGCAGGAACATTGTTTTGGGTTTCTCCGATTCTTATTGTGTAGGTTGTTTTTGAATCTTTCAGTAAAGAATATAATTTATTAAATAAAATACTTCCTTTGGAAATTTCTCCAACATTATCTCTATACTTCAATTTTTGTTCTTGGATTAATTGGGTTTCATCGATTTCTTCCCCCTCCACATCCACAAACTTCACCGGATTCCCCGCACAATAATTATACGGGCTCATTCCCGCATACTTCTCCCACATCGGATCCACACTCAACCACCTTGCCTCAGTCGGATTCAAATACCTTGCTCCATAATAATATAGCCCCGTCTCTTCATCAAGCTCCTTGGAGTTGAAGTAGTAAGGAGACTGCCAACCTGCTGAGGACTCCTCCACGAAGATCTCTCCGTAAGGGATGTAGGATGTACTTCGCGATATGTTTCAACCATAATCGTATCAATTATATCCACAAAAATAGCAAATATTTCTAAAAATCGGCACCTGTTTTTAAAAATTTGTGACTTTTTTGTGATTAATTTGTGACTCCGTGATGAGTCCTATATGATTCATTATTAGTATTTTGTTTAAAACAAATCCAAATAAAAATTATGTCAAACGTTACCCGAAAACTAACTTTGCCCAATCCTCCCCATGCTATGGTGCGGATTTATCCAAAAAAATTAAAACAAATTATTGGTGTCCGCTAAACTCTTTTGAACGGAAAAAAATCAGGCTGAATCTTCCTTGCAGAGATTCAGCCTTTTCGTTTAATTTGTTTTCACCACAAAAACATTTTAACGATGGGCAAAAGTACACATTTTATCGGACAGCCAATGTATGGACAGTTAATAGATTTGCTTGACAAGCGAAAAGTTCTTGAATTTGGCAAAAATATCGGTTCAGAAAAGTATGTAAAGAGCTTTGACGCATGGCAACACCTCCTTGTCATGCTTTATGCCGTGATCAAGAGGTTGGATTCGCTACGAGAGATATCAGCTTCCATGTATCCCGAAGCCCACAAGCTCTATGGGCTTGCTTTTCAAAAAAAAGAATCCGCAATGCCGTATTTACTGGCTTTGCGGACTGTTTCGGTATGCATTTTATAGTTTAGCGGACACCAATAGATTTAAATGGAGAGTGGACCTGGAATGGAGAAGAATAACGTGAAACGGTACGAGATACATTGGGTCAACCTTGACCCCACTAAAGGCAGTGTGCAAAAAAAGAGAAGGCCTTGCGTAATCGTGTCGCCTGACGAGTTGAACGAGGTCCTCAGCACCGTGACGACTGTCCCGCTGACATCCACTGTTAGAGGATTCCCATTTAGGACGCGATGCGTGGTGAATGGCGTTTCTGGCGAATTAATCTGTGAACAGATCCGCACCGTGTCGATAGAGAGATTTGACGGAAAGTTGGGCGAACTATCCTCGAAAGAGGCAGAAGAACTGAGACAAGTATTGTATAAAATGTTATGCGAAGAGTGACAGAAACTGTTTAGTTCTTCATAAGCCCCCAAATTTTTCAAGGCTGCATTTTTTCATCTACGAATGTGGATTTCCATCGTTCACCCGTAGAGACGGTGTGCACACCGTCTCTGAATGCGGGTTCACGTTGATTGTAGGTGGAAACGGTGTGCTACCCCACTATTTTCCCATAAACAGTCTCCTCCTTCATTTTTTGCAAGACCCTTACAAAGCCTTCAGGAAGATAGGACAAAGCCTTCTCTGCCATCTCTTTCGGAATGTGCTTATAGTAGGCTTCGGCTATACCACCCGTTATACAGCAGAGCGTATCGGTGTCTCCCCCTAAACTTACGCCAAGGCGAATGGCTGATTCATAGTCGGTTGATTCCAAAAAAGCGATGATGGCCTCCGGAACAGTACCTTGGCAAGTCACATCATATTCATAAATCGGCCTTATCTCGTCACATGTGCAGTTTAGGCCATATCCATACTTAGATTCGATGTAGGAACGAATCTCCTCTTTGCTGCTACCACTCCTTGCCATGAATATCGCTGCGGCTGTAGCCTGCGCACCCTTCACGCCTTCGGGATGGTTATGTGTGACACTCGCAGAGATGGCTGCCACCCGCTCGGTCTCCTCCAACGTTTCGAACATCCACCCCACTGCACTGCACCGCATAGCCGACCCATTGCCATACGAATCATAGGGACGACGCACCTCTATCGGACTACCATCCTCCCCCACTTCCTTTTTGGGGTGGAGAATCCACATCAAGAAATGAAGGCCGTAGCCACTTTCTATATAGCTTTTTGCATAATCAACCAATTTTTTTTGGAGTTCAACTTCGGTACACGCCTTGTCGGACAATAGCCAATCGGCCACCGCCACCGTAAGCACAGTGTCGTCCGTAAACTCACACTCCTCGTCAAATAATTCGAACTCCGTTGACTTGTGATTCTCATACTCGTAAACGGAGCCCACAATGTCGCCTATGATTGCGCCTAACATAGTTTTTATTGTTTAAATTCAATTCAAGAACAACTTGAGACCAGAAAAAACACCAATGCATATTTAAAGCATTGATTCTATCCAACCAATCTCTCCAATTATCCTTGGCAAGTTATAGAAAAGTTTTTAGATGTGCAAATCCCCGCATATCCTCGCTCCGCTCGTATCTACGGGGTTACTCAAATATCGACTTGCCTCTTCTGTCACCCCCATCAGACCACACCACAAGTCGACGACCGCCCCACCCCAGCGTCTGCTATTTCTATAACCCCGTACATACACGGCACGTCAGTGGCGGGGATGTGCAGAGACAGGTGCACAGAGTGTGGATGTGCAGAGAGTAGATGTACGAGGCAACGGCAGAGCAACAGTGGATGTGTGATGCAGCGGAGCCACAAATTAAGTTGCAACGAAACGTTTATTTCCAAGCAACGACTGTCATTATGTACTTTCAATTTAGAAGTGCAAGAAAAAGAGTCGGATGAAGGATGCAGGGGCTAGCAATATAAAAAAAAACAAAAATGGAGACCGAAGTCTCCAATAGGTTTGATAATTTTGTATTGCATATGTACAATCATCTTACCCGAGAGCAAAGATATGGGATTTATCTGGGATTACAAGAAAAAAAGTCGCTGAAGGCTATTGCTCAGGCCATAAAAGTCAGCGAAAGTACAGTTTGTAGGGAAATCAAGAGGCATGGAGATTCCCGTTCTGGATACAATTGGGCTGCCGCTGACGAAAAAGCTAAAAAGCTGGCTCATAGGACATCAAACAGGAAGTTGAAACCCGAAATTGCCATGCTGATTAATGACTGCATAACGAAGGATTGGTCTCCCAGACAAACGGCTGAAGTGATGAACAGCTTTTTCCCCTTCAAAACTTCTTCTCGTCTATAACGCATCCCTTCTCATCCACTGCCTTCCAATGTGTGATGTTGCGTTGGTCGGATGAGATCCTCACACCGCACTTCGTCACCTTTCGTCCGTCTGCTTCGTAAGGGATGGCGTAACCTTTGTCGTCTATCTGCGCCAAGGCATTCTCTACAGTGTCATCCACCTTCAATTCCAACACGAAGACATCCGTCTCGGTTTGAATCACCACGTCGGCTCTGCCAAGGATGCTCTTGACCTCTGTATCGACGATGGAGTTGAGCATGGAGAAGGCCATATAGAACAATAGTTTGTAGAAAGCTTCCCGACTTTCTTGTTCATTCCACTCCTTTTCGGTGATGATGTCGTAAGGGATTTTAGCGATGTAGGAACGAAGAGCAGAAAGAGCATCCGAAATATTGCCGTCTAAAACAGCAGATGCCATCTTGCGGACCATACTGTTTGTGTCGCTTGTCGTTCGCTTCAGAATCAGTGGCATCAAACCTCTGATCATTCCTTCTCTGACCTCTAAGTTCGGGAAGTGGAGAGTGTAGCAACGGAGATGTGGATTGTAACTCTGGATAGTTAGATAACCGCTTTGATAAAGCAATGGCATCGGAGTTGACGCACTCTCGCATGATATATTGAACTCATTTTCATCCACTTCTATCCCATCGTACTCCAACGCATTTGTGATGGGATAGTGATGAAGATGCTCGATGAGCGACGTCATTGTGCCCGACTCGAACCAATAATGATTTGTCTTTTTATCATTCAATGCATTCAAAAGGCTGAATGGAGCGAAGACATCTTGGCTGTTCTCTGAGAAATGGTAGCCGTCATAATTTTTCTTCAGTAGATGATATGCCTCATCCACTGTCATATCAAGAGCCTCCGCATATTCCTCCACACACGGACGAAGCGTTGTCTGCAGTTCCTCTTCTGTGATGCCGCAGATTCCTGAGTATTCGTCCATCATCGAAATCTGTTTCAGGTTGTTCAGTTCCGAAAAGATGCTCAATTGCGAAAATTTCGTAACGCCTGTGATGAAGACGAATTTCAAATATTCGCCATCCATTTTGACCGTTTGGTAAAAACCTCGGAGCATGGTTCGAAGCTCCACAAGAATCTCTTTGTTGTAGAGATTCCTCATTAAAGGAGTGTCGTACTCATCGAATATGACTACAACTTTTTCATTCAGCGTGTTATGGATATGTTGAAGCAACAAGTGGAAGCGTGTGCCGAACTCATCAGCCTCATTTTTCAAACCGTATTGCTTTTCATACTTAGACAAGGCAAAAGACAAAGCCTCGCGATATCCGTCCATGCTGGAGCAATTCCTCATGATGCTCATGTCGAAATGCAGCACTGGATATCTCTTCCACTCTTTCTCCAACTCCATGATCTTCAACCCTTCGAAGAGCTCCTTCTGCCCTTGAAAATAAGCCTTGAAGGTGTTGCATAGCAATGACTTGCCAAACCTGCGTGGTCGAGCAAGGAAGACGTATTGGTATTTCTTGATGTTGACAAGATCATATATGAAATCTGTTTTGTCAACATATATTTTGCCATCTTCTCGAATTGATTGGAACTGATCTGTATCTACTGGATATATGAATCTGCTCATTTTTGTCTTTGCTATGCGTTATTTGCAAAAATACAAATTTTTATTGAGAATGGAATTGGAGAAATATTACCTTTGTGACGTTGACATTCCCACTTCGGAGAATGCTAACAAGCGATCTTTGCAAGAAATCACCCCGACCACATAGGCAACACGACACTTGTGACCGACATCGATGGCAAGATCATCCAGCACGTGGCGTACATCCCGTATGGCGAGGTCTTCATCGAGGAGCGTGATGGCAACTGGAATACGCCATACCTCTTCAACGCCAAGGAGTTGGACGAGGAGACCGGCCTCTACTACTATGGTGCCCGCTATCTCGATCCGAAGGACACGAGATGGCTGAGTGTGGATCCGATGTGGGAAAGTCATCAAGGAATGAGTCCATATATATATTGCATGGGCAATCCAATTCTATTCGTAGATCCTACGGGAATGATAGAAGAAAAAACAAAGCGTGGCATATGGGCTGTTGTGGGGTTTGTTTCGGGTGTAGGTGAGGCTGTTGTTGGTGTTTTTACTTCAGAAGCAGGTATTGGCGTAGTAATGTTTGTAGATGGAGCGGATAGAGCATTGATGAATTTTACGAAGATTGTCTTGCTAATTGATGGCGCTGATGAAAATACGGTTGATGCGGTTCCTTCTAATTTGTTGGGTACAATAGGAAAATCATTTGATGATGATCCTAATAAACGTGGAACTGGTCAGGCAATTGGTGAAGGAGTTAATGATGTTATTACGTTAGTGTTATGTTTGGGATCTAAAGTGCCAGAAAAAGTAGCAACTGGATTCGATCAGGTTAATACGGTAGTTGAGAAGATTAATGGCATGTTTAAACTTAAGAATTTCAAAGGGGAGGAAATTGTGATGGAAGGAGTTAAGTCTTTTGGAGTTAATACTCTAGATGCCGCAGGTCAAGCTACTACAGCTTGGGGATGGTTTAATGAGAAAGTTTCCTCTACTTGCGATAATGTGGAGAAAAAAGCCACAGATTGTTGGAATTGGTTGAAAACAAAAATAGAATAATTTTATTATAAGATAGAAGATAATAGATATGAAAATTAAAATTACATCTGAGTTTTATTGTGGCGTGAGGAATTTATTCTTTAGAAATCTTCTGAAGTTCACGATCGTTAAAATTGTTTCACTTTCCATTATTTGCTTATTACTAATGTCGAAAGATTTTGATTTTTGGGTGATCTGTTATATTCTTTTTGTGGGGATTTCCTATGATGCGGCACAAGTTTGTGTGAAGTGTTGTGAAAAATACTATGTTTTTACTCATTCCATAAAAGAGTGTGAATTAATTGATGATGACATGTTTCTTAAAACAAATTCCGATAAGATGATTTCCTTTAATCTGTTATCGTATAGTAGAAGCTTGGGGCAGTATGATTCTGCTCTGCAAATAGATAAATTTAAGTATAAGGGGTTGTCTTTTGTTTTTAAGGTTTTCGATGAGGAGTATTATCTTCCTTTTGATGGAGATGACAATGTTCTTGTATTGTATTTTCTGTTAAAAAACAAACTAATTTTCCCAAACAAAGTTCCGAATTTAGTTGAAAAATATAACTTATTGTAGAAGGTTTATGAATAAAATATTATATCTCTTAAATAAGATTGCTTACGCTTCGTTCTACAAAATGTATGTATTGGATCCAGCGGAGAGTAAAACTAAACATTTGATACGGTCGTCTTGCGATGCAGTAAAACGTCAGATATTTATTGTATGTTTTATATGTATTCTTTTCCCTATAAATATTTGTATTCCACCAATAATCTCCTTTTTATATTCTGGGATTTTTTTATACCTAATTTATTATAAAAAAATGTATAAAAAATATTTTCCTAAATTCGTGAGCAATAGATGTAATCCTTTGAAATTTGGGACATTATTACAATGCGTTAATTTGTTATGTTTGTTACTCATATTTGTTGTTTTGCATTTTAAAATGTAAATGGATGTGACTCTGTGCTGAGCCAGACATTGCAAACAAGAATAGAGGAAGACCTCATCTTCGTGTTCATATCTTCTGTTATAACGCCTAACGGCGTAGGTGTGCGGAGAGGAATCAATCTCGCTAAGGGGGGTATTACGGACGAGCAAATATTGTACTTTCAATTTAGAAGTGCAAGAAAAAGAGTCGGATGAAGGAAATCAAGAAGCAATATAAAAAAACAAAAATGGAGACCGAAGTCTCCAATAGGTTTGATAATTTTGTATTGCATATGTACAATCATCTTACCCGAGAGCAAAGATATGGGATTTATCTGGGATTACAAGAAAAAAAGTCGCTGAAGGCTATTGCTCAGGCCATAAAAGTCAGCGAAAGTACAGTTTGTAGGGAAATCAAGAGGCATGGAGGTTCCCGTTCTGGATACAATTGGGTTGCCGCTGACGAAAAAGCTAAAAAGCTGGCTCATCGGACCTCAAACAGGAAGTTGAAACCCGAAATTGTCATGCTGATTAACGACTGCATAACGAAGGATTGGTCTCCCAGACAAACGGCTGGATGGCTTGAAAAGAACTATTCCATAAAGGTTTCTCACGAGGCTATTTACCAAATCATCAGAAACGACAAGTCGGGTGTGCTCGCCAGTCATTGTAGGCACAAAATGAAATATAGGCATCATTGGATCAAGCAGGTGGCTAAAAACATCCCCGGCAGGGTCAGCATACATGAGCGTCCTAAAGAGGCCGATGGATCTCGTTTTGGGGACTGGGAGATGGACACGATTGTTGGGCCTGGCAATAAAGGGGCCATACTTACTCTTACAGAGCGCAGCACAAACTTCATCCTTGCGGCTAACCTCCCTAATGGGAAAAATGCGGCCGCCCTCGCTTCGGTTGCTTGGAGGCTTCTTCTCCCTTATAAAGGCTTCGCTCTTAAAACCATCACCACCGATAACGGTTCGGAATTCGCTGAACACTTGTCCATTTCCAAGAGACTTAAGGTCCCTGTCTTTTTTGCTGACCCATATTCCTCTTGGCAGAAGGGCGCCATCGAAAATGCCAACAAACTTATTCGTCAGTATATCCCTAAAGAGATGGAGCTGAACTTTATTTCTGACAAGAAACTTGCTTTCATTGTCGCTAAAATCAATGACAGGCCTAGAGAAAAACTCGACTTTGACTCGCCTAAAAAGCGTTTCTTCAGTTTTTTTTGACTAATATTACACTTGCTTCTTGACTCTAGGCTGACCCAAAACAGACAGACATTTAATAAGTTTCTCGAATTACTTTTCATAATTTATGAGATATTTTATTGCAAAGTTAATTAAATAACGCCCAAATCTCCCGAAAGGATTTTATAGAGGCCATCGAAACGCTTAGTCGGGCAAAACCGAAAATCTATTAAACACCTTGAATCTCATCAAACTGACGTTCTCATGCCACAAATATGGCATTACATCATCTAAATTACATGCGTCAAAAACGAACCATCCGTCATCAACCAATGTCACCCTACAATACGATCGAAAATTCCGATAATTATACGATTCAAAAACCTCCACCTCCTTCACTTGGCTTCTCTCAAACGACAGATAACCATTGCCATCATTCGGCCCATACGAAATCTTTTCTCCACAAAAGACAAAACTCCTATCTTTATAATAGAGATAACTGTATAGGTGCAAAGCAAAT
Organism: Paludibacteraceae bacterium; assembly: GCA_024401475.1. Classification (GTDB taxonomy): domain Bacteria; phylum Bacteroidota; class Bacteroidia; order Bacteroidales; family Paludibacteraceae; genus RGIG10190. The sequence continues at coordinate 25,945 of JAKSKZ010000039.1, read as the reverse complement.
TCCATACCTATAGAAAACGGCCACGCAGCCATCATAAGCCACCCTATATAAAACATGAGATTTTTTTGTTCAAAAGTATAGGCGATCCAAAACCAAAAAGAGATAGCCCCCAAGAGCAAGAACGCAAAGAACGCAAAAAAGAGATAGAATGATTTATCTAACACCTTCACTTCCACCTCTTTTACTTCACCCCTCTTCTTTTTTGCATTAAACTTCTTCATAAAAAGCCACAACATTTATTGGATTCTGCCCAAATTTAAATCAAACAATCTAAGAGTGCAAAAATTTCCCTCTTAAAACACTGCACTTCTAAATTGAAAGTACAGACAAAAAAACAAGGCGGCCCCATCACAGGCGAAGGCGTCAGCATCCACCTCGCACTGGAAAGCATGCAGGAAAGAGGTGCATATGCAAAAGGAGGTGTATCATTTTTTTGATACCCCTCCTTTTAATTCATTACCATACAATGTTTACTTCACAACAGGGCGAACATAAGCGCCTTTTCCACGGGTGGTTTCGTAATTTAGTGGTTCCACTGATGTAGAAAAGTAAAGGCTATTAGCTCGTGAAGGATTCAACCCTTCTCCTACAAGTGAAGATTCCCAATATAGTCCTTTTGCTTTACCATTTATAGGGAAGAAGATTGTAGCTCCATTTGATGAAGATGTACCAACCACTCCTGACAAACCACTACCTTTATAGTCTTCAGACAACTCCCATGTACAAGCAGCAAGCAACTCATCCATTTCTTCTTTTGTTGGTATGCGCCAACCATCACCCCAGTTCGCTGTCGCTGCATCATCTTCTGAGTCTAACTCTGTTTTTTTGTCACTTTCAGCGCTGTACTTAGTGTATGTTGAGCTTTTAGCATCCCACCATTTGTAGTTTGCCGACGTGTATTCATCTTTTGCTTCAGTCTCACCCCATGCAAATCTATCTCCACCCTCGGCTGCGTTTTTAGCTCCTACATTATAGGTTGCCCACTTTGTTCCACTAGGAAGTCCCAAGTCAACATAATCATATTTGTCCTTAGTACCGCTAACAGTTACTATATCTCTAAATATAGCATATACAGTCATGTTTTTCTGCACGTTATCTGTGCTTTCTGACCATCCTACAAACTCCTTGCCTGGAATAGATGGTGTCACTGGAGACACTGCTATACCTCCCTGCGGTACATTAACCTCATACTTTTTATCTGAGTATGTGTCTGCAAATACTACCTTGTACGACTTCTTAATTACAGGGCGAACATAAGCGCCTTTTCCACGGGTGGTTTCGTAATTTAGTGGTTCCACTGATGTAGAAAAGTAAAGGCTATTAGCTCGTGAAGGATTCAACCCTTCTCCTACAAGTGAAGATTCCCAATATAGTCCTTTTGCTTTACCATTTATAGGGAAGAAGATTGTAGCTCCATTTGATGAAGATGTACCAACCACTCCTGACAAACCACTACCTTTATAGTCTTCAGACAACTCCCATGTACAAGCAGCAAGCAACTCATCCATTTCTTCTTTTGTTGGTATGCGCCAACCATCACCCCAGTTCGCTGTCGCTGCATCATCTTCTGAGTCTAACTCTGTTTTTTTGTCACTTTCAGCGCTGTACTTAGTGTATGTTGAGCTTTTAGCATCCCACCATTTGTAGTTTGCCGACGTGTATTCATCTTTTGCTTCAGTCTCACCCCATGCAAATCTATCTCCACCCTCGGCCGCATTTGCAGCTCCTACATTGTAAGTTGCCCATATTGTTCCACTAGAAAGCCCCAAGTCAACATAATCATATTTGCCTGCAGTTCCGCTAATAGTAACTATATCATTAAACATAGAAAATACGGTCATGTCTTCTGTCACTCTATCTGTGCTCTTTGACCATCCTGCGAACTGTTTGCCTGGCATAGAAGGTGTCACTGGAGACACTGCAATACCTCCCTGTGGCACATAAACCTCATACTTTTTATTAGAGTATGTATCTACAAATATCACCCTGCAAGATTTGTTTACAACCGGTCGAATAGTCACTCCACCTGCAACTCCTGGATTATAATAGTCCTCATAACTAGGGTTATGGCTATGACCATACCAAACGACCTTATTACCATCAGAAGAAGCTATTATTTCACATTTCCATTGAACGCCATCTCCGTATTTATGTGTAGAAGCGCCCATTACAACCATACCATTCTCACTCCATGTGGAATTTTCTGGATTATAGTACTCATAAGGGAACCCGGAATCTGGCATAGTAAACTTATTTCCAGCAGCAGGAAAGAATATTGTATTTCTGTTTACTTTTGATGTGCCAAGTATTCCGTTAATACCAGATTCTTGATAGTTTTCTTTCCACTCCCAAGTACATCCCTCTATCAATTCTTGTTGGTCTCTAAATGTAGGCATTCTCCAATCGTTACCCCAGTTAACATAAGCAGCATCATCCTCCAACTTGAGAATAGTATCATTATTTTCTACAAAAAAGTCGGAAGCCTTTTTATATCTCTCGGCAAGACCACCTAACCACGCAGAGTTGTCATTGACATACTTGTCCTTTGTCGTTGTTTCTCCATACGCATAATAATCTCCATATTCATACGATTCAAACGCACCGATGTTATGAGTCGCCCAAAGCAATCCACTTGGCAAACCCAAGTCAACATATTCAAATCCTCCAACCTCGTTGGCAGGCAATTCACATCTGCTGACATTAGCATCAACAATATCATCTACTGGGTAATATAGCGTTTCGCCGCTGTTCAATTTGACGCACATATATTTGGTTGCATTCGCAAATGAACCAAACAAAGCAATAGCAAAAATTGCGAGTAATATTCTTTTCATCTTTCTCCGCTATTATTTAAGGATGAACTTAATAGATTTCTGACCGACACTAAGGATATAAACATCTTTCTTAGCAGGAACCTTAACAGTTGCCCTACCCTCCGCATCCGTAGTCGATTCCTTAATCAACATACCATTTATTGTCGCCAACAATATCTTGGAGTTGGGTTCTGCGTTTTGAATGGAAAGATTCTCATCCTCCACACTTAAGGTAATAGCCGTATTGTCAACACTTTCCAATCCAGTTGTGTTGCTTGGGAAAGAGATTCCTTCCACATCGTCAACCAATACTCTTAATGTTGAGTTTGCTGACACATCTAATACGCCGTCCTCAAAGTTGAGGATTGGATTCTCCGTGAATAGGAATTTATAACTATCTCCGTTTATCATATCGACAACGACACAGTCGCCAATCGCATAAAGGGATGTCGCACTAAGAAGCGAAGCCCCAATCAATATGTTCTTTAATACTTTCATCTCTATCTTATTTTGTTACAGGACGGACGCAAATACCCCATTTTTTATCCCAATTTGCAGTTTCGAAATTCAAGCTGTACCACTTTGATACATTTACACACACTGATAGATATCCTTGACGATTTGAGGTTCTGTAATTAGCCTCCTTATTGTCATTTTCAACCTGTAATGAGTAAGTATTATAATCTCCAGCGGCTGGCAAAAAAATTGTATTTTTTGTTTTGATTGAAGTACCTACAAATATTGTTCTACCGCCTTCTTCAATTTTTGACCAATTACATCCTTCAAATAATTCTTGGAATTCTTCTTTGGTAGGCATTCTCCACTCCTCGCCCCAATTTACTGTAGCAGCATCGTATTGGCTTGGTAGAGCCTCCCAACTACTAAAAGGAGGATTATAAGCATTTTCTCTTGAGGTCGCTGGAACTATGTCACCATACATGTAATAATCGCCCTTATCCTGTGGTTTTTCTGCTCCCAAGTTACAAGTTGCCCACTTAACAGAAAGACCAAGGTCCACATAGTCGTGGGATGCAACACTACCAGAAACGGTTCTATCGATGTCTTCAAAAGTAATCTCTGCGTATTTCACAGAAATCTTTTTGTGAGAACCGTCTGTAAATTCAATATCGATACAATCTTTGGCATATACAGAAAAGCCCATCAATAGCATCGAAAAAGACGTAATTAAAACTTTCATAAACGATTTAATAAATTATTATTTAGCATTAAATTCAACAACATTTGTTCTCAATTTATACTATGCAATATAAGTTTAGGGCAACCCTCGTAATTTCACTTTTTCGAATCGTTTAAATCGTAGAGGCTTCACACGCCCCATCCTTATTTCACGCCGCAAAAATAATACACATTTCCCATTTTATACCCCCCCACATTTTATGTTGTACAACATAAAATCAAAGGGACGCCATCTTTTTCAAAGTTAGGAATTGGTACTATCTTGTACAGCAGAAACACTTCTTAAAAAAGAAATTGCAAAGCCTCTCAAAAAAAATTCACCACACCTATTGCAGAATTAAAGATTTTGGCATACCTTTGCATCGCAAAACCGAAGAAAGGGGATGCAGACATAAAGTGTTGGTGCGTTAGTTCAGCTGGTTAGAATACATGCCTGTCACGCATGGGGTCACGGGTTCGAGTCCCGTACGCACCGCAAAAGAAAAGGAACGAAGAAATTCGCTCCTTTTTTTTGCTATTTAAAGCATATTGTTTTTCAAAGGATACGACGACACCATCGTTTTTGTCAATCAAAGATTCCTTTTCCGAAAAATTGGTCATTTTACCCTAAAAACAGATAATCAAGAATAAAGTGACAATCTATAATTTTACGATGATTTTTAGCATACTCGAAAACAAACAGATAATGGACAAAAAAATCAAATTCCTAACATTAGCATCTTTGGTCTTGGCCAGCTCCGCATCGGCCCAAACTGCCGAAATGAATTCGGAACTGAACGAGATTGAAGTCACCGGACACCACCACCTAACAGAGATTAAGCACTCATCCCAAATCACGACAGAAATAGAGAGAGATGAGCTCACGCAAAACGAAAGGACCAACATCCTCCCCACCTTGACAGAGCAAGTGCCAGGACTAATAGCAACAGGTCGTGGCATGATGGGCTATGGTGTCTCAGGCGGAAGTGCAGGAGGCATGATGTTGCGAGGAATTTCCTCTGGAGCGGGACAAGTTTTGGTCGTCATTGACGGAACACCACAATACAACGGCGTTTTCGGGCACTCTATTGCCGACTCCTACCAAACCATGAACGTGGGGAAAGTGGAAGTTCTACGAGGACCAGCATCCCTCATCTACGGATCCAACGCTATGGGAGGTGTAATCAGCATCGAGAGTCGAAAGATGGAGAAAGACGGTGTTCTCAACAACATCAATTTAGGAGGTGGTAGTTACGGTACCGTCCAAGCCGAAGCCAGCAACCAATACAAAAAAGGAAAGTTCTCCAGCACATTGGCAGGGCAATACAACCGCACAGACAACCATCGCCCCAACATGGAGTTTGAGCAATTCGGCGGTTTCGGCAAAGCCAACTACGACTTCAACGAAAACTGGAGAGGAAACATCTCTGCCGACGTCACACATTTCAATGCATCTTACCCGGGAACAATCAATGTTCCTATGGAAGAGGCCGACCAATGGATTACAAGAGGAAACGTTTCGGTAGGCTTAGATAATTTCTATGAAATTGCCAACCACTGCCACACAGAAGGACGATTGACCATCTTCGACAATTTCGGCCGCCATAAAATCAACGACGGATACAAAAAAGAAGGAGGAACGCCTCAAAAGAACCTTTTCCGATCAGAGGATGCCATCATGGGTGCCAGCCTCTACCAAGACGTTCACATTTGGAGTTTTAGCCAAATCAGAGCAGGTGTTGACTATCAACACATCTACGGACACACATGGTACACCAACCGCGAGACAGGCGAAGAGGTTGAAAACGGCACAAAACAAAGCGGAGAGGAATCTAACGACGAGATAGCAGGTTATATCAACATCAACCAATCCTTGACGCGTTGGCTATCTATCAATGCTGGCATTCGATATGACTACCACACGATAACCAAAGGAGAATGGATTCCTCAAGCAGGTATCGAAATCAATCCTATCAAAAACGGAGAAATCCAACTGATGGCAAGCAAAGGCTTTAGAAATCCAACTATGAAGGAGATGTACCTCTACCCTCCTTCAAATACAGACCTTGAGCCAGAGAGACTTTGGAACTACGAACTCTCATGGAGACATCACATTTCAAACAATCGATTGAATTACGGGGTTAACGTCTTCTATACAGAAGCAGACAATATCATTCAAACCGTGGCAGTTGAAAATGGCAAGAAAAACATCAACACAGGAGAGTTAAAAAATTGCGGTGCAGAAGCGGATGCCAACTTCCAAATCAACAAGCATTGGCGATTGAACACCAACCACTCCTACCTACACATGGAGACACCAGTCGTTTCAGCTCCGACCTACAAAGGATATTTAGGCATTGCAACACAATATGGCCGTTGGAAGGCAAACGTAGGCGTCATGCAAGTCAATGGTCTCTACACGCAAGTAGGCGATGCTGAAATCAAAGAGGATTTCACTTTAGTGAACGCTACGGTCGGCTTCCAAGCTTGCAAATGGCTCAACATTTGGGCAAAAGGAGACAATCTTTTAGCTCAAGAATATGAATATATCGCAGGCATGCCAATGCCCAAAGCAACCTTCATGGGTGGCGTAAACATCGAATTTTAAAAATAAAAAAATCGCAGATATGAAAAGAATTACATTAGCATTCTCTCTCTTTGCATTGGCTTTGACAGGATGCAACAACAAACAAACGTCTCAAACAAGCCAAGACAACTCAGAGAAGCAAGAGACGATTTCTGTTCAAAAGCCGACTGTATTTGTCACTAGAGAAATCACTCCAGAGGCTATTGTCAAAATGTACCAAGCTTTGGGCCGTGAAGCTACTGGTCGCATTGCTGTAAAAATCTCCACTGGAGAATCGGAGAAAACAGGTTACCTCCGCCCTAACATGCTCAAACCTTTAATCGACACGCTTGCTTCCGTAGAGGGCAACTCCGTGGCCATCGTAGAATGCAACACAGCATACGCAGGCACGCGCAACACAACCGAGGCTCATTGGGAAGCAATCAAAGAGCGTGGATTTTTGGAGATTGCAAAAGTTGACATCATGGACGAAGAGGGAGACATGCGCATTCCAGTCGAAGACACAACACACATCAAATACGACATTGTGGGTTCTCACTTAAAGAACTATGATTTCATGATTAACCTTGCCCACTTCAAAGGACATCAAATGGCTGGACTTGGTGGCGTGCTAAAAAATGCATCTATCGGCGTAGGTTCTAGTAGCGGAAAGGCATACATCCACACGGCAGGATATACAGAGAAAGTAGAAGAACTCTGGGAACACGTGGATAATCAAGACGGATTTGTTGAATCAATGGCGGCAGCAGCCCAAGCCGTCCACAACTATTTTGACGGAGGCAAGAAGATTCTCTACATCAGCGTAATGTACAAAATGAGTATCGACTGCGACTGCAACGGCAACCCTCAAGAGCCTATCATTGCCGACTACGGCATTTTAGCCAGTCTCGATCCTGTCGCACTCGATCAAGCTTGCTACGACATTGTCAGCAAAATCCACAATGACGAGCATAACAACAACCAGCCATTGCTTGACCGCATCGCACAACAACACGGCACACACATCATGGAATGGGGAGAAAAAATCGGCCTTGGCAGCCGAGAATACAATTTGGTGAGTGTAGATAAATAGACCCACCTCCTCTCTTCTTATAAAGAGGGCTTTGTTAGTATATGTGCTAACAAAGCCCTCTTTGTTTTTTACAAGGACTATCTAAAACCTAAACATTTAAAATGTTCTATAAATGTTCTATCTTTGCTCGCAAATTAAAATAATGTATGAACATATGAACAAGAGTCTTTATTTGGGGCTTGGGTTATTGATGCTCACTGCCTGTGGCGAACCAAACAGCAATAAGCAACCCGAGAATGAAGTTATATCCACTACAAATAACGATAGCAGCAGAGCACCAATTAGAAGCAAGGAGGCGAAGGTGGAAAACAATTCCACAGTTCAAAAGTCAAACATCACAAAAATGGCGGCCAAACTACTCCTTGACGACGAACGAGCAATGCGTATTGACTATCAAATAGATGAGAATGGCAATGTTTCAGGTTGGAGCACCTACTATCGCAAGAATGGCACATCGTTCACCATACCTTTCTTTGGAAACTCTTATTTGGACAACTTTGTAGGCACCAAATTCTTCGAAGTTCATGAGTATCACAACAACAAGTGCTGCGGTCACCATGTTTGGGCAATCAATGATTCAGATGAATTTGACAACGGACACTTCATACTTGGAGAAAAAACAATTGGCTATAAGACATTCGAAACACAACCTTATAACGAGGAGGCGAATGCAACCTTTGAAACGCCTGGCACTAATCCAAGTTTAGCCAAATCTCTCTTCCCTTGTCCAATTGAGACGGCCAAGGAGTCATTTAAAAAAGCCTACGGCATTGTTCCGACACACTTCTTGCTGGTTGACATCGATCATAGCGGATCCTTCGAGGCATTCATGAAAGGAGGAACTGAAAAAGAGGTAAAAGTAGCCATGCTTTGGACAAAGGGAGGCGACCCCCTATTCATCAGTTATGACGACAAAGGAGGCGAAAACACTTGGATAGGAGCCAATGCCCATAACCTAATAACAAGAGACTCCAAAGGAGTCAAAACATACCAATGGAAGAACGGAGAGCCTACAATGACAGAGTTTATTCCTGCAAACAAATTAGAAGAGACTGAAATATACTGGCGTATTTATCGCGACCCTGCCGAATTAGGCGAATGGGTGGATTTTGAATAACATTCGAAGTACAAAACAAAGGGTTGGGAAGCACGATTCCCAACCCTTTTTCATATAATATCTGCCAGTTTTATTCGATTTTTCCGCCTTTGGCCAACAACATGGCATCCATGATGGTCATGGCTGCCATAGCCTCAACGATAGGCACAGCACGAGGCAAAACGCAAGGATCATGACGACCTCGAACGGCCATCTCAACATTCTCGCCAGCCATGTTGACCGTCTTTTGAGCAGTCAACAACGTTGGAACAGGCTTGAAAGCCACACGGAAATAGATATCCTCTCCGTTTGAAATTCCACCTTGAATACCTCCTGAGTTATTTGTACGAGTGTGAATGCCAGACTCGTCAGAGTAGAACACGTCGTTCATTTCAGAACCTCTTTTGCCAACACCTTCAAACCCCATACCATATTCAAATCCTTTGGCTGCATTGATAGAAAGCATTGCAGAAGCCAACTGAGCATGCAACTTGCCGAAGACAGGCTCGCCCAAGCCGACAGGACAACCCTTCACAACACAAGTGATTACGCCTCCGATTGTATCGCCTTGACGCTTGACTTCACGAACCAATTCCACCATCCTCTCCGATGTTTCCGCATCAGGGCAACGCATGATGCTTGACTCCGTTGCAGAAAGATCCAATTCCGTATAAGGCTTATTCAACACCACCTCGCCTGCTTGCGAAGTATAGGCCTGAATAGAGATGCCGAATTGCTTCAAGTACAATTTAGCAACAGCACCGCCCACAATACGAGAAATAGTCTCACGGGCAGAAGAACGACCGCCGCCACGATAATCACGCACCCCATATTTCATCGTATAGGTATAATCTGCGTGCGACGGACGATATTTATCCTTAATGTCCGAATAATCAGAAGAGTGCTGATTGGTATTCCAAACAGAGAATGCGATAGGAGTTCCTGTAGTCTTTCCTTCAAAAAGGCCAGATAGGAATTCCACCTTATCATCCTCTTTTCTTGCTGTGGTGATATCAGACTGTCCCGGCTTACGTCTATTCAACTCTTGCTGAATAAACTCTTCGTCTATTGTCAAACCAGCAGGCATGCCATCGATGATGCCACCGACCGCCTTACCATGCGACTCTCCAAAAGTCGTTAGTCTGAACCTATTTCCGAATGTATTCATTGGCTTCTATCGATTAATGATTACCGCAACCTCCGCAGCCACCTTCGCCACAGTTGCCATCTCCGCAGTTGCCGCCGCAATTGCCACAGCCACCGCCGCTACAACGATGAGTAAGCACAGCCAACTCCTCTGCAGTCGGTTCGCGCACCTCAAGCACCTCGCCTACGAAATGAAGAGTCTCTCCTGCCAATGGATGGTTAAAGTCCATTTTCACAGTCTTGTCTGTAATCTCCAACACGATACCATCCAAACGATGGCCTTCTGAATCCATCATTGGCACCATTCTATCCACTGCGATGTGCTTGTCGTCAAAAACGCCATCAACCATAAAGATAGACTTGTCGATATCAACGACACGCTCCTCCTCGAAATCACCATAGGCCTCTTCTGGAGTTAGATTGAAATCAAACTTGTCTCCTACTGAAAGGTCTTTCAACTTAGCCTCGAAAGACTCCAACATCATTCCCATTCCGAATGTGAACTTGAGTGGACGCTCCTTTGGAGCCTTTTCCATCAACTCTTGACCACCCTCCTCTGTAGGAACGAAAAGGTCATAAGATACTGCTACGAACTTTTTGTCTGATATAACCATGCTATATATTCTTATTAATGATTTCTAAATTTGTCACAAATTTAATCAATTTTTGTGCTCCGACACGACAACCAGACGAAAAAACAAAAAAGGGGAACTCTTAATTCCCCTCCTTACTATTCTTGTCCGAACAACTTATTTATCCTTGGTTGCAAAAACCAGATCCCTATCGGGAAAAGCCAAAACAACAAGAACTCACCAATGAATTCATCTCCCTTCGGTTTTCTCTGCAACTCTACAGTTTTCAAGGAACTTGCATTCACGTAAAAAACATAGAAAATAGAAAACATAGAGAAAAAGTGAGAGGGAATGATAATGCCCATCATACGTAATATGTATTTGGGATCGATACTTTCCATTCCGTTCGTTATATCCATATTGAAGAAAAAGATAGATACAGAAACGGAAATTACAATTATGTAAATCGCTGCAAAAAGGAGACAAAAGATTGGGAATCTCAAACTTCTCCTCAACTCATCTGGCTTCCTATCATTTAACGCACGCATCAAAGTCAGCATATAAGCAATCCAGACGACAAACGACACCATCAGAATGGGTATGAAATAACCAAAAACCGAAAACATTGACATCGGTTCAAACTCTGGGGCTGCTTTCTCCATCGATGGCACCATCAAAACAATTCTTTGCATCATATAAACGTAAAACACCATTGGCGACATGAATATTATCAAGAACAACTGCCAATGCTTCATCCTCAAAAAGATATTTTCCATCTCATTTCTTCGTTTGAGGCAGGGCTAATGCCCCACCTTGAATTTTATTATTGCTTTACAAATTTCATTCGATAAACATTATCCGACGTCTTCACTGCAATCAAATAGATACCCGAAGACAACTCTGATACGTCTATCGACGTTGACTCGCCATTGCCTTGACGGACAGCCATTCCGCCCAAATCATAAATCACATAAGATTCCATCAAACTTGGAGTCTCAACCTTGATATAATCCGTAGCTGGATTTGGATACAAAGCCATCGGAGATGTTTCGATTGTTTTTTCTCCACTCAACGAACCCTCACACAACGAACCATTTTCAAATCCTGGCGTTGCAGCAGAAGAATTATCATCGCACTTATCAAAGATTGCCCATTTAGAAGAATTATCCGTCATCCTACCATAAGATGCGTTGGCAGCAAGAGTTACATACTTCATGCAATCCACTGTCACATCGGAAGTTCCATCGGTATAGAACAAACAAATTTGCGAAGGCTTGTCGTTGTCCAACTTGAAATTCAGGTATTCATCACCGATGCGAGATTCGCCCTTCGCCCAAAGCAATTTATGTCCACCTGCCTTGATAACCATATCCGAAAGTTCCGTAACCAAACCAGTCTTGCTATTTCTTATTCGGAAACCAGCCAAGTTGATGTCCTCCGTTCCGTAATTATACAACTCCAACCAATCTGGATATTCGCCGAAATCGTCCGAATTGCCCGATTTAGAATCGCTGCTTGAGCAAACCTCGTTGATGACCAAAGTAGGCGTTGCCGAACTCTTCTTGAACACAGCCTCTATCGACAGCGAGCCATTCAATTCACCCGCCAAAACACCAGGCATAAATGCGCCCTTAGCCTTGGAATTTTTTGACACCTCGACATTGGATGATTCCGAAATAACCCACTTGTCAAACTCGTAACCAACCGGAGCGTAAGCCTTCAGCTCAAAATCATAACCAGCAATATACTTTCCTTCATAAGGAGAAGGCAACCTCTCCCCGTTGAGCGTCAAGCCTGCACCTGCGACATTAGAACGAACAATAAAATCAACAGCAGAATCACCTTCTACATAATCCGTCAAATGTTGATAGACATACTTCGGCCTTTTCAAAGCAAACTCACGCATAGAGGTTGTCGAAGAGAGTGCGTCACTGCCTCCTTTATAAGCACAATATTCGGCAGAGACCAAATCGACGATACTATCGAAGACCGCATTTATGTTCTTCTCCGAAAAACGATTGGACAAATGGATCAAATACCTTGTCGTAAACTTTCTCTTAAACTCTTCGTTCTTTGAAATCGGTTTGAATATATTCACCATCCATGACTGTTGATTTGCCCAAGATGTAGTTCCTTTGCCTTGGCACCAATCAATCATATTCCTACCTGATTTACACAACCAATCGTAGTCGCACAAGCCCAATCCGAAATCGGTGTCGTAAAGAATCCAACGGAACAAGCCATCCTTCTTAGCCCTCCACATCTTCGCGTTATTGCCTGGCCAATCACAATTGACGATGAACTGTTGGAATATTTGATAATCGATATACTCATCAACATCCATTCTTTGGCACGCTCCCGAATAGTAATTGGCAGAAGCTGGATCATTGTCGTTCAAGTAAGAGACCAACTCATTATAGGCTTCCTTATCACCCTTTGAAGCACGAATGCCTAATTGATCGGACACGGAAATCAAATCGATATCTTCCTCATCATAATCATAATTTGCCTTCACATAATCGGCATTGGCACGTTCATTGAGTGCCATCAGACCGATATACTTTCCATTGAGATAGTAAGCCACAGGTTGATAAGCCTGATAGTCAACGTTCATACCATGGGTGAAGGTTTGCATCAAGCCATCTCGGAACGGCACGCAACTATAGGCTGTTCCACCATTACGCAAGTGGAGCGTCTGATGGAATACGGTTGGTTTAGAATTGAAGAAATGGTAATTGTAACGGTTATTGCCCGACTTCTTAGAAGCCTTCAACGAAATGGATTTTATCTTCTCCCTTCGGGAACATCCACCCTCAATAGCAGCCTCCACCTCTTGAGAGACAACTTGTTTTCCATCAACAATATATTCAAAATTCACAGGTCGTTTCCAATCTTGATTGTAGTTGGCCCATTCGTTCTGACAATCCTTATCACCATTGATTCCGTTAGTTCCCTTCACAAACATTCCGTATGTATCATCATCATAATAGAGGTCGTCTATCGTCACCGATACGATTGGGAGGGTGAAACCACCACAAGAAGAATGCTTACTATCATTAAAGATATAAGAACCCGTAGCTATCTTACTTGGCAACATACCAGACTTGCAAGCTATGGCTCTGACATTTGTGTTCGAACTCACCTCGATAGGCTCCGTGTAAAGCAACTTGCTCGATTCTGAAGGCTCCGTTCCATCCAATGTATAGTAGATGACCGCTCCCGAAGTGGCAGAAGCCAACTTCACACTCGTCGCTCCGCTCAACACGCCAGGTTTCTGACTAAAGGTCGGCATAGCACAACGGTTGGATGTCAAACTTGCATAAGCCGCTGTGTTTTTAGCATAAGGAGATGGAACCATATAGCCCTGCGTCTCTCCATATCGACCATAAGCGACATGAGCATCAAGAGCATCATACGCCAAAGAATCTATTCGATTACCCTCAGCATACAAAGTCAAATATCCTCCGTCCGTATCCAATTTATATGGAGCATGATTCGTCTTGGTCGATTCGTCCATCCAGACAATTCCGTATGAAGATGGTTCTACATATAAGCTGCTCGTGATTTCCCATTTCCACTTCAACTCGTATGTTCCCTTAGACTTCTTCTTGTAATGGGTCAAAACACATCCCTTCAAATTGATTTTACGAGAAGAGGTATTGGCAAATTCAAGATAACCCGAAAAATTGTAATTGTCTTTGTTGATGTAAGTAGATAAGTTGCAAGGCATCACCTCACTCATCTTCAATGGTTCGAAATATTGCTTCAAAGTTAGCTTGTCCACAATATTGTCTTTATAGGAGTCTGAGCAGCGACTACAAGTATGCTTAGTATAGCCACCTGCCTCCATTGTTGGCTCAACAACCGTTGTCTTATAATCGTGACCCAAGGCAGGAAGCGTCTCTTTGTAGGAATCTCCACAACGTTTACACTTATAGGCTATACTACCTTCTGCCGTGCAAGTTGCACTCTTTTTAGTCTCCTCGTAAGAGTGACCTTTTGCCTTGATGGTCAAAGTTTCGGAGTAATCACAAAGAGTACACGTATTAGTGATAGAACCTGCCTTTACACAAGTGGCGGCAATAGTATCCGATTGGAATTCATGGAGACACGACTCCTCCGTTGCCAGAGCAAATCCAGAAAAAAAAGTTATCGAGAACGCCACTATAGATAGCGTTCTTTTTACAAAATCACCATTCATATATTTAAGATGAGGGTCCTTTACTATTTTAGAAACGCATGCAGCTGAACCCATTTCACTGCCATCAATTTCCTACAATATGCAAAAATACACCATTAGTTTAATATATATCAACTTCTTTTCAGAATTTTGTGCTGTTGTTGATTTTTCCAACGAAAAGCCATAATGAGGAAAGGAAGAGACGATTCACCTTCATTATCTATGGCAAAGCCACAAAAATCACTACTTTTGTAGAAGGTCCCCTTTCGAAGGTTGACCACACAATATCAAACACAACAAAGGAGTTATGGATGTAAAAATAGAAGAGACTTGGAAAGATGCGTTGCAAGAGGAATTTAACAAGCCCTATTTCGAAATTCTCACCAGTTTCGTCAGAAAAGAGTACCAAACAACGACCATTTACCCACCTGCCAAACTGATTTTCAATGCTTTCAACCTCTGTCCATTCGACAAGGCGAAGGTGGTGATTATCGGTCAAGACCCTTATCATGGTCCTGGTCAGGCACATGGTCTCTGTTTCTCCGTCAACGACGGAATCGCCTTTCCTCCTTCTCTCATCAACATCTTCAAAGAGATTGAAGACGACCTCCACAAACCCATGCCCGCCTCTGGAAATCTGGAACGTTGGGCCAGCCAAGGAGTGCTCCTGCTCAACGCAATTTTAACCGTCAGAGCTAACCAAGCAGCTTCGCATCAAAACAAGGGATGGGAAGAGTTCACCGACAGCGTGATTAAGGAACTATCCGACAAACGTAGCGGCCTCGTCTTTATGCTTTGGGGATCCTACGCACAAAAGAAAGGAATGGTCATCGACACCAAGAAGCATCTCGTTTTGAAGGCTGTCCACCCTTCTCCACTTTCCGCCTATAGAGGATTTTTCGGTTGTAAGCACTTCAGTCAAGCCAACGCTTACTTACAAAGCCATGGGGAAACTCCGATTGAATGGTAACGAACAAAAACAATCAAAACATATCAAATATGAACGAAACAATCAATAACATCATCACACGCAGAAGCGTGAAGAAATACAAGTCTGACGCAGTGCCTCAATCTCTTTTGGAAGAGATCGTAAAGGCAGGCACCTATGCACCTACGGGCATGAACAGGCAGTCTCCCATCATTATCGCCATCACCAACAAGACGTTGAGAGACAAACTCAGTCAAATGAACGCTAAAATTTTAGGTATAAACGCCGACCCATTCTACGGAGCACCCGTTGTCTTGGTTGTCTTGGCCGACAAAAACATCAACACACGCCTATACGACGGATCGCTTGTGATGGAGAACCTGATGATTGCCGCCCACAGCTTAGGATTGGGCTCTTGCTGGATCCACAGAGCCAAAGAGGAATTTGAAAGCGAAGAGGGCAAGCAGATTCTCAACGAGTTGGGCATCACTGGCGAATACGAAGGCATCGGTCACTGCATCGTAGGCTATTCGGACGAAGACGAGAAACCTCAATCAGAAAGAAAAGCGGATTATGTGGTTTGGGCAAAGTAACGATATGCACACTTTTATAGACGCATTAAAAAAATGCTTTCAGACTTCGACCTTTTATCGATTTGAGGGCATCAAGAAAGAGCACATCAAGGCATTGGAGAATAAAGATGGATATGTAATCGGTCAACACACGTATGTCGGCACCATTCGGACCAACTCATTTGACCTTAAACAAAAAAGGGTTATGGGAATATTAGGCAAACCGTCTCCTTATATTTCAGGCTATTTCACATTAGAAGGACAAAAGACATTTTTGGATTTGGAAGTCAAAAAACCTCGGCGGCAAATTTTTGCACATTTTGCATCAATCATTTTTGTGCTTTGCGGGTTGCTAATTTTCGCCTTAAATTTCACGTCAATGAATATATTGGAAAAGATTGGCATGACGCTCGGCACTATCGTATTTACAATTCTGTTCAATGGCATCATATACTACTTATATGCTTCAGAATGTTCCTCAATCACGAACGATTTTAGAGAATTGGCGGGAAAGTAGGGAAAGAATAATTCAGTAGATTTGTGCGTTTAACATAATGGATTTCATGTCCAAGCCTCATTTGCCACGGTTTTATCAGAGGCGGTTATGATTGAATTTATTGTTTGACTTTATGTTGATTGTTCTAAATCTCAAATATCGTTGATGATAATCGTACCAGCACGCGGTTTCTTGATGTCTGTAAGGTAGCGCTCTGAGATAGGGCGTTTCATGTAGGCGAAGATTGTGCCGTACATTGTGTCATCAAGGGTGTTTCCTCCACTGTGATGGATATCCCATGCTGTTCCTATCTTGCTATGCATGAGGTTATCACCTATCACCCTAGCTGCATGTGTCCAACCTTCCTCATCTGCAAAGAGGGCGACTTTATCGTAATCTTCTTCGATGGACGCATCTTCACACTCAATGAATCCAAAATGCTCGAACAATGCGATAAGGGATCCTGGCTTTTCATCGCAAGGAACTTCCTTGGGCCACCATGTCCAAGCATAATTAATGGGGTGGTCAAGACCTACCCAAACGTCATTCATACCAAGTGCCCAACCGATACAGTTGTATGCTGGTGTGCAGTCACTCGTTATCTGAAAATGAGGATCCTTACCTAATGCAGGGAACCACCCTATCAGCGTGCCAATTTCTTGCTCAGTATATTTAGCCATACATTACAGATGGTTGTGAGTGGAACATAACCGTCGCACTGAACAGTACCAGGGTAAATCTTGTCAAGGGCATGAACAAGGAGTGTAGGGCCTTTCTTCAACTCCTCGTAGATGTAGGGCACAGCATCCTCTTGCATCTTCACAATTTCTTCGAAATACTTATTGTTGAAGTTGCCAACAGAAAGGAAAGCCGTCTCGCGATTCCATGCTTCCAGATTCGTTTGGAACAAGGTGCTTGATGAAGAAGTTGTATTCATACGTTTGTTCCCATCTCCCTTTATGGTCCTTTATGGGTGTTTGACTTTAGTTTACCTTTTAAGATTTTCTTGTAAATGTTCGATTGTTCAGTTCGAACACTTTGCACTTAGCAAAGTTGCACATTATTTATAAAATAACAGCAGAAAATGCTTGGGAATTGCAGTTTCGATTATAAAATACTAGAAAAACACAAAAAAAGGCTGCCCAAATGGACAGCCTTCCTTTATTCCATCAATTAATAATGGATTATTCAGCAACAACCTCAAAGTTGATTTCTGCAGAAACCTCCTTGTGAAGTTTAACGATAGCCTTGTAAGAACCAAGTTCCTTGACAGCCTCCTTGATAACGATGATCTTTCTGTCGATCTCGAAACCTTTAGCAGCCAAAGCCTCAGCGATTTGGATATTGTTAACAGAACCGAAGATAGTACCAGTAGCACTAGCTTTAGCACCGATAGACAATGATACGCCGTTCAACTTCTCAGCCATTGCAACAGCCTCAGCCTTGATCTTCTCAAGCTTGTGAGCACGTTGCTTCAAATTCTCAGCCAATTGCTTCTTTGCAGCAGGAGTAGCCAAGATAGCTTTTCCTTGAGGGATAAGGAAGTTACGACCATAACCATCCTTTACTGATACGACGTCATCCTTATAACCCAAGTTATTAACGTCTTCTAATAATATGATTTCCATTAGTTGTCCTCCTTACTTATTATTTCATCAAATCGGTTACATAAGGGAGCAAAGCCAAGTGGCGAGCTCTTTTAACAGCCTGAGCTACTTTTCTTTGGTACTTCAAAGAAGTTCCGGTGAGACGACGAGGCAAAATCTTACCTTGCTCGTTCAAGAATTTCTTCAAGAATTCAGGATCCTTATAATCGATATACTTGATGCCGCTCTTCTTGAAACGACAATATTTCTTCTTCTTAACCTCTACTGATGGAGGGGTCAAATATCTGATTTCTGAAGCGTTTTGTGCTGCCATGTTTAATTCTCCTTTTTAGATTTTAGACTTCTTCTCTTAATAGCATACTCAGCGGCATACTTATCCAATTTAGTCGTCAAGAAACGGATAACCTTCTCATCACGGCGGAATTGAATCTCAAGATTCTTAATTACAGTTGGTTCTGCATCGAACTCGAACATGCAGTAGAAGCCAGTTGACTTCTTCTCGATTGGATAAGCCAACTTGCGAAGGCCCCAATACTCTTCGTTAACGATCTCTGCCTTTGCGTCAACGAGGAGCTTCTTAAATTTTTCAGCCGTTTCCTTCATCTGAGCATCAGATAAAACGGGAGTCAAAATGAAAACGGACTCATAATGATTTAACATAAATCCTCTGTTTTAAAATTATTAATTAAATCGCTATTTTTAGCGGATGCAAAATTACAAATTTTCTTTTACTCCGCAAACTTTCTCAACTCTTTTTCCTCAAAAATCGAACGAAACGGCCAAAATTGCCCTGCCATTCCATACGCAAGGCTCATTTCGGAGAGAGAGACTTTCCTCAACTCAAAATTCATAATTCACAATTCAAAATTGATTACAATCCGTCAAAACACCGTCCAATTAGTACCAAAGTGTAACTCTCGCACATTTTATTCCTCGTTTGGTCGCCAAAACAAGGCATTGATTTGAATTAATTGATTAACTTTGTACAATAATAAAATAAAAGCATCAACAACAATGGCAAAAATCGGAACAGTTTATACGCAAGGCGGAAAGAAAGCCGTTTTATGTGGTTCTGGAGAATTAGGCAAAGAGGTAGCAATCGAACTTCAACGTTTGGGAGTAGAAGTAATTGCGTTGGATAGTTACGCCAACGCTCCAGCCATGCAAATAGCACACAAGTCGTATGTCCTCCCAATGCTTGACGGGGCAAAACTCCGCGAAGTCATCGAGAAGGAAAAACCGGATTATATCATCCCCGAAATCGAAGCCATTGCAACTCAAACGCTCGTTGAATTGGAGAAAGAAGGTTACAATGTGGTGCCAACCGCCAACGCCACATTCCTAACAATGAACAGAGAGGGCATTCGCCGACTCGCAGCCGAGGAGCTCAAGGTGAAGACTTCCCCTTACCGTTTTGCATCCAACTACGACGAGTTCAAACAGGCGATTGCCGAAATCGGCATTCCTTGTGTGGTAAAACCCATCATGAGCTCATCTGGTCATGGACAAAGCATGATCAAGAAGGAAGACGAGATTGATACTGCTTGGAAAGATGCTCAAGAAGGCGGCCGTGCTGGTGCAGGCAAGGTCATCGTAGAAGGATTCGTTCCTTTCGATTACGAGATCACGTTGCTTACTGTCCGTCACATCGGAGGAACCAGTTTCCTCAACCCTATCGGTCACTATCAAAAGGGAGGCGACTACCAAGAGTCTTGGCAACCTCAACCGATGAACGACAACTTGCTTCAGCAAGCAAAAGATATTGCCAAGAAAGTGACCGACGCTTTGGGCGGCTACGGTCTCTTCGGCGTGGAACTATTCATAAAAGGCGACGAGGTTATCTTCAGCGAAGTTTCCCCTCGCCCACACGACACTGGAATGGTCACCATGATTTCACAAGATCTTTCAGAGTTCGCTCTTCACGTGAGATCCATTCTCGGACTGCCAATCCCTAACATCGCATTCCATGGCCCATCTGCATCAAAGGCAGTGGTTGTCAACGGCACAAGCAAGAACGTTTCGTTCTTAAATATAGAGGGTGCTTTGGCCGAGCCAGACACTCAAATAAGAATTTTCGGCAAACCGGAAGTGAAAGGACACCGCCGCATGGCTGTTCTTTTAGCAAGAGGCTCCAACGTCGAGGAAGCCAGAGCTAAGGTTCAAAAGGCTTACGACGCATTGAAAATTGAATTATAAGTTTTAAACTTTAAAAGAGATTTTTCTTATGAAGGTATTAAAATTCGGAAGCTCCACGGTAGCATCCGCCAAAAGAATAAAAGAGACTGCTGAATTAGTAGCAAAATTGCCTAAAGAGGGCAACATCATCGTCCTTTCCGCTATCAAGGAGACATCCGACTGTTTGGACGAAATTGCAGACTATTTATATAAAAAGAATCCTGACGGGGCAAAGGAATTGACCAACACATTGGAGCACAAGTACCTTAGCCTTGTCCGCGAACTCTATTCAGAAAAGAAGGCTGCCGAGGCAACCACCGAAATAAAGAAACGTTTTGATGAGATTCGTGCACTTTCTAAAGATATTTTCACCCTCTTCGAGGAGAAAAAGATCATTGCTCAAGGAGAGTTGCTTCTCAGCTACATCTTCTCTGAATATCTCACAGAGATGGGCATCAAGGCAAAGGTCGTCCCTGCGCTTGAATTCATGAAGATAGACAAGAACGAAGAGGCTGACACCACCTTCATCAAATCGGAATTGGCAAAGCAAATCGAAAAAATTGGCAAGGCAGACCTATATATTACACAGGGCTTCATCTGCAGAAACGCCTACAACGAAATCGACAATTTCGGCCGTGGGGGAAGCGACTACTCCTCTGCCCTCATCGGCGCGGCCATCGAAGCTGATGAAATTCAGATCTGGTCTGACATGGACGGTATTTACAACAACGACTGTGCCATCGTCAAGGAGGCCAAGCCTGTGGCAAAATTGAGTTTCGACGAAGCTGCCGAGCTCTCTTATTTTGGCAACGGCGACAAGATTCTTCATCCGACTTGCATCCTTCCTGCCAAACTTGCCAACATTCCAGTTCGCTTGATGAACATCCACCAACCTCAATCGGAGGGAACGCTCATCTCTACAGACTACACGCCTAACAAGATCGAAGCTATCGCGGCAAAAGACGGCATTACTGCCATCAAGATCAAATCTGGCAAAATGTTGTTGGCTCACGGATTCCTCCGCAGAGTTTCCGAAATCTTTGAAAGTTACAAGACATCTGTAGATATGATCACCACCTCGGAAGTGGGCATTTCTGTCACAATCGACAACAACAAACATCTTGACGAAATCGTCAACGACTTGAAGATGTTCGGAACCGTCACCGTTCACAAAGAGATGACGATTGTCTGCGTGGTTGGAGATTTGCACGATGACAACATAGGATTCCAAGCAAAGGTGGTCAATGCATTGAAGGAGATTCCTGTAAGTATGATTTCTTACGGCGGAAGTTTCCACAACATTTCATTCCTTATCCACTCAAAAGACAAGGAAGCGGCTTTGAAAGTGCTTAACGAATCTTTATTTTAAAAATAGAAATAACGTAAAACAAATAACAACATGACAAAAGGAATTTTCCCAATCAATAAATTCGCTTCTCTCAACACACCTTTCTACTATTATGATGTAGAGTTATTGGAGAAGACTCTTGCAACCATCAAAGCTGAGGCGGGCAAATATGGATACGAGCCTCACTATGCCGTAAAAGCAAACGCAAACGAAAGCATCTTGAAAATCATTAGCGCAGCAGGCTTAGGTGCAGATTGCGTTAGTGGCGGAGAGGTTGAGGCTGCCATCAAGGCTGGCTTCCCTGCCAACAAGATTGTTTTTGCCGGCGTAGGAAAGACGGACTGGGAAATCAATTTGGCTTTGGACCACGACATATTTTGTTTCAATGCTGAATCTATTCCCGAGTTGGAGGTGATCAACGAATTGGCTGGAGCTAAGGGCAAGAAGGCAAGAATCGAACTTCGTGTCAACCCAAATGTTGATGCCCACACACATCACTACATCACAACTGGATTGAACGAAAACAAATTCGGTTTCAGCTTGGACGATTTGAACGAAGTCATCAACAAAGTGATTTCCTTGAAGAACTTGGAATTCATCGGACTTCACTTCCATATCGGTTCTCAAATCACAGACCTCTCTTGCTATGAGGACTTGTGTGTTAAGGTGAACGAATTGCAAGACGACCTTGAGAAAAGAGGCATCGCTCTTAAAAACATCAACGTTGGTGGAGGTTTAGGCATCAACTACGAGCACCCTAACCACATGCCAATTGCCGATTTCGAGTCATACTTCCGTTTGTTCAACAAGCACTTGAAACTCAGAGACGGCCAAAGATTGCACTGCGAGCCAGGACGTTCGGTCGTTGCTCAATGCGGCAGTTTGATTACGAAGGTAACTTACGTAAAGAAAGGCAAGGAGAAGCAATTCGCCATCGTTGACGCTGGTATGACAGACTTGATCCGCCCTGCACTTTACGATGCATACCATAGAATCGAAAACATCAGTTCTGATCTCCCAGAACAAACTTACGATGTCGTAGGTCCTATCTGCGAATCATCTGATGTATTCCAAAAGGGATGTGCTCTCAACGAGACAAAGAGAGGCGATTACTTGGCACTCCGTTCTGCCGGAGCTTACGGCGAGATCATGGCATCTCGTTACAATCTAAGGAAATTGCCTGGTTCGGTTCTTTCTTCAGAGTTATAATAAAACTTATAATAAAACAAGATAAAGTCTAAAATTCACAAGCAGGGACATTGATAATCATTGTCTCTGCTTTTATTGCCTAAAAACAAACAAGAGAACTCGTCGTTGGCGAGCCTCACAAAAGTTGCATACAAATGGACATTCTAATAGATGAGTTCCTCCGTACAAGTCTAACCCTAAAAGCCATCGGTGCCATCTTTGTCATAGCCCTACTCATACAATTGTTCTACTACTTGTATTACTACACAGGCGTATGGTCTTTGGCAAGAAAAATCAACAAGGGCAACAATCCATATGACAAACAACGCCCTCCCGTATCGGTCATCATTTGTGCCAAGAACGAGGCGGATAATTTGGAAAAGTTCCTGCCCTCTATTTTGGAGCAAGACTATCCCGAATTTGAGGTCATTGTGGTAAACGACGGATCGACAGACGAGAGCAGCAACCTACTTGAGCACCTTCAACTCAAGCACAAGAACCTATATCAGACATTCTTGCCGATGGAGGCGAAATACCATAGTCGAAAGAAAGCTTGCCTTACCGTAGGCATCAAAGCCGCACGCTATGAGCATTTGCTTTTCACAGAGGCCGACTGTCAACCCAACAGCAAATTTTGGATTTCCAACATGGTGCAAAATTTCACACCGAAGACGGAAATCGTTTTAGGGTATAGTTCATACGAGAAAAAAGAGGGATTTCTCAACGCCATGCTCAACTACGACAACATCTTCAATGCCATGCAATTCATGGGGTTTGCTCGCAAGGGAAAAACCTACATGGGCACAAGCAGGAATCTCGCCTACAAGAAGGAACTCTTCTTCAAGAACAAGAGTTTTGCTTCGCACCTCGACCTAACGTTAGGGGACGACGACATTCATATTCAACAAATCTCCACACCAGAGAATGTCCAAATCGAGTTTTTCCACAACGGAGCAATGACCTCGTTCAGAGAGCATACCTACAAAACATTTTTCGCAGAGAAAGATATGCGTATGTACACAGGCTTGCGCTACAATGCCCGCACCAAAAGCTTGATCCGCACAGAATTGACCAGCCGATTTTTGTCATACATCCTGACCATTGTGTTGATTCCCGCATTCCTTTTCAATTCGCTTTTCATCATGGCTGGAATCACGGCAGGTTTGTTCCTACTGCGTTTTATCACGCAGTTGTGCATAATAAATAGCACTTGCAAATGTCTCCACGAGAAGAGCAAAATCTTCTCCATCCCACTTTTCGACTTGCTCTTGCCAAGCATCACTCTTTACCTCTATTCGGTCAGGAATTTCACAAGACCAAAAGTGGCGCAATGGGGCGCATGACAACTCACCATACATATAGATCATGGAGAATTACAACGACGAAAAAATTGTAGTTGCCGCAATATACAACAATCAATCAGAGGCAATCATCGCAAAAGGCTTGCTGCAAGCCAATGGCATAGTGTGTTTTCTTAAGGACGAATTGATTAACCAAATTTTTTCTCCTTTCAGCCCCGCATTCGGAGGCATCAAACTCTGTGTATTAGAGCACGACATTGAAGCAGCAACCAGTCTTCTCAACAACCCAACCGAAGCAACAGAAGAATAACATGGATAGACGATTAATAGCGTTTCAACGCCTTTTGGACATCATGGACGAGCTCAGAGAGAAATGTCCGTGGGATAGCAAGCAAACATTCGACAGCATTCGTGCCAACACCATAGAAGAGACATACGAACTCTGCGACGCCATCATGAAGAAAGACATGAAGGAGATCAAGAAAGAGTTGGGCGACGTTCTGCTTCACATTGTATTCTACTCAAAAATGGCTTCAGAAACAAACGATTTCGACATCGCCGACGTCTGCAACGCGCTATGCGACAAGCTCGTCTTCCGCCACCCACACGTATTCGGAGCTGCGAACGCAGACTCTGCTTCTCAAGTGGAACAATCGTGGGAGCAAATAAAACGCAAGGAGAAAGACGGCAACAAAAGCGTGCTTTCCGGTGTACCCGATGCTCTTCCCGCCCTCATCAAAGCCTACCGTATCCAAGACAAGGCACGCAACGTCGGGTTTGATTGGGACGAAAAAGAGCAAGTCTGGGACAAGGTCTATGAAGAGTTGGGCGAATTGAAAGATGAAGTTGCCAAGTTGGACGAAGAGAAAATGGAAGCCGAATTTGGCGACCTTATGTTCAGCATGATCAACGCTGCTCGCCTCTACAAAATCAACCCAGAGAATGCGTTGGAACGCACCAACAAAAAATTCATCCGTCGCTTCAACTATCTTGAAAGTCAAACCTTAAAACAAGGGAAAGAGTTGAAAGGAATGTCGCTCGAAGAGATGGACCAATACTGGAACGAGGCCAAAAGATTGGAGAAAGAGGGGTTATTGGAATGACTCCCACTCCTGATAAAATTCACTAATAACAAACAATAAAATAATAAAAATGAACAAAGCACTTTACATTGCATTGGCTGCAACTGTTCTATCAAGTTGTGGCAACAAACCTTCGGGTCAAGAAACTGACAATAGAGAGGTGGCCACAGAAACCATAGAGACTTCTGTAGAAGAGCCTGCAGCAATAGTAACAGAAGAACCGAAAGAAGAGGTTCAAGAAAACAGTGCCGACCAACAAACGGCAAGTTTGAAGGCTCAAATGGAACAGATGACTCCACTTGTAGTTAAGGCTCCTGAAAATTTCAATGGCATATTAAAGCCTCTCAGCAAAAACAAAAACATCAAACTTTCTGTACTTTCAAAGAAAGAGAACGGCATTACTGACGAAGAGGCTTGGTATGGAGTTTATGGAAACTATAGTCCATGCTACGCTAAATGGGTTGGTCACATCCAAGGCAACAACGACCCGTTCTTGCCGTTCCTTGTCATGCCAAGCAACTACGGAGACTATTATTTCGGAGGCCTTGAATATCACAAAGACTACAACGCCACTATTTACGGTCCTAACAAGTACCAACGCGAGAT
>JAKSKZ010000038.1 GCA_024401475.1 Paludibacteraceae bacterium | reverse complement strand
CAGCCCACACTCAACGTCAAGTTGACAATACTGTCACAACCATACACGCTCTTCATCTTGTCCGTGAAGGTGTATGTGCCACTCTTGACAAATACTCTATCCTTGAACAAGGTGGCGAAACTATAACTTTCGCCAGACTTGATGCTCTCCTTAATGCTCTTCTCTATCGTTGGGCATTCTACATTAACAGTTAAGTTCACCACACTGTCGCAACCACTCACTGCCGTATAGGTCCTCTTTATTGTCTTCTCCCCTGCCGTGGTGAATACTGTATCTTTGCACACGCCTGCGTACGTAAACGGCTCCCCTACTTTCGCCGTCGATTCCTTATTCACTTCTATGGCATCACAGCCCACACTCAACGTCAAGTTGACAATACTGTCACAACCATACACGCTCTTCAACTTATCCGTAAAGGTGTACGTGCCACTCTTGACAAATACTCTATCCTTGAACAAAGTGGCGAAACTATAGCTCTCTCCTGACTTAATTGCCTTATTAATATTCGTTTCTAAATCGTTACATTCTACTGTAAGTAAAAGTTTTACCAAACTATCGCAACCCGCAACATTCTTTAATTTTTTTGTATACTCAAAATCACCTACCTCTGTTAAAATACCATCTAATTCATCACTGAAAGAATACGAAGTACCTACATATACATGGTCTTCCAATATTGTTGTATCCCTCATACATGGAATTTCAAAAGAACCAATACATGTGTAATCAAGCCTCTTAACAGTTCGTTGGTCCTCTGATAATGCGGCAATCGACTTCGGCAACCTAATAGTTGTTCCGTTCATCATTTGATCATCTTTTAATAAGATAGTTTTTGTAAATCCTCCATGATCTTCTAGTTCATCCCCTAACAAATACTCGAAATCTGCGGCTTCCGCCTCTATATCAGTTGCAGAAAGAAAATCCTTTGCTGTCTCTCCCTTTAAATATAGATTGTATTTTGAATTAACATTCTCTGTATCAACCAAATTCACATTCCCAGCAAAAATATTTCCTACTAACTGATATTTCACTGAATTTATACTTCCAAAGAAATTCCCAGTAAACGTATTATTGCGTAATTGCAGATCATTATTTGACGTCTGATTTATTTTAGAAAAATTAATCAGACTATTCCCTACTATAGTAGAGTTTGTCATTGACACACTTCCATCTGTGAAAGCAGACAAGACACTACTATTCTGGCTAAAAGTACATTTGTTTATATCAACATCACTACAATTATATATGAATGTACATCCAGAATTCCCGCTAAACATACATTCACTGATATTTCCTGTAGAATTAGTTAATCTGAATGCAGTTGATGCATCTTGAAATGTACACCTCTCCAATAATATATCTACTCCCTTTTGTTGTGGTTCAAAAAATAACATTCCGTCATCTGCATTCGGGCTTCCTGCTGATTTTCTCAATTGGATACCCTGCAAAGTTACAGTTCCTTGAGATTGCGGTTTCATAACAAAAATATTATAGACAATTGTATTGTCCTCCAGTTCACCCAAGAAAGTAGTTGCATTTAGCTTAGGATTAGGCATCTCCCCTTCTAAAGGGTCGGATGTATATCCTCCAACCAGATTAACCCTTTTGTCTGTATAATATGCTGTATATTTCTTATTTTCCCTCGATTGTTCTGGATTTAAATAAATTGGACGATATTCTCCTTTTGCTATATGAAAAGTTACGTCATCATCCACTAAAGAAAAGTAAAGTGCAAAATCTTCTCCATTCATGGCATCAGTCCAAGTTGTTCCATTGCCCTTTCCTGTTGTCTTCACATAATATTCCTTTATTGTTGGATCCGGCTTGACTAATATGGTATGCATTACAATACTATCACACCCATTTTTTGCTTTAAGATACTCAAATATACTATCATGCTTACCCGCTGTATATTTACTGCCTAAGAACGAAGTTCCAACTATTATAGTATCCTTAACCTGTATGGTGTCTGGATAGCATAAGCATGTAGGATCAGACAATTCAGATGTTGCCCCCTCCTCTTTATCATCATACAAGGTTTGTTTTGCAGAAATGCAAAGATTCTTATCTTTGAATACAGACAATGGTATCGAAATACTAAACAAACCATCAGGATCAATCTTTGCCGATTTCAAAAAATCGATTGCAGTCTGTTTTTCTGCTGAACTTTTGTATATTTCTGCATAAGCACCCGGATTTCCCAATCCATTTATAAGAATTTGTCCATTTTCAACTTTGGCTACAAAAGATGGCGCAGTCTTGCCGTGATCTTCTGGTCTATAAATGATTGCTTTATTTTTTGTATGAATAAATCTATTGTTATATATAATAGCCTTTACAAGCATGGAATCTACAAGCACTCCATAATTCTCATTATAGGCAAATGTATTGTCCTTAATTATTTTGTTTTCTTTTTTTCCTTGTTTATAATAGCTTCCCTTGACCGACCCATCTATAGATAATAATTGTATACCACCATAATTGCCTAAATTTCTTGACAAAGTATCCGTTCCTATATAATTATCCTTTACTAAAAAATAATCAGACCCTCCATCTATTATTGCTGGTCCTCCCAACACATTACAAAACGTGTTTCCCACTATTAATGCAGTATCCATTTGGACATAAAAAGCCTTGTTTACATTACTGCTTTCCCCTTCTCCATTTATTCCAAAATAGTTGTTTTTAAATGTCAATTTACTAGGAGATAGAACGACATTATCCGAATATCTCTTTTCTAAGGCTACTAAATAATTATTATTAGATTCCGAATCATAAAAACGGTTATTTTCAATTTTCACAGTCCATCCATCAATCAAATTGGAAGATCGGATGGCAATGCCTTGACTTTTTTCGAAAATACAACTATCTATATTTATGATAGACTTTGGTCGGCTTGCCAAAAAAATGGATGATTTGTTATTTATAAATTCGCATTTTCTGATTTGCGTAACATCACCAGAAACAGATATATTTCCTGTATTATCAGAAAATTTGCAATCTTTGATTTCTATATTTGAACACGTAGTAGATGTCGAAGAAAAAAATGTTAAAACATTTCTGCAATCATGAAAGTAGGTCTTATTGGAAAGATACAATTCTTTTCCATATACAACGCCTTGAAATGAATTGGCGACCTCGGTATCATTCATTTTTATTATCCAAGCATAATCAAAAGTTTTCACATGAGCACCCCTTTTTAATTCAAAAGCCATCTTAACCCCATCACAGATAAAGGTGGCACTTGATTCTCCTGTTATCTCATGCAACTCGATTTGCCCTACGTTTGATTTGTCAGCAGAAATACCTATTTCTATGTTTTTTAATACAATTGAATCACCGGATGCAACATTTACACATGAGATAGCACATGCATCTTGGGGTCCTTGTATTACAATGTTTCCTGCAGAAGTCGCTCCATCTATCTCTACACACGAAGATATAGATAAAGGGGTTTGCAACGTTATAGTCGGATTTTCATCTATTAAGAAATCGATTTTCGACAATCCCTTTTCATTGTTTGATAAGTCCACCGCCTCTCGTAACGATCCTGCACCTGAATCGTTTGTATTCTTCACGGTGAATGTCGAAGAAAACACTAGTTGCAAATTCAAAAGGAAAACTCCTAAAAGAAACGTAAATCTCATACCTCTTGTTAAAAACTTCAAAATCTAAAAAGTAAGTTGGAGTCTATACTCCAACTTACTCAACTTTCTTTTTTATTTAATATTTACCATTGGCATTGAACAAACATTACTGTCAGTTAAAACTCTGACAATATGTACACCTTCCCCTTGTATTCTATCGGTTCCTAGATATAACTCATGTTCTCCACTACCCATTAATTGAGGACCAAATTTGACACCTGTAGAAGTACCATCCATATTTAATACCTCTATCTGCAATCTTGTCAAAGATTGCAAATTAACATTTATCATTGTTCCCCAAGAATTTATATTTAAAGATTGGACTAATCCTTGGCATGTGTTGGATTGTTCCTTATCAGTATTATTCTCTCCATTTTCAGATCCCTTCAATGAAATCTCCTTTACGCACTGAGCTCCATCTATATCCAAAGTCACTTTTAATAGAGAATCTGCATGCGAGGTCGGTACATTCAATGTTTGTACACCATGTCCTAAATAATTATTGAAATCCTTCAATATTTGGCCATTTTGGTTCTTAACATTCAAATTTACCATAGATTGGTTTCCATCTATCTTCACTCCGACATTTACTGAATTATTGTAGATATTGATATTCTGCAATTCGTCAGTACATTTCTTGATAGACTCTCCTTTTAAATGAAGTATAAAAGGATCCGTCAATGTGTTATTAAAAATAAACATGTCTGCTTCAGCATCCTCTTCTCCAATATAATCAACTGTGAACTCAAAAGTTTGACCATATGGTAAAACCAAATTTCTAATAGCAGGAGAAGAAACAATAAAGTTACCAGAAGGCTCAATTTTGATTGAATTAATAATCCAATCCATTTCTTCCTTTGAGTCATTCTCAATAGAGAATGTCTTTGTAGAAGATAGATTTGCCGACCTTAGTCTGCCAGAATTATTTGAAGACATTTGACTGCTGAAAGTAACAACTGCACCGTTTTCTACTTTCAAAACATCTCCTTCGTTTAGAATCTTTATGTTCAAAGATGCAGAGGCTGAAATTGGTGGACACACAGATATTTCATCATCATAAAAAGAATCTAATGTTCCCAATTCGGTCCAATAATTATCCGTTGATATTGTTCTAAACAAAAGGATATGTATTTTATCAGTCTCCTTTAATCCATTTTGAATAACTTGATTTTCCAAAGTATTAATTGCCATTTCTAAAGTGAAGTCTTGAGTCTGAAAATCCTCTAGTCTTCCAACCTCAACTAAAGCTCCATTACATCCTTCATAATATGCAACTAATTTATCACCTTCAGCAAAGGCACCCTTACAACCAAAATTAATGGTAACAGATAATGGATACAAATCCTCAGACAAAGGAATCTCATCGTATACAATCTTCTCGTATGCTTGTTCATTTCCATACCATCCTTTTAATCCGTCGTTATCCTCTGCATATATGTAATATACAAATCCGTTAGAAGAACCAACTTTTTCATCTAAAGTTGCCTCATACTTTCCTGTAGATTTATTATACATCATCTGCGTTCTGCTATAGTTATTATATACCATCTTGTTCGGATAATAATCTTCATAGAATAGATAAACAATGCCATTCTCATTGCCATCCAATGCTATTTCACCATCCTCATCAACAACTATAGCTTCAACTGTCTTCTTTCCACAAGCTGTCTTTACTGAACCAGTCCATTTCACCTTTGTAATTGTTGGAGGCACAGATTTCTTTACAGGTATTGTCCAACTATAATCATAAATATTATTTGGAATTGGCGAAGACGCAGCAATCATTCCATCAGTATAATTTACTCTGATATTATATTCTATCTTGTCAGGATGAACTAATCCAGCTGGTATTTCAACAGAATAAGACAATTGACTGCCTGTTACCTTTATTACATCTTGTTTTGTTGTTCCTTTATCGTCTACATAACTATAATTGACCTCTACCGATTCAATTTGTTTACAAACCTCCTCTACCTCAAAATCAATTTTCACAGCAGCTTTTGGACTGACTCCTTCCCTATCCAATTGTATAGTGGCGTCACTTCTCTTTATTGCACCAGTATAATCAACGGTAGTGGTTGTATTGGATTTTTTGTCACAAACCTGGAACTCAACAGGTACGGCTTGATTCTTGCAAGAAATCTCATTTTCTAAACAAAACTTGACATAAATCCTACTCTTCACTTTTTCAGCAATTTTTTTCATGATAGGACTGTAGTCCGTCTCTTTAACATCGCCGAAATATCCATCAGTTTCATTTATTATATCAGAATACTCATTCTCAAATGCCTTATCCTGCAAAATAAAAGTCTGAAAGCCAGCATTTTTTAATGCCTGTAATGCTTCACTCTGAACACGATTACCTCCATGTATGCAGTCTTTGCTATTATCTGATTTTGTAGCACTTTCATCACCCATCATTATCAAAATTTTCTGAGACTGAGGACGATAGTTTAATTGCCTTTCCGTTATGTCAATCATGCCCGCATAGTAACCTTCATAGGATCCGTCCGCAGCGTTACCTTTCCATAATTCAGTAAAATCAGAGCTTAAAGGATTCATAAAATTAGATCCGAGTTCCCCTTCCAATGAAAATGGGCAATCTTCATCAAATCCAAATCTATATAGCGCGGATTGAGCATCGTAATTAGCTCCTATACTTTTTATTAAATCAGGAAAATTCTGATGAACAATTTCTTGCTCATCAGACATACTACCACTATTATCAATCATATAAACAACATCAACCATAGATTGTTTATTTTGCATCGGTACAATTTCTTTACAACCTGTGAGAATGCCGTTAATCCAAATATTTAAATCGCTAGCACTTATTTGCTCAGAAGTCAAATATTGACCATTGCCATCTTTGATTGTAAACGCAACAGTTCCACTATTTTTATCTTTCCACTGAACATCAATAACATTTACAGTTCCTATTTGTGAACACAAATTAAAAGACCTTAAACCAGGAGCTGCTTGGGCAGAAGAAACTCCTTTTTCTGATACCACTGAAAAATTCGAAATTTCCCAACCATTACCTTGAATAGATGAGTCTGTTTTAAGATTCAACTTAAAAGTTACTTTCTTTCCTGCATACTCACTAATGTTTGCATAATCCAAAATTTCGCCATTACTTACTCCTGTACGAGCATAAATAGTTTTATAGCTGCGCCCTCCATCAACACTTGCCAATATTTCTATTCTATCATAAAAATATTCAGTTTCAAACGCACCTTTGATTTTGACAAACAAATTTGTTCCATATTGTATTTTGGTCAAATCTATACTTCCACTTTCAGAAGAGATCGTAGTATTAGCCTTAGTTCGACCTGTTTTATATACATTTCCATCATAATAGAATCCATTAGTTTTCCATTGTTTGCTCATTTGAAATGCATCAATGTCATAATAGATCTCTTTTTCATTTACATTTTTGGTATATACAGATGCTGTTTCAAACAAACCTTTCTGCACATCCTGTCCATAACTCGGCAATGTCAGAAGCATTCCGCCTAATATTGCCATACCTAATTTTTTCATTTTCCTATCTTTTGAAACTTATATAATAAATCTTCTATTCTCAGAATATATTGTCCTTCTTTCAATGCCTCTACATTAATGCATCCTGCAGAACTTTTTCCTTTAAGGCATTCTGTTCCTCGCATATCGAATATTTCATATTCGAATTCAGTTTTGCCATTGTTAACATATATTTGGACATCAGCAGGATTAGGGTAGATAAATTCTGTGTTTGACATCTCGTCCGCCAAATTAGTCTTTTGTGATAAATATGCCGACACACCTATTACTCCTGTAACATTCTCTATTTTATATTTACCATCTTTCCCAATTAGCTTCTCTCCTCTTGAAGTGCATACACTATCAATTTCCCATCCTGACTTTTGTTTGATTTCTATGATGGTACTCTCACCAAAGCGGACAAAACTATCTTGAAGGATTATTTCTCCTTCGCCAACTATCGTCGGCTTTATGCGGTAGGTTTCCGTATATTTGACAATATCCACATAATCTTTCAACGGATATGTGTAAACCTCATAGTCTGGACTAGGGTCCCAGTCGACAGGGACTTGGATGAAACTAATAGAATTTGTTTCATTTTGCGCTCCCAAATAAAATGCCCCTCTCCTATCGTCCACATCCATCACTTCTAAATCTACATAATCTGTTGTAAGTGCAAAATGGAATACAGAATCAACTCCATATTTGGAAAACATAAAACTCTTTTCTTCTTGCTTGAAGTGGACAGTGTCTGAAGCCTCTTCAAATTTGATTGACAAAGGTTCGCAGCAGTCATATCCGAGGAAATAAATATTATCCTCCTCGCCAAAGGAATAGACTGGATTGAAATCGGTCCACCACCAACTAGACTTTTGAAAAGGTATTTCATCAATATCTTCGACCTCCACATTTCCTGTGATTTTTACACATGAACAATAGCTATTGAAATAAGTTTGTTTGGATGCGACAATATTTCCTTTGCTGTTCTTCTGCAAATTAATCGGCATTTTTGCTTGATCGTAGTGCCAATAGCCAAGCAATTGAGGCTTGTTCCCTGAAATGTCACACTTTAAAATCAATGAACCTGATTCACTATCAAAATAATCGTCATACTTTCGATTGACCACAATAGGAGTGCCTTCTGGATTCAAATTGAAATCTTTTGCCTCATAATGGAATAGATGATAGAGTGTATCCCCTACGCATAGTAGTTCCCCTTCTGTTTTGGCATCAAGTCCTACCCTTGTTAATTCCGTTGCATAGGCGTAGTCCCATTTCACATTAAAATCAGCATCTAATCTCATTAGGTATCGGGAAACATCTTTTTTACTCCTACACTCGCTTTGATAGCCATTCACTCCCGTATAGGTCGTGTCTATGTATCCTCCCAAGATATAATCACCATTGTCCATCATCTTAAAATTCAATTCCATGCGAGGCATCCTCATACCATCCTCTTTCTTGATTTTGAATGTATTCTTGAGCTTTCCGTCCTCCTCTGCCACTGACAATATAATCGATGCCCAAGAATCTTTTTCCACATCAAGCAAATGACTATCATCATAATAATAAGCACCCGATGTTTTTTGAGATCCATTAATTGTAACAGCCAATATCACTTCACCTCTTTGTTCCGACACGCCATAAATAGTCTTTATATTTATGGAACCTAGTTTATCGCCGATCCAATATAAGTCCCTACACCATACTAATTTACCATCTTTTGTGAATTTAGCTACATAAGAACACTTCCTATTATCTGCTTTCGTCAATTTTGTTCCATCTGGGAATTCCAATTCTTTTTTATAATGACCTGCACAATAAATATTACCATCCGAGTCATGCTTTATAGATCTGATTCCGACGCCATAACTTTGTTCAGTGCTCTTTAGAGGAATAGCCCAATCCAACTCTAAACCATAATCTTCGGCAGTCACGAGCTGCACTTCGCATGGCTCTCCAGCTTTTGCAGATACAATTCCTATTGTCAACAATAGAAGGAAAAATAATCGTCTCATTTTGTTATTATAGGCAAAAAAAAGAAAAGCACCTTTCATCTTTTATGAAAGATCCTTTTCAATTCTTTTATGCTGATTTCTATATTAGATAAACTACGATAAAAAACTTTCTGCAAAGTTAAAGCCTTTTTGTCAAAAAGACAACAGCATATTTATTATTTAAAAAAAAACTACTATAAATTGTAGTTTTCTCAAATTTAAAAATACGAAAAATAACGCTAATTACCAATTTTTTCAATTAGTTATATTTCATCGAACTGACGTTAATTAAGGTAATTATACACTTGTTGTCCAAACTGCATATATACAAAAAGAGGGTGTATCAAAACTGATAAAGTTGCGATACACCCTCTTTTGTTGTATTCACTTGGGGTCCAAAGGTATATAATTACCATTTTTCATTTTCCTATCTTTTGAAACTTATATAATAAATCTTCTATTCTCAGTATATATTGTCCTTCTTTCAATGCCTTTACATTAATACATCCGCCAGCGCTTTTCCCTTTAAGTCTTTCCGCCCCTCGCATATCGAATATTGCATATTCGAATTCTCTTTTGCCGCTATTGACATATATTTTGTCTTCCGTTGGATTAGGATAAATAAATCCTTTGTTGGGCGTATCTTCGACATGATTAGTCTTTTGTGATAAATATGCCACCACACCCATTACATCTGTGACAGCCTCTATTTTGTACTTGCTTCCTTCTCCTACAAGTTTCTCTCCTCTTGAAGTGCATACACTATCAATTTCCCATCCTGACTTTTGTTTGATTTCTATGATGGTACTCTCACCAAAGCGGACAAAACTATCTTGAAGCATTATTTCTCCTTCGCCAACTATCGTCGGCTTTATACGGTAAGTCTCAGTGTATGTTGACGATGTCAACATAATGTTTCGAAGGATATGTGGAAACTTCATAATCGGAACGAGGATCCCAATCGACTGGAACTCGGATGAAACTAATAGCATTTGTTGCATTTATCGCTCCCAAATAAAATGCCCCCTTCCTATCATCTACGTTCATCACTTCTAAATCTACATAATCTGTCGTAAGGGCATAGTGAAATGTCGAATCCGCACCATATTTGGAGAACATAAAACTCTTTTCTTCTTGCTTAAAATGAACTGTATCAGATTCCGCAGAAAATTTAACAGATAGGGGTTCACAACAATCATAGTTAAGGAAGTAGATATTATCCTCCTCGCCAAAGGAATAGACTGGATTGTAATCATGCCACCACCAACTAGACTTTTGAAAAGGTATTTCGTCAATATCTTCGACCTCCACATTTCCTGTGATTTTTACACACGAACAAAGACTATTGAAATAAGTTTGTTTGGATGCGACAATATCTCCTTTGCTGTTCTTCTGCAAATTTACTGGCATTTTTTCTTGATCGTAGTGCCAATAGCCAAGCAATTGAGGCTTGTTCCCTGAAATGTCACACTTTAAAATCAATGAACCTGATTCACTATCAAAATAATCGTCATACTTTCGATTGACCACAATAGGAGTGCCTTCTGGATTCAAATTGAAATCTTTTGCCTCATAGTGGAATAGATGATAGAGTGTATCCCCTATACATAATAGTTCCCCTTCTGTTCTGGCATAAAGTCCTACCCTTGTCAATTCCGTAGCATAGGCGTAGTCCCATTTCACATTAAAGTCAGCACCTAATCTCATTAGGTATCGGGAAACATCTCTTTTACTCCTACACTCGCTTTGATAGCCATTCACTCCAATGAAAGTAGTGTCTATGTATCCTCCCATGATATAATCACCATTGTCCATCATCTTAAAGTTCAAATCCATGCGGGGCATCCTCAATCCATCTTCTTTCTTGATTTTGAATGTATTCTTGAGCTTTCCGTCCCCCTCTGCCACTGACAATATAATCCATGCCCAAGACTCTTTTTCCACATCAAGCAAATGATTATCATCATAATAATAAGAGCCTGATGTTTGTTTAGATCCATTGATTGAAACAGACAAAATCACTTCACCGCTTTGTTCCCTCACGCCATAGATATCCATTACATTTATGGAACCCAAATTATCACCGATCCAATAAAAATCCTTACACCATTCCAACTTTCCATCTTTGGTAAATTTGGCTATATAAGAACACATCCTACTATCTGCTTTTGTCAATTTTGTTCCATCTGGGAATTCCAATTCTTTTTTATAATAACCTGCACAATAAATATTGCCATCCATGTCATGCTTTATTGATGTGATTCCGACGCCATAACTTTGTTCAGTGCTCTTTAGAGGAATAGCCCAATCCAACTCTAAACCATAATCTTCGGCAGTCACGAGCTGCACTTCGCATGGCTCTCCAGCTTTTGCAGATACAATTCCTATTGTCAACAATAGAAGGAAAAATAATCGTCTCATTTTGTTATTATAGGCAAAAAAAAGAAAAGCACCTTTCATCTTTTATGAAAGATCCTTTTCAATTCTTTTATGCTGATTTCTATATTAGATAAACTACGATAAAAAACTTTCTGCAAAGTTAAAGCCTTTTTGTCAAAAAAATAACAGCATATTTGTTATTTTAAAAAAATTACTATAAATTGTAGTTTTCTCAAATTGCCAATGCTTCACAAAACCATCCTATTGGCAATAGGATGGTTTTGTGAACGTAAGTTCAAAATTGTCACGTAAAGGATCTGAAAACTCAATACAGATTGAGGTAATACGGAGTGCTGCATACTGTAAATGAGATATCCGATTTTGTTGCCAAGATAGCTATCAGCACAATATTTTGAATGATTCTTTTATACCTTCTTAAATTTCCAAAAGCCATTGCCCATTTCCTCAAAGCCCTGCTCAATGACTTGCGCCTTCGAATAGTTCATCATCTTTGCAAAGTGAGCAACATACTTTTGTGTATAATATTTATATTCATCATCTTCGCCTACAGCATTCAACTCATCATCCTTGACTTCGTTGATTCTTGGGAACGGATAGTCTTTATCATCATTCCTCTGAATGGTTGGAGCTTTTTGTATATACATCTCCATACGTTTTTGCTTCTGCTCCTCGGTCATACGCTCAAGCGTGCCGATGAAGTAAGCACTCATGGTGCCCTTGATTTTGCCCTCCGCTTTCGCCTTGTCGTACTTCACCTTGATTTGGACAATCAAGCCACAGGTTTCGTTGACACCGAAGTTCAACTGGGCATTCATCAGTTTGAGTTTCACGTCCTCCCTTATGACGAGTTTAGGGAAACAAGCCTTCACAGAAGCAATGATGTCGTCACTGAGTTTGACAACCGAGGCGGTTTCAATCTTCAGCTGTTCAATCTTCTCGTTCTTTCGTGCAGCATCCGCTTTCTCAATAACGATGAAGTCAATGCGGACTACCTTTCTTCCTTCACGGCCCAACTCATATTCGAAATAGAAAGGACAGATGTCCATTTCCTTCATCTCCTTCTGGGCAGGCAGAATTACTCGCTTGATGAAGTCACCGTTGTTCTTGTACTTGTCCTCCAACTTAAACATCTTCTTCAGGTTCTCGATCATGTAAGACACCTTGGTCTTGTTGTTCACCAAGAGCTCGTAAATTCGCTCGGCATACACGCTCTGGAACCTGTAACAAACCTCAGTGTCAAGAAGCTTGTAGATATGCATGTTCCGGAGGATATCAAAGAACTTGATGGTAAGTGACATGGAAACGACACCCTTCTCCTTGCCCGACTTGACTTCCTGAAACATATTGATTTGGTCGAAGTCCCACCCCTCTTCAAGCGGAACGCCGAAAGACGAGTGCGTGATTCGGTCAAGGGCTGCCCTAATTCGGTCGTAATGGCGGTAGCCTTCAATCTCATTGATGGCGAACGTGATGACCGGATAGTCACCGAACTCAGTGTTTTCAACCTGGAAATTACTGTCGTTCTCGCCGTTCATGAACTTCTGGCACTTCTCGATAATCTTAGTGTAGATATTTTTTTCAATAAGATTAAAGTCATACTGTACCTTGGTTAATTGCCATGGTTGCTTGATGATACTTGTTGCATTCGACTGACTTACGGGCAATAGAGAACCCTGTTCAGCATTTGTAAGCTGTTCTGTTTCAGTTTGTTTATTGCCTTTAGTATCTTTCATAAAATGAATTAAAACTTTTAATACGTTCCAAAATTCGCCATTTTGTCGCAATATACAAAATATTTTCGCCATTTTGTCGCAATTATTTTTCAACAATCCCCAATGTGGATTTTCAGGTTGCACAAACCTTCACGACGTGAGGTCATAATTGGTCAAAAAAATTCCTACTGAAAAATATCCCTCAATCCAACTCTCTTCAATTCTAGATTGCCGATAAATATTACTCTCATTCGTGATTATTACTTATTGCTCCATAAACAAAGCATCCCGTTTAAACCACAAGTAAAAGATGACATCCTACTCGACTGCACAATTTGTCGCAATACATTATATATAAATATAAGGACCTCTACCCCACTCAGATTCAATAAGTTAGAAACTCATAATTTTCGCCAATTTGTCGCAATAACAACTTATTATATATCACAAATATATCTATCTAAATAACAGCAACTTATATTCTGTTTCTTTACGCTGATTTTCGACGTAAAAAACTGTCTAATTTGTGCTTTTAATACACATATATTGATATTCAGCATGT
Source organism: Paludibacteraceae bacterium (assembly GCA_024401475.1). Lineage (GTDB taxonomy): Bacteria > Bacteroidota > Bacteroidia > Bacteroidales > Paludibacteraceae > RGIG10190. The sequence continues at coordinate 21,310 of JAKSKZ010000038.1, read as the reverse complement.
TATAATTACGACAAATTGAGAAGGACTAATATGTAGGACCAGCCCTTTTTAAAGCCCAACAGTACTCATTTATTGCCCAACTTTCGCCAATTTGTCGCAATAGGCAAAAGAATTTTCATAAGACACTGAAAATGAATCACCTTTTATATTTCTCAATTTGTCTTAATAGCAAAATAATGATGTATGAATCCTGTTTTCTGACTTATTGATTGCGACAATTTGAGAAGGACTAGAATAGAAATATGGACATCTCACACATTTGTCATAAGAAATGTATTTAAAAATCAGTGACATAACTATAAATTATTCGGATTATTAAGACAATTTGTAAACTAATTCATTTTCGCCAATTTGTCGCAATAGGCAAAGCTTTATTTACCCTACACTATATTATATAGGTATGGATCTTTAAGTGGAATGACGGTTCCGGTGTTGTTATTGCGACTTTTTGCGAACCAATTTGTCGTAATACGAAAAGTCCAATCCATGCAAATTAACCACATTTCACTTTGTTCCAGATAGTTACTACAAAGCCTGTAACAACTGTAATATCATACGCTTCATAACTTACAATTTTCGCCAATTTGTCGCAATAAGCATATTCAAAAAAAGTTATTTTATAAATATCTATATTTCAATACCTTCATTTTTATTGCGACACGGCGGCGAAACTCAATAATTCTCCATTTTGTCGCAATAATGATATTCTTATTGATGATTTTCAACGATTTACAATTGCGACAATTTGAGAAGAAGTTTGCACAATCCTGTTGGTCCCCATCTCCAATTTGTCGCAATACTTGAAATTATTCTGCGTATTCCCCTAATTGATAACAAATAAGGATTAATATCTGTATATATCATCTAACCCAAAATCAGTACTATTGCGACATTTTGGAGTCTCATACAGTTTCCTTATTGCGACTATTTGAGAAAGGATTTATTTCAATAATTTTTCGCCAATTTGTCGCAATAGAATTATCAAACAGTCAGTTTGTTTGTAAGTTCTTCAAAACAAATGTTTTATTGATTATATGAATCTCTTCTTATGCAGCGCACGTATTGGGTTATCTCTTTGCATCAAGTTCCAGATACTATATATATATGTATTGCGACAAATTGAGAAAGACATAAGTATCGTGAAAATATAAGACTATATTTTCGCCAATTTGTCGCAATAGATGCTTATGTATGGCATAAACATCTTGTTTTTAAGGTTCTACAGAAATCTGTTATTCGCTTAATTCCGTTTCAAATATGGAGATCTCATACATAATCTACCTAAACAATTGCAATTCAATGATATGCTATTGCGACAAATTGAGATAATCCCGTCAGTTTCATTCGCCATTTAGTCGTAATCATTCATATTCAGTGAGCCGTGTTTAAATATAATATCACAGATCGTGGAGCAAAGTAACTTGTAAACCAGCATTCTTGCATATAATCCGTTCGTGAATTCAGGTAATTCTCAATATAAGTCTATATTTCTCAATCCGTCGCATTTGGGGAGTTTAATTCGCCATTTAGTCGCAAAGCATGGATTAAGTTTCGCCATTAGGTCGCAATAGTTTCTCAATTTGTCGTTTTGATCTTTTTATAGTATAAGTTAAATTTCTATTATTTAACCACTTATGTTTCGTTTTTTGGCAAACCATATTTATTTAATAAGTTGCTAATAATATTTTGCAAAAGCGAAGCCTGCCATCGAGATATATTTATTTCTCTTATAAGTTCAGGTAACAGGTAGTACACAAAGGGTATCCTTATCTCAATCAGTCTTCAGTTAAAACTTCTGTCAAGTTTCGCAAACTCCTGTTACTCCCCTACTCTATCTCAAAATCCTTTTCTTTACATCATTTTTATGTAGTTGCTTATGGCGTTTCTCAAATTGTCGCATTAGTTGATTTACTTTCGCCATTTAGTCGTAAATGCCTTTAAAATTTTCGCCATCTTGTCGCAGATGTTTCGCCATTATGTCGCAATAGCAGTTGTTTTCTATGTATTTAAAAATTTATAACTCAATTTGTTATAACATAGAATCCCGCCAACCCATAAGTTATTATATTATATTTTGCTTAAATATTTTGCAAAAGCTACGCTTGCCTATATCTCTAGTTTTTTTGAGATGTTTTCTTTTAGCGTCTATGGTGTTCTATCATTTTCCTCAAAGCCCCCATTGGTGAAAAATAACGTCCTGTATCAAAATAAGCATTAAAAGACTATAATTTGAGTTTTCCATTAGTCTTATCGGTTTTCTCTTTAGTTTTCCAAAAATTACATCGGTTTTCCTTGTGGTTTTCTTTGCATCATTGAGAAAACCACTATACAAGTTGGTTTTCCTTCTTGAAGAGATTTATCATTTGTCTGCTGTTAGTGTTCTTATCAGATTCTAAACTTGTATACATTGATTTGTCCGATCCAGCTACATAACAGTTCTTATTTTCTTTTTAGGGAAAACTTTTACTCCTTTAGTTTTCCAATATCTAATTTGGTTAACCGATTTGTTAGTTAGTTTTCCTATGGGTTTTCCGTTTGATTATTGGTTTTCTCATTGTATTGTCGGTTTTCCGATTTGCAATTTTATGTCCTTATTCGCTTATATGAACTATTTTCGCAGTCTGGATCATGTTACTTTAATCTCTAATTGGTCACTATATGTGTTTTGATTTTTCAATTCACCAGACCCTTGACGTAAGTGAAATATATTTTCGTCTTAACAAATATGCAAATGCAAACTTCGTCAATTTTATTGTCAAAAGACAAGCGTCTAAAAATCTTCTTGACTAAATCCTAATTTCAGTTTTCCGAATTGTTGTGTGGTTTTCTTTGCGTAAACTCGGTTTTCTTATAGGTTTCCCGAAAACCAACAAGTTTTCTTGTTTATTATCGGTTTTCCCGTTGTCTATATAGTTCTCTAATTCGGTTCCAAATTTTCGTAATGCGAAACAGGGTTGCTTATCATGGGTAGGGTAGGGTTGTCTAATTCTTGAATAGGCTGCAAACTTTCTTGTCAAATCTCCAGTCCAAATTTTCTTCTCACAATTCGAAACAGAATTTCGTAATTATTTTTCAGAGACAATCCGTTCTGGAGATTGCGAAGCCACTGTAGATTTTTATTCAGTTTTCCGAAATGTTGTTTAGTTTTCTTGTTTTTATTTTGGTTTTCTCAATATATTATCAGTTTTCCTATTGATTATTGAGTTTCCTTTTGTTGTGTTGGGTTCTCTTTTTATTGTGTCAGTGTCCCTATAGTCATTTTTCTCTTAAATTGCATTCGAGTTTTCCCTTACAGGTTCGGTTGTCTTATTCTAGATTCGGTTTCCTTTTTACTTGAATAATCATACGGGTTATCATCAGTTTTCTATTTTGATTGTAGTTTTCTCTGCTCTTGTTGGTTTTCCCAATCTTCATTTGGTGCTCTTGCTCTCATTTCAGTTTTCTGTCATTCCTTTGGTTTTCCTTTTGCTTTTTGGTTGTCCTTGCTTTCGTTGGTTTCCTTTCGTGTCAAGTAGTTGTTCTTTTGTTTGGTTGGTTTTCTATTGTTAGGTTAGTTTTCTAAATATGTTTTTAGTTTTCTTTGCTTATATTCGGTTTTCCGATTGTTGTTTCAGTTCTCCTTGTTAGTTATTAGTTTTCCATTTCTAAAATTTTACTGTTTTTGTATCTTGGTTTTCTAACTGATATTTGGGTTTCCTCTGTTTACTTTCGGTTTTGTATTTTGGTTGGAGTTGACTTTGGTGATTTCGGTTGTCTATTTTTGTTTAGGTTTTCCGATGTGTTTTTGGGTTTCCTTCTTGCTTTCTCGGTTTTCTGTTCTGAGGTGGGTTTTCTTTTTGAACTCATCGTCAGGTTTTCTGGATTCTTGGCATTTTTGCTCTACAATTGATTTTTCACGGAAGCTGATTCGTTCATCAACTTTTGAATTTCATTTCGTCAGGGCGTTCTATTTTGGGCATCTTTGCCATTCTGAGGTTTGTGGGGTAGTGCTTGCGAATTTTGGGATGGGGTTAGATTCTTTTTCTTCTTTGTTTGAGTTTTCCTTTTGATACTTGGTTTTCCCGCTTTATTCTTGGTTTTCTTGGTTGTTTTTCAGTTTTCCTATTGTTCTGAATTTGGCTGAATTTTTCGTCATGCGTTTATTTTTGCCTTAATGGGCTTTTTGTGTGTCGGACGGGCATTTTATCGTATTTTGGATTTTGGCTCGTCTGTGCGCCTTATTTCGGCCTTATTTTGGCTCTTGTTGCGTATGTTTGTCTTCTCGGTTTGGATTTTCGTTCTTTTTTGTATGCTTTATCTTCTTTTTGGATTGGGTTTTCTTGTGCGTTGTTGGTTTTCTTGGTTGTTTATCGGTTTTCTATGTTTTGTTTTGGTTTTCCGTATTCTGATTGATTCTATTCTGTTTTCGGGGCTTGGATATTTCGTTTGTTTTGTGTTTCTGATTTTTCCATTGATTGGTTTTCTCATGTTGGTTTTGGTTTTCTTGGTTGTTTATCGGTTTTCTTTCGGTGTATTCGGTTTTCTTTGTTACTTTGCTTGATTTGATTCTATGTGTTTGCCGGTATTTGGATTTTTGTTTTAATGGATCTTGATGGGGTAGGGGTGTTGTTTTGTGTTTTGGAATGTTCTTTTCAGTCTGTTTTTTATTGTTTCAGTTTTGTGTTTTTGATTTGGCTGTGGTCTGTTTTGGACTTCTTTGGTTTGTTCAATTTTCTCTTTTGGACTGGCTCTTTGGCTATTTCTTTTATGCTGGAATTCATTTCTGGAAAATTTGGTTCTTCAGGTTTTGCGGATCGGAAATGTTTCGCTACTTTTGTTACACTTTAGTGTAAAGCAAGATGTGTTTTTGTAGTCCGTAAACCTCCCTACAAAAACTCCCAACCCTCGCTAAGACGGGGTTGACATCTTGCCTCACTGCTTAAGAGCCGTGAGGTGGGCAGCCTTCTTGCGGCTGCCAAACATCTAAGGAAAACAAGAACTTCATAACTCTCGATAATGGCAGAAAAGAACAAAGGCGGGCGACCAGCAGGTCCGGTATGCGTTTACAATCTTCGCTTCCGTATGTCACAGGAAGACAAGGATCTTTTTGACCAAAAGTTCAAAAAGAGCAACTGTAAAAACCAGAAAGACTTCTTCATGCAGCTGGTCCGCAAATCCGACGACCTTGGGCTTTTCAACGAAGCCAACAAGGAGTCACGCCAGGTAATCCGTCAGTTGGAAAGTGATATTTACCATACCACCAACAACATCAACCAGATTGCCCATTTCCTCAATGCAGCCGGTTACACCACCACCGACGAGGACGTGAAGCGCAAGCTGGACTTGGTTCTTGAATACCTTCCGGAGCTCCAGTCGAAACTCCGCAGGGTGGATTCCATTATCGACAACTTCAAACTATAAGCTTAAAGGCCGTTTTATGATAGCACGAATCAGTACAGGTAACTTCCTCGCTGGAGCCATTGCCTACAACCAGAAGAAGGTTGAAGAAGGCAAGGCCAGTGTTATCATGTTCGCCAATCTCGGCCGTAACGACAACATCCGTCTTGCCACAAGCTTCATGCTTGAGCAGGCAAGTGAGAATTCCCGTGTGCAGAACAGCGTGTTCAGCTGCTCGCTCAACCTCAACCAAATCGACCTAAACAACCTCCGCCAGGTGCGTGAGAGCCAGGGCGAAGAGGCTGAAAACGACCTCTACCGCCAGATAGCGCAACGCTATATGGACGGCATGGGCTACGGCAAGCAGCCATTCATCGTATTCAAGCATGACGACATAGAACGCCAGCACATCCATGTGGTTTCAGTCCGTGTAGATGAAGAAGGGAAGAAGGTGAACAACACCTTCGAGCATATGCGTTCAGAGCGTGTGCGCCAGGAAGTGAACAAAGAGTTTGGTCTCAGCACCAAGGGCGAGCTCAAGCGCAGCGAACTCACTCCCGAAGTTAGAAGGGCCTTCGACCAGCACATTGCCGACACCCGACAGGAGTTCATCTCACGCTCCAAAGTTGAGCTTACCCAACTTTCAAAGCCCGAAGCCTTAGCAGAGGGCGACAGCGACCTCCGCCACAAGATGTCCAACATCCTCAAGTTCGTAAACGAGAACTACGAGCCCAAGAATATATCCGAATACAACAAGGTGTTATCTCAATTCAACCTTGTATGCAAGAAAGTGGAGGGCGAAAGCGCCAACGGCAAGGCGTATGCCGGTTGCCAATATGCGGTTGCAGACGAGAAAGGGCAGCCCGTGAGCCACCTGATAAAGGCTTCCGCCATCAGCAGGGACTTCTCGCTGAACGCAATGGAATTGAAGTTCGCCCACGCAAGCGGATCCTCACAGGCGAGGTTCGGCGAAACCCAGAGCAAGCAGTTCGTAAAAGACATCATAGACCTTGCGGTCTCAGCGCCGCAGAAACACACGCTGGACTCAGTCCTCGACGTATTGAAGCAGCGTGGCGTAAACTCACAGGTAGTCTATAGCAGGGATGACGACAAGAAGGTCATCGGTCTCACCTTCATAGACAACGTCAACGGCCACACGTTCAACGCAAGCGCGTTGGGCAAAGCCTATTCTGCCGGGAACCTCCAGCGCCAGATAGACCAGCACAACGCCAAGATGGGTGAGGGCTCGCTGATTCCGAAAGACAAGTACGCACTCGCCTTCAAGCAGATGAACCAGGACTTCACACAGTGCAAGGCAGAGAACAACATATACCTGACCACATCAGCCATCAAGGCGATGCTTGATTTCAGGGACAGGATGGAGCAGTCACTAATGGAAAAACTGCTCTTGACGCCAGCACAGGCAAGCATGTGCTTCGACAAGTTCCACCGTAACGCACTCGCCTCACTCCATGTAAACGAACTCAACGAGAACGAATACCTGAAGAAACAGGTGCAAGTGAATGTCCAGTTCGCCAAACTCATACCTAACGAGCAGGATAGGGCAGACTTCCTCTGTCGCAGCGGGGTGCTGGTTCAGCCAAAGGCGGATGGCGGTATGGTCTTCACATCGGCACACAAGACAAGCGTGCAAGTTGACCTCGACACCATTATAGAGAACACCAAGCAGACACGCATTCCGATTACCGAGGCTCCTTTCAAGCCATGGGCTATCCCTACGCCTTCAGAAGACTTGAAGGAATACACCAAGACTGAACGTTCATTCGTCAAGTCCGTAGTACTGGGCGAGGTAAAGCGTATCAAGGGTGATTTCTCCGAAACTGCCAAGTACCTGGGCGGTGAACACCAGAGCGAAGCGTTCAGCAGGGTAGCGGTGGACAAGGATCTCTTCAGCAATACCGCCAAGGCGTTCAACGCCATCAAGCGCGAATTGCAGCGTGAGACCTACAAATACGAGTCAGACACCTTACAGAATATCGACAGGCACGACCAAAAGTTCATCGACAAGTTCATGTCACTCGGACACAATGCAGTCAGTGCGGCTGCCATGCTCGACAAGTTCAAGCAGGATGCGAAAGCCACAATGCCGGCTGTCTTGGAGAAGGAGCACAATGTGGCAGACAACAGAATAGTCACCGCCGTCCTATTCGCACAGAAGATAGAGGGTCCGTCCGACCGAATGGAGTTCCTTAACCGAATGGGTATCGAGACGAAGATGACCACATTCGGCTACCTGAAGTTCGGTTTGAAGAACCGTTCGGATTACCAGATAGACTGGCAGGACGTGGTTGGGAAGTCTAAAGGAAGAATAGAACCCGGTACCAGTCTTCTGTTTGAGCACGCACTACCAACCGCTACCATCGAAAATGCACGGGCTTTCAACAAGGAGGAAAGGAATTTCGTGAGCCATTATGTGGCTGGCGACTGGGGCAAGGCGGGTATCGACCTCCGTTTCCAAACGGCGAAGGCTTACCTTCCGCAGTCGGAGAAGAACGACGTGCAGCGCCTGAACGTGTCCAACAGCCTTGTCGGAATGCTCGACCGCAATCCGAACGCAACCATCGACGCCATCGTGAAGGCAATGCTCTACAGGGGTTATATCATTAGGAAGGCCGAGCAGTCGGGCAGCTACCTGGTTGGCCAGCACAATGCGGACAAGGATTCTTACGCCGTCCTGCCGAAGAACCTGGCAACCCGTCTCGACGCGAGCGGCTTCAACGAGGTTTACCCACAGATAAAGGCCATGGTCATTAGCGACGAGTTCCGCTCATCGCAGAAGCTTAACGCCCTGCAGATGGTCAGCCGCGCCATCGACTATAACGACGACAGGATGTTCCAGAACGCAGTCGATTATGTGGCAAGGCAGAACCCTGTGCTGGCAGACGCCATGCGTGAGGCTGTGAGGGTGAAGGGTAGCGACCGCCCTGACTACGAGCGCGTGCAGACGCTCCTGTTCGAGTACCACGGACAGTCGGCCATCAAGCTGCCACCACCAACAGGGGAATGCGACTCCCTCCGTCCGGATGGCAAGTTCAGCGACTATGCCGACACGCTCCGCCACCTCAAGGAGGGCTCAATGCTCAGCAGCTCGGTTGCCCAGGCGAGGAAGGACCTCGGCTTGGACCAGGAAAATAACGATAACAAACAATCTAACAGTAATAAGTTTTAATTCATGTACACAACAGGAATGCAGGTCAAGGAAGCCTATGTGGCACTTGGCATCGAAAAGGTTTTTGAGGAATTCAAGGCGCTTGTGTCCTCATTCACACAGAAGGACAACTACATCGCACTACGTTCGGAGTTCAAGGGATACGACCGGCTTGACGAAAGCTACAAGGCCCTTTCCCTGAAGATGAACGAGGCAAAGTCACAGAACGAGACCATTCTGGATGATTTGGAACACGACCTTGCGGAAGACACCATCTACGCCTTCTACTTCAAGTGCAAGAACGTGGAGTGGGAGAAGCTCTACGACCAGGCCACCCTCCTGAAGAAGCAGTTTGAGCAGATCAAGGAAGAGGACAAGGCCAACATCCAGGCGGACAGGAGCGAGTTCATGCGGATACTCTGCGACGAGGAATCCATCAAGAGGAACACGGGCGTGTTCCAGACCTATGTGGATTTCTTTGAGACGGGCATCGACCAGATCTCTGTTATCGCAGATAGGAGCGAGATAGAAGTCACCCATATCGAGATACCCGATTCGCGTACTGGATCTGGAAGTCCTAAGCCGTTCTGAGGTTAAAAGGTTTTGACATTAAAAAAGGTCTGTTATCATGACGATAGCAGACCTTTTGTTTTTTACCAACTGACGACCTATTTGAACCTGTAGATGTAGCACTTCTTGTTGTGTTCCTCGCAAAGGTCGATGTCGTGCTTGGTACCGTGGGATTCGCCATCCCAGAAGGCGAAGCAGATGTCGCAGTTCTTGATGATGTCCCCGTTCCATATGAATCCGGCACGCTTGCCGTACTTTTTCCAGTCAGCGGGAAAGATGATCTTGTCGAGGGCGTATTCTTCCGCATACCTTTCACCAAGGGCGTCGGCACCACGGGCACCGCCTGAAACGACAGCATCAACTGTGATGCCTTCCGCTTCACAGGTGTCGTCAATGAATTTCTTCAGAACCGCATAGTCATTGAAACTGTGGCTTCCAACAATAGCTATTTTCATATATTTCCAAATTTTGTATGTTATCAGTCCAATAATGTAGCCTAAACACGAAATAAGAAAGCCTTATGCGGAAAAATTACGAAATATATGGTATATCCGTATGGGAAAGCCATACTTCCATAATCAAAAAATATGGCTGAGACTCAATTTAGGCAAGTGGAAATACAAGGGGGTTGGGTGTCGGGAATGGGGTTGCAATAGATTGATAATTAGTGGGTTGTGTGGTTGATTGTGGGTATCTTTGTATATCGAAAAACAAAGACAACTCATTATGGTTAAACAACTTGACAACAACGTGGAAGTGTTCGAGCATATGTTCGCACTCGCCAAGACCTTCGGTCACCCACTCGCTTACACCGACTTGATTATTGACGCACAAAGCATCTATTCTGCCCTTAATCAAGGTCACGACTTCTATTGGTTGCTACGGACTACGGGTAGCGACTTCTGCCAAGACGAGGACGTTTTGGTCGATATGGAGGGCAAGAGGGGCAACAAGGTCGCCTATGCCTATTGTGCCTACAACGGCAAGGACAACACCTTCTCCTTTGAACTGAATTTTTATAACAACAAATAACTATCGTATTATGCCAAATTGGTGCTCAACTCGGTATCGCCTCACAGGAGAGGGTGCCGTAAAACTCAACAACTTGATTGAAGAGAACAAACGCAGTGAAAAGGAAAATTGGGATTGGTTAGGTCACATCGTCCGCCAACTCGGTGGGGACGAGGGCAAACTCTATTGCAGAGGGTGGATTTCCGATTACGAACTCAAGGACGATGAACTGACCATCTATTGCGAAACTGCTTGGGGCGAACTCAACGAATGGCGTGAGTTTGTCAACAAGAAACTTGACACCCACATCTACTATGTCGCAGAAGAACCCGGCAACGAGGTCTATGTTACCAATGAACCCGACTTTGAATATTGGTATCAAGTGGACTATGCCGACGGTGTGGACGGCAACTGCGGCACAATAGTGGAACTCAAGACCGCAAGGGAAGTGCTGGAGTTGGTGAGCAAGGTTTGTGGGGTGGAGGTGTCCTATGCCGATGAGAAGCAATATATGAAAATTGCCGAAACCCTTGCCGACAAGTTCAACGAGGACAACGAAGATAGCGACAACTATATTTATATCCACGAATACGAGTTCGAGGACGATTGACAGAATCTAAACTTTAATTTCCATATATATTGTAGAAGGGCAGTCCGTTGGGAAACGGGGTGCCCTTTTGGGGCGGACCCGCTATCGCGGGTGGGTGGAATGAAGAAATGGACCCCGTTGTTTTTCAACAACAAAGCCCATCAAAAAACCTTAATTATTTCTTGAGAAGCTGTTCCCAAATGTGGTATGACAAACTCACCTTGATGAGTTTTAACTTGTTGGAAACGCTTACTGATGTTATCACATTTATAGCGTCAAAGCCTTTTTCATCACTGCTGACCAGCTTGATGTTCTGGATGGTCTCAAGCACGTTGTCATTTTCCCAGCATTCGGAAGGTATCTCTGCGTAGTTCAGCACGATTTCCGGTATGCCGTGGTCTTCCTTTTCAAAAAATCCCTGCTCTATTATTTCTTTTGCCTTTTCAATCAGAAGGTCGTAAATCTTTTGACTGTACTCGTTCATGTTATCCTATTTTTTCAAAAATAGCCAGACACCATTTTTCTTTTCACCAGAGTATTGAATTATTCCATCATTTTTCAGTTCCTCTGTATCTCTTTCTATTGTTTTTTCCGTCACACCGAGTTTCTCACTCATTTGTGCCTGTGTTATTTTTGGATTTTCTATTATCAAACTTATTATTGCCTGTTTTCGTTTATTTTTCCTGTCAGTGGCTTTATGGTTTTTACCGACATTTTCTACCGACATTTCATGGTTTCTACCGACATTTTCTACCGACATTTCATGGTTTCTACCGACATTTTCTCCAATTTCTTGGGTTTCTGCGTAGGTAAGAGCAAATATGAATTGCTGGCCGTTGCTAATCCCGATTTTGAAATCCTTATAATAAAGTGGTGCATATTTAAGGATGTTCCTTGTTCCACTACCTAAATCCTCGACCCAATTTAATTCATGGAAAACCTTAACCAATAGCGGATTCTTGGTATAGTTTCCCAATTCAGTGATACTTATTTCTCCTTCATGGGTTTGGGGCATAAGCCGTGTTGGGTTTTTGGTCATTACGCAATCCTTGAATATCTCAAGGAAGCAGGCATAACCAGAACTATAATCAGCGTGAACGCATAGATTGCCAAGAACTTCACGCATAATCGCGATTCTCAGGTCAATACGTTGAACCCCATCTTCTGTAAGGTGGAACTTGTCAGGCATGTGTCGCACAACAAATTCAGTAAGCTTCCCGTAGGTCCTTATAAGGTTGCATCTTAACGTCAACCTATCATCATATCTGTTCGATGTGTCTTTCATTTTCTTGAATTCATTGAAAGTGCACATTCTAAATATGGCTTCAAATCTATACCTTGGCAGGAATTTTTCGATTGCATCATCAGTGCCAAACAGGAGTAAAGAGGCAAATTTGAAAGTCTTACGCCCCTTATTAGGGGTTAACAACTTTGCGGTTTCAAGGATTTCCTCGTCCTCCATAGTAATCCAAGGATGTGTCGGATGTTCGGCAGCTAACAGTTTCCTGCAATATGACAAAGTATCTTTGTCAATATCATCAATTGTCATTTCCGGCACTATTCTGTCCTCAAAAATGTGTGGATTCTTTCTTTCGAAAAGCGTCATCAAAGATTCCAATGATTCTGTGACATCATAGTCCGATGTTTCAAGCCGGTCCCAGAACCTGTTGTTGTAGCGGTAAACATACAGGCCGCATGGTATTTGTAGAGCGATGCAGTTCTTCTCTTCTAAAGATATTATTTCAGGGTAAATATATGGAGTAGGGTAGAATAGTTCGGGATTGTTGGTGGCATCAAGAATTGACTTAACTATTGCGTCCAATTTCTCTTGGTCAACACCTGTTGGGGTCCCGTCATCTTTAACCCCTAGTAAAATCCAACCACCATTGTGGTTGAGCATAGAACATATAGACTCATAAACAGAATGTGACACACTTGATTCGCACGACTTGTATTCAACAGTCGTGCTTTCCCCCTCTTGACACAATTTTACAAACTGGTCTTTTGTCATCTTTATCCTGCTTATTTTATTCGTTAGTTACTTTACTTTAGCCACTTCAGCCATAAACTCCTTGCATGGCTTGAAACTTGGGATGTTGTGCTCAGGAACGACAACGGATGTGCCCTTTGAGATATTGCGGGCGATCTTCTGCTTGCGTACCTTCAAGCCGAAGGTTCCGAAACCACGGAGGTAAACGTTCTCACCCTTATTGAGGCTGTTCTTCACCACTTCCATGAAACCTTCAACGCACTTTAGCACGTTCTCCCTTTCAACGTTAGTCTGGTTGTAGATCGCATCTACGATTTCAGCTTTTGTCATATTTCTCTCCTATTTCTTTAATTCTGTTGTTTCCCTGTTCCCAATTCCGCTTTGCGAGTTCGGCATAGAAAGGCTCTTCCTCCCTCCTTGCCTTGTCCGCATACTCCACCACCGCATTCATAAAGTTGATAACCAACAAGTCGCTCGACTTATAGCTTATCTCGTATGCCTTAATGCGAATTTTAAGGAGTTCGCCCCTAAGTTTCTTAGTAAGACTCATCGGAGTTGGATTTTGGGACTGCAAAGATAGCAATTTTTTTCTTTATGTTGTTGTAAATGAAAGAGTAGGTTTGACTTGACCTTTGGGGGCAAAAAGGTAGGCGTGCATGTTTGTTGTTACGCCTTCTTTTAGCTGAGCCTTCGAATACAAAGATATATCGTTGATTATATGTTCGTTGTTTGTGATGCTGAAATTCATAAAATAAACGACACAAACAGGCATCAGTTTGTAATTCCAATCACCGTCTTTCATGCCTTGGTCTGCAATTGCCCTCGACATATAGTACAACATTCTGTCGCGAAAATACAACTGGATACGGCAATGCATCTCTACTATGAATTCATGTCCGGTATCTGTCTTGCAGAACAAATCGTATGTAATGTTGCGTTCAGCGTCTGGTAAATTCTACTGTTCTTTGTCGAGATATTCCTGATAGAGAACTCTCTCTCGAACAAAGAATTCAGGAAACTAAGCATAATATGCTTGTTTTCAAAAAATACGTTTGAAACCAACATCGGTTAAAGATCAATAACCTTTGCCATATCTCATTCATTTTATGCAAACATAAGTATAAAAAGCAGCGACTGAATCTTCAGCCACTGCTTTCTAGTTGTCAAATTTATTTCTATTGCTGTATTAGTCAATCAAGCCTTTTGATGGCTTCCACTTTGCCACCTTCTTTGCAGGGATCTGCATCTTCTCGCCTGTTGCAGGGTTGCGACCCTCACGGGCTGCGCGTTCGTCAACACTGAATGTGCCGAAACCTACCAACTGCACGTTACCACCACGCTTCAATTCGCCAGCGATGGATTCCATAACTGCATTAAGAGCCTTCTGTGAGTCTGCCTTTGTAAGGCCAGACTTTGATGCGATAGCATCTATAAGTTCATTCTTTGTCATGTCCTTTATGATTTTGTTTATCCAAAAATAGTCAATTTTTCGGTAAATCCTTTGTTATGCCCTGTAAATAAGTAATCTACTGCCATTATTTTCTTAACTTTGCCCAAAAATAGGGTAGTTACCCTGATTATAGTTAAAAGTTTTAATTCATACAGTATGTCTCCATAGGTTCCCACTTGTTCAGTGAGTGGTTCGTTACGCCTATATCCATAGGCTTCTTTCAGCATAAAAGTTTTAATTCATATTATCATCCATGGCTTTAGATTCTAAGGATGAGGGTATCGCCAGGAAACACGGCATTATCCTCTATCTTGGCGCGGCTGTCATGTTCGCCAACATCGCCTTTTTCTTTTATCCCGCTTATCTGCATCTGTCATCTTCACCGCCGAATGAGATCTATGCGGTTGCTTACTCGTTCCTGAAGAAGACAGGTCTGTTCACTTCCCCGTTCCTCACGTTCTACTTCGCCTACATGGTCTTGGGCCTTTACGGCTGGGGTGTCCGTGTGAAGAAGACTTCCAAGTACGCCCCCTCCAAGATGACGAGGTGGATGTTCCCCTATTTGGTGAAGATGGGTCTGCACCCGCCTTTCGAATACGAGGATGCCACTGACATCAACGGCAAGCCGATCAAGGAGAAGAAGCGTGAGCGTGTAGATGGTCAGGCCTGTTTGGCGTTGAGCGCCATCTGTGCGCTGCTTGCACCTTTCTTCTTCAGTTTTTTCAATCCCCTCACGGGTGCCTATGTCCTGGGATTCGTCCTGTATATCCTGATGTTGCTGCCCGCTTGCGGTTATCTGTTGCTGGGAGCTTCCCTAATCCATGCGATGCACAAGGATTTTGAAACAGACGACAACGATGCCAACAACGACCTGCAGGAGTCCTTCATGCAGTGTACGACACAGGGGAAGAAGGGTGAACTGAATGACGAGTACTCGGTGAACCTTCCCACGGAGTTCAAGTACCAGGGCAAGCTCTATCACGGCTGGATCAACGTGGTGAACCCCTTCCGTGCGACGCAGGTGATAGGTACGCCAGGTTCCGGTAAGAGTTATGCGGTGGTCAACTCCTTCATCCGCCAACACCTCGCCAAGCACTTCTGCATGTACTGTTACGACTTCAAGTTCCCGGACCTGTCCATCATCGTCTATAACAACATGCTCAAGCACCAGGACAGCTTCCGCCGTATCTACGGCAAGAAGCCCCAGTTCTGCGTCATCAACTTCGACAACCCCCGCAAGTCACTGCGTTGCAACCCGATCTCGGCCAAGTTCCTTACTGAAATCTCCGATGCCTACGACAGCGCCTACACCATCATGCTGAACCTGAACAAGTCGTGGGCCCAGAAGCAGGGTGACTTCTTCGTTGAGTCACCTATCAACTACCTCACATCGTGCATCTGGTACCTGAAGAAGGTGGAGGGTGGCAGGTACTGCACGCTGCCCCATGTGGTGGAGTTCGTCAACAGCAAGTATTCCGACTGTATCCCCCTGATGTCGGTCTATCCGGAGCTGAACAACTATATGGCAGCCTTCTTCGAGGCTTGGGAAGGCGGGGCGCAGGACCAGCTCCAGGGTCAGATCGCTTCCGTGCGTATTCCGCTGTCACGTATATCTTCCCCCGAACTCTATTGGGTGATGTCGGGCGACGACTTTACGCTCGACCTCAATAACCCCAATGCACCGAAGGTGCTCTGTGTGGGCAACAACCCGGAGAAGAAGGACATCTACGCTACGGCTTTGGGTCTTTATAACGGACGTATCGTCAAGATCATCAACAAGCAGGGCAAGCACAAGATAACCCTTATCATCGACGAGTTGCCGACGATGTACTTCCGTGGTCTCGACAACCTCATTGCCACTGCCCGAAGCAACAAGGTGGCCACCGTGTTGGGTTACCAGGACTTCAGCCAGTTGAAAAGGGACTATGGCGACAAGGAGGCGACCGCCATCATCAACACCATCGGTAACATCTTTGCGGGTCTGGTGACGGGTGAGACGGCGCAGAACTTGGAGAAGCAGTTCGGTCGCAACAAGCAGAAGCGCAAGTCCGTCTCCTATAACGACAATGGCGAGTCCGTCAGCATTTCCGAACAGAACGACGTGCTTATTCCGGCCAGTAAGATTGCGACCCTCACGCAGGGTACTTTCGTGGGAACCGTGTCCGACAACTTCGGCCAGGAGATAGAGGAGAAGCGCTTCAACGCCAAGATCATCATCGACAACAAGGCTGTCAAGAAGGAGACCAAGGCTTACCGCCCGCTTCCGACCTTCTATTCGTTCGATACGAAAGCCGTTGCCGTCCAACTCCGCCAGATGGTGTTGGACTATCTTGACAAGCCTGCCAACTTTATCGCCAACCATATCCTGGTTTCCAAGAACCTTCCTGACCGGGATTTCTTCTTTTCGCTGCCTTCCGAGCCTTCGTCCATCAACACGATGGAGGTCATCAACGCCGTCTTTACGGTGGAGGGCTCCAAGAACCTTATGGTGGCAGACACGTTGTCCAACCTCTCTACAAACTGTCTCAAGTTCATCATGATCCACGAGGGTGACTTGGAGAATGCCAGCGGTATGCTGCTCACGCAGTCCGCCGCCCTGGATCCCGACAAGGCGAAGGACACCCTGGTGGAATCCATCAACAAGTCGGTTGAGACCTTTGAGAACAATATGGCAGAGTACCTGAACATAGAGGCTGGTGTCAAGGCGAAACCTATCGGCGTGATGTACGTGCACAAGTGCCTTGACGTTGTCCGGAACTTTGTGAAGGCAGTCCCAGGTTATGACTTCCAGCAGCTCAAGAACGACATCTTCGACTTCAACCGTGAGTATTTTGACTTCCTCCGCGCCAATTTCTCCGAAATGCACCAACTGAAGGACAAGCTCCAGGGTGTGCGCGACGAGGCGATGGCGGGACGCCTGAAGAAGAACTCGACCACCATCCACAGGGAAATCCACGAACTGATCGACGCCCAGACCAGGGCACTCTACCACCAGAACCGTGATTTGTGGAACCGCCGTATCAAGGCGTGCAAGTTGGACGAACTGGCTGAAATGAAACGCCTGGGCATGGATGCCGAGATTGAGGAACGTGAAAAGGAAATGGAAACTGAATAAGGATTATGGCACGACGCATTGTAGAAGAACAGAACTACCAACTGGGTAGGAGACTCAAATACCTCCGTGAGAATTGCCTTCACCTCTCACAGAAGGAGTTTGCCGGTTATGTCGGCATGAAGGCGGACCGCTACAACGCCCTTGAGAACGGCGAGCGCATCATGAACCAAAGGTTCATCGTCAACATCTTCTCGTTCTATGAGAACCTTGGCGTATCGTTCGCCACGATCACGGCCAAGGAGTTCAACAAGGGAGACGTGAGCAAGACGGTGCTCGACAACCTGGAAGCGATACAGTCGTATTCGCCTCCGAATTTCTCGACGATTATATTCTAAAATAATTGGACTTGTATGGTAAAAATAGTATTTTTGGGTATAAAATCTGTGTATTGCACAAAAAAACACCCTTATGATTATAAAAAGAGACTCTTATCTACATAAACTTATCGGTAGTCAGAGAAACGGTCTGGTAAAGATTGTTACTGGTGGAAGAAGATGCGGAAAGTCATTTCTTCTGTTTAACCTGTTTCATAGTTACTTGGTCGATAATGGCGTTCAGGAAGACCATATCATTGAAATGTCTTTTGATGACAGAAAAAATAAAAAGTTCAGGAATGCCGATTTGCTGTTGGAGTACATTGACAGCAAAGCTAGTGATAACGGATTGTATTATATCATTCTCGACGAGATACAATTGGTAGAGGATTTTGTAGAAGTTATGCTAAGCCTTATGCATAACAGCCAGTATGAAGTTTATGTTACAGGATCCAATTCGAAATTCCTTTCGAAGGATATAGTTACTGAGTTTAGAGGCAGAGGCGAGGAAATAAGGGTTTGGCCATTGACCTTCGACGAATTCTATTCTGCTGTGGGTGGTGATAGAAGATCTGCTTGGAAAGAGTATTATACCTTTGGCGGACTACCTCAGGTACTGCTGATGGAGACTGACGAAAAGAAAACAGAGTATTTGAGGTCGATTTTCGAACTCACCTACATAAAGGATATTCTTGAAAGGAATAACATGAAGAATCCTGAGGGTTTTAGGCAGCTTGTCGAGGTTATATCTTCTGGTATAGGTAGTCCGACAAACCCTACAAGAATTGCAAACACGTTCAAGAGCGGTGAAAAGATCGCTATAAAGGAAAACACAATAAGAACTTATATATCTTATCTAGAAGATGCGTTTCTTATAGAGGAGGCAAAGCGGTACGATGTGAAAGGTAGGAAATATATCGGAACTGAAAATAAATACTATTTTTTGGACATGGGGCTTAGAGCCATCTCTCTAAATTACCGTCAGCAGGAGGAAACTCATATCATGGAGAACATCATCTACAATGAATTAAGAACCAGAGGTTATCTTGTCGATGTTGGTGTCGTTGAGAAATGGGTGGCCGATGAAAATGGAGCGCGCAAGCGAAAGAATTTTGAAATTGATTTTGTGATAAATAAAGGTGCTGAAAGGGTGTATATTCAGTCCGCATACCAGATGCCGACAGTAGAGAAGGTGGTTCAGGAACAAAACTCTCTGTTAAATGTGAAAGATAGTTTCAAGAAGCTTATCATAGTATGGGATGATATAAAACAGAAGGTTGATGATAACGGAATAGTTACTGTTGGTTTGCTTGACTTTTTGCTTGGCGAATATGTCCTATAAGAAGGTTTACATCAAGCATAGTGAGTAATAGTTTGCAAAATACTAAAAAATACTTTTTTAAGATAGGGTAGCCATCGCTGGTGGCTACCTTTTTTGTTGCCAGAAATGATAGGAATGCAAGGGGGTAGGGTGTCGGGAGTGTGATTGTAATAGATTGGTAATTAGTGGGTTATAAGTGTATTTATGGGTAAATTTGTATATCAGAAAATCAGAGAGTTATGAACAGATACAAGATATACATCAACGGAGTGCAGACTTTGGAAGAGTTCGTTTGGCTCAGTGACGCAATTGCCTATGCCAATAGGATTTGCTCCTACTGCAAAAGCAGATTTCAGTCGGTAACAATAGAAGTCGTGCAAGACTCCACCAACTACAGATTTACAACCTTTAATAATTGATAATATGGATTTGAGCGAAAGCAAGATTTACGTTGGCACTTATGCCAAGTACAACGATGGCAGCATTTTCGGCAAGTGGTTAACCCTTAGTGACTATGCCGACAAAGACGAGTTCTACGAGGCGTGTAGGGAACTGCATGAAGACGAGGAAGACCCGGAACTGATGTTTCAAGATTGGGAGGAAATTCCCGATGCGATGGTGGGGGAGTGCTTTATCTCCGAAAAGTGGTGGGAACTTTATGACGAGGTGGGTGACGATGAGGACGAGACCGACAAGGTTATCGCCTACTTCGAGAACTGCTGTAGTGGTAACCTTCTAAACCAAGATATGACGTTTTTGGTAAGGGACGCACAAGACGAGTTTGTCTGCAAGGAAGAGGATTGGGACGATTATGTGGAGGACCGCATATCGGAATACCTTGCCCAATTTGACGGATTTAACCGCAGTTATTTCGATGATGACTATTACAAGGCAGAACTTGAAGACGATTACACGATGGCAGATGGTTACGTATTTAAGAACTATTAAATCAATATATTATGATGAAATGTAGATACACGGGTGAACATTGTAATTGGCGAAACAATGAACCCATTTTCAAAATCGGCACGATTGAAAGTTGCGACAGCGAAGCAACCAATGATTAGAACGAAGGCAAGAACTATTATGCGAGTAGGCACTACATCTACCACTTTGAGAAGATTGAAGGCGAGTGGTACTATGAAGTTTACCACAAGTTCAAAAGACCTTATGCCAAGTCTCACCGCTATCACCAAATCAAGAAGGAGTATGCCGATGAACTGATTAGTGAAGGTCTCTGACTTTCAGTTAGATTGCTGAGAAAGGTCAGCGAACAAGAAATGCCAACCGTGAGGGTGGCATTTTTGGCGTACCCGCTAACGCGGGTGGCGGTTGTAATTTTGTTTGTATTTTTGTTATTAACTCACTAACTAATATGGTCTCTTTGCTTATTACGCTTTCAAAATCTTGCCGATTTTTTCAATACACTTCTTTTTGTGTTCCATATTCGGGTGAACGTAAAGGTTCATGGTAGTGCTTACATCAGCATGTCCGAGCAGTACGCTCACCGTCTTGTAGTCGCAGTTGTTCTCAATACAGCGTGTTGCAAAGCTGTGTCTTAGTCCATGAAACTTCAGTTTGGCAATACCGAGTTGGGTAAGAACCTTGTTGTAATAGTTCCTGTAAGTTCTGGGCTCCATTGGTTTTTCACTGTTTGAAATAATGTAGTAATCCTTGTTCACCACTTTCCAAAGTTCCTTCATTACCTTCTGAAGCTCCTTGCTCACAGGAATGGTCCGGTTGCTGCTTGCCGTTTTTGGCGTACTCACCACTACCCTGCTTTTCCGCTCGCCATAATCGGTAGTGTAGATGCGTTCAATGGTTCTGTTAATCGTAAGTGTGTTGTTTGCCACATTATAATCGCTCCATTTCAGTCCACAGACCTCGCCAATCCTAAGTCCTGTGAACAAGCAGATCTGGAGTCCCAAGTTCCGGAAAGAGAAATTATCCTTCACATACTTCACAATCTTCTGTTGGTCTGCCACTGTCATAACTTCAAGTTCAGTCTGCTCTCGCTTTGTTGGGAAAATTATTTCCCAATCTGTCCGATTGTCCCAGCCCGCATGCTTGTTTGCCCATCTCACCACCATCTTCAGAACGATCAGCACGTCCTTCGTGGTACGTTCAGAGAGTCCCTTGTTGAGCTTGTCCACCACAAACTGCTGTACGTCCTTTTCCTCAATCACTGTTCTGTCACCAAATGCAGGCAACAAATGGGTTTGCAACTGTAGGCCGTACACAGCCATTGTCGTTTCCTTGACAAACCGTTGTTTGTCAGTCTTCCATTCGGAAGCGATTTCACTAAATGTTTTCATTATAAGTAATGTTAAAGTTTACCCTAATGAATAACATTGATTATCCTTTTTACCTAATGCGCCCCTTTTGAGATTCCCGGAGTTCAAGGA
>JAKSKZ010000037.1 GCA_024401475.1 Paludibacteraceae bacterium | reverse complement strand
AATCCCTTCATTTTTTCATCCTTTCCGAAAAGGGTTGACTTTTTCAGTGCCCTCTCACTGAGTTCCCTCTTTTTTTTATGCATGTACAGTCGAAATCACAATGCAATCACATCATACGTCACATTATCACTTTGTAAACACATTGGAGTTGTTTTTTTTACAAAATGATATTTTGTTGAAATTAAATTTTATTTCATACGCAAACAAAACAACATCAAAAAAAATTTTCGACTAAAAAGGTGTGACAACCGTGACAAGTGTGACAACGTTGATTTTTAATAACTTATTTGTCACACTTTTGTCACGGTGTTGTAAAAATAACTTTTTAGTGTGACGGAAAATATACACAACAACCTTTGTAAAATCTATGCATAACCAAGTTGTCACGGGGGTGTGACACCCAAGTGTGACAAAATATAGTTGTTTATCTATTTGTAAAACAATTATTTATATCAGACTGTCACGGTTGTCACACTTGTCACGCTATTTTTGAAGTTCGTTTTTTTTTTAAGCACTCTTTCTATACTTCCCTCTACGATTCTTTATTTTGACATTTTGTAAAGTAAAAATCAAAAATACATTACAAAAAGATAGTATTTTATAGAAATTTGACTACATTTGTATAATGAAAGACGCAAGGAGCGTTAGGCAATGGAAAATCAATAGAAAATCCACCTTATTTCACCTTGCATCAATGGTAAAACATAGGTAGTTTATGAAGAAGACAACGAAAAACATACTGTATGGAACGGGAGCAATAGCCCTATTATTGGTTGGATGGACGTACTTTCGTTCGGCCAAGAAGTTAATCAGCCTATCGCCCGAAGTGGTTGGATTCAAGATTCACAAGGTGGATTGGACTCGACTTGTGCTACGTTTCGATGTGCAGGTGCAAAACCCATCTTCGTCAGACATCACCATCTCCGACCTCAATGGCAGCATCTCCAATGGTGGCACCGCTATAGGAAGCTTCAGCAATAGCAGCACCTATGTTTGCCCAGGCAACAACAAACTGACCACCATCAAGAACATTGAAGTCTCTGCCTCCGTCACCAAGATCATCACGCTTGTCACCAATCTCATAGCGGGAAAGGAGGCGACCTTCACTATTGATGGTTATATCGTGGCTGACGGCAACACCTTCCCATTCTCCACAACCCAAAAACTCTCGGTATGAATCTGATGACGCTTGCAAAGAACACAATCCCTAACACGTCAGATAAAATAGTATTCAGACGTGACGGACAGACGGAGGACATCGTAAGCCAAATAAAAGACGACCTCTACGAATCAATTCCTCAAACAAGAGAATTCGCCTTACAGCTCTATGCACAATGCGGAAGAGATGCGGAGGCATTCATGAGCAAGCTCTACCACTTCATTGTCGATAATGTGAACTTGGTCATAGACCCAGTTGGCTTCCAATTCGTGAAGAAGCCTTCTGCATTGATTCACGCATCTGAGAGAAAGGCCGATTGTAAGAGTTTCTCCATCTTTTTCGCTACATGTCTTTACAACGTCGGTATCCCGTGTCGGCTGAAGTTCTGCAGTTGGTCTCCGGAAGATAAGAACGTGAGACACGTATTTGTCGAGGCCTTTCCCGATGATCCGAGCCGAAGAAGAGTGCTGGATGCCAATTTGAAGAGCTACGGGAAAGAAAAAACACCCAACTATAACAACGTTTTCATAGATATGACAAAAATTTATTCAGTAGGCTCATTAGGCAGCCGATTAAAGAAAGGCATCAAGAAGGGGTTGAAGAAGGCAATCAAAAAGAACTCCTTATTAGATGGTCGCAACCTTCGTCGGATGCGCCTCTAAAAAGAGGTTGGCCGAAGCTGACACTCAGTTGGATGGGACGATGGAAAAGACGGAGGTCTTAGGCTCTGACTCCCTCCAGCTGGAGTCCCAGGTTTCAAATGATACTCTACACACGGAGGAACAGGCGGCAACGCTGATATCACGAACCATCAAAAAAGAAGAGTTCAATGACGAAGGATCGATCATTGCCCGAATAACACACCAGGAAGAAATCTATTTCGAAACCGCCTCTGAGCAAACCAGGAATAGAGAGACATCCACCCTACAGGTCAAACACGAAAAAAAGGAGGAGGCAAGAGAAGAGCTTGGCACGATCGATTATAGAAACCGCACCCAAACGCAAGAGGTAGCACTCGGAAAGGAAGACTATCTTTGGATCATAATCCTCTTGATAATTTTCAGTTATTTCTCTATCCGAAGCCAAATGGGTAGAAAATGAATTTGAAATGACAGGAAAAAAAATCTATTTTTTACCTTTGCAAAAAAAGGAGGTAAAATGGTTACAGAAGATGAATTAAACGAAATGATGCGCCTCATGACAGAGAGCCTTGACCCGAAAGACAAACCTTGTGTAGGTATATTTTGGTATTCACCTGCAAGAAATGAATTGTTCGGGGTTGTAAAAGCAAAGAAGGGAGACAAAAACTATGTTTCAAGTGGATTTGGAGGAATGGCGACTTGTAGAGATTTGCACAAGGACGTATGGAAAAAAGAATACAACAAAAACAAGTTCAAGGATGGATCAAAAATAAATCTATTCATAGGTGATTATAAAGATAAGCCAAGAGGAAGGATTTTTTATAGTGAATCAAAAAATCATTACATAATAATGGTTGGGTCTTGGGTGGATGAATATGAAGCCGCAAAACAATGTATTATAGATGAGTTCAAACTGAATGGTCACTGTTTTGAATTTGTAAAAAACATTCATTGGGAAATAGGAAATGGATTTGGCGATTAAACAAATCCACGAATATCTAACAAGTGGCGTCAGCAAATAGCGGCGTCGCTTTTTTTGTCAGAAGTCGGGAGCCTTTTCCCTTATGCGTTCATTAAGTTTCGGGTCGTAATGATTGGCATAGATGGTGGTGATGTCAAGGCTGGAGTGGTCGGCATGCTGCATGACGGAAAGATCATCCACGCCATTCTTCAGCATTTCGAATATGCCAGTGTCTCGCAACGAATAGAGCTGCATCTTCGGATCCAAACGAATCTCCTTTCTAAGTTTTGCAAACTCTTTAGTGAATTTGGCATCGTAGAGTTTCACGGTGCCAGGTTCCATAGTTTCGCGATCAGAAAAGATGTACCAATTCTTATTGCACTTCATTATTTTTAGATCATCGATTAATTTCTCTATTTGTGGGGAGATGGCGGCAAACCGAGTATTATGGTTTTTCGCAATCTCTCCACTTACTTTTATACAATGTTGGTTTAGATCGATGTCTCCTATTTTTAGATTTCGAATTTCTTTCGGTCGGATAAGTGAGTGATAGACCAACATGCAGACAAGCAAGAATGGTTTTCCATCAAGATGCTTTGCTATCAGTTGGCGGCTTGATTGATCAATGAGAATCCACTCCTTCTTTTCCTTCCGTTTGGTTTTTATTGTAGAGAATGGATTCTCTTTGGCGTAACCTTTACCAACTCCCCAATCAAACAACACACGGAGCAATTTCAAGTAGTTGTTATAAGATCTTGCAGAAACGTTTCTTTCGTTGTAGATGTAATCCATAAATCGAACAGCATAAGAATGATTGAAGAGAGAAAAAAATAGATCTGAATTCTTACGAGCAACCCAAGCCATTAACATAGAGCAAGACGAAGAATAACATCTCATACTATCAGGGCGAAGCTCTTTCCCTTTTTCCTTCAGATAAATTTCTACCACATCCGAAAGTTTTGTGTAAAGCCTTGCATCTTCTCCCTCGAAGAAGGGGTTCCATCCGTTTCTGAGCTTTTCATTCAGAGCCAATATCATTTCTGAGATGTGCTTCCTTGCCTCTCCGACTTTCGTGTAACGCTTCTTGATTTTATTCACTTTGATTCTTTTACGTTCCATCCCTCCCGTAGTAGGGTTTTGAACATAATATTCGATATACCAGGTAGAAGTGGTTTCTCTTAATACTGCGGGGTAAAATTCGTAATTGCGGAATTCCCTAACTTCATTTTTCTTGATTTGTGACATTTTTTTTTATGCTTAGCTACCATTTGGTAACCAACCATCAAAAAATCAGTGTCTCGGATTTGTCCCGTTTTGTCTAAAAAAAGGAAAGGAAATCAATTTAACTTATTGATTTCCTTTTTTTTGTGACTCCGGCGGGATTCTAACCCGCGATCTTCAGAACCGGAATCTGACATTCTATACAGCTGAACTACGGAGCCTTTTGTATTGCAAATATACAATTTAATTATGGAATCAATGCCATCTTTTGAGGCCGATAAGCATGAATACTGCATTTCTTATCCATGATATCTTGTAATGATCTTCCTTTTAGAGTTCTATTCCTAACTGTTTTGCTTTTTGCTTGATGAAATTTAGCAGAAAGTCAAGTGTTTGTTTCTCTCCTAAAGAGGAAACATCTATCGATAGGGTATAGGTTGATGACATACCCCATGTTTTGTTGGAGTAGAAGTTGTAGTAGTTGGCACGGCGTTTGTCGGCCAATTTCATCATTTCCAAAATCTTTTCGTCGCTCTCTATGTCCATGCGTTTTTTGATGCGTTGAATGCGGTCCTCTTCAGACGAATGGAGGAAGATGCTGATGCAGTGAGGATTATCTCTCAATACGTAGTCGGAACAGCGGCCGACGATGACACATGATTTTTCGCTTGCCAATTTGCGAATTGTGTCGGATTGTAGTTTGAAGAGTTGGTCGTTGGACAAAAGACTGTTGGTGAAAAATCCGCCTGAGATGTACTCTTCGATTTGTTGCAAGAAGAAATTCTTCTCCGACTTTTCATCTGCCTTCTTGAAAAATTCAGGATCGAGTCCACACTCCTTTGCCGTGAGAGTGATAAGTTCGTTGTCGTAGTAATCGAAGTGCAAGGCTTCTGCCAATGCCTTGCCAATGCTTCTTCCTCCGGCACCGAATTGTCGGCCTATGCTGATGATTATATTCTTGTTTTCCATATGATTCCTTGATTTAATTATTCGTTTTTCTTCCTTTTAAATTCCACATAGAGCATTCCGCAAGCGATGACAGTAGCCAAAGCATCGGAAATCGGCATGCTGAGCCAAATACCGTCTGTATCGAAGTATTGGGGCAGAATTATCAATAGAGGTAGGAGGAATAGTAGTTGTCTGGATGCCGAGTGGAAGATAGCCCAATGAGCTCTTCCTATAGATTGGAAGAAATTGGTCACCACCATCTGAATACCTACGATAGGGAAGACTGAGACGACGATACGCATACCTCGGGCCGATATTTCAATCAGTTCTTGGTCGTCAGTAAAGAGGCTTGCGATTTGATAGGGCAGTAACTCTCCGAGCAGGAAGGCTCCTGTTGTTACTGCTGTGGCACAAGCGATGGTGAGTTTTAGCACTTCTCTAACGCGCGACTGCAGGTTGGCTCCAAAGTTATAGCCTGCAATGGGTTGCATGCCTTGGTTGAATCCCATTACGAGCATGACGAAAAGCATAATTACACCATTGATGATGCCGTAGGCTCCGATGGCCAAATCTCCGCCATGGCTTTGTAGAGCGTTGTTGATGAGGATGACGATGAGGCAAGAGCAAGCGTGCATCACGAAAGGAGCCATGCCGATGGAGAAGATACCTCCAACGATGCGCTTTTTCAATCGATAGATACCTGCCTTGAAGTGAAGAAAGTTTCGCTTGTCTGCAAAGTGGACAAGAACGAATATGAGGGCAGATACTTGAGCAAGAACGGTGGCTAAAGCGGCTCCTCGAATGCCCCATCCAAAATAGAAGATGAAGATTGGGGCGAGGATAAGGTTGACAACAACCGTCAGAAGTGTCGTTATCATAGCCTTTTTTGGATTGCCCGCAGAACGCATGACATTGTTCAGTCCTAAATAGAGGTGCGTCACCACATTTCCGAGAAGGATTACTTGCATGAAGTCGCGAGCGTAAGGCAACGTGTTTTCGCTGGCACCGAATACATATAGAATCTCGTCCAAGAAATAGAGGCCTAATGCCATAAATACGATTCCGAGTATGATGTTGAGTGTGAAAACGTTACCTAAAACCATTTCGGCACTTTTTTCGTCTTTTTGTCCTAATTTGATGGATACCAAAGCGGAGCCTCCTGCTCCAATCATGGCTCCGAAGGCTGCGGCAAGGTTCATTAGTGGGAATGTTAGAGCAAGTCCGGAAATGGCGAGTGCACCCACTCCTTTGCCGATGAAAATTCGGTCTATAATGTTGTAGAGCGAAGATGCCATCATGGCTACGATGGCGGGTCCTGAGTATTCAAACAACAATCGTTTGATGTTGCCTGTTCCTAAAATGGCAGGTGAATTCTTGTCATTCATTTTCTTTTATTGATTTGTTTTTTTCTTTAGTATGAAAATAGTGTTGGAGGTGTAGTGGTCGTTGTCCATTGTCTCCATAGAAAAGCCATTCTTTTCTGCAATTTCTCCAATTCTTCCTTTTGATGTGAAGAAAAGAGAACCGGCCGTTTTGTTGAATTTGAAAATCTTTGTGGAGAATACTTCCGTCATCTTGGTTACACCGTGCTTCTCTTGTTTGTCGCTGTCGCCGTCTCGAATGATGATGAATCCGTCATTGGCAAGTTGGCTCATACAGTTTTCGATGAGTTTTTCTTGCTTGTCGTAAGGCATGTAGTGAAGCATGTCGTTCATGACGAAGACGTCGCTTTCGGGCATTGGTTGAGCGATGACATCCGCAGCCAAGAAATTCAATCTTTCGTTTTTAGAGAAGCTGTTGTTGGCGACTTCGATTTTCTCTTCGTCGTAATCGATTCCCGTTACTTGGCGCCCTTTCTCCACGAAGGATAGCATGTAAGGAAGGAACCCGTAGCCGCATCCGATATCTGTGATGCGTGCTTTTTTAGGGATGATCTCGTTGAAGAGTCGATAGTTGTGCTCCATCTTGACCTTTGTTCTCATATACCATTCCGTAACAGGGCCTTTGAAGATGAAGTTACGTGTGAGGATGTGGTAGTAATGCTCGTTTTCGATCAGATTGCGATTTTTGAGCATCTCGTTTTCGTATTCCTGCTTGAAGTAGCGAGAAATGTTTTTCTGGCGTTCTTGGTAAGTTGTTCCCCACGTAGTGTCGTTAGCCTCGATTCTTGGAAGCATCTTAAGGGAGATTGTACCTCGATTGAGCATCAAGTCATGCTTTTTCAAACATTGCCCGTTACCGGTCATGACAATGGGCAGAATGTCCAAATTGAGTTTTTCTGCCAAGAAGAAGGCACCTTTGTGAAAGCGTTTTAATTCATCATCTTCTGTACGGATACCTTCAGGGAAGATGGCGATGGAGTAGCCTTTCTTCAAAAGCGTAGGCAACTCGTTGTTTGGATCTTCGTATCCCTCGCTAATGTTGAAGAATCCTGCCATTCTGACCAAGCGACCCATGAGTGGTGAGTTCCATACCCAATTCTTTGTAATCATGATGACCTTAGGTGTAAGGGCAAGAATTTGAAGAATATCTATCATGGATTGATGGTTGCTGATGATCATCGAAGGACGGTCAAATTGCGATTCGTCCACGTCTATGTAGTCCTCTTTCAATAGTGTACGCGAGATGAACATGATGTAACGCACCAACTTGCAGATTAACCAATGGATGTGGTAATCTTTTTTATCCTTGTTGATAGGGACAAGGTGTAATAGCGAGGCATAGATGGTGGCTAATATGGTCAGCAGTGCGAATGATCCGAATATGAAAATGAAGTGGGCAAGACTGAATATAGTCCAAGGTGCTTGTCCTTTCTTTGTTCGGCTTGTAACAAAAAAGTCGAAGATGAGCGGCTGGATGGTGTAGGCAATCAGCAGCACGGCAAACATTCCGATGATGGATGTGAAGGAGACCGATTGCAAGGCTGGATGTTTGGCGAATGCCAAGGCTCCCATGCCGACGATGGTGGTGAAGGCTGAATAGAAAATGGCCGTCTTGTGGGCGGCAAACATCTTCTTGCCTGTTCGATATTCGTAGAGCAAACCGTCTGAGATGAAGATGCTGAAATCGTCTCCGATACCGAAAATGAATGTTGAGATGATGATGTTGACAATGTTGAATTCAATGCCGAATAGAGCCATCAGCCCAAGAATGATAAACCAGCTGAGAGCCATTGGCGTGAAAGAGAGCAAGGCGAGTTCTAATCGTCCGTACGATATGAGCAAGGCGAAGAACACGATGAACGAAGAGACAAATAGGACGAAGTAGAAATCGTCTTTGATGGAACTGACAAAGTTGGATGCAAAAAATGGCTTGTCCAAAATGACGATGTTGGCATCGTCTTGGAAATTTGCATAGATCATTGCCTTGTCTTCCTCCTTTAGTCTGATTTGACTGATGGCCATTGTTACGTCAGCCTCTTTGGTAATCCAGTCGGAATAGATTTTTGTGGAGTCGGAAGCACCTTCGTAGTCGATGCTGCTATATTTTTTATCGAGGGCTGCCCAAAATTCATCAAAACTATCGTCGGCGAACGGATAGTCGGCACAAGCCTTTGGGAAGTTTTGTTTCAGCTCTGCTTTTTTCTCCTCATTCCAATAGTTGTTCCATCGATCAATTCTCGCTTTTTGTTCCTTGGGCGGAAACAATAGGCTTTCGCCTGTTGCATATTCAGCGATGGCCCCCATCTTTTGTAACGAATCAATTTTCTTGTTCATTGATTGGTAGGATTGAAGAGCCTCCTCTTCATTGTCGCCGGTAGCGATGAAGTAGATGTTTTTGTAATCCTTTTGGAAGGTTTCGTCTAACTTGACCTCTGTTGCTCTGAGATGTGCAGGTTGGAAACTGAGGGAATTCATATCGGCGTTGAAGTTCACGTCGTTGGAGAAGTATAGTCCGATTGCCGACATGATGAGAATGCTTGCCACCAACCATTTGCTCTTTTCGTAAGGGTAGGCGTTTAGTTTTTCAACTGCTTTCAAAAAGGCGTTAGGTTTGATGGATCCATCGCCTACGAGAAGGTGTGGAAGAAATATGAGGCAAAAAATCGTTGTGCCGATGATTGTCAAGGAGGCGAACCAACCGAAATCTTGCAGAACTTCCGATTGGGTGAATACTAAACTGAAGAAAGCTCCGATGGTGGTGAAACTACCGATGGTGAGAGGTTCGACCATCTCTTTGATAATTTCCTCACTGTTCTTGGTGTGTTCACGGTGAGCCACGACATGTATGGAGTAGCTGAGCACCACACCAAAGATGGCAGAGCCGGCACCTATGGCAATGAGTGATATTTCCCCTTTGATGAAGTTTAGGATGGAGAGTGCAAATAGTCCACCGAACAAGACAGGGAGCATGATGAGCAGTAGGGAAAGCTTGTTTCTGAACGATAGGACAATCACCACGCTGATGATAGCCAACGCAATACCTAACGTGAGCATAGTATCATGCTTTATCTGTCTGGAGTTGTAAACGGCAACGGCAGGGCCGCCGAAATATTCGGAAGAGATGTTAGGTCTTTCTAATGATGTGCGTTGTAGGCAATCTTCGATGGCGTCTACCAATTTTGCGTTTTCAGTAGTGTTGCCAGCCGGATAGCGAGGCTCGATGAAAATCATCATCGATTTTCCGTCTTGAGCGAAAATATGTTCATTTTCAACTTGATAGTTGCCGCTCATCTGCATAGTGCGCAGTCGTCCCATAGGGGCGTTGCCCAATCCGAGCGGGTCGCGGAAAATAAAATTTTTGGAGAACAGTCCGATTGGAGATGCGAGGTTCTCATAGTTCTTCTGCATCTTATGTTTCAGTGCGGAAAGCGTTGTGGCTGAATCGATTTTAGAAAAATCGGTCGAGTCAAGAAAGATAGGAAGGTTGTCGTAGATGAAATCCGTCACGCTTAGCATCTTCTCTCCATCGATTTTAGATGTGATTTGGTTGATGTGCGTACGACCGATGGCGGAGTCTATGCGAGCTGCGATAATGTCGCCTGTTTCTGTTATTGTTTCTTTGTCGGCCTCTTCGGAAGAGACGATGACGATTAGTTTGTCTTTTACTTTTAAATTTTGGAAGACTGCGTTGATTCTGTTCGATTCGGCTGAATTAGGAATGAATTTAGTGATATCCTCTTCGTAATTGACTTTGAGGGCGAAATAGCCCATTAGGATAAAGAGCAGAAACATGCAGGTGTATAGAATCCCCAAATGCTTTTGGAAAAATCTATAGATTGCGATGAAAAAAGACGACATTTTAGAATTTTTTTATTCCTCGATTTCTAAAGAACTGATAGTTGATTTTTAGAACTAATATCAGTGGGTTATATATACGATTAACGAGGCTCTCATCCAAAAGATGAAAGCCTCGTATGTTTTATTTTGCTAATGTTCAATCCTCTATGAAATCATCATCGCTGATTTCTTCGAATTCATCGCTCATGATAGGAGCTTGTCTTTTGAATCCTTCGCAGAGGGAGATGATGGTTTCCGTGCTGGAGATGCCATTGATGGGTTGCAATTTTTCTTGGATGATACGGAGAAAGTCCATATTGTTCTTTGCGTAAATCTTGATGAACATGGCGTATTTTCCAGTCGTGTAGTGGCACTCCACCACTTCAGGGATTTTTTGAAGTTCCTCAGCCACATCTTTGAAAAGGTTCGCATCTTTCAAAAAGATACCCATATAGGCACAAGTGTTGTATCCAATCTTTGTTGGGTCAAGAATAAACTCGGAACCTTTGATTACTTCCAAGTTTTGAAGTTTCTGTATGCGTTGGTGGATGGCAGCTCCAGAAACGTTGCATTCGCGGGCAACTTCAAGAAACGGAATCCTCGCATTGTTGGATATCAACTTCAATATTTTTTCGTCAAGTTTGTCAATTTGGTGGTGTCCCATATATGTTTTTGTTTTAGGGTGCTAATTGGGATAATCTCTCAATGGAAAATCCGATTGCAAATTTACAAAAAATGTGGAATTAAAGAACTCGCCTTAATATTTCAATTTTTTATAAAACGAAAATTATCGAGCATCAAGGAAGGTTTCGTCGTGTTTGATTTTTTCCTTCATATATTGTAGATGAGCAATCATCTCGTCGATGTCGTGGTGCAATATTACCTTGTTGATTTCTATATGTTTAGTGTATTCGAAAGGGTAGAGTTGCTTATATTTTGAACGGTCATCTTCCACGCCGTTCAAGTCTGTCATCAAGTTCTTGAATTTCTTTTCCAATTCCTCTTGACAAAAAGTCACCTTCTCTCTCTTCGCTAATATGTTCTCCATAATATTTAATTTTTTTGTAATAAAATGAACAGATAAGTGTTTATTGGTAAATCTTAGAAAAGTGAAATGGATTGCCGACAAAAGCATGCCGAACTGTCACTTTTCCTATTCATAAACTTACAATTTAAATTTGGAATGTGCAAGGGATTGGACGAAATGAGGTGTTAATTTTTTTTTCGGGGAAAACTATATACATTTTGCTCCCAATATTATTGCCGTTTTTTTGTTGTGTCAAAGGAGGGTATGATTTCCTTTTTGGCAATTATATCCTCTATTCGTGCCTTTCCCTCACGGACGAGGCTATTATGTGTCGCTCTTTCGGAACTGGTGAGGCAGCCCGTCTTCTCTTTTTCTCGTGTTTTAATCCTTACAACACCCGTTTCACCATATTCTCCGCCTCTTCTAAAGAGTTTAGTTTCCCCACGTCGATCATCTCGAGGTTGGATGCAATCTCTGCGTTGAATTCCAATCGGTTGGATTCCGAAATGTAGAAGTCCATAATTGGGAATTTCTCTGGGTAATTCTCCATTTGTTTGAATACAGAGGGCGACATGACGTGTATGCCTGAGAAGGCGTATTTTTTGTAGTCGTCTGCTCGGAAATTTTCTATGGGCGATTTGACCTCTCCTGTCGTTTCGTTTTTCCAACCTTGTAGCCTATTGGTCTCGTTGAAGAGAAGGTAACGGCTGGTCTTTCTTTGGCTGACCAAGAGAGTGGCGTCCGAGCCTCGGTTGCAGTGCGTTTCGTAGAGAGAACGAAGATCTGCATTGGAGATGATGTCTACATTGTGAATGAGGAAAGGTTCCCCGTTGTTTAATAGCGAGCCTGCTTTTTTGATGCCTCCTCCTGTGTCTAACAACTTGTCAGTTTCGTCGGAAACTGCGATGGAAAGGCCGAAATTGTTGTTTGCCTTTAGATATTGTACGATTTGTTCTGAAAAATGGTGTACATTGATGACAATGTCATTAAATCCATTTTTCGAGAGTTTCTCAATGACGTGTAGCAGCAAAGGTTTTCCTGCCACATTTACCAATGCTTTAGGCATTGTGTCCGTTATGGGTTTCAGCCTGGTGCCGAGACCGGCTGCAAAAATCATCGCTTTCACTTCTTCTCGGATTGGGCTTTCACTTCTTCTTTGGCTCTATTGCCTTGGGAGAGAGTAGTTGTTCGTATTTATTTTTATCGTTGAGAAGTTCTATAGCAGCCTTGTAGGTTTTGTCTCTTTTCAGCATCTCAGCGATTTCTCCTTTCTGATAGAAATAGCGTTTGGCTATCTCGACACTTATAAGGTCTATAATCTCGTCTTTGAAAAGGTCGAGGTCTTTCTCTACGTTGTGGGAGAGTTTGCCTTCCAATGCTTTAAACTCGTCTTCCGACATTTTGAAATAGCCCTCCTCTTTGGCGATTTCTTTGAGCGAGTTGAGCAACTCTTCCGTCTTCAATTTGTAGGTGAAGTTCCTCTCTTTGACGAATTTCTTGAAATCCTCGTACTCTTCGTATTTAAATTCATCCAATGATCCAATTGTTTCGTGCTTAGCTTGATATTGGTTGACGTAATCGAAGACTATGTTGTTGGTGTAGAGGTAATAGGAGATGGTCGAGTTTTTCTCGGGCTCCACGTAGAAGTCGGGGTTGATGCCTCCGCCGTCACGAACGATTCTTCCTTTGGCAGTCTTGAATTCGGTGGTCAAACTGTCGGGAATGCGTTGCACATAACCGTCGTTGCTACGTTGAGAGTAGTCTATGGCTTGGATGCAACGTCCGCTAGGAATGTAATATTTGGAGATGGTCACTTTCAAGTTTCCTCCATAAGGGAGGTTGCGTGTGGTTTGGACCAATCCCTTTCCGAATGTTCGTTCTCCGATGATTACAGCACGGTCGAGGTCTTGCAGCGCGCCAGCTAAAATTTCGGCGGCCGAAGCTGAATTTCTGTTGACGAGTACTGCAATTGGGATATCTCTATCCACAGGTTCGCGAGTCGCTTTGTAGGTTTCGTCCCATTGCTTGACCTTGCCCTTGGTATATACAATTGTTGATTTCTTTTCTACGAACAGGTTGGTGATTTTAACTGCTTCGCCAAGAATTCCGCCAGGGTTGTTGCGGAGGTCGATGACTAATGCTTTGGCGCCATTCTTTTTCATTTCGGCCAATGCGTCGGCAAACGCATCTCCTGATTTTTCGGTGAATCCGCTGAAATTGATATAACCGATTCCATCTTTGACAGCGTAGTAAGACACGGCAGGAATGCTGATTTTGTCACGCGTAATGTCGGTTTTTATCTCTTCCCCCATTCGGCGAACTTTTACGGTGGTGATGGTCTTCGCCTGCCCTTTCAGTAGTTCGCTGGCTTGACTGGTGCTTTTCCCTTTTAAATCTTCTCCGTTGATTTCAAGGAATACGTCGCCAACCTTCAAACCGCTTTTCTGAGCGGGCATTCCTTCGTATATTTCAGAGATGAAGATCTCTCCGTTTCTCTCTCCGATGACTGCACCTACGCCTGCGTATTCACCTGTGGTCATGAACTTTAGATTGTCCATTTCTGATTCAGGGATGTAGGTCGTGTAAGGGTCGAGATTGCCGAGCATGGCGTCGATGCCGTGCTTTATCTCTTTCTCAGGACGGATCGTGTCCACATAAAACATATCCAACTCTTTGTATATTGAGTTGAAGATGTCTAAATTTTTAGATGTCTCAAATTCTCGGGTACCTTTCTTTGCTCCTGCTTGGCAAAGAGGAAGCATTAGAGTGGCGAGTGCTATTGAGATTATGCTTTTTTTCATAATGAATATCCTGTTTCTATTTTTTGTAAAGGTATGAAAATATTTACGATTTTGCTATTGACAATAACTATTCCGCACAATTTTAGGGAAAAAAAACGCATGTGAAGTTTGTGCAAATTACAATTTGCTCTACTGGCTTATTCCATAATTCCACACGAGATTTACATTAATTCCATTTGGGTCAAACGTTATATAATTACCCAATTTTGTCCCCGACTTCGGTGGAACATCCCTTATTCAAATTTGATTGATTTGGCAGGATTTATTTTTGTAATGATATAGGATGGCCCGATAGTTATCAAAAGTAATATTAAGAATGCTACGATGTTGATTAATAGAATGTTGAGTGTTGACGTGTAAACAGGAACGGCCTCAACATAATATACATCGGGGTCGAGTTTGATTGGGCTGAAATATTTTTGAATTAAGCATGCAGCGATACCGATGACGTTGCCGATGAGCAATCCCTTGCCGATGAGAAAGGCGGATTGACAAAGGAATATACGACGGATGGTCCAATTGTTAGCCCCCAATGCCTTTAAAATACCGATCATGTTTGTGCGTTCCAAAATCAAGATGAGCAGACCGGAAATCATCGTGAAGCCTGCCACCAATGCCATAAGGACGAGTATGACGATGACGTTCATGTCCAAAAGGTCTAACCAGCTGAAAATTTGAGGGTTGATTTGCTTGATGGACTTTAATTGGTATGATTTCCCGTTCTTGTCAAATCGGTTGCCAAGAATGTCGTATGCTTCGTCGAATGCTTCGTCGAGGTGCTCATAGTCGTCAGTGAGAATTTCCAAACCTCCGCATTCATCTTCGTTCCAATTGTTGAGGCGCTGCACGATTCTTTTGTCGCACAATACGAACAACTTGTCGTATTCGCCAAAACCGGTGGAGTAGATGCCTTGCACGGTGAGCGGGCGCACTCTCACATGACCTTCGGTGACGCAATAGACCAAAATTTTTTCGTTGATTTTGATCTTCATCATATCTGCTATCTTCTTGGAAATGATGATGTTCTGGTTGGTGACGCTATCCTCAAATGTTAGTGTTTCGCCCTCTTTAAGGTTGGACTGGAAGAAGTTCCAATCAAATTGTTGGTCAATGCCTTTTAATACGATTCCTTGAAAGTTGCCATCGGCATTGATGATGCCTGGCAGATTGGCAAATTCGTGAAAATGCTTAATCCATTTGGCTTCGCCGAGGCGAGTCTTGATGTCGATAGGGAAGGAGGCAACTTCTGTTTCGTATGTTTTGTTGCTGTAAGAAGAGGTGACTTGAATGTGCGATCCGAACCCGACCACCTTGTTGCGTACCTCCTTTTTGAATCCAATGACGATGGCCACGGCGACAATCATCACCGCCAATCCCATGGCAATGCCGCCGATGGCGATGCGAACGGCGGGGCGGGAGACTTTCTTGCCTTCCTCCTTATTGAAATGGATGCGTTTGGCTATGAATAATTCAAACTTCATCGTCGTTTGTTTCGTGTTGGATTTAACGAAAAGACGGATGGCAACCTTTTAAGGGCCATCCGTCAATATTCATTTATGGATTATATTGTGCGACCTGGATATACTTCCAAAGCTTTTCTAAGCACAATTAGAGCTTTTGCTAACTCTTCTTTTTCAAGAACGTAAGCAACTCTGACTTCGTCTTTTCCTTGTCCCTTTTCTGTATAGAAACCAGAGCAAGGTGCCATCATAACGGTTTGTCCTTCGTGTTCAAAGTCGTTCAACAACCAAGCACAGAATTTGTCCGAATCGTCAATCGGCAACTTGGCGACGGTGTAGAACGCACCCATTGGTATAGGGGTATATACGCCAGGAATACGGTTGAGGCCGTCGATAAGGAACTTCCTTCTCTCCACATATTCGTTATACATTTCAAGCATGTATTCCTTGGATGTGTCGATAGAGGCCTCGGCGATGATTTGACCGATAAGAGGCGGACTTAATCTGGCTTGGCAGAACTTCATCACGCTCTTTCTGACCTCGACATTCTTTGTCACCAAAGCACCAATACGAATACCACATTCGTTGTAACGCTTAGAAACAGAGTCGAATAGTATGACGTTTTCGTCGATTCCCTCTAAATGGAAGGCTGAAATGTAAGGGGCCCCCGTATAACAGAACTCTCTATAAACCTCGTCGGAGAAGAGGTACAAGTCGTATTTCTTCACCAAGTCGCGAATCTTGTTCATTTCAGATTGCGTGTAGAGGTAGCCAGTTGGATTGTTAGGGTTGCAGATAAGGATACCCTTTGTGCGTGGGGTGATCAACTCCTCAAATTTTTCAACAGGAGGAAGGGCGAAACCCTCTTCGATAGTTGAAACGACTGGCTTCACGATGGCTCCCGCACCGATAGCGAATGCTGTATAGTTGGCATACGCAGGCTCTGGAACGATGATCTCGTCACCCGGGTCAAGGCAAGACATGAAGGCGAAGTTCACCGCCTCCGAACCACCCGTAGTGATGATGATGTCGTTTTCGTCAACATCGATATTGAATCCGTGATAGTATTGCGCCAGCTTGCGGCGAAGGCTTTTGAATCCGTTGCTCGGACTATATTCTAGAATGCTTCTGTCAATTTTCTTCATAGCCTCAAAGGCGATGGCAGGAGTCTTTACATCGGGTTGTCCGATGTTTAGGTGATAAACCTTGACGCCTCTCTCTTTGGCCTTGTCTGACAGAGGAACCAGCTTTCTGATAGGGGATTCTGGCATTATATGTCCCCGGTTGGAAGTCTGTGGCATTTTTGTCTTGTTTAAAGCAGCAGTGGCGATTTTTCGCTTGCTGTTATTCGTAATCGTTTATTTTGCCCGATACGGACAATTCTCAATTTGCAAAGTTATCACATCTATTTTGCAAAATCAAAAAAAAGGAGGTTTATTATTTTCGACACTTCAATTATCTATCCGATTTTATTGTGTTGAGACGGAGTTCTTTGTTTATAATCGATATTTGCAGCCTTGTTTGGTGTTTCTCTCCCTCAGTCTCTTCTCCAGTTTGGCCGTGAATTCGTAGTTTTTCAACCCCCAGTTTGGCAGGATTCTAAACTCTTGCGGAGACTGAGACACGAAGCGCTCGATGACAAATGACGGATTGACGCGTTCGATGAAATCGATGGCAAGGTCGATGTATTCGTCTGCCGTGTAGAATCGAAACCATTCGGGATGTTCTGCGTATTCCGTAGCCATTTTTGTGCCACGGATGAGCTGCAGTTGGTGCAATTTGATGCTGGTTAAAGGGAGTTCGGAGATGTGCTCGGCGTGAGAAAGAATCTCTTCTCGGCTCTCGTTGGGTAGGCCTAAAATCAGGTGGGCGCAGGTGCTGATGCCCTTCTCCGCCGTCTTTCGGATGGCTGTTTGCGAAGCTTCGAATAGGTGTCCTCGGTTGATGGATTGAAGCGTTCTGTCGATGGTCGATTCTACGCCATATTCCACCATGACATATTTGTTTTTAGCTGTTTCACCTAAATAATCTAAGAGCGAATCGTTGATGCAGTCGGGCCTGGTGCCGATGACAATGCCCACCACGTCGGGGTGTGACAAGGCTTCTTCGTAGCGTTGCATCAAAACCTCGTTAGGAGCGTAAGTGTTTGAGTAGGCTTGGAAGTAGGCGAGGTATCTCTGCCCTTGGTATTTTTTGAAGAATTCGACCCCTTCGTCCAATTGTTGGCGAATGGATTTGTCGGGTTGGCAATATTCGGGATTGAATGTTTGGTTGTTGCAGAAGGTACAGCCACCACGACTGATTTTCCCATCTCTGTTGGGGCAAGTAAAGCCCGCATTGATCGAGATTTTTTGAACTTTAAATTCTGGGAATACACCTTTTAGATAGGTGGAGTAGTCGTTGTATCGTTTGTCTGCTATGTTCATCTCATTTCTCTTTGTGAAGAAGCTCTTTCGCTTGAAATCCAAAATTAGCAATTAATTTGGTAATGGATATGCCGTGCGTCAATGAAAATAATTCTTTATTTTTGATAAATGAAAAATTTTTAAAAACCCCAAAAAGTGAGGATATGAGAAGACTTCCAATATTTTTTCTTGTTGACGTTTCAGAATCAATGGTTGGAGAACCTATTGCTCAGATGGAACAAGGTATGCGAATCATCGTCCAAGAGTTGCGAACAGATCCATACGCGTTGGAAACTGCGTATTTGTCGGTCATAGCGTTTGCAGGCAAGCCTAAAACTCTTATGCCGCTGACGGAATTGATCCAGTTTTATCCGCCTGCGTTCCCCATTGGGGGCGGAACATCGTTGGGCAAGGCATTGGATTATTTGATGGACGAGTGGGATAGAACTGTCCAGACAACAACATTCTCGGTCAAGGGAGATTGGAAGCCCATCATATT
The DNA here is from genome assembly GCA_024401475.1 of Paludibacteraceae bacterium. Taxonomy (GTDB): domain Bacteria; phylum Bacteroidota; class Bacteroidia; order Bacteroidales; family Paludibacteraceae; genus RGIG10190. Next base: position 16,812 of record JAKSKZ010000037.1, on the reverse strand, counting down.
CATGTTCACGGATGGAGCACCAACCGATGACACGAAGGCTGCCTTGGAGAGATGGAATCGAAAATATCGTGGCCATTGCACCTTGATAGCCATTGCTATCGGCGACAATGTGGACTTAAGAGTGCTAAGCCTCTTTACGGATAATGTTTTGAATTTGAAGACTACCGACGCCGAGTCATTCGGTAGATTCTTCCGTTGGGTGTCGGCCTCAATCAAGACCACCAGCGAGTCTGTCAGTATGATGAATTCCGACGAGGTGAAGTTGGCTCCTATGAACGGAATCAACTTGGAAAAGGTGGAAACCGGCTCGGTGAATGTGACTGATAAGGTGGATGAAAACTATGCTGTATTCCTTGGTAAATGCCAAAGCACGAAAAAATCGTATCTCTTAAAATATGCCAAGCGTTTGCGTCTTTTGGATATGGGCGGCGAATATTTCAACCAGCAGGTGGCCGAATATCGTTTGCTGGGAGGGTATCCAATCAATGGTGCGGAGTATGAGAGCCTTTCTGATAAGATGAGCAATAAAACCATCAGCACGGAAAATTTGGTGGGCGTTCCTACTTGCCCTTGTTGCGGTAATCAATATGGATTTGTGATTTGTCAGTGCGGCCACATCTTTTGCGTCGGAGACGACGTGGAAAACGAATGTCCTTGGTGCGGCATGCGTGGCAGTCTTGGCGATGCGGGGGGCTCAATCAATGTCAATCGAACTATAGGTTGAGTCTCAGGAGGACTATTCCGAAAAGAATATGGGCGACCGATAATTTATGTAGTCAATTTATCGAAATTTCCAATAGCAAATTTTAGGTTCAAAAACATACTTTTTCCTTTGTTGAAAAAGAAGAAATATGGAAATTAAGTTTTAAATTAGCAAAACTTAAAAGATGGAACTATTTAGCGCTGTTAAACTTGAAAAAATGGTCCATTGATCGGCGAATGTTGGCTTTGTCTGATGTTCGTGAATTTTAACTCGTAAATTGTGTATCTATGTTGACAAGGGAGGATATGGATTGCCTATCCAAAAAGGGCATAAGTGAGGAGTTGTTGGAAGAACAGTTGTCACATTTTAGAGACGGATTCCCCTATCTCACGGTGTGTAGTCCTGCCACGTTGGGAAATGGCATCGCGCGTATGGACGATACGGTCAAGGCTAATTGTAAGAAGGCTTGGAATAACTACTTGGCAAAGAATGTCAGCGTAGTGAAGTTCGTTCCAGCATCGGGTGCTGCGAGTAGAATGTTCAAGAGCCTATTTGAATTTATGGAGTTGTCGGACGGTATTCTTTCTCGCGAAGCAGATATGAAGTTTTTCGGAGAGATTGAGAAGTTCGCATTCTTCGATGAGTTGAATGAGAAGTGTAATAGCAGAGAAGGCAAGAATGTGGCCGACCTCTGCCGCCAAGGAAGATATAAATCGGTCGTTTCGAATGTTTTGAGTGACAAGGGTTTGAACTATGGCGCTTTGCCAAAGGGATTGCTCCTTTTCCATCGCTATCCGGAGGGCTGCAGAACTCCGTTTGAGGAGCATTTGGTCGAGGGTGCTATCTACGCGAAGAACGCGAAGAATCAAGTTCGGTTGCACTATACTGTTTCTCAAGAGCATTTGGAGTTGTTCCGTTCCATATGCAAAACAGCCGTGCCTTATTTTGCACAAAAATATGGTGTTGAGTTCGATGTGACATTCTCTGTGCAGAAACCATCTACCGACACGGTGGCTGTTGATAAGGATAACAACTTCTTCCGCAAGAGCGACGGTAGTTTGCTATTCCGTCCGGGCGGTCATGGTGCGTTGATTGAAAACTTGAACGATATTGACGCTGACATCATCTTTATCAAGAATATTGATAATGTGGTGCCTGATAATTTTAAGCAAGATACGGTGGAATACAAACAAATCATCGCTGGCTTGTTGGTAGATTTGCAGAAGCAGGTGCATGAGTATCAACGTATGTTGGATGATACCGTTACGGAGGCTCAAGTGAACGAAATGCTTGATTTCTGCGAGAAGAAGCTTTGCTTCTATTGTTCGGGCATTCGTGAGAGGTCGTTGGCTGATAAGATTGAATATTTGGAGCGTAAATTGAATCGCCCTATCCGTGTCTGCGGCATGGTGAAGAACGAAGGCGAGCCTGGTGGCGGTCCGTTCTTGTGTGTCAATCCAGATGGAACTCGTTCTCTTCAGATTTTGGAGAGTTCTCAATTCGACAAGAACGACGAGTCGCAATGGGGCATCATGAAGCGTTCTGAATTCTTTAATCCAGTTGACTTGGTTTGTGCGGTGAAAGATTATAAAGGTCAAAAATATGATCTTCCGAAATATGTTGATCCAAACACAGGCTTCATCTCTTTGAAATCGAAGGACGGAAAGGAACTTAAAGCTCTTGAGTTGCCAGGCTTGTGGAACGGTGCGATGTCCGATTGGATAACGGTCTTTGTTGAGGTTCCTGTTTCAACCTTTAACCCGGTGAAGGTGGTGAACGACCTTTTACGCAAGGAGCACCAAGGAATTTAAGGGTTAATTAAGAGTTAAGAATTAAGAGTTATAGGTAGGGGTTGAGGCTTTCAATCTCTGCCTTTTTCTTGGAGAGCCTACTTGCTTCTGTGCTCTATAGTTAGGGCTATTGATAACTAAGAATTATACTTTAAAATTAAACTCCACTATTCCAGAGTGCTGAAAGCACGCTACCCAATAGCCTTGTCCGTTAGGGCAAGGAAATAAAAAAGGTTAGGAAACTCGTTGAATTTCCTAACCTTTCGTGTTATGGTATTGTTGTTAAATCCACATTCCTTCGTCCACTTTCATGAGATTGCTGATGGATACGCTGTCGAGATATTCGGTGATGATTTTGTCAAGGTGTGTCCATACGGGTAGGGTGCGGCATGTGAGTTTCTTGTTGCAGTCAGCACCGCCGCATTCCACGCAGGAGACGGGAGCCAAAGAACCTTCGGTCAGTCGGAGGATTTCTCCGACGGTTATTTCTTGTGGATCTTTGCCAAGCTTATAGCCTCCTCCTTTTCCGTGAACTCCCTCGACGATTTTATTCTTCACAAGAAGAGGCATGATGTTCTCCAAATATTTGAGCGAGATGTTTTGCCTTTCAGATATGTCTTTCAGACGTATGTTTCCTGACGAACATTGCTCGGCCAAATCAATAATGACTCTTAGGGCGTATCGTCCCCGCGTTGATATCATCATAATCGTGAATTGTTAGGGCAACCCTTGCCGTTGCCGAAATTGAAGGGGCGATCCTTTTGGAACCGTCCCTTGAAAATGCTTTTGTTTTTTTTATTCAGCGAAGAGAGGCGTGCTCAAATAGCGATCACCTGTGTCTGGAAGAAGAACAACGATGTTCTTGCCAGCGTTCTCAGCTCTCTTAGCCAATTCAATAGCAGCCCATACAGCGGCGCCGCTTGAGATGCCGACTAAGATACCTTCTTTCTTGCCGATGAGTTTTCCGATAGTGAAAGCGTCCTCGTTTTGAACGGCTATGATCTCGTCATAAATTTTAGTATCCAATGTGTCAGGAACGAAGCCCGCACCGATTCCTTGAATCTTGTGTGCGCCAGAAACTCCAGTAGAGAGAACTGCAGATGTGGCAGGCTCAACAGCTACGACCTTGACGTCGGCTTTCTTGCTCTTCAAGTATTTGCCGATACCAGTGATGGTTCCTCCTGTACCAACTCCAGCCACGAAGATGTCAACATTGCCGTCTGTGTCTTGGAAGATTTCTGGACCTGTGGTCTCGAAGTGAGCTTTAGGGTTGGCTGGGTTGACAAACTGACCAGGAATGAAACTGTTAGGAATTTCGGCAGCCAATTCGTTAGCCTTTGCAATGGCGCCCTTCATTCCCTTAGAACCTTCGGTCAAAACCAATTCGGCACCATAGGCCTTCATCAATTGGCGACGCTCAACGCTCATGGTCTCAGGCATGACGATGATGATTCTGTAACCTCTGGCGGCAGCAACGCTTGCCAAACCGATACCAGTGTTTCCTGAAGTTGGTTCGATGATAACTGAACCTTCCTTGAGCTTTCCCGATTGCTCGGCGTCGTCCAACATCGCCTTTGCAATACGGTCTTTTACGCTTCCACCAGGATTGAAATATTCAACTTTGGCGATGACCTTCGCCTTCAATCCGAATTCTTTCTCTATGTGCGACAACTCGAGTAGAGGAGTGTGTCCAATCAATTGGTCTGCTGATGAATATATTTTAGCCATAAAATCTGTTTTTTTTTATTAATGACAAAGTTAGTCAAAAATAACTTTGGTTGTAAGAATTATTTCTTTAAGGTGAGAAATCAATTTATAGTGATCACCTTAAGGCGTCAAATCCGGTTTGCAAATCGGCGATGATGTCGTCGATGTGCTCAGTTCCGATAGACAAGCGGACGGTGTTTGGCTTGATGCCAACACTGAGCAACTCCTCTTCGCTCAACTGGGAGTGGGTGGTGCTGGCTGGGTGGATGACCAAAGACTTGACATCTGCCACATTGGCCAAGAGTGAGAATAACTCCAAGCTTTCTGTGAATTTCTTGGCGTCTTCAGCTGTTCCTTTAACCTCGAATGTGAAGATAGAACCGGCACCTTTTGCAAAGTACTTATTGTAAAGTTCTTTCGCCTTGCCCGTTGCCAATGAAGGGTGGTTGACCTTTTCCACTTGTGGGTGTTTGCTGAGGAATTCTACTACCTTCAATGCATTCTCAACGTGGCGCTCTACACGAAGAGACAAAGTCTCCAAACCTTGGATCAAAAGGAATGAGTTGAATGGAGAGATAGTAGCACCTTGGTCTCTCATCAAAGTGGTGCGGGCTTTCAAGATGTAAGCCAAATTGCCGCAAGCCTCTGTGAATACCACTCCATGGTAAGACGGATTTGGTTTGGACAAGCCTGGGAATTTGTCGTTTTGAGCCCAATCGAACTTGCCAGCGTCGATAATCACACCGCCCATTACGCTACCATGTCCGCCGATGAACTTAGTGGCAGAGTGAACCACAATATCAACACCATATTCGATAGGGCGGATAAGGTATGGCGTTGCAAAAGTGCTGTCAACGATGAATGGGATGCCGTGTTTGTGGGCAATGTCTGCGATGGCTTGAAGATCGATAACGTCTGAATTTGGATTTCCAAGGGTTTCAGCGTAAAGCAATTTCGTGTTAGGCTGGATAGCCTTTTCGAAATTGGCGGGGTCTATTGGGTCAACGAAGCTTGTTGTCAGACCTTGTTCGCGAAGTGTGTTGGCGAAGAGATTGTAAGTTCCACCATAAACGTTAGAAGAGGATACGATGTGGTCGCCTGCAGTGGCGATATTTTGGATGGCGTAGGTGATGGCTGCAGAACCGCTGGCTGTTGCCAAGGCTGCCGCACCGCCTTCGAGTGCTGCGATACGTTTTTCGAAAACATCGGATGTAGGGTTCATCAAACGAGTGTAGATGTTTCCGCCTTCGGTCAATCCGAAACGGCCTGCTGCTTGGGCAGAATCTTTAAAAACGTAAGATGTAGTAGCGTAGATAGGTACTGCTCTTGCATCTGTTGCGCTATCTGGTGTCTCTTGACCGACATGGACTTGAAGAGTCTCGAATTTGTAATTTTTATTTCCCATGATTGTTTCCTTTCTTTTATATTGTTACTATTTATTTTCTTGTTCGATTGTCGTTTGTTTGTTTGTTTCGACACTGCAAAGGTAGAAATAAAATCCAAATTACCTACTATGTTGGTAGGTTATTTTGTGGAATAATGAAAATAAATTTGTGTTTTATGTTTAATTGATTATAGATTAGTAAGATATAGTTTTATAAAAATACTCTATTATGATAGGTATTTTTGCAAACTTCTTCGTTTAAAGTTGAAATAACCCATTATTGAGGTGGGTTGATGATAGGGATGGCGTGGTTTTATGTCGAGGCGTTTTGTGCGTAATTAGGAGGGAGCCTTCTCCCGTGATTAGGTTTTGATAAATTGAAAATCGCAAATCGTTCAACCGCAAATCGTTTCGTTTTTCTCCTCTAAATGTGGCAAATTGAAACCCAAAAGTGCGGATTTTGTTATTGTTTTTACCTTTGTGACTCTATTTATTGATAATTTTGCTACAAAATTGTGCTGTATCATTGAAAAAATGATATATTTGCACATTGAAATTTAGAAAAATATTGCAATGAGTCAATTGATAATTCCAAAAGGATACCGACCAATACTTGACATCAAGCAAACAGAGTTGGGTATCAAGAAGATTAAGGACTTCTTTCAAGGAAGTTTGTCTGCTGAGTTGAGGCTTAGAAGAGTTACAGCGCCTCTTTTCGTTATGCAAGGAACGGGTATTAACGATGATTTGAATGGTATTGAAAGGCCAGTGTCGTTCCCAATCAAGGATTTGGGCGATCGTCGTGCCGAGGTGGTTCACTCTTTGGCTAAGTGGAAGAGAATGATGCTTGCCGATTATGGTATCGAGGCAGGCTATGGTCTCTATACAGACATGAATGCCATCCGTCCTGACGAAGAAATGGACAATCTTCACTCATTGTATGTCGACCAATGGGATTGGGAACGTCATATAAATAAAGAGGATAGAACAATTGAATATTTGAAGGATATCGTTTCTCGTATATATTCTGTTATTTATCGTACGGAGTATGTTGTATATGAGATGTTCCCTTCAATCAAGCCTTCTTTGCCAGAGAAGATAACGTTCATCCATGCAGAGGAGTTGCGTCAACTTTATCCAAACTTGACTCCAAAAGAGAGAGAAAACGAAATTGCGAAAAAATATAAGGCCGTATTTATTATCGGTATCGGTGGCCCTCTTGGCGATGGAAAGAAGCACGATGGACGTGCTCCTGACTATGACGACTGGACAACTCCTGGCGAGAACGGCTTGGCAGGATTGAATGGTGACATCATCGTTTGGAACGAGGTGTTGGGTCAATCTTTCGAAATCTCTTCAATGGGTATCCGTGTTGACAAGGAGGCTTTGTTGCGTCAGTTGGCTATGACTAACCAAGAGCAACGTAAGGAACTTTATTTCCACAAACGTTTGTTGGAAGGTTCTTTGCCACTTTCTATTGGTGGTGGTATCGGTCAATCTCGTCTTTGCATGTTCTTCTTGAAGAAGGCTCACGTTGGAGAAATCCAAGCAAGCATTTGGCCAGATGACATGAGAAAGACTTGTGCTGAGAACAATATTCCATTGATTTAAGGCGTAGTCTATAAAGGAGATCTCTATAAATTGATTTCGGGGGCTTTTGTTTTTTTTGACCTGGTTGTTGAGCAGTGTGAGCACTGAGACTGACTGTCAAACGGCAAGGTGCGAAAAAATCAAAAAGTGCCGGAAAAATTATAAAGAATCACTTATTACTAAAAATTTGAAAAGGTGGATTTATAGAGATCATCTTTAAATAAATCTTAAAGCCCGGATTCTTTCTGGGCTTTTTTTGTTTCCTATCTAATAATCTTGTAAGTTTGTAATGAGGTATCATTCTATTTATTATTGTATGGACCTCTATCTTGAATTCGTTGAATTAAACTTTTTTTAGATGAAGAAATTTTTGATGATGGTCGTCTCGCTCTTTTCGTTTGTCTTTTCTGCTTGGTCGGAGGAAAACGTTGAGTTGCAGAAATTGACGTATGCGGCCTATTTTACAAGTCATTATTATGTGGATTCGGTAAAGTTGAGTAAGTTGGTGGACGATGCGATTGTTGGAATGCTGGAACAATTGGATCCGCACTCGGCGTATATTCCGAAAGACGAGGTGCAGAAGATGAACGAACCTTTGGACGGTAGCTTCGATGGAATCGGAGTCCAATTCCAGATGGTGGAAGATACCTTGCTAGTTGTTCAAACTATTAGTGGTGGACCTTCCGAGAAGGTGGGCATTATGGCTGGCGATAGAATTGTTTATGTGAACGATTCGACGATTGCTGGCGTGAAAATGCAGAATACGGACATCATGCATAAACTCCGTGGACCCAAAGGCACTACCGTTGATGTGAAGGTTTTGCGTAGAGGCGTCAAGAATTTGATTGATTTCCGAATTGTGCGTGATAAAATTCCTATCTATAGCATTGATGCTTCTTATATGGTGGATGCTAACATTGGTTATATCAAAATCAATCGTTTCAGTGCCACTACGACAGATGAGTTCAATGAGGCGTTCAATAAATTGAAAAGTGCAGGAATGCAATCGCTTATCCTTGATTTGCAAGGTAATGGAGGTGGCTATTTGACGGCGGCGGTGGATTTGGCCGATCATTTCTTGCCTAATGGCCGTATGATTACTTACACGGAAGGAAACGCACAGCAACGTTTGTCTTATGTTGCCACATCGAAGGGTTCTTTTGAAAAAGGCAAAGTGGTTGTGTTGATTGATGAGAATTCGGCATCGGCAAGTGAAATTGTTTCGGGCGCATTGCAAGACTGGGATCGCGCCATGTTGGTGGGTCGCCGTTCTTTTGGTAAAGGTTTGGTACAAAAGCCAATCGAATTGCCAGGCGGAGCTCAGATGCGTTTGACAATTGCGAGATATTATACGCCTACAGGCCGTTGCATCCAACGCTCATACAAGGAGGGAAGCAAGCAGTATCGCCGCGATTTGATAGACCGATATAATCATGGAGAGTTGATGCATGAGGATAGCATCATTTTCCCAGATTCTCTCAAGTATAAGACCATGCTTATGAGAAGAACGGTTTATGGCGGTGGCGCCATTATGCCAGATGTGTTTATTCCATTGGACACTTTGAGATATACCGATTATCATCGTAACTTGGTGGCAAAGGGAGCCATGAACAAATTTGTCCTCAATTATGTAGAGGAGAACAGAAAGTCAATCAATAGTAAATATCCTAAATTCAAGACGTATTATGAGAAGTTTGAGGTTTCGGATGATATGCTAAAGGTTTTGACTGATTTGGGAGAAAAGGAGGGTGTCAAACTCAATGAAGAGGAGTTCAATAAGTCGAAAGACTTGCTTCGCTTGCAAATCAAGGCGACTATAGCCCGAGACATATGGAATACGAATGAATATTACGAGATAATGAACGCCAACAATGATTCTTATCTCAAGGCTATTGAGTTGTTGAAAGACGACGGTTTGTACCAAAAATCTTTTGAGAAAGTACGCTGACGGATTAAAAACGAATAGTAATAATAGGGGTGTCAAGGGGATTGGCATCCCTATTGTTTTTTTATGAGAACCTTCTTTTGTTGAATGTGAATGTTGATAAATATCATTGTATTATGCCAAATGACAAATAAAATTCGTAATTTTGCAGCCAAAACGAAATTTTAAATTTTCAAGATGAAAGTTCTTATTAAGAGTTTTGCATTTGTATTATTTTGGTTGTTTGCAAGTGCACAGCTAATGTTTTCGCAAGGAGTGCTAATATTTGAGTTGTCTGATCCAGACAATGCTCCTATCCAAAGGTTGCCTATTAATATTAGCGGTAAAGGTGTTTCCGGGCAAGATACGACATTTGTGTTGACGACAGATGAAAACGGTCGTGTTGTGTGTACAACAATTCCCGAAGGTGATTATTCTTATAATCTCGATTATGGAGATTATGGTCAAGGAAAACTTCATGTGAAGTCGGGCATGTACACATGGATTGATTTGGATTATCGTAAGTTGATGGTGTCTTTCTTGGATAGTTTGGGCAATCCGCAACAGGGTAGTGGTCTTCTCCTCTATAAAGAGTTTGATGACGGAACGGAAGACTATGAGTTTGAAAAACGCTATTCAAAGTCTGACGGTCAAATTAATTTTGTCTTGCCGGAGGGTAACTACCATTACATTGCCGGAGGTAAGATGGAGTCGTTCAAGTTGGACGACGAAAACAAGACGATGACCTTCGATGCGTTGAGTGGTCTTGTGACTCACAACACCTATTTCCGATTTATCAGAAAGGATTCAACGGATGTCTTTGTCTCTTGTAAGGAAATCAAGGTTTTGGCTAAGGATGCGTCTGGCAACTTTTCAAAGTCTTATGGTAGTGTGGACCCTTATAGCCAAATGTTGGAAGGTCAATACTATTTGACGAATATCACGGAAGAGTATATCTCTTGTGCGGAGGCTGTTTTCCAATATTCGGTTGATACAAAGGATTATGGTGTTTTGACAGGTAAGTTTGAAGTTAAGCCAACGGATGATAAGCAGACAAATTATGCTTATATTGTCATTCCGGAAAAAACACCGGATACTGGCGGAGGCGTAGATGAGCCTCAAGATACAATCCCTCCATTTGAGCCGGATTCGATAGAGATGATTACGGTTAAGCTGGTCGTGCTTTCAAAAGAGGATAGCATTACACCTCAGCCGGGTATAGTCACTTACACATTGCCTGCTTTTTATGGGTATGATTGGACGAATAGAAATGGCGAGGTCTATTTGTCGGCAGTTCCTGAACAATATTTTAATATTCAAATTGCGCATGATACGTTGAAGAACGTATATGTGACGGGTGATACTACAATATACTACTATTTGGAGAGTCCTTTGTACACCAAGGTCTATTTCAATTTCTATTGTGGCGAAGAGAAGTTCAATCCAGTGTCAATTCCTTACGTATATGTATGTCGAAGGGGATACGGTGTGTGTGGGTCTTATGCCAACTTAATGGCAGAGAATCAAGATTCTTTCTATGTATATGACAATGTCTATGTAAAAAGTCTGTTGGGTAATTATAATTATGAGTTTTATATCGATGAAAAGAATTATCACGAAATTTATAATGGATCGTTCACTGTCACCGAAAAAGATACTGTGGTTTATGTGGATGTTCGATTGAAACCTTCTCATAAAATAACGGTCCATGTCTTGGATGTGGACAAAAATGTTATGCCAAATCTATATGTCCTATTGACTGACGAGGATGGCAATTATAGCAAAATGCCAACCGACATTGATGGTGTGGCAGACTCACTTTTCTTCGATGGACATTATAAGGTGATGGTTTCTAACCAAATGCAAGAGATTGATTTGACAAAGGATACTGTACTTTATTTTGATTTGAAGGATATTGTTCAAAATGTGAAGGTAAAATTCTTGCATGATGGTAAGATTGTTTATCCTCAAATTTCAAACTTGGATTTCTATAGGGCTGAAAACAATTCACTTTATGCAAGGTTGATTCCAGACTATTATCCTGATTTGGATGGATCTGGTGAGTCTTGGGTGTTCAACGACTCTGTTCCTTGCGAGGTGGGCCCTTATTACTTTAATTATAAGTTGAACGACTATAACTATACGAATGCAGAGTTCACGTTTAACTTTAATGTCAATGGACCTGGTAGCAAAGATACTACCATGTATGTCGTTGTTCCTGTGAAGCGTACGGTATCGATAAGAATTAAAGATGCTCTTGGTGCTTTGGTGAAGGGCGTGAATGCGAATATATATAAGTATGGTGAGGATGGTGTGCTAAGCGAAGAGTTGAAGTATGACTATAATGAGCATGGCCCGCTAAAATCAAATACGGACGGTATCGTTATGGATCATTTGCTCCCAGGCCGCTATCAAATTCGTATCTTGGATATTGTTCGTGACTTTGTTGTTACTGACTATGATCTTGATTTTGAAATTCGTTCAGGACTTGAATTGTTGGATGTGACTTATTATGTATTGTATGAGTCAACCAAAGAGCCTGTTGTTGGTGTCTCTTTGGAAATCAAGAAGAATGGTGAGTTTTATACATTGCAGAAGACGGATGAGGATGGTGCAGTGTATACTCAATGCGAGCCTGCTGATTATACCTACTATTTGAACTATGCTAAGATTGAGGGTTCTGTAGAGGTGGACAGAAAGCGTACGGTGTTTATTTATGTTCCAGATCCAATCTTGATCAAGTCGATGAATATCGCAACTTGTCAATTTGTGAACCATAATGATACGATAAAGATGCCGTTGTCTATTTCTCCTGCTGATGCTACACTTACGGATGTAGAGTGGAGTGTTGACAATGAGGTTCTGGCTCGTGTTTTCTCTGATGGAAAACTTATTGTGAACGGAATCGGTGTGGATGGATATTTCACCGTGACAGCAAAGAGTACGGACGGAAGTGGCAAGTCTGCCTCTATAAAGATGTATGTCGGAGATTCTCTCTCTTCGAATTTGAATTTGTTGGTTGATGGAGATAAGGTGGATGCCGTCCTGAATTCAGATAGTATTAACCTTGCCGTTGCTAAGGTTGACCAATTTGATAGATATTATATTTATCAATCATCGACCGACTCTGTTACTTGGACCAATGCTTTCGGTCCGACGAAGGATAACAAGATTTCATTGCCTGCTGCAGTTTATTCTAACGTGGCAACCTATTTCAGGGTGGTTTCGGCAACAACTTCGTCGGATGTTTTGGCGTTAGCTTCTAATGGTAAGGCGACTTGCTCGACTGGTATGATTTCGAATTCGGTTATCAACCGTGTATTTGACTTGACACCGTTGAACTGGAAGACTAATATTTGTGCTTCTAAATCGGTTGTGCTTCATGTGGATAGTGCTAATATTTCGGCTTTGCCAGAAGAGTTCCAATTGAATTGGTATATAAAGAGAAATGGCGAAGATATTTACGAAAAGTTGGATGCAACGAATAAGGATTCGGTTATCATTGGCATGGATTCTTTGGTTACTGTCAAAGTGGCAATTGAAAGAGATAGCATTGAATTGAAGAAGTTTGAAAAGACGATGAACGTAGTTGAGGCTATTCGCTTCTCAATTTCGTCAGATGATTCAATTTATTGTGAAGGTTCGGATGCAGTCTTGTCTTTGAACATCGAGTCGGGCGAACCTACTTCAATCCTTTGGAGCAATGGGTCTTCAGAAAAATCAATCGCTGTAACTGCTGACGATGCTCAATATAGTGTGACATTGGGTACTCAAAATTCGGTTTGTCCGACATTGACGGAGTTGTTCCGATTCAAATTGGATCGCAAGGCTGTTGTTGAGTTGAAGGCTGATAAGTCAGCCATCTGTCAGACTGGTGCAGATTCTGTAGTGCTCTCCGTTGTGAATCCTCTTGATTTTGATTCTGTATTTACTTGGAGCAATTCTAAGTCAAAAGATAGCGTTAGAGTGGTTTCTCCAAAAAAGACGACAACATACACTGTTACTGCCAATAGTAAATATGGCAAGTGTGGATCTTCGGAGGCAAGCAAGACCATCTTCGTGGATACTCCAGTTAAATTTGCTATAGAACCAAGTGATTCTATTGCATGTTATGGTTCTGACATAGAGTTCGCTGTTAATGTTAAGGCTGGTAAGGCAAGCTCTTATTTATGGAACAATGGTTCAATGGATAGTTCTATTGTTGCTGTCGCAGACACTGTTTATTACGGAGTGACATTGGAATCTGAAAATGGGGGTTGTCCTGCAGTTTCCGACTCAGTTCGTTTGAAAATAGAATATCCAGTAAACGTAGAGTTGACTGCAAGCGAAAATCTTATTTGTTATACAAGAAAGGATTCAGTTAAGCTTTTGATCCTTAACAATACGGGCATGGAAGTCTCTGCTTACCATTGGAATGATTCATTGTTGACTTCGGCAACAGAGAAAGTCTTGCCTAAGACATCGACTACATATACTGTCTATGCTGATAGTAAGTTTGGAAGATGTAAGGGTGCTGAGTCTTCCGTCACTGTTAATGTTGTTGAGCCTATCGATGCCTCTATCAAGGCTGATGTTGAGAGCGTTTGTCAAACAGGAAATACAAAAGTCATCCTTACTGCTCAATCTAAGGCCGGAGTGGAGACACCAACCTTCATTTGGTGGGATGGAGCAAGTGGTAAGGATTCTATCCGTGTGGTAATCCCAGATTCTACAACTACTTATTGGGTGGCAACCTCCAACTCTGCTTGTGTGCAGGCTGGTAATGATAGTGTGACAGTCGTGGTGGCTAAGCCAGCTTCAGTCTCTTTGTCAACCGCAAGTGACGTATTTGAATATGGAGGTATGATTAACTTCTCAACGAAGACATCTTCTTCTGTCTTTGGCCCTTATAATTGGATTTCAGTTGATGAGAATGGCGAGGAAACTGTTATTGCAGTGACCGACGTTGCTACTTACGACGAGATGCCTTCTGGTGATGCAAGCTACTATGTAAAGGTTGAGAATGGTGCTTGCCCTGCCGTAGCGAGTGGTTTGATTAAGGCTCATTTGGTAGATAACATTATTGTTCCAACTGTCTTTACTCCTCATGAGAAGAATGGCGAGAATGATGATTTCATGCCAGGATATGAGGTGGTCATCTATGATAGATATGGAAACATTGTTGCCAATTCGAATAATGGTTGGGATGGCGACTATCGTGGCGATGTGGCCGATGCTGGTGTTTACATCTATGTCTTGACATTGAAGGATGGTAGAGTGAAGAAAGGAACAATTGAGGTTTATAGAAAATAAGAGAAATAATGAAAAAGTTATTTTATATAGTTTCCGCCTTGCTGATTAATCAGTCTCTTTTGGGTGGAAATGCACAAATGTCAAATTTCGCAGACAACAAAGGTGTCTCTCCTGCGAATGTGATTTCTAAGTATGAGGATAATAAAGTTATCTTCTTTAGAAATGATAGTGCTTTTGTTGCCAACATTAACGAAGATGGAGAGTTGCAAAACATTACGTATGATAAGGAGTTGGAAAAACTTCATGCGGATGGTCAGATTGCATACGACAAAACCAATAAGACGGCTTACTATACGAGGTCGGGCAAATTGTTTGTCTCTCCTAAGGAAGGCACGGGCAAATGGTCGGCTGCAAAACCTGTCGTTATAAAAGGCACGGAGGTGAGCCGTGACAAATATAGGGGTTCTGTCTTGGCATATTCCAATTGGAGATATATGCCGAAGGATTCAGTCGTAGTCTTGAATCCTGCCATTTCCGATGATGGCCTTCGTCTCTACTTTGCTTCGAATATGCAAGATTCCAAAGGTTTGGATATATGGTATGTGGAGAAAGATTCTACGGGAGAGTGGGGAGATCCGGTAAAGGCTCCTGGCATAAATACTTCCGCGGACGAGAACTTTCCGTTTGTTCGTGAAGATGGTAAGTTGGTCTATGCCTCTAATCGTAAGGTGGATGGCGAGACCCCAGAAGATGGCACTTACAATCTCTATATCAATAATCCTTCCAATCCGAAGAAGTCAATCCTTTTGGCAAATCTTTTGGAGGACGACTTGAAAGAACCAGAGTTGTTGGCCGACGAAAGAATGCAAGATGCCGAAGGCAACGGTGATAATGTGGCTGTTGTTGATGATAAGAAGCAAGGAACGGAGGATGTTTCTAAAAATGAGAAATCCAATGCCTCTTCTTCGGACGATTTGGCTTACAACGATGAGAATTTGGGAAAGAGCGAAAATGAAAAGATTTTGGAGGCATTTTCGAAGATCGACACTGTCAATGCTACAAAGAAGGTGGAGCAAGAGGCGTTGGTCAGCTCTTTCGAGGCTAATCGTGATACCGTGCTCCAAGCTTCTCGCAATGTCTTGGCTACTGTTGATAAGCGTATCTTCTATTTCGATTATGACAAGGATATCTTGGACGGCGACTACGAAAAGGATATAGAGGTGTTGCTTGAGTTCATCAATTATTACCCTAACAGCAGTTTCTTGGTGATTGGTCATACCGACGAGAGAGGTTCTTACGAATATAACGACGCATTGTCAATGAAGAGAGCGAAGAGGGTTCAAAGCATTTTGATTCACCGTGGCGTTCCAAAGTCTAAATTGCACGTGATGGCGCTTGGCGAGTATAAGCCTGTCGTTCGTGAGGCGGAAACTGAGGCAGAGCATCAGAGAAACCGTCGAGTTGAGATTCAGAGAATGGAGTAGTATTTTGAATGTTTAAGAAAAAATGATAACTAATATAAAAAGAGCATTTGTAGCGTCTTTGCTATTGTGCGGTTCTGTATTTTCGGTTTTTGCACAGCAGGATTTGATGGTTTCTCAGCAGCTGTTTTCACGTATAAATGTCAACCCTGCTGGTACGGGAAATAACGATAAGTTCGATCTCTTCGTGTTGGGTAGGATGCAGTGGGCTGGCGTTGAGAACAGTCCTAAGACGGGATTGTTGAATTTTACAGGTTATAGTGAGAAATTGAAGTCGAGCATTGGTTTGACTGCCAACTACGATAAAATTGGTGTTGGTCATAGTACGACGAACGCTCAATTGGTTTATGCTTACCATGTGGATTTGACAGACAAATATATTTTGTCAATGGGTCTCTCTGGTGGTGCGAACTGGGGCTACTTCAATCCATCTGTAAACATTATTCGTGATGAGTCTGAGTTGTCAAATATGGACACTTATACGAACGAAAAGGATACGGAGATATCTCCCGACGCAAACTTCGGTTTGGAGTTGACTACGATGCACTGGATGTTGGGAGCTTCTTGCACTCACATCTTGAATAGCGAATCGACCACTTATAAGCCAGGTCGTCACTACTACGCTTATGCAAGAGGCTTTTTCCCATTGGGAGAAACTTTTGATGTGGCTCCTGCTTTGATCTATATGCACAAACATAAGATTGATGTTTTGGAGGCAAACGTGATGGCTTTCTATAAACGATTCATTTGGGGAGGTGCTACATGGAAACCTGATTTGTCCGATCCGTTTGATATGTCGATGGTGTCGCTTACCTTGGGTTTTGAATGGAACAACTATCGTTTGGGTTACACCTACGATTTGAACCTCGGAAAGTGCAACAACTTGCCGTCTAACACCCACGAGTTATTGTTGTCTGTTCAATTCTAATTTTTTGCTGTCCGCTAAAATTTAGATATTTATTTGATTTTCATTGACATATAATTTAAAAAGGAAGGTCGGT
>JAKSKZ010000036.1 GCA_024401475.1 Paludibacteraceae bacterium | reverse complement strand
CCATCTTACAGGGGAGCGTTCCTTACGGGACGCTCCCTTTTTTTGTGCCCGTGTGGCGGAGGGCCTCGTGGCGAAAGGGGCAACCACGAGGGATTGCCCCTACGGGGCGGCGTGTCCGTTTGTATGTGTGTTGCGTTATGAATTTGATTGTGCTGAAATAATATGTTGGATAATTTAAAATTGGCAATGATACGCTTGTTGGCATTCTTAGTTTTTTTGTAATTGTTGGCGTAATGCCATTAATATCATCAATTACTGATTGAATGACATTATGCATAGATGAGAAAGAATTTGTTTCAAATCATTGGTGTCCGCAAAACCTTTTGAACTGACATAAAAAAGGCTGTGCCCTATTTTGTGACCGATAACACACAAGGTTAATCCCCTAACGGGGAATCGGCTTGTTCAACGCATTGTGATTCTACCGACATTAAACGCCTAACGGCGTAATGTAACCGACCTTCCTTTTTAAATTATATGTCAATGAAAATCAAATAAAGATGTCAGGACAGATTATCGGAAGGTCGTCTGAGAGTTTTGTTTCTGTCAGGATGTTATTATCTACGAATTTCCTCAAATAGTTCTCGTAGATGATAGATTGAATTTTTTGGTGCTTGAAATGGTTGTTTGCTGCCACCATTCCAAGTCCGGAGTTTTTAGTTGCAGTTTTCTTTGCCATGATTAATTTGTGGGTAGTTAAATAATTCTTGAGATATACCAATTCCCAAATTTTATTTTAGCACGTTTACAAGTAGCTTCCCAACACTCTCGAATAGTCTTTCTCCTCTTCTTTAATCGTGTCGCCATTGTTGTAGGAAAACCTTGTCCAAAGGTTTTTATGAATCCTTCTTGTATGGGTGGAAACCCAACGAATGCACTGCGGATGTTATCCTCTGAATACTTGTTGTTTCCTTAACTATGTGTAATTGCTATAATAAGAATAGGATGGGGATTCTTATGAAGTGTTTCCAAATGATTAAGCCAAATTACCTCCCTCGTTTTTATGTTGTACGGCATAAAACATAGTTTAATGTCGACAAGGTTACGCAACAATCCATTCTGGGTTGTATCTCAGAATCTGCCAACACACTTAAAGATCAAACCGCGAAACTTGAGAAGATTAAATTACGATCTTGCTTGTGTAGGGTTTATTCCGAAGTAAGCCTTGAATTTTTTGCTGAAGTAGGATGCATCAGAGAATCCGACTGCGTAGGCTACTTCGTTGACGGATACGGATTCGTTGCTCTTAAGTTGGCGTAGGGCCTCATTTAAGCGGTATTCTCCTAACAATTCTACTGGAGACTTGCCTACTATTGTTTTGATGCGTCGGAACATTGTAGAGCGGCTGACACACATTTCATCCGCCAAGTCGTCAACTGACAATTCTGGGTCGGAATGACGTTCTCTAATCAAATCCATAAATTGATTTAAGAATGGATTGTCTGTTGTAGGGTCGGATGCCTCTTCTGGTTCACCTTCGTCATTCGAATTCTTGTTTCGCATGATGCTTTCCAAAATGTGGCTTCTTGTAAGCTCTCTATGTTTGAACAGACTGCAAAGCTTTACCAATAGTTCTTCTTGGTTGAATGGCTTTGTAATATAGTCTATGGCTCCCTTAGAAAGGCCTTGAAGACGGTCATTTTCTTCTATTCTTCCTGATACGAACAGTAATGGTATGTGGGCCGATGCCTCGTCTTGCTGCAAGATGCCGCATAGTTCTATACCATTCATGATCGGCATGTCCACGTCGCTAAGAATGAGATCTATCTCATTTTCAGCAACGATATCCAATGCTTCTTGGCCATTATGGGCGATTCTGACCTCGCAGATGTCGGAAAGAAGCGTTTTCATGTTCTCGCAGATGAGCGGATTGTCGTCCACTATTAAGATGACATTTCCAGCGATAACTTCTTTCGAGATTCGATTTCCTAGTGAAATTTCGGAGCCCTTTTCGGCAGTCTGATAGTTGGTGATTGCCACTGATATAGGAAGGTTGATAGTGATGGTTGTTCCTTCCCCTAATTTGCTTTCTGCATTTAGAGAACCGTTGTTGCGTTGTATGTATTTCTTGCAGATGTTAAGACCCAAACCAGTTCCTTTCTCTTGATTGGTTCCAAGTTTGCTGCTCATCTCTTCTTGTTCGTTGGAGAGTATTTTATTTAATACTTCGCTGTTCATGCCGACACCAGTGTCACGGATGGCAATGTGTACTTCATGTTCGTCTTCCCAAGCCTCTGCGGTGATTGTTCCCCCTTCATTGGTGTATTTGATGGCGTTTCCGATAATATTTCTTACAACAGTGCTTACCATTCGGTCGTCCGCATAGGCCTTGTGTGCCAAAGAGATTTTCTTTTGGGTATTTATATTTTTACTTTTGAGAAGGCCGTCGCTTAGGAGAAGGGCGTCGTTGATGATGGATTCGATGTCAATCTCCTGTGGTTTGCATACGATGTCGTCTTGCTTGGATTTTGCCCAGTTAAGCAGTTTGAGCATTTCTCCTTGCAATGTTTTTGCTGACTCTAAAGTCTCCTCGATGAGGTGGTGTTTGCTCTCGTCGTTCATGGTATATTCTTTCCGCAACCAGTTCTCCAAGGCAACTACGATGGCGAACATAGGATTTCGAAGGTCGTGGCCGATGACGGAAATGAGGCTGTCTTTGTCTTTCAGAGCAGTCTGCAACTCCATTGTTCGGATGGCCACCTCCTCATTCAGTTTGTTTTTCATGGCAATGAGGTGACGAACTCTATGTTTATAGATGAGGAAAGCGGTGGCGCCGATTAGAATTACGCAGAGTGTCATAAACCACCATGATTGCCACCAAGGAGGAAGTACGGAGATGGAAAGGGTTATTACCTTTTGTTCACACTCTTCATTTGATCGGAATGCTTTTACTTCCAATTGGAAGTCGCCCGTTGGAATGTAGGAGAAGCGAATGATGCGGTCGGGACTGACATCCAACCATTGGTCTTGTAAACCAACAAGTCTGTATTGGCATATAGCCTTATCTATATCGGCGAAGTCGACTAATTGAATGTTGATGGCTATGTCTGTTTGGCCGTATGCAAGTTTTATATCTTTTCTTTGAGATAGTGGCGTTCCATTCAAAGGGTTTTCTGAAATGCTGACTTTCTTGTTGCCTATTGACAAAGAAGATAAAGAGAGGTGCTCTATTTTGGTTTCGAACGATAATTCTTTAGGATTAACGCAGATGTAACCTATGTTTGTTCCGAAATAGAGTTTACCATCGGCAGCCTTATAGCCAGCTCTGAAATAGAAATAGTTGGTGGCAACATCACTGAAATTGCCAGGAAGTTTTGTGCAAGTTTTAGCTTTGTAATTGAAAGAGTAAATGCCATTGTCTCCTGCAACCCAATAATTTCCGTTATCGTCTTTTAGAATGATGCGGAAGAAATATTCGGGAATGAACGGGAGGTCTTCGATTACGCCTTCTGGCGAAATTCGTTTGATGCCTTTGTTGGAAGCTGCGAAGATATATCCGTCGCCTTCTCCTTTCAAGTCGAATATCTGAAGCGGGGTGAGTTGTTTCTCGCAGTCGCTATTAGGCGTAATCATTCTTAGATCGTTCCCCTTTAATAACCAAAGAGTGTTGGAAGAGTTAATCCAAGCATTGTCTTTTGTGTCGGAGAAGGAGAATAGGATCCATTTGTTGGGAGCCATGGCAACAGAGTCGTATGGTACGAGGCGGCTCCATTTGTCATCTCCTGCTTTTTTTCGGTAGAGTCCGTCGCCTGTGGTGCAGGCGTAGATATCTGTTCCGTTTAAGACATTAACGCCAAAGAAGCAGTTGCAAGGGTTGTTGATTCCCAAGAAGTTCTCCTTTTCTATCTTGTTGGTTTTAGGGTAGTAGCGGTAAACGCCGCCTCCCCAAGTTGCCACATAGCAAGTACCGTCTTTTGATTTGGATATATTTGAAATGTTGTTGTTAGGAAGGTCTATCAGTTTTTTGAACTTCTTTTTGGGGTCGATTGTATATAGACCTCCACCATCGACGCTGACGATGATATTGTGGTTTTCATCTTCCACAAAAGCGGTGCATACAGCAGGCGGAAATCCGACATCGGTAGAGGTTGAAATGCCCGATGTGCTGTTTTGTCTGTATCTCCAAATTCCAGAATTTTGGGTGCTGAACCAAATGTCACCATGATTGTCCTCCATGATGGAGTAGATTTTGTTCACCTCGTCGATCGATGCATTATGTGGGGTGAGTTTAGTGAATGTGGTTGATTCCGATAGGTTTTGGTCGGTGTACCAAAGGCCGTTACCATCTGTAGCTATCCAATATCTGCCTTTTTTGTCTCTTATGATGTTAGTGATGCAAGAAAAAGGAGTTTTTATAATGGCAGGTGCGCTAATAGAATCGGAATTGTCATCAAAAATCCAAATCTCGTTGTTTTGAGAGGCTACAGCAAGTTTGTGGTTGCCGATGGGCAAGATGGTGCGGACAAAGCTGCAAGCTTCTCCTTTCGGAATGTATTTTAGTATGTGTGCACCTTCCGCATCTTTGACCAAGAGAGAGTCGATGGATCCAATCCAATACCTACCTTTGGCGTCAACATATAAAGATCTAACATATATGTTTTGTGTGACACGGAAAAGTGTGTTGTTGCTAGAATATTCGCGTTTGTTTTTGTCGTAAGTGTAGGCACCTCCGTTGGTTACAAGGTATTGCTCGCCTTTTGTGGAGTGGTAGATGCCCATTGTCTCCTTATAGAAAGATTCGTCAAACTCTTTCGGCATTACGTTGAAGAACGTATCTTTTACAGGATTGTATTCAATTAGAAGGCCGTTGTATCCTCCTGCTGTGATGATTCCATTGGGTAGGGTATGGATAAAGAGGTAATCCTCTCTGCTCAATTCGGGGTATTCTGTTTTTCTATGGTGGGTGAACTTTGTACCGTCGAATTTCTCTAATCCGAAATTGGTGGAAGCCCAAATGCCCCCATCTTTATCGGTTGCTAGGGAAAAAACACGGTTGGAGATGAGCCCATCATTTGTCGTATAATGGTCGAATATGCCATACTCTTCAGCTGATAATCCTTTCATACAAAAGAAAAACAACCATGGTAGCAAGTAAATTATTTTTTTGCTTAATAACATTGACATAGCATTTATAAACTCATTTGTGCTGAACCATAAATGAGTGTGTTTGGGTATTATCTTTATCTAAACATTTCCAGTGCAAGGGCAGCTAAAAAACGTCTTTCACTGAGTTTCTCCACCAAGAGGGGGAGTCCAATGTTTTTCTTATAGCAAAGATAATACACTAATGCAAAAAAGGAAGCAAGGACAAAAAAAATTGCCCTTGCTTCCTCGCATTTTTTTGTGTTTAATTTAATGGTTGAATTAAAGGTGATCTCTATGAATTCACCATTTTTAATTTTTTAGTAATAAGTGATTCTTTATAAACTTTTCGGTGCTTTTTGATTTGTTTGGGCATCTTGCTGTTTGACAATCAGTCACAGTGGTCGCACCGATCCTTCTTTCTGCTCAGCAACCTGTCAAAAGTTGCGATTAAGCGAACGTAAATCAAACTTGTTTGATTTTACTGAGCGGAAGCAATTTGGACGAAGCCAAAAAAATCTCAAAATCAATTTATAGAGGTTGCCTAAAGAAAAAAGACTACTTGGAAAATCCGAAGTAGCCTAATTTTTTTTCTTTTTCTTTGTCAGAAGAGCATTTCCGTCAGTGTGCAGTTGGCGTTGAATTTTAGGGTAGTACCCATGGTGAGTTTCACTTCGTAGCCTGCGCTGCTTTTAGAAATTTTTGCCACTTTGGCATCTTTGTATAATTCTTTAGAGCGTTTTAGAATTTTCTCTGGAACCACTTTGTTTGGAACTGCACCTTTGGAGCATTCTACCAAACTCCAATCTCCCATTTTGGTGAATTCGACTTTTGTGGCGTTGTCGCTTAGTTCTGCTCTATAGGTTATGTTGTTTCCGTTTTTCACTGCTGCTGCAGTTGTGGCTTTTTTACCTGGGAAATTATCGGTGATGAATTTCTTCGCTTTTGCTGGCAATCTATCTGCGGTGATGGTTTGAATGTTCTCCGCTTGTGCATATTGATTGATAGTTTGAGTCATCAAAGCGACCAAAAGCATCGTGAAATACAATCTTAACTGTTTCATCTTTTGTTTGCTGTTTTATAAGTTGATTTTGTTAAATATTACCAAAGATAGTTTATTGTATTGAATAGTCCAAAAATATGACAAAAAAAGCGACCAAGATTTCTCTTGGTCGCTTTGGTGAGCCAGTTGGGGCTCGAACCCAAGACCCCATCCTTAAAAGGGATGTGCTCTACCTGCTGAGCTACTAGCTCTCCCTCGATTGCTTTGTTTCTCAAAAGCGTTGCAAAGATACGACTATTTTTGGAAAAAACAAATCGAATCTTGTTTTTTATGGAAATTAATTACGAAACTCTAATTCTTTTGCCCAAGCGAAGAGTCGTGGTTGATTTTATTTTGTTCAATTTACAAAGACGGGAAACCGTTGTGTGGTGGCGTCTTGCGATTTTGCCCAATGTGTCACCTTTCTTGATGGTGTAGAATCTGGCAGGGCAATTGATATAATCTCTTAATTCTTTGAATGACTCTTTTCTTGTGATGACGTAGCAATCGTCGAGAATGACGTAGTTTTCGAAGTCGATCATTTCTCTTGGATTGATGGCGTTACCCATAAAGCGTGTCTCGAAATGAAGGTGAGGACCTGTTGAGCGACCTGTGCTACCGCCAAGACCTAAGACGTCTCCTGCACGGACGATTTGGTCGGGTTTAACGAGCACTTTTGACATGTGTCCGTATAGAGTTTCCAATCCATTCTCGTGCCTTACAACGACATAATATCCATAACCTTTGCGTCTGTATGCTTTGTTGGCACGGGCGATACGAACCTTACCGTTGAAGGCGCATTTTACAGAGTCGCCGGTGTTAAGTCGGATGTCGATGCCGGCATGGAAATGGCCCCAGCGAGGACCATATTCAGATGTTACCACGTTTTCGTCAGGATGAACGTATTCTGTGAATTTCACAGTAAAGGAGTCGCAAATGGAGTCTATGCTTACTCTGTATGGGTTTAGGTTGGCGTTGTCCCAAGTTCCATAGAGGGAATCGGATGGGGTGTAGCCATCTTCGTCATCTTCATATTCGTCGACCATCAGTGAGTCGATAAGGTTCTTTTGGTCATCGAAAGAGACAGCTCCGGCAATCATCTTTCCGTCAGTTTCTATTTTTTCCGTCTCTTGAGCATGAGTTGTCATAGAAGACAACATGGCGAAAATGGATATAATTACAATGTTTATATTGCGTTTCATCATAACCTCCTTAATTTTAGTCCTTTGTTGTAATAATTTGGGGACTTTGTTTAGAAATCAGCTGATTTCTATGGTTTTACATGTGTTTAAAGCAACAGCCGTTGTGTGATGCACCTCTGTTGCTGATATTTTGAATCTCGTCATGAGTTTCTTTTGCGGAATGGAGTGTAATGGGTGTTAATCATCTTACAAAACATCAATCATCATATCTTCTTCATCAGAAGCGGTCAACAACTAAACCGCACGTCATTCTAATAACCACTACAAACAGCGTTAGTTTGGTCTTTACAAACTCCTTCCGCAGTATATGTTTGTTTCTATAAAACAACAAACGATTGCAAAGGTAGTCAACTTTTTCCTAATCTACCATCTTTATTATATGTTGTAAAACATATTATTTTTTATAAGGCCTTATACTTTCGTCCGTATTTTTCTTTTTATCGGAGGCAAATGTCTATATTTGTTTCATTGTGGTTGAAAATTAATTAGTATGATGAAACGGATTTGCGATTTTATTTCACGATGGATGGGTGTCTTGGTTTTATTTGCCGCCCTTGTTTCTTATTTGTTTCCTGAATTGACAGGCTCCATCAGCACGACATGGATTAATCCTTTTTTAGGGGTTGTGATGTTTGGAATGGGGTTGACGTTGAAGGCGGAGGATTTCAAGGTGTTGTTTAGTCATCCGAAAGAGATTCTGTTGGGGTGCATTGCTCAATATACGCTAATGCCTGCTATCGCTTGGTGTTTGTCCATGATTTTTGATCTTCCTCCGGAATTGGCAATAGGTGTGATCTTGGTGGGGTGTTGTCCAGGAGGAACCGCAAGTAATGTGATAACGTTTTTAGCCAAAGGTGATATAGCCCTTTCCGTCGGAATGACGGGATGTTCCACCATATTGGCTCCTATTATGACGCCGTGGATTGTTTTTCTTTTGGCAGGAAAGAGTATTGAGGTGGATACGGTGGCCATGTTGCTCAGCATTTTGCAGGTGGTGATTGCTCCCATTGTGGTGGGGTTGATTGTGCGTAGTTTGTTCCCAAATTTCACGAAACGAGCAACCTCCTATCTGCCTGCATTTTCTTCGGTTGTTATAGCCTTGATCGTGGCTATCATCATAGGAAAGAACAGTGATAAACTTGCCACTTGCGGATTCATTGTTATGGTGGTGGTTGTGCTCCATAATCTATTAGGATTGCTTTCGGGCTATGCTATTGGCAAACTGCTTCGTTTGTCGCCTAAGAAGTGCACGGCAATTTCGATTGAAGTCGGCATGCAAAATTCAGGTTTGGCAAGCAGTCTTGCCAACATTCATTTCGCCATTTATCCATTAGCCACCATACCAGGGGCCATCTTTAGTGTGTGGCATAATTTGAGCGGTGCTTTGGCCGCTAAAATGTTCCAAAAACTTAACCAGTAGTAGCTGGTTTATAAGTTCAAGAGGTCGATCAAATAGGGGGCGATGGCCGCAGTGAGGATTCCGTTGATGGTGAGTCCGAGGCTGGCATAGGCTCCGTATTTGTTGCTGACCTCCATGGCGGCAGATGCACCTACGGCATGAGAGGCGGTTCCCATGGAGAGACCTTGCGCGATGGGGCTTTTCACCTTCCCTAATTTTAGAACTTTAAATCCGACAATTGCGCCCAATAGGCCTGTGCATACAACAACTGCGGAGGTGAGTGCCGGTATTCCCCCTAAGGCACGGGTTGTTTCCATGGCGATTGGGGTGGTCACGGATTTGGACGCCAAGGACAAAATGACCTCTTTGCTGGCGCCTAATGCTTTGGCTATGAATACTACGGATAGTATTCCTACGATGCATCCTGCTATTTGGGACAGTAGGATGGGCGTTGCTTGTTTTTTTATTGCTTGTAATTGTGTGTAAAGAGGCACGCCTAAAGCTACGACTGCAGGTTTCAACCAGAATTCGATGTATTTACCCCCCTCGCTGTAGGTAGGGTAATCAATGCCTAACACTTCAAGAATGATAATGATGAGGGCAATGGTGAGTAGGATGGGGTTGAGTAAAATCCATCCAGTTTGCTTTTGTAAAAGTTTGGAAATATGATAAATGCCGAATGTGATGGCGATGAGAAATGTCTCATTTCTTAGAAACTCCATTGTTCTTTCTTGTTAATTGGTGAACCCATCCTGTGACAACGAGGACGAGAATTGTGCTAAGAATAGTGGCTCCGACGATAGGAACGAATTGTGCCTTGATAAGGTCGAAATGCAGCATCAGACCTATGCCTGGCGGAATGAAGAAGAAAGCCAAGTTGGCAGATAGAAATTCTGCGATTCCTTTCACCCAATCTAATTTTACGATGCCTAATTGAAGCAATAGCGTTAGCGTCAGCATTCCGATGATGCTGGAGGACAGTTTGATGCCGGTGAGATGGACTATTAATTCGCCAAATGTGAGGCATCCGAAGATGATGGCACATTGGAGTATCATATTTTTCATTTTCCTTTTTTGTTTTGTTTTGCAAAGGTAGTTAGAAATTAAGAATTAAGAGTTAAGAATTAAGAATTTTTCGCGAACCCCGCACCTTCCTTTGTAGGGGCGATTCCATGTTGAATTAAGATTCAAGAATTTCGCTCAAGTCTCAATAGTCTTGTCTGTGTGGAAGAGGCCCTATTTATGAACGGTCCGTGGTGATGAGGACAATGGCTCCCTCTATAAACAAAAAAGCCTTCTCCCTTGAAGAGAGAAGACCTTTTTGTTTGCCTCAAAATGAGGATGTGTTTATTTTGTCACATTGACCCATTGACCTTTTGTCCTTGCGGAGATGGTGTTGTCATACATGTATTCGCAAGAGCAAGCTGGCATGAAGAATCGTCCAGTGTATGCAGCGTGCAAATCAACGTAGAATGTCTTCGTGTTGCCGAAAGGCAAGTTGAAGTAGGTCATGACGCGGTCGTCGCGAATGTCTTGGTAAGAGAAATCGGAGTTGCGTTTGTCCACGTCACCATTGAGTCTCTTGTTGATGATTTCCCATCCGGAAGGGAAGATTTGGATGAGAGACAACTCGTTGTAATTCTCGTAAGGAGAGAGGTTCTTGACAGTGACTTTTGCTGTGAAGTCTGTTCCTTGTTGCAAATCGCTAACATTGATTGTTGAACCGTTTGCATCGTAGAATGTCACGTTGAGTTGCAATCCTTCTGACTTGGCAGGGGAGAGGTCTTCCAAAGGAATACCTGATTGTGACAATGATACGAACAAAGTGCTGTTGCCCTTGTTGGTGACCGAAACTTTTCCTGCACCGCTCTTAGAAGCGTCCAATCTCTCTTTGATGAGGTTCTTGTCACTCGTTGTGTTTACATCTTTGCCGTTTTGGTTGTAAGAGACGTTTAGACCGTCGCTCTTTTGTCCACCAGCCAACTTACTCATGGCGATTAAAGCGTAGGCAGTCTCTTGGGTGCTCAACCATCTGTCTGTGTTGAGTTCTTTAGCAATTGATTGAGCCAATTTGAATGCTTGGTCTTTCTCGCCCAAAAGAAGCATGACTTCCATGACCATTGCTTCGTCACGAAGTTGAGAACCAAATGTTTCGTAATCACGCTTGCTGTAATCCGCTGCGTTTGAAGAAGCGATGCCGTCGATAATCTTGTTGGCCGTCTTTTTGTCGCCGATGAGGGCGTAAGCACCAGCCAATCTCCATTTAGCTTGGATGGACAAATCTTTCTCTTCTTTCAAACGGTTCATGGCACCTTTGACAGGCTTGCCGTTGGCTGCCAATGTGTAAAGGCGATAAGCTTGGACGAAGTCGTCGCCAGAAACTTTAGCCTTGTTGTTGCCGTATGTTCTCCAAGTCCACTCGGATGCTTTCTTTGTTTGGTACTTGTTCCAAGCAGCGAGGAATGAACTTACATTGTAACCCTTGCTTTGGGCGGTGATCATAAAGTCACCCACATAGTTATTAACCCAGTCGTAGGTATAATTGCCGCCCATCCAGTAGCTGACAGAACCGTCGCTCATTTGCATTTGCTCCAACTTCTTGATGGTGTTCTTAACATTTGTCTCGCAATCGGTAACCTCTTGATTGGTTAAGTTGCACAATGCAGGCAAGAACAATTGAGGGAATCCCTTTGAAGTGGTTTGCTCGGCACATCCGTGAGGGTATCCGATGAGGTATTCCAAACGGTTTTCCAAGTTGATGGCTGGCATTGTACCCATTTCAAGAGAAAGGGTGTTGGTGCCCTCCATGCCTGTCAAGTTGTAATCAAGGTTGGCACTCTTGCCAGGTTCGATGGTGATAGTCTTGCATGTTGTCAAACGAGGGTTTGGATTGCGAACCTCCAACCAAATTTCGGTAGAGGCCTCGTTTTGTCCGTCTGTAACCTTTACATCGATCTTTTGCTTGCCAATCTTGTTGGCTGCTTTAAGTTTGAATGTCGTAATCTTGTCACCACGGCCTTCGATGCTGCTCTCTTTAGAAGCCTCGTCGTTGACTTTTATTACGTCGCCGGCAGAAACAATGATCTTAACATTCTTGCTCTTGTCGCTATTGTTGAATACGTTAACAGGGAGTGTGAGGTCTTCGTTAGGACCAGCAACACGAGGCAAGGTGGCCAAAACCATCAAAGGACTGGTTACTTTCACAGCCTTCTCAGCGTTGCCATAAGCCTTTCCGTTTCCTGCGACCACCATGACTCTGACAGAGCCATAATAGTTTGGAAGATCGATAGTGTGGCTTGCCTTCTTGCCTGCTGCTAATTTGCAAGGGCCGATGAACTTAACGACAGCCTTGAAGCGTTTTTGAGCTTGCTCCTCTTGAGCCTTTATTGCGTCGTCACCACCGATGCCGAACAATTTTTCAATTCTTCCACCGAATGCACCGATTACTTGATCGTAGATGTCCCAAGTGTTGACACCCAAAGCTTCGCGTTTGAAGAATTCTTTGTGTGCGTTTGGCGTCTTGAAATTAGTGATGTCGAGCAGACCTTCGTCAACGATGGCCAATGTGTAGTCCATCTCTTGCTTGTTTCCTTCCGAAATCTTCACCTCGAAAGGTTTTCCTGAAGTTACCTCGTCGCTCATGTCAATCTTAGGCTCAAGAATAGTTGCCTTGTCTTGAACCGTGACGCTTTGTACGCCGTAAAGACGAATAGGAAGGTCGTTCGCTGTTGTCTTGTGAGGTTGGATCAACGTGATGTTGAGATATGCGTTAGGAACCATATCAGGCGTTGCTTCGATTTCGACAGTAGCTTCGGTGTTTCCATCTTTTGCCTTCACCCATTGAGAAGAGATGATTCTTGAGCGGTTTTCGATAGAAATCAAGGCACGTCCACCGTTTGAGGTAGGAATGTTCACTTTGATTTTCTCGCCTACGTTGTAAGTACCCTTGTCGGTTGTGAATGTGAGCATAGTAGCTCCGCTTGGGTCGTCCTTCTTGGATTTACCAACGCAGCTTTCCCAATCGAACAAAGCGACGCAACCGGTGGTGTGTCCGTCTTTGTTTTGTACGAGGATGAGGTAGCGGCCCCAATCATCATCGCTGATGTTGATGTCGAAGCTTCCCTTACCGTCTTTAGCGTAGAATTCACCTGATTTGTAGGCTTGTGTGTAAGTGTTGTTGATGTAGTAAGCAAGATTATCGTCGTTGCGAGAATCCCACCACCAACGCCATGATAGTTTGTAAATCTTATAGCTCAAAGATTGAGTGAACTTCTCCAAATTACCATTTTCGTCAACAGTGACCACTTTGAAAGTGTTATCTTTCTCTGTATAGTAGATGTCTCTTTGGTTAGGAGCCGTTGGAGCTTTTATACCTACATAAGATGCGTAAGGAGAGTATTTGATAGTTGTAGAGTTGATGCTGAAATCGCCTTCTCCTTCATGAACGCGTGTTGTAAAGTTGGCCTCCAACATACCAGGAGCGTCGCTGATTCTTGGCATGGAAGCACTGAAATAGATATTTCCGTTTGCATCTGTCTTGCCGTTGTAAAGCATACGTTCGTTATCTTTGAACTCGTTTGCAGCAGGGCTTTCGAAGGTATAGTCGCTGAAGTTTGCGAAGGCCGTCTTTGCCTTTTTCATCTTAACGGCTACATCAGCTTTCATGTCGGCCGCCTTTCCTCCGTGCAACCATTCTGAATATAGATGGAAACTGTTACTTCTGTTTCCGTGAAGGATGGTTTCGTTAGATTCAAGCTTGATCTTTAGCCTGTTAGGCTTGACAGTCTCGATGTTCAACGATTTGCTGAATGTGGATCCACCCACTTTGAATGAGATGTTCCAAATGCCCGTAGGAGCCTCCATGTCCGTAGGAATGCGGAAAGAGTAGATGGAAGATCCCATGTGATACTTCTGAACCGACTTTGTATATTTCTGTCCTCTCGGAGTGACGAGCGTCATTACGAGAGGGTGGTTGTCTGGAATCATACCCTCTTGGTCTTGAAGCATCAAAGAGATGTTCAATGTGTCACCAGGTCTCCAAACGCCACGCTCACCGTAGATGTAGCCTTTCAATCCTTTTTCGTAAGTGGCACCAGTCACGTCGAATGAAGAGAGTGAGAGGGCACTTGCATCATTGATCTTCAAATAGTTCTTTTGATCGCCTTGTTCAACCTCTAAGAATATAGGCTTCTCCTTTTCGTAGGTGAATTCTGCGAATCCGTCTCCGTTGGTAGAAGTCTCGCCAATCAACTCTTGTTGGTAGCTATAGAATTTGACTTTCGCACCACTTTCAGGTTCTGTACTCTTTAGGTTGGTGACGATTACTTGAATCTTGTTGTTCGTGCCGAGTTTTGCAATGACACCCAAGTCGGAGACGAGGATGTTAGTTTGAGCTCTTCTGTAAGAACTCTTATAATATGCGTTGTAGCAAGGATTGTCGCCAATATATTCGCCATTCTCGTCGTAACTTGAGTAGTAATCGTTGTCGTAGTAATAATAACCGTAGTTGTCAGGGTCGCTTCCCCATTCAGAAGTTACGCCGCTATAGTCGTAATCATCGTCGTCTGATTCCACATCGTCTTTTCCGCAAGGGTAGGTGGAGTAGCTCTTCTTGAAAGAGAGAATGATGGAGTAGATGGCTCCTGGGTCTTTGTTGACAAGTTCTTTCAAATCAATGAAGTAGTTCTGCCATTGAGTAAGATCCAAACCAGTCTCTTCCAAATTGATGGTCTTCGTGAGGATAGGTTTAGCCACACGTTTCAACTCTCTTTGTCCGTTGATGTTGTTGATTTGGAGATGTTGGAATATGTTTTCGTTTCTGATTTTCAATACAGTTACATCGATAGCTCTCAAATTCACAGCTTGGAAAGGAAGCGTAGCACCGTTGGTTGTAGGAAGTACGGATCCGTTGTTGTTGAATTTAGCTGCAGGTTTGATGCTCTCAAATAGAATGGGATAATCGATGTTGACACCAAGGGTTGATTTGTTTGAACCTTGGATGTTTTTGTCAATGATCAAAGTCTTTTTGTCTGTGAAGTTCCTGCTTGGGTAAACCTTTACAGTACTGTTCTCTTTGGTAATGTTACATTTCAGGCCATCCTGAAAGTAGATTTTGCTTTTTAGATCTTGTGCAGGCAAAGCTTGGTTGAAATAGATTTCAACGTGTGCATCTTCGCCATTGAATATTTTGTGTCCAATGATTTGGAATATCTTATTTTGGAAGATAGTCACACTTGTCTGGGCGTTGTCACTGCAGCCAATTGACTTTCCATCAAAGCCTAAATCCATGGTTCTATTGGAGTTGGAGGCACTGATGTTGCTAATCTTAAAGTGAGAAATGCATCCTACCGAACGGGGAATGATGGCTCCCCATTCGATGCTGTAACTCTTACCTTCCATAGAGGCAGTAAGAAGTTTTGAAATATTCTCTTGACTTTCTCTATCTGCCAAAAGAATAACACCGTTTACTTCCACCGTGCCATCTTCCTTATAGACGGGGTATTCTGTATGAAGAGATGCGTTTTGTTCAATGACTTTGAATGGGAACTTGAAATCCTTGTTCTTTTTGTCTGCTACATCTTGAATTTCAGACAAATGGAAAGTTGCCACATACTCTTGGCCATTTTTTAGGAGTTCATTAGGTTTGAATTCCACGGTGTATTGGTCTATCCAACGAGCTTCACCCTCGATTTTTGGCGAGAATTCGAAAATTCCCTTAATAGCTTTTTCTTTCTCTTCTGAGCTGAACTTGGCAGAAGGGTTAGCCAACTTAACAACGATGGATGAGTGTTTTGAAATGGATCCTGCTGTAAATTCATTGATGTACTGTAGGTATTCCGTTTCGTTTGATACGTCACCGCCTCCGCAAGAGGCCAGTATGGTTAGCAAAAATAGGAGCCAACCAACAAGTCGTGTTTTACGCATAAAAGTAATAAGTTAATGAATTTCAATTTTTGGCAAAAATAAATATTTTTTTTAAATTATGAATGAGTTTTTTTTTGTGTAAATTAAAAGGTAAGATGTAGAAAGATTTCTTTGTGCTTTCGGTTGAAATCTAAGGATTTTGCAAAGGTAAAAGAGGTGCTGCTATAAAACAAATAAGGCAGTTACGAGTAACTGCCTTATAGAGCCACTAGCCGGACTCGAACCGGCGACCCACGCATTACGAATGCGTTGCTCTACCAACTGAGCCATAGTGGCGTTTGCGAGTGCAAATGTACGCCAAAATCTCAATTAATAAAATTTTTTGACTTTTTTTTTAACGAGAACTAATACTTATTGCATAAATCGGGGCGATTGCAAGATTTTAAGCTCTTAATTGAGGGCGTAATCTTATAGTTCCTCTATTTTCAGAATGCTTTTTTGGGTGATGGCGGCTTGCTCCAATTTGTTTTTAAGACGGTCGTAGTCTCGCTGGCGAATGCTTAATGTCATGGAACACTCCATTTCGAATTCTTGGTTGATGATGGTCGGCTCTTCCTCTTTCACGATTTTCATGATTTCGTTGAGGAACGGATATTCGAATTTAACAACAAGCATCTTGTCTATTGTCTTTTCTATGATTTCATTGTTGACAATAGCATCGTTGGCACTCTCCTTGTAAGCGTTGATCAAGCCGCTCGTGCCCAATTTGGTGCCTCCGAAGTAGCGTACGATAATCAAAAGGGTGTAGGTTAGATTGTAGGATTGAAGAATGCCTAACATCGGGCGTCCTGCCGTTCCGGATGGCTCTCCGTCGTCATTGGCTCGGAACTCTTTGCCCTCTGGCCCTAAAATGTAGGCGTAGCAGACGTGGCGTGCATCATGAAAGGCTTTGCGCTTCTCTTCAAGGATGGCTTTGATCTCGTCTATAGTGCGGACGGGAATGGCGAAAGCAAGAAACTTGCTTCCCTTCTCTTTGTAAAGTCCTTCTGAAATTTTGCTGATGGTTAGGTAAGTGTCTGCCATGTCTTTTCTTGGAAAATGGAAAAGGCGGAGAGGGGAATCGTCTCTCCTAATCTCCGCCTTTTGTGTTTAGACTTCTGCTGATTATTTATGTCTGCTGAAGCTGTCTTTGTTTCTCTTCTTAGACTTCTTGCTGAAGGCATTTTCTTCGCGTGAACGCTTCCATTCGTTGTCGCCATCAGGCATTCTTCGGTCGTTGTGAGACCAACCGCCTCTGTCACCTCTGTCACCTCTGTCACCACGTCCGCCTCTATCTCTGTCACGGTCGCGTCTTCCGCCTCTATCGCCTCTGTCACGGTCGCGACGGCGTCCGGAACGATCTCCGCCCTCCTTGCTGCTTCTGTCGAAACTGCGAGAACGGCTCTCTTTTGCCTCTGCAAGTGTGATGCCTTCGCTTTCGTGGACGGCGAATGCTTGCATCATACGTTGAACGTCGGCGCTGTCAACGTCGAAGAATGAGTAGCGAGGAGTGATTTCGATGTCGCGCACATCGATGTCCTTGTCGCCAGTTGTATCGTTGATGATTCCCAAAACTCGTTTAGGAGTGAATCCGTCACGTTGTCCGAGATTGATTTTGAGGCGAATCATTTCACGGTTGCCTCTCTTCTTTTTCTCCTTTCCGCCAACTTCAACGTTGATGTCGTCAGCGTCTTTATAGTAGTTGAGGAATCTGTTGAACTCTAATGAAACGAAGTTCTTGATGATTTGTTCGCGCTCCATTCCTTCCAACTCTTGCATGGCAAGTGGAAGATATGGCTCTATTTGTTGCTCGTCAACCTCGGCATTCTTGAGTCGGTTGATGAGCGAGAACAACTGGCTCTTGCAGACTTCCAAGCCTGTAGGAACAACGCCGCGCTCAAACTTCTTGTTGATGATCTTCTCGATGCTGCGAATTCTGCCAGACTCTTTTGTGTGTACGATGGAGATGGAGATACCAGACTTGTTCGCACGGCCCGTACGTCCGCTTCGGTGGGTGTAGCTCTCGATGTCGTCAGGCAAGTTGTAGTTGATGACGTGAGTCAAATCGCTAACGTCCAAACCTCTGGCAGCCACGTCGGTAGCCACGAGAAGTTGAAGGTTCTTGATGCGGAACTTTTGCATTACGGTGTCACGTTGAACTTGAGAAAGGTCGCCGTGAAGAGCATCCGCATTGTATCCGTCTTGCATCAACTTGTCTGCAACCTCCTTCGTCTCTTGGCGAGTACGGCAGAAGATGATGCCATAGATATCAGGATTGATGTCAACCACTCTTTTGAGGGCTTCGTATCTTAGTTTTGCAGGAACCATGTAGTAGATGTGTCTAACGTTGTCAGAACCAGAGTTCTTTCTACCGATAGCAATCTCTACACTGTTCTTCATATATTTCTTTGCGATGTTGGCAATCTCGTTAGGCATTGTCGCAGAGAAGAGAAGAGTACGTCTCTCTTCTGGAGTCTCCTCCAAAATACGCTCAATATCCTCTTGGAATCCCATGTTGAGCATTTCGTCAGCCTCGTCGAGCACCAAATATTTGATGGCAGAAAGGTCCACCTTCTTACGCTCGATCAAGTCGATAAGACGACCAGGAGTTGCCACCAAAATTTGAGGGGGAACATCCAATTGTTTGTATTGTCTGATGATGCTTTCACCACCATATACAGGCACTACCTTGAAACCTTTGATGTATTTTGAATAGTTCTTCAAATCGTTGGCAATCTGCATACAAAGCTCACGAGTCGGAGATAGCACCAATGCTTGGATGGTATTTACAGAACTATCGATGAGGTGTAGCAACGGAAGACCGAAACCTGCCGTCTTTCCAGTTCCTGTTTGTGCCAAAGCAACAAGGTCAGATTTGTCTTCGCCTAAAAGAAAAGGAGTTACTTTTTCTTGGATGGGCATGGGCTCAACAAAGCCTAATTCTTCAATACCCTTAAGGATCTCTTCTTTTAATCCTAACTCTTGAAATGTCATAATGTAATAATAAGAAATTCAGTTCTTGCAGACGTTTCGTCTCGCCAGACGGTGTATGCAGGAACGCATAATGATGAATCTTGTGCCCTTGTCGCTTGTGTACTCTTGTTTCTGCCTCGTAAGTAATCTTCTTTCGAATATAGCTCCCTTAACCGACTCTCAATCGAGCCTTACTTTCATGGAAGCAACTCTTAAATTTTCAACCCAAAATCAAAATGAAAAAGCCCCCATGTTCCCTCCGATATGTCGGATTTGGCGATTTTGGCACATCGCGTATTTATTTTGCAAAGATAGACTAAATAGTTCGAATATTTATGTTAAATAACATAAAATTCAAGGATGGCGCACGACTCTTGGATTTCGAATTGTTTAAGGTCGATTATGAAAGCCCGCAAAACAAAAGTCCCCGTACCTTATAATTGGGGTAGGGGACTTTTGTCATGTTTTTATTGGGATAAATGAAAAATCCCTGTTGCTTCATATTTTCCCTTGAAACAAAGGTGTGAAAAAGTTATCTCAAGATTACTTTTTCAATCTTCGGACCAGCGATCACTTGATACAATCCAATGTTAGGCATCTCGATTTCAGTATGCAAGGCATCAACATTTACAGACTTTACGGTACGACCTAAAACGTCAACAATGTAGAGATTGCCAGTGTAATTTTCCACGACAATCTTCTTTTTGTAAGTCCATATATTTACCGAAGGATTGTTGTCAATTTCGTCGTTATCAGACGAATTGCGCTCTTTGATATTTTGATCTACAAGATCCTGATCACCAATGGTGATGTCAATTGCCTCGAATATCAATGATTCGCTTATTGCGGTAAGTTTGCTGCTCCACTTTTGAGGCAAAGAAATCGAATAGTTGCCGTCGGCGTCGCAGTAGGTCGTCGGAGCATCCGAGCCCATAACCTTATGGACAAAATTGTATTCGTTCAACAACCATACCATACGGATATAATCATCGTCTTCAGGATTTGTGTCAGGTTTAAATAGGCGGAAAGTGTACGTCTTGTTTGGTATCACCTCTATCGATTGGCTGAATCTGATTTCGGTCCAATCTTGAGTCATGTCAATCTCACCCTCGCCTTCCCAAATCACTGTTTCCAGTTCGTCGATAATCGATAGAATTACCATTGGAGTAGGATTTCCGTGATGGGTCGTTTTAAAGCTGAAGGATGAAAGATACTTAGTGGTGGGTGTAAATATGATATTGTAACTACTTAGATTATTAATGAATTGAGAGAAACCGTCGGTCTCTGTGCGTTCCGTTGAGATTTGAAGTGCTGATCCTCCTGCGGTAACGACCGCGTTAGGAATGCCAGCGCCATTTTGGTCCAATACCTTGCCAGACACCGTATAGTTATGAACATAGAAATTGAATTCAGATCCATACGAGTATATGTCGTTATCCTCTTCACTAACAATCTTCACTAAATAGGACGCTTGGCTTTGGTAATCCGATAACGTTGGCAACCAACTGTATTCTTCTGCCGAAGCATCCACATGTTGGACTATATTCTTAAACCAAACGCCATTCTTATAGAGTTCGATGGATACCTTGCCAGTAATTTCTGAACTCCATTGGATAGTAAGTGGAGAACTTAGGTTATATGGAGCAGTCGATGCCTCAGGAGCAGTAACTGTTAAGCCAACATTAGGTTTACGAATATCTCCGGTAGTGAAAGTTCCACGTCCTCCTGTGGCACTATAAAAATTATGTCCGTCTTCAGGCTTTTCATTGGCACAGAATTCGCTGATCTGGTCATTGTATAACTTCACCTCCTCTGCTGTAAGATCTTCGTTGGTGACCACTACGAACAATGCCTTGAAATCTTTCTGCGATTCTTTGTAGTCGGGTTTTCGTTCTCCCAACTCCTCCACAAGACGCTGCGGGGTATAAATCTCCTCTTGTGTGGATGTAAACGCGTAGTAGGTTGCGTAGTCGCATTCCACATCGCTGACATTACGGAAAACACTGAACGGCTCCACCTCCTCTACAGGAATCATACCCATAAGGTAGAGTTCCAACTGATTGTAAGGCACATTTCCGCCATTAGCATTCGGGCCACAGTAAGCCACCGTATAGCGGTTGCCCTCTTTAGTGAGAGAACTCTGCAAAAAACCTCCTAACTGGCCTGGTGTGCTTCCTCCTGTAACGCCCCAGTGGCCAGCATAATCGTTTCCTCTGAAATCGATGGTAGGAATGGCATAGTTGGCCCATCGATGGGCAATCTCATGAACTAATGGACCATTTTTGATAGCATAACGATACGGCATGTGCAGAATTCGGCTAAGCTTTCCATCCGATCCGTAGCGTTTTGACATTGAATAAATCGAGGTCCCGATACCCTCTTCATTACTGGCTACTGGGTAGCTTCTTCCGTCATAACTGTATTTTTTATTTTCAAGCAGCTCATTCAAGACGTAAACTACAAAATCAAAATCATCCTTGAACTTTTCGTAGATTATCGGAGTGTACTTTTCTGGATTGAAATTACAGTTGATGGTCCAATCCTCATACTCTGATTGGTCAAGTTTCATTACTGCATATTGGCCATTGGGCGATATGCTGATATCCTGCGCCATGGCTCCAAAGCAATACAATAATGCGAATAGTAGTAATAGTCGCTTTTTCATAACATACAATGGGATCTCTATAAATTCGTTTTTTTTTGAATTGGGTAGACCGTAGAGGTCCCATTTTTACAGCCTAAGCAATTCTATGTCGCAAAAATAATATTTATAGTTTAAAATCCCCCCCCCCATATTTTTATGTTGTACAACATAAAATTGGGTTGAATAAGAGTACCTTTGGTAAAAAATGCATATTTCTTATGTAATGTTAGATTTCAATGTTAATCGTTGATTCATTGGAAAAGTATTGTGTTTCCAAATATATTTGCAAACTTTGTAAGCTGAAATACAAGAAGAATTAGAGAAAATATGAATCGTATATTACTTTATTTGCTACTGCCTTGCTTTTTGTTCTCGCTCTCCTGTAGTGAGGATGAGGCATTGAAGACCTATTCGGTTGAACCTGAATTGGATAGTTATCTGCAACGCTTTTTGACGGCAGCAAAGCAACATGGAAAGAATTTTGATTTGGAGTCGGAGGGGATTATCATGGAATTTGCCGATCTTCCTTCGCCGAAGATCGGCTTGTGCACTTTTGTTGATCCTATCAAAGTGCAGATTGATAAGACGTTTTGGCGAGATACGTATGGCAAGGCAGACCAAGAGACACAGCGTGAGAACACCGTATTTCATGAGTTGGGTCATGGCTTGTTGAGGCGTCAGCACGTTAATTCAAAGACTCCCGATATGGAGTGGAAGAGTATCATGTGCGGCGGCGACATGGTGGAAGATCGTGGGTGGTTCGTCAATTTTTCGGGTGCACGCAAACAGTATTATTTGGATGAGTTGTTCAACCCGGCAACGGAAGCCCCCGATTATATGAAAATGATTTATCAGGAGGTGAAGAAAAAAGCCGTTGTGGGGCAGTTGGATATTCCTGCTGCCAGTTATGTTCATAATCGCTCGTCGTCCAACTTGCTGAATGTGATGATGTCTGCTGATTTCGGAACCGATTTTTATTTAGAGGTTGAGGCTTCAATGGATTCGTCCGTCACGCGTCGGATTGGGTTGTTTGCAGGCTCGGCAGATGCCTACAATTATTTTGACCTTTTGTCGTCTGGGCGTGCCATTATGATGAATACGACCTGTTATGAACCGTTTGGCGAGGTGTTCCTTCCCGAGTCGGTTTCGCTCCAAGGAATGTTGAAGTTGGGCATTTTGAGACAGGGCGATGAGATAAGTTACTATGTGAACGGTTTGCGTTTCTATTGGAACGATTTCCCGTTTGGTGCTTGTGATAAATTAGGCCTTTGCCTGCCTGCCAACGATAGAGTGATTTTGAAATCTTTTACGGTTTATTCGGTGGAATGAGTCGATGGCTCCTAATGAGACAAAATCTAAGAATTATAGAGTGAAGCGTTCACCCTATAATTCTTTGTAATCAAAAGTCCTTTTTGCTTGCCGTCTTGCCCCTTATTTAAATTTCATGCGTGAAATGCGGATGGAGTTGAGAACGGCCAATAACGCTACGCCCACATCGGCAAAGACAGCCGCCCAAAGGGAGGCGAAACCTAATGCACCTAATAGCATCACGGCAACCTTGATGCCGATGGAGCCTATGATGTTCTGCTTCACGACGCCTCTTGTCGCCTTTCCGATTTCAATGGCTGTCGCCAATTTGGAAGGTTGGTCTGTTTGTATGATGATGTCAGCACTTTCGATGGCTGCATCCGATCCTAATCCGCCCATGGCAATTCCTACGTGGCTCAGAGCAAGCACGGGTGCGTCGTTCATGCCGTCTCCCACGAAAGCGACGGTGCGGTCGGCCTCTTGGGTGATGGATTCAATGTGCGCTGCTTTGTCTTGAGGAAGCAAATCGCCATACGCTTGGTCAATGCCTAATTTCTGGGCAAAGAATTCTACGATTTCACGTTTGTCGCCCGATAGGAGGCGCAAGTCGTTTATGCCTTGCTGGTGGAGGCGGTCAATGGCTTCCTTGGCGTCCTCTTTGAGCGTGTCTGAAAGTTGAGCGTTTCCTACATATTTTCCGTCTATGGCACAGATGATAAGCGTTGAAATGCATTCGTTCAATTCGGCTGGTACGTCTATTCCGTGTTTGTTCATTAGGCGAAGATTACCTACGAGGATGTGTTGGTCTCCTTGCTTTGCTTCGATTCCGTTGCCGGCAATCTCCTGGATATCGCTGAGTTGTTCTCCTACGATGCCCTCTTTTACGGCAAAATTGACGATGGCTTGTGCAATCGGGTGTGTACTTTTTTGCTCCGTAGCAAGTAGGAGAGCGAGTAACTTTTCTCTTTCGATCCCCTCTGTGTGTATTTCGCTGACGCAGAATTGTCCGGAGGTGAGGGTTCCTGTCTTGTCGAAGGCGATGGTGTTGACCTTTGTAATCGTATCGAGATAGTTACTGCCTTTAAATAGGATTCCTAAACGGGAGGCTGCTCCGATGCCTCCGTAGTAACCCAATGGCACGCTGATGACGAGGGCGCAAGGGCAGGAGATGACAAGAAATACCAACCCTCGGTGCAGCCAGTCGGCGAATTGATAGTCGAATGACGGCAACACCATCCCGATGATAGCCGGTATTGCCACGATAAGGGCGGCCAACAGAATGACGCAAGGCGTGTAGATTCGTGCGAACTTGCGGATGAAGAGTTCCGTAGGGGCCTTCTTCTCGGCCGAATCGCGTACCAATTCGAGGATGCGGCTCAATTCGCTTTGGTCGAAGGGTTTAGTTACGTTGATGCGCGTCGGTTTGTTGGTGCAGATCATGCCAGCCAACACGGTTTCGCCTGGAAGTATGTTGCGCGGGTTACTCTCTCCCGTAAGGGCTGAGGTGTCAAAAAGGGCTTCGCTCTCGGCAATGACACCGTCCAACGGTACGCGTTCGCCAGCCTTCACTTCGATGATTTCACCGACTTTCACGTCTTGGGGAGCCACCTTGCAGAGTTCGCCGTTTCGGAACACCAGTGCTTGCGCCGGCCTAACGTCGAGCAGTTTGTTGATGTCGCTCGTGGCTCGGCCAACGGCTTTGTCTTGGAGAAATTCTCCGACCGTGTAGAAAAGCATCACGGCTACGGCTTCCGGATATTCGCCGATGCAGAAGGCTCCGATGCTGGCCAGAAGCATAAGGGTGAATTCGTTGAAGTAGTCTTTTTCTGTGATGGCCTCTAAAGCTTCGTGAGCGACAGGAACGCCGACGGGAAGAAAGGCCACGATGAACCAAATGAGTTGGACCCAGTTGTTTTGGAACCAATCGAATTCAAAGTGCCCAAGGAGTAAACCAGAAGCCAGTAGGACGAAGGAAATTGCCGCGTAGCGGAGGTCGCCCTCTTCTTCTCCGTGATGGTGTTCGTGCTCATGCTCGTGCTTGTGATGAGGTTCATGCTCATGATGATGTTCATGCTTGTGTTCGTGCTTGTGACAAGCACATTCCAAATCGTTACCCATATATTTGTTCCTTTTTTTTGATGCTGCAAATTTATAGGTGTTCGTTTGCAACGCGGTTGCAAATGTATGGCGGGTGAAAGTCAATTGTGATATTCTTCTTGATGTTTTGGGCTCTATTGTACTTTAGGCTGATTTCAGTGTTCCCATGGAAAATACATTGAGAAGCGTAACTTCCTTAGATAAGAAACGCCTTTCTCGTAGGAATTTGTTAACTTTACACCAAAGTTTGATAATACCAAAGAATTATGGCTAAGTTAAATCGACTCAAAGCAGAAAAAAAACAGTAAGCTGTTGGCAAATGGAGCAACAATGTTGTTCGTCCAGATCTGTACACTTTTGATGAGATAGAGAAACTCCATGACGAAGGCCTGATGATTTTTTGAAGTCAACTGAAAAACTTATACTTATGGATATATCACAATCTCAAATCGTTTCGTTCATCTGGGGCATTGCAGATGACTGTCTTCGTGATGTGTTTGTTCGTGGTCAATACCGCGATGTAATCCTCCCAATGGTAGTGCTACGTCGTTTTGATGCATTGCTAGAAACATCAAAAGATGCAGTAGAAGAGGAAATCAAGGCTCAACGTGAGATTGGTCTTGATGAAGATTCTTTTGACGAAGGTGCACTCTGTGACATCACCCAATTGTCATTCTACAATACCAGCAAGTGGACGCTGAACAGAATTAAGTCTCAGGCTACAGACAACAACGACCTGCTTTATAATAACTTTGTAGAGTACCTCAATGGATATAGCGAGAATGTCAAAGACGTGCTTCGAAACTTTGACTACTACGCAAAGGCCAAGCGTCTTGCTGATAATGACCGTTTGCTCTCTGTAATAGAGAAGATAACCGATCCTCACATTAACCTTACAGACAGACCTGTCAATGATCCTGACGGATTGCCATTGCCTCCGCTCAGCAACATTGCCATGGGAACTATCTTCGAGGAACTACTCCGTAAGTTCAATGAAGAGAATAATGAGGAGACAGGTGCACACTTTACCCCACGCGATGCTATTGCACTTCTTGCTCGCCTTGTATTTGAACCTGTCAAGGACAATCTCCCCAAGACAATTTCACTCTATGACCCAGCCGAGGGCTCTGGTGGTATGCTTACTGAAGGACGTGACTACCTAATGTCATTGGGTGTATCCTCCTCTGCCATTCAGTTGTCTGGCACTGAAATCAATCCTGAGACCTACGCTATCTGCAAGGCAGATTTGATTATCAAGGGAGTAGATCCATCTGGTATGCATCTAGGCAACACAATCACTGATGACAACTTCCGTGGCAAGACTTTTGGCTATTGCATCACGAACCCTCCTTATGGCAAGTCGTGGAAGACTGACAAGACACGTATATATCATGATGGAGCCTTGATTGATCATCGTTTTGAATTGCCTCTCACCAACTTCAAGGGTGATACAGAAGTCGTTGATTCAACTCCACGTACAAGTGACGGTCAGTTGCTCTTCATCCTTGAAGAGGTCAACAAGATGAAACCAGTTGAATATCAGCCACAGGGAAGCCGTGTGGCAAGTGTTCACAATGGATCATCACTATTTACAGGAGATGCTGGAAGTGGAGAAAGCAACATCCGTCGTTATCTCATTGAAAACGACTTGGTAGATGCAATCGTTCAGTTGCCTAATAATATTTTCTACAATACAGGTATCTCGACATACGTTTGGATTTTGACCAATAAGAAAGCCAATCATCGTCAAGGTAAGGTACAACTCATAGATGCCAGCCAAGCGTTTGAGAAACTTCGCAAGAACCAAGGCTCACGCAACTGCACCATTACACCAGAACATGCCGAGATGATTGTACAGAGCTACATGACATTCTCTAACCAAGAGGCTACAGATGGATATCCGATAGTTAGCAAAATATTCAATAACGACGACTTCCGCTACTTCTCTGTAACCATTGAGCGACCACTTCGTCTTCGTGCTCAGTTCTCTGCTTTGAAAGTAGATGAACTACTCTATGACAATAAGGATCTTGAATTTACCAAGTATCTCTACCAGACTTATGGCAATGCTGTATTCGCAGGTCTGACAGATAAGATAACAGAGATTAAGGAGTATCTTGCCGAAGAGGAAATCAAGAAGACCGATAAACAGTTGGAAGGTCTTATTTCTGCAAAGAAATGGAAGGAACGCAAAGATTTGATGGAAGCGGCTCAGACACTCATGCATGTTGTAGGTACAGAGGTCTATATGGACTATAATATATTTGCGGATAAGGTTGCAGAAGTTGCCAAAAGCAAGAATCTGAAGATTTCGGCAGGACAACTTAAGACCATTTGCCGTGCCATGTCAGTGACAGATCCAGAGGCAAAGCCTGTTATCAAAAAGGAACTGAAACTTGGAGCAAAAGAATATGTTGAACTTACCGATGCTTTTGGTGTTAGTGAGAGTCGTTTGGCCGACTATGGCATCATAGCCAATGGTAAGAAATTCGTGCAGTATGAACCAGACACTGACTTGCGCGATGGCGAGAAGATTCCTGTAACTGAAGACATTTATGAGTACTTCCAACGTGAGGTTCGTCCATACGTTGCTGACGCATGGATTGACCTGCCATCTACCAAGATAGGTTGTGAGATTAGCTTCAACAAGTATTTCTACAAGCCTGCTCCATTGCGCTCACTCGCAGAAAATGAGGCAGACATTCTCGCCCTTGATGAACAGAGTCAGGGATTTATTAAGTCACTTTTTGAAAAGAAGTAATAGAGGCAAAGACAATGGCAAAAGAAATAATTATCACACACCATAACGTCAGCGACTTTGCAACCGCTCTCGATATGATCCGTAAGGCCCAGCGAGACCTCTATTATGTGGCAAACACCACACTGATTGATCTCTACTGGAACTTGGGCAAACACATATCAGATCGTATTACCGAAGCAGGTTGGGGCAAAGGTACTGTCAATGAGTTGGCAAGATATATTGGAGAGAATGAACCCAATGTAAGTGGATTTTCCGCTTCCAATCTTTGGCGAATGCGTCAGTTTTATGAGACTTATTCTGCAAATGAAAAACTCGCAACACTGGTGCGAGAAATTGCTCCCCAGGCGAAAAAGATATTTCGTGACACCTACGTCATGGAGTTTATTACAGGCGAGGAAGCAAAGCCAGAGAATTCATTACGCATGGCTATGCTGCACAATATGAACTATTGTTGCCAGACAAAAAGCTACTTCAGCAGCGAGTACGAGAAATTTATGAAGAAAGTCTCGATTTAATAGAGCGAGATACTGACGATGATAAAATTGACTAGCGTAATGGAGAGGTATAACGAATATAAAGATAGTGGCGTTCAGTGGCTGGGAGAGATTCCGAGCCATTGGGAAAATCTTTGACTAAATATAAAAACAATGGACGACGAGAATAAGATACTAATCTACACCGACAATAGCGGACTGACGCAGATAGAT
The DNA here is from genome assembly GCA_024401475.1 of Paludibacteraceae bacterium. Classification (GTDB taxonomy): domain Bacteria; phylum Bacteroidota; class Bacteroidia; order Bacteroidales; family Paludibacteraceae; genus RGIG10190. The sequence continues at coordinate 9,012 of JAKSKZ010000036.1, read as the reverse complement.
GTAAAGCTGGAGGACGAGACGCTTTGGCTTACGCAGGCGCAGATGTGCGAACTGTACCAAACGGGCAAATCAAACGTCAGCGAACATATAAAGCATATATTTGAGGAAGGAGAGCTGCAGGAGGAAGCAGTTGTTCGGAAATTCCGAACAACTGCTGCGGATGGCAAGTCGTATATGACAAATTTCTACAACCTCGACATGATCATTGCCCTTGGCTATCGCGTGCGTAGCATCATAGCCACACGATTTCGCCAGTGGGCCACCTTGCGACTAAAAGAATACATCCAAAAAGGCTTCACCATGGATGACGAACGCCTGAAGAAACTAGGAGGAGGCGGATATTGGAAGGAGCTGCTGGAACGCATCCGTGACATTCGTTCCTCAGAGAAAGTATTCTACCGTCAGGTGCTGGAGATATATGCCACGAGCATCGACTACGACCCAAGAGCCTCTGTTTCGCAAGAGTTCTTTAAGAAAGTACAGAACAAGATTCATTATGCAGTTCATGGGCATACTGCTGCAGAACTCATTGTGGAACGTGCCGATGCCGAAAAGGATTTCATGGGATTGCTTACCTTTAAAGGCAACCACCCAACGCTCGCGGAGGCACGTACAGCCAAGAACTATCTCGACGAGAAAGAACTGCACTCTATGGGGCAGTTGGTTTCTGGTTATCTTGACTTTGCAGAACGCCAGGCAGAGCGTGAGATGCCTATGTCCATGAACGACTGGGCAAACTATCTGGACCGTATCCTCACAATGACAGGCGAACAATTGCTTCAGGATGCAGGAAAGGTTACGCACGAAGAAGCCATGGAGCACGCCACATCCGAATATAGGAAATACAAGCAGCGCACGATAAGCGATGTTGAGAAGGATTACTTGAATGCCATTAAAGGTATAGAGGACCTAGGAAAGAAAGGAGGCACAAAATGAATGAAGTTACAAAGGTCTGTCGTATGATACAAAGATATAACGAATATAAAGATAGCGGCGTTCAATGGCTGGGAGAGATTCCGAGCTCTTGGGAGAATTATGATAAAATATAAGACATGAAGAATATCACAATCACAGATAAATCATACACTGAGTGGATTAGTCAACTCAGTCAAAGATACAAGAAAAGTCAGATAAGGGCTGCTGTGAAAGTCAATAGTGAAATGTTGAAATTCTATTGGGAGCTAGGCAAAGACATCGTTGAACGACAAGCAGAAAATCAATACGGCAAGTCATTTTATGCAAATCTGAGTAGAGATTTACAAAAGATGATACTTGGAGTTTCTGGTTTGACTGAAAACAATGTCCGATACACAAAGCGATTATATGAACTATATTCGCAAGTGAATGCAAACTTTCAGCAAGTTGCTGAAGATTTCATAACATCTTTCCAAAAAGAATTTGTCCAGCTGCCAGTTGGACAAATAGAAGGGGATACAAACTCAATTGTCCAGCAAAAATTGCTGAAAGAATACTGTGAGTACATCAAGGAGAATTCATAAAAATCAGAGCAAACGGATTAAAGCGCATGGAGAGATATAACGAATATAAAGATAGCGGCGTACAGTGGCTTGGAGAGATTCCGAGTCATTGGGAGGTTCGTAGACTTAATACATTTGGATTATTTGCTAAAGGTGGCGGTATTTCAAGAGATGATTTACAAGATGATGGCAAACCCGCTATTCTTTATGGTGATATTTATACAAAATATAATATCTATGCTGATAATATTATAAATCACATTTCTGAATCTATAGCAGAAAAATCTATCCGTGTTTTTCCAGGAGATATATTAATGACTGGTTCTGGTGAAACTAAAGAAGATATCGGCAAAACTATTGTTTTTAGAGGAGAAGAAGCATATATTGGAGGAGATGTTATAATATTTCGACAAGGCAAAAACAATAGTGCCTTTTTATCATATGCATTAAATAGTCAATTCGCTAAAGATTATAGATATAGAGAGTCTAAAGGAGAAATTATTGTTCATATTTATGCAAATAATCTCAAACGATTGTATCTTCCTATTCCTCCTCTTGAAGAGCAAGATGTAATAGCCTCCTATCTCGACACCGTAACCTCCAAAATCGACACTGCCATCGCCCAGCAGCAGAAGATGATTGATTTGCTAAACGAACGCAAGCAGATCATCATCAACAATGCAGTGACTAAAGGATTGAATCCTAATGTGAAGATGAAGGATAGTGGCGTGGATTGGATTGGGGAGATACCGGAGGGGTGGAAAGTAAAAAAGTTAAAGCATGTATGTCAGGCTTTCGGACGTATCGGATTTAGAGGGTATTCAACAACAGATCTTGTTGATGAAGGGGAAGGCTGTATTACGTTAAGTCCTTCTAATATGCGTGACGGACAGATGCAATACGAGAAGTGTACCTATCTATCATGGGAGAAATATGAAGAATCACCAGAAATTAAAATTTTCAATGGTGATATATTGTTTGTGAAGACAGGTTCAACCTATGGAAAGAGTTCTTTGGTAGATAATTTACCATTAGAAGCCACAATAAATCCACAGTTGCTTGTTTTTAAGAATTTTACATGCAATAATAGATTTCTTGCTCGCGTATTACAAACCACTACGATAAAAACTCAGGTTGAAGTTTCTGTAATAGGGGGAACAATACCTACTATCTCGCAACAGAAGATACTCAATTATGTTTTCCCATATCCTACAGAAGACGAGCAGGAGGCAATAGTGGCATATATTGAGAATAAGTCAACTCCTATCAATGCTGCTATTAAAGCATCGGAAAGACAAATCTCCCTCCTACAGGAGCGTAAGCAGATAATAATTAATGAAGTGGTAACAGGGAAGGTAAAAGTGTGTTGATGATAACTGAAAATTAAAAGAGTAATGAATAGTAAAGACAATAATAAAATAGTAAAAGAAAATAATAAAGAGGTTTTGATAGATGAAAAAGTTGAGTTTTTGGAAGTTTACAATTTAATTCTTTCTCATCGTCAGAAAGTTGCATCCACTATAAACAATGAATCTATAACTATGATTTGGAATGTGGGGCAATATGTGTCAAAAAAACTAAAAAACTCAGAATGGGGAGATGGTGTTGTTCGTCAACTTTCAGAATTTATTCGTCAACAAGATCCCACATCTAGAGGTTGGAGTTATAGAACTATCTATAAAATGGTTCAATTCTATGAAACTTATAGCCGTAAAGAATTTTGTAGTATAATTGAACAATATAAAGTAGTGTATTCTATTGATTCTCAATATATGCAGACAAATACGTTTATGCCATTTGAAATGGCACAAAACGAGAGTAATGTAATTATGCCATTTGAAATGGCACAATTACCTCAAGTATTATATGCTACTGGCTGGACTAACCATCAACTTATTTTAAATCGATGTAAATCAGACGAAGAAAAATTATTTTATATTTTGTATGCCGGACATGAGCATTTGCAAAACAAAGAGTTAGAACGAGCCATTAAAACCAACACAATGTCTTCCTTGCTTGATTCTGGGAAAATACAGACAGATAGATTAAAAGAGATATATCCACAATCTCAGGTTTTGTTCAAGGATACCGCATATCTTGATTTTTTGGGATTACCTCAAAAATACAAAGAGTCAAAATTGAGAAAAGATATAGTTTCTCACATGAAGCAATTTATTCTTGAATTGGGAAAAGACTTCTTATTTATCGACGAAGAACATAAGGTAACCGTTGGCTCAAAAGATTTCAAGATAGATTTGCTTTTTTATCATAGAGCATTGCAATGTATGATTGCATTTGAACTTAAAACGACGGAATTCAAACCTGCGTATTTAGGTCAGTTGGAGTTTTATCTAGAAGCACTTGATCAAGAAGAAAAACGCTCTAATGAGAATCCTACTATAGGCATTCTTTTTTGTAAAGAATCTGATAAAGAAGTTGTTCGTTTTGCGCTTAATCGAAGTATGAGTCCTTTAATGATTATGCAATATAAAGAACAATTGAAAGTTGGTAGTGTTATTCAGCGTAGTTTAGTTGAATTCTGTAATTACATCAATCAAGAATCAGTGCAAGCAGATAATAATAAATGAAGTGGTAACGGGGAAGGTAAAAATAACAAAATGAAAGAAATAGACTTTATTCTATATAACATGCCGGAAGAAGGCGGCAATGTGCAGGTGGTAGTCAAAGACGAAACCATCTGGTGCAGCCAGAAGGCAATGGCATTGCTATATGATTGTTCGACAGACAATATCGGACTTCATTTGAAAAATATCTTTAATTCTGGTGAATTGGAGAAAGATTCAGTTACCGAGAAAATCTCGGCAACTGCTTCTGATGGTAAAAATTATCTAACTCAATTCTATAATCTTGATGCTATAATTGCAGTAGGTTACAGAGTGAATTCGCTTCGTGCCACTCGTTTCCGTCAGTGGGCGACCAAGGTTCTTAATGAGTATATCCGCAAAGGATTTGCCATGGACGATGAACGTTTGAAGCAAGGTAAAGCTGTTTTTGGAACTGACTATTTTAAAGAATTGCTGGAAAGAGTTCGTTCCATCCGAGCAAGCGAACGTCGTATATGGCAACAGATAACAGACATTTATGCAGAATGTTCAATAGACTATGATGCAAAATCAGACGTGACAAAGGAGTTTTTCATGATGGTACAAAACCGCTTCCACTATGCTATCACAGGTCAGACAGCTCCTGAAATAATTTACACTCATGCCGACCATGAAAAGGAAAACATGGGGCTTAAAACCTGGAAAAACTCTCCGGACGGAAGAATCCTCAAATCGGACACCAAGATTGCCAAAAACTATCTTGACGAAAAAGAAATTCGACAGCTTGAAAGATTAGTCTCTGGTTACTTTGACTACATAGAAGATCTTATAGAGCGAGAAAACACCTTCAATATGCAACAATTTGCATCAAGCGTAAATGAATTTATCTCGTTCCGTAAATACCAGATTCTACCAGACAAAGGGAAAATCACCAAAGCCATGGCCGATGAGAAAGCCGCTGCTGAATACGACATATTCAATAAGACCCAAAAGATAGACTCTGACTTTGACAAGGAGGTGAGAAAGATGTTGGGAGAAGGTGATAACAAATAAAATAGTAACAGGTAAAGTAAAGGTTTAATTATGTACAATATAGCAGAAACCGACGAAAGAGCATTTGAGAAACATATCGAACTTGCTCTGGTAGGAACAACCCGCGAGGAACGTGGCGCAGGTGCTGACGTAGATAGTCAAACACCTGCAGCGAACCAATATTACTGGGGACAGTCTAAAGATATGGACAAGACATTGGCTCTTGATCTTCGTCGGTTGTGGTCATTCCTCAAGGCTACTCAGCAAAATGTTCTGGATGGTTATAGAGGTCGCAACTTGCAGGAGTCGCTACCAAAGCAGCTTAGCAAGGCAATTGAAACCCAAGGCGTGATAGATGTTATTCGCAAGGGTCTTGACGTGGATAATATCCATCTGACCTTGTTCTATCCAAAGCCAACGGCTGCTGATAGTGAGGAGAGTCACCGCTTGTACAACCTCAATCAGTTCTCGGTTACTCGTCAGCAGACCTTCTCAAATATGCGTCCTGGCTTGGAGCTCGATATGGTTATATTTCTCAATGGTATTCCTCTGTTTACCTTTGAGTTGAAGAACCCTTGGACGCACCAGACTGCTCGCGTTAACGGTCAGAAGCAATATAAGAGCACTGAGCGAGACCCTAAAGAGACGATCCTTCGCTTTGGTCGCTGCTTGGCACACTTTACACTTGACAAAGACGAGATTTACTTTACCACTCATCTGGATTTGGATAAGACCTATTTTATGCCATTCAACAAAGGTTTGGAGAATGGTGCTGGAGCAGGAAACCCAATCAATCCAAATGGATTCAAGACCTCATATCTCTGGGAAGAAGTGCTACAGAAGGATGTTCTCTCTGACATCATCATGAACTATGTACTCTTTGACTATGGCGAGACCAAAACACAGAAAAAGGTTCCTCACATCATGAAGAATGCCCAGGTGCTTATCTTCCCTCGCTATCATCAATTGGACGTGGTAAACAAACTGACAGCAGATGTAAGCACACTTGGTGTCGGCAAAACATACCTAATTCAGCATTCAGCAGGTTCTGGTAAGTCAAACTCAATCACTTGGTTGGCATACAAGCTCATCAAGGAGTGTCCTGCTACTATGGACGCTGTCCGTGCTAAGTCATTAGACACACCACTTTACAACTCAGTGATAATTGTAACCGACCGTCGATTGCTCGACAAGCAGATTACTGACAATATAAAGGCATTCGGGCAATCGGATAAGATTGTGGCACATGCCGATTCTTCAGCAGATTTGAAGTCAGCCATCGAAAACAACAAGCGCATCATTATCACTACCATCCAGAAGTTCCCATTCATCTGCGACACCATCCGCGATGTGAGTGACCATAACTTTGCCATCCTGATTGACGAAGCACATTCAAGTCAGTCCGGTGTAGCAGCAGACAAAATGAATGCCGCTGTACAAAAAGCTATTAGTGAAGATGGGGAAGTGACGACCGATACTATACTGATGGATATGATGCTGAGCCGCAAAATGTCATCGAACTGCTCTTACTTCGCATTCACAGCCACACCAAAGAAAGAGACATTGGAGCGCTTCGGTGTACATAAAGAGGATGATTCGTTCCATCCTTTCCACCTGTATAGCATGAAGCAAGCCATAGAAGAAGGCTTTATACTTGACGTGCTTACCAACTATACTACATATAAGAGTTATTATGAGTTGATAAAATCAACAGAGAAAGATCCTTTATATGATAGTGAACGCGCTCAGAAGTTGCTGAAAAAGGCTGTTGAGCGTGAACCGAAGACTATCAAGGCAAAAGCTGAGCAGATGCTTGCTCACTTTGATGCCAACCTCTTCCGTAACCATAAGCTGATGGGCAAAGCCAAGGCAATGGTTGTTACCAAAGATATTGAGTGTGCTATCCGTTATTATGGAGCATTGCAGGAAATAAAGAAAGAGAAGAATCTTCCTTTTGGCATAATGATAGCCTTCTCTGGTGAAAAGCAACTGCCAGATGATATAAGCACCTACTCTGGCAACACAACAGGCGACAATGATTATTCCTACAGCATAGCGGCAGAACCACTTGAGGCTTATGGGAGGACGGCATACACCGAAGCAAGCCTCAATGGCTTCCCCGAGACAAAGACCGCAGAGGAGTTTGACAAGGATGAGAACCGTATACTTGTAGTTGCGAACAAGTACCTGACAGGGTTTGACCAACCGAAACTGGCAGCGATGTATATCGACAAACCACTTGCAGGTGTGCTTGCAGTTCAGGCTTTGTCTCGTCTCAATCGTGCTAAGCCTTCACTGGGTAAGAGGAGCGAGGACTTGTTTATCCTTGACTTCTACAACAAGATTGATGATATCAAGGCATCGTTTGATCCATACTACACTTCGACTGCGCTCTCTGAGCCAACAGATGTAAATGTGCTTCACGAGTTGCGTTCCACATTGTTGTCTGTAGGAGTCTTTGACCAAGAAGAGATCGATGAGTTCTCTGAACTCTACTTCATGGGGCAGCCTGCGGACAAATGGACTCCTTTTATCGACGTTGCGTCTGAAAGATTCAATAAGGAGATCGAATGGTCAGAGAATGGGCAGGCAGATTTCAAGATTAAGTGTAAGCAGTTCGTAAAGGTATATAGTCGCGTTGCGGCTATAATTGACTTCGAGGTTAAGGAGTGGGAAAAGATGTTCTGGTATCTGCGTTTCTTGATTCCAGGTCTCCATGTCGACGTCCCTGGCCGCGATACATTGAAAGACCTTCTCGACAATGTTGATTTGAACACATACGGTCTGCGTCGTACTGCGCTAAATCAGACTGTAGAACTTGATGATACAGAAACTGTTGTTGACCCAAACAAGGCGGCAATGGCAGGTGCTGGCGGAGATGATGTAGCGTATGATTCATTAGAAGTGATTGTACGGACATTTAACGAACTGCATTTTAATGGATGGGAAGCAACGCCAGATGACCAGAAGGCAAAACTTGTAAGCATTGCAACAGCAATAACAAAACACGAAGACTACGCAAACCTAGTGGTAGGCAATCCTGATCCAGATGCAGTTGAGACAACTCTCAATAAAATCATTGATAGAGTCATACGAGAAAAGCGTACGGGCGATATGTCGCTTTATAAGCAGTATCAGCAGAATGAGGATTTTAAAGAACAGATGCGTCATGTGTTGACTCGGATGCTCAACATGATAGGAAGCACTCCGGGATCAATCATGATGAAAAAGGGTGGGTTCATTCAGCAAGGGTAATAATTGATTGTCGCATAAACAATTGCTGGTTGCGATAAAGAGAATGGCTTTTTTCTTCATGTTGAGGCTGATTAAATTTTTGAAAAAAACGCATTGCCGTAGTTTCTCCATTCTTTACCTTTGTAAAAAAAAGTTATGACAGTAAAAGAGTGTTGTGAGATCATGGAGCGTGCGGGGGTGAAGCCCACTTCCATTCGTATATTGATATACAAGGCCATATCAGAACTTCGAGATACTTTTAGTTTGGGTGATCTGGAGAATATGCTGACTGATGTCGATAAGTCGAGTATATTCCGAGCTTTGCGAACATTAAACGATCATCATCTTATTCATGCTTTGGAAGATGGCAGTGGCTCTGTGAAATATTGTGTTTGTCATAATCATGGTGAGTGTCAGGAGGATGAGCACCATTGCCATTTTTATTGCGAAAAATGCAAAAAGACCTATTGCTTGGAAGATTGTGTAGTGCCCATGGCAAAACTTCCGCAAGGTTTTGAAGTGCATGAGGTGAATTATGTTATCAAAGGAGTTTGTGCAAACTGTAAGAGGGATTGGTAGTGTAGATTGAAGCGGCGCTTTTTTCGGAAATGTCATAAAATAAAAAAGACACCACTATGTGATGTCTTTCTTTCGTACCCAGACCCGGGGTCGAACCGGGATGGAAGTGAATCCACTGGTGTTTG
>JAKSKZ010000035.1 GCA_024401475.1 Paludibacteraceae bacterium | reverse complement strand
TGTGATTCTACCGACATTAAACGCCTAACGGCGTAATGTAACCGACCTTCCTTTTAAAATTATATATCAATGAAAATCAAATAAATATCTAAATTATTGTTATCCGGTAAAAGTTTTTTAGATAGAAATGTTTAGGCTGAATTCGGATTCCGAATTCAGCCTTTTTCGTTTACTTTGTTTTCACCACAAAAATCCCATAAACGATGAGCAATAGTACACATTTCAACGGACTTTACCATCTCTTTTCGATTGAGGGGGTTGTTTTTCAAAACTCCAGTCCGCTACGCGTATTTATAGGCATAGCGGACTGGAGTTTTATGCTTTTTAATTTTTAGCGGACAGCAATATCTTAAAATATAGAGAAATACTCGACTTTGACTCGCCTAAAAAGCGTTTCTTCAGTTTTTTTGACTAATATTGCACTTGCTTCTTGATTCTATGACCCTTCAAAACATAGAAGATATAACCGCTATTACGCCCTCAAGTGCCGTTTTTTTTGTGTAATTTCGCAAGCGAAAAATAGTATTAATCGAAAAATTGAGATAATTCGTGATATCAGTAGATGGATTGACCGTTGAGTTTTCTGGCTCGACATTGTTTGAAAATATTTCGTTTCAGGTGAACGAAAAGGACCGTATCGCCCTCATGGGTAAAAATGGTGCGGGGAAATCAACTCTTTTGAAGATCTTGGCAGGCGTTCAGCAACCAACGAGGGGGTCGGTTACGGCTCCGAAGGGAACGGTAGTTGCCTACCTGCCACAACATTTGATGACGGAAGATCACCGCACGGTCTTCGAAGAGGCTTCCTTGGCGTTCGCTGAACTTTTCGCAATGGAGAAGGAAATCGAAGAGATGAACAATGAATTGGCTACTCGTACCGACTACGAGAGTGATAGCTACATGGAGTTGATTGAAAAGGTTTCGGCTCTTAGCGAGAAATTCTATTCCATCGAAGAGACTAATTATGAGGCTGATGTCGAGAAGACGCTTTTGGGCCTTGGTTTCATGCGCGAGGATTTCAACAAGCCTACCAAAGAGTTTAGTGGTGGTTGGCGTATGCGTATCGAGTTGGCGAAAATCTTGTTGCGTAAGCCTGATGTGATCTTGCTTGACGAGCCTACCAATCACCTCGACATCGAGTCCATCCAGTGGTTGGAGGAGTTCTTGGTGGAGAGTGCTAAGGCGGTAATCGTGATTTCGCACGACCGTGCCTTCGTCGATAACATCACAACTCGTACGATAGAGGTGACGATGGGACGCATATACGATTATAAGGTGAACTATTCTCACTATTTGGAACTTCGCAAGGAGCGTCGTGAACAGCAACAAAAGGCTTACGAGGAACAGCAGAAGATGATTGCCGAAACGAAGGAGTTCATCGAACGTTTCAAAGGTACCTATTCTAAAACATTGCAGGTGCAGTCGCGCGTGAAGATGCTCGAGAAATTGGAATTGATTGAGGTGGACGAAGAGGATACGTCGGCTTTGAAGTTGAAGTTTCCGCCTTCGCCTCGTTCGGGCAGTTATCCTGTCATTGCCGATGGTGTGGGCAAGTCGTATGGCGATCATCTTGTATTCCAGAATGCTTCGTTCACTATTGAGCGTGGCGAGAAGGTGGCTTTTGTTGGAAAGAACGGCGAGGGAAAATCAACCATGGTGAAGTGTATCATGCAGGAGATTGAGCATAGCGGAACATTGACGTTGGGCCACAATGTGATGATTGGTTACTTCGCTCAAAATCAAGCTTCTTTGTTGGATGGTGAGTTGACTGTTTTCCAGACGATAGATGATGTGGCAAAGGGTGACATCCGTAATAAAATCAAGGATTTGTTGGGTGCCTTTATGTTTGGCGGCGAGAATTCGACTAAGAAGGTGAAGGTGCTTTCTGGTGGTGAGCGAACTCGTTTGGCGATGATCAAACTCTTGTTGGAACCTGTTAACCTATTGATTCTCGATGAGCCGACCAACCACCTTGACATGAAGACGAAGGATATCCTGAAGGCGGCTTTGAAGGATTTCGACGGTACGTTGATAGTCGTTTCTCACGACCGTGATTTCTTGGACGGCTTAGTTACCAAGGTTTACGAATTTGGAAATAAGAAAGTAACCGAACATCTTGATACCATCTACGAATTCTTGAAAAAGAAAAAGATGGATAATTTGAGGGAAATAGAACGAAAGGCTAAATGATAATGGGGGAGGCGGCTGAGTGGTCGCCTCTTTTTCTGAAACGAAAGTATTACGTATTTTTGCGAAACAAACTGAATAAGAAAGGAATATGGATAAGATTGAAGGTGCCTTTATATCCTCCGCCTTCTCCCGCATCAAATTGGTGGGGTCAATTTTGGGGGCGGTTATGTTATTGCTGATGTTGATTTCTGTGTTTTATAGGGAACTTTTCAACGTCATTCCGTTGGCTGTCGTCTTGGAGGCGGTGTTGATTGTATGGTTCTATTTGGAGAAGAATTTTTCTAAATCGAAGATTCTTTATGGCTGTGCGTGGGGAGTGGCTGTGCTTTTCATCCTTGCATTGCTGATAATGGAGTCGGAGGTGGGACTATCGCTTTTTAGCTTTCAGTCGTTGGCTCCGCTTTTGTTTTCGTTGCTACTTTTGCCCATTGTTGCATTTTTTAAGAAAATCACTTTCCTTCGTTATGTTTTCCTTGCTGTTTTGTTGTGCTTAATCATTAAAGATTGGGTTTGTTGAATGATTTTTTAGGAAAAAATCTGTTTGGAATAAAATTTGTAATCTTTAAGATAGAACACTCTATTGTATTAAAAGACTTTGATCGTTATTGAAAATCAATATTTTAAGGTGTCTTAAGGTGTTGATGGGATTCTGAGATTGTCCTTTTGATCAAACTATAAAGAAATTAGATATGAAAAACACATTGAAAATGAGTTGCCTTGGTGCGCTCTTTTTATTGCCTGCATCAGCTTTTTCGCAGATAAAAGTGCAGGCGGAGGATTACACAAAAGCGGTGGATGGCAAAACTGAAATCGTAAAGGAGAACAATGGTGCCTCGATTGGCTATTTTGACGAGGCGGGCGAGGTCTTGACCTACGAGGTGACAATCCCCACGTCGGGACTTTATCAAATCAGTTTCAAATATCTTTCAGGAAAAGATGGTTCGCTGCGTATTGAAAACGCAAAAGGTGATTATTCCATCTATTCTACAGAGGCTTACCATACAAGTGGAAGCTGGTGGGAGTTGCCGATGAAGGATTGGCCCTCTTTTCCTATCGATCAAAGTGCTTTGTTCTATTTTGAGTCGGGAAAACAGACCTTCAAGGCTGTCAATAGAGGAACGGGTTTGAACATAGACTATTTTGAATTGAAGCAGGCCTCTTCAACAGATGGCAAGGTGGCTGTGGTGAAGACTAATCCTAGTAAAGTGGCTTTGATGCCGAACGAGAGCGTGGAGATTTTGCCGTCGGCCTATAATGCTGAAAATATGCTTTTGGCTGCCAATTTCGAGTGGTCTTCTAATGCGGTCAATGGAGTTTATAAAGCGGGTGCTTCCGAAAAAAGTGATGTTGTGACGGTCTCTGCCGATGGCGTGGAGAAGGCAGTCAAAGTCATGGTGGCTAAGCCAACTAAAAAACAAGATTTTGTGGTTACGAAACATGGCAAGTTGAACACCAAGGATGGTGCTGTTCGCGACCAAAACGGAAACAAGGTGAGTTTGATGGGTCCAAGCTTTTTCTGGAGTTGTTCTGCTCCTCTTTGGTGGACCAAAGAGACTGTCAATTATTTGGTTTCCCAATATAATGTGCAGATTGTCCGCCTCCCTGTATCTATCGCTCCTGGCGACAATACTTGGGAGAATCATTCCGCAACTTGGAATGAAGACAACTACTTGCATAATCCAGAATATACACGTGCTTTGGTGGACGAGGTGGTTCAAGCGGCCATTGAAAACGATATCTATGTGATTATCGACTTCCATGAGCACCATGCTGAGCATTGGGTGGATTTGGCCAACGATTTCTTCACCTATTTCGCTACGAAGTGGGGCGAATACCCTAATGTGATGTATGAAATCTATAATGAGCCGATGACTGACAATGGAACAGTTGTCAGCTATGCCAAGAAGGTTATTCCTACTATTCGTAAAATTGACGATGATAACATTATTATCGTGGGTTCTACTCAATATTCTCGTGAACCTAATAATGTGACTGCGGCAGGCGAGGGCTATAGCAATATTGCCTACACATGGCATGGATATGTGGAGTGGGGGCATCCGGGAGATTGGAACAACGCCTCTTCTTGGAACAATGGAGTGCCTATTGTGGTTACCGAATGGGGATTGGATTGGAGCAAGAACGACGGGGGCTTGCTTAATATCTATAAGCAGCGTTCGTTGATCAACTGTTTTTGGTCTATGTGTAACAAAGGCGGTGATGATGCAAAATGGTCTGTCTTGAAAGATGATGTCTATAAGATTTCCAACTGGTCGGAATCGGATATGACGGAGAACGGAGCCTATTTGCTTGGCATTGCTAAGGGTTGGGTGAATTACAAACCTGTTCTCAAAGAGGGCGTGGTGGAAGATTTGACACTGGCTGTCTCTTCCGACAAGATTCTTTATTTGCCAGAAAACGAGGTGCAACTTTCTGCCACTGTTGCCGGCGGTTTAGGCGGTTACACCTATAAGTGGAGGATTGTTTCTGGACCTAAAGATGGTTCTTTATCTTCCGACAATACAGCATCCACTAAATTGGCCAATATGGAGGCAGGAACGTATGTCGTGAGTGTTGATGTGTCTGATGGGGAAGACGAACTTACTGGACGCATTAAAATCGTTGTCTATCCAGAGGGTTGGGTGGATCCAGGTTTGATTGATGATATAGAGGACAATGATGTCATCAGTATGTTAGGTGGCAAATGGTCGGTTTTTGATGATTCAAAGGAGGTTTCAAACCGCCATTCATCTATCACAAGTGCTGACAAGTTGCCTTCCAACGGCGTGATTAAGGCTGATTTCTCTATGGGCGATATGTGGAAAGGCGATGGATGGGAAAGCGACCCTTATTGCGGCGTGAGATTGTCCATGCGTGCGGATGGCAAGCCTATGGATTTGAATTCTTGTTCCAAGATTTCTTATAAATTCAAAGGTGCATCTCATGCCTTCAGAGTGGAAATGGGATCACAAAAGGATGAAGACTTCTATAGTTATTCTGTTAGCGGAGCAGAAGATTGGAAGACCGTTTCCATCAGTTGGGGTAGCATGAAGCAGGATGCCACATGGGGAGAAGATGTTGATTTGGATAAGTCTGACATTGTGAATTTCAGTTGGCAGATGAAGGGCGTGTCGTTGGGCAACGGGTCGTTGTTGATTGACGATGTGGTTTGTGAAGGATCTAACTTCGTGACGGACGAACCAGATGTGATGGGTGAGAGTTCCGCAACCTTCGACATTTATCCAAATCCAGCAGAGGTTGGTCGTTGTGTTTTGCATGTTTCCGAAAAGGCAAATGTGGAGATTTATTCAATGACGGGTTGCTTGGTAAAGGCATTTGTTGCACTTCCTTTCTTCGACAATGAGGTGAATATATCTACGCCAGGCATCTATTTGGTGAAAGTTGGAACGATGACACAACGTTTGATTGTGAAGTGATAAAAATACGTTAATGAAGGAAGCGAGGTTGGATGATTTTCAATCTCGCTTTTTTTTCGATAGGCTTATGAATTGTTTCTAATCATTTTTTTTGGGAAGATAGGCAATAAATCGAATAAAGATTTGTTTTTGTTATATAAAGAAACTATATTTAATAAAATAAATTAAATGGACTGATATGAGATATTTCACTGTGATACTATCAGCAATGGCTTTATTGTCCAGTTGCTCCAATAATTCTAGCAATAACGAAGTCACGTCGCCTTATCCAGAAGTGAGCATACGGGGAGGTGAAGGAATTGAGGGCGCGAGTCAAAGCGTATCTTCGTTGCCTAAAATGGAGTTTGCTGGTTTGACTTATTTCAATTCCTCCCAAAGTAAAAAAGTGAAGAATGAGAAAAAGCCGGAAGGAGTATTGAATATATTGTCGGTGTTGATGGATGGTGATAAGATTATTTTGAATGCCAAAACAGATACGATGGTTTATAAGATTTCGTTTACAGATAGTTATGAAACGATTGGGGAGGAGTCGTATGGATGGCGTTTTAATGTCAGTCGCACCGATACCTCATTTGCTGATTTGACAGAGGTCTGTTTGTACGAAGAGGATAAGGATGGCCTTCCATTCTTTGCCTTTGTCAACAGAAATGGTCAATGGAGCAGTTGGGATATTATAAAATGGGATTCGTTGCCCAAACGTAAGATTATGGCTAAGCATCCCACTGATGAGGAGGTAGCTTCTTATCAGGAGAAAAAATTAGGAGAAGATTTTGTCGGTTTATAAAAATATAAAAGGTCGAAAAAACTGCCCGTACATAAAAAGTCTGGTTATATATATGGTTATCAAAAAGGCGTAGAGAGATCTACGCCTTTTGATTTTATCCGGGATTGCCCTTTATCTGTTGAAATTCAATACGGGAATTAAGACAGACATCGTGACGGATGCCATTTGGTTGTTAGATCTTTGGTACAAGTCACTCTTGCTGTTAGGGAAGATATCTTCAAATCCGAAACCGTAACGACCTTCTACTGTCAATTTTGTTTTCCATACTGGATATTCGAAACCAAGGCCGATGGCTACGCCATAGTCCACCTTTCGATAGTAAGGATCTTCCTCTATTCGCGGATCATCCATTCCATTCACGTTGAACACTTCTTTGTCAAAGCTTTTGTTGCTTTCCAATTCCTTGAAGGAGGTTAAGAAAGAGAGTTTTGGACCTAAGTTGAAATAGTATCTAAACTTGTTTCCAAAATAGATATGAGCCAATAGAGGCACTTCTATATAATCGATCTCTCGCTCTAACTTCAAGCCGTTCACGTCGGTTCCGTTGAGCACGGTCTCATCTTTGAATTTCTCTTGCCAACCAGCTTGTACATAGTTGGCCTCCAATTGAACGCCAAAGTGCTTTTGTGCGATGTAACGTCCTGTTATGCCGGCTCTGACACCGCTTTTCATACTTAGTGAGCCTAAATAACGGCTGTTGTTGTTCTTGTCGTTATGAAGGAAACTCACTTCTGCAAAGTTTACACCTCCATTAATACCTACTGTCACCTCTTGTTGGAATTTACTTCTCTGAGCATTAGCAGAGAAGCAGAGTAGGAGTGATGATATGGCTAATAATAATTTACGCATGCCTTTTATTCAAATGTTACCGCCGTCATACCTGTTTGGGCGTTGTGATTGATGAAATAAATGTTGTGGTTGTAGTAGCCGCCCTTGTCGTTGATCTTTCTGAATTTGAACGCACATTGAAGCGGTTTATACGGAATGTTATTTAGATTGTCCTCAAAGTCTTTACCATAGTTTGCCATGGCCTCGGAGAAGAACATTGTCAAATCGTAACCCAACATGCCGTATTGAGTTTGGTTGGATTGTGAGTTGTCAGGCTCTGAATGATAGAGGGATCTGAATTTTTGCAAGTATGAACGTACGTGTGCATCTTTAAAATCGATGTGGAACGTATTGGGCATATAAGTTTCCAACAGGAACATGTCTTTTGTAATGCTTTGGTAGGACTGCCACTCTGGGAAACCGACAATTTTAACCTTATGCTTTTCGCCCATCATATTGAGAACCGGGAGAATCTTGTTTAGAGCAACTTGGTTGGTGGTCAATGTTATGACTGCGTTGTCGCTCTTGGTTAGCAATCCGGAACGAACGGATTCGATGTTGCTGTAAGTCACTTCGGTGTAAATTTTGCCAGATGCCTTCATCATGGCCTTTAGTGTGTCCGAAAGTTGTTTCAAGTTGTTGTATGCAGGGTCCTTGAAATTTACAAGAACGATATTGTCCAACTTGAATGTGTTGATGATGGCTTGTGCCGTCAAGTAATTGTGTTGTGCTTGAGGCGTATTCGGTTGGAAAATGTTAGGGTTTGCCATCGTCTCGTCTGATTTTGACGAGAAAGGAATGACCAATTTGATCTTGTTTTTTTCGGCAAATTCGGAGAAAGCCTTTATTTGTGTAGCGTAGGCAGGACCTATGATGAAGTCCATTTCCTTCAACTCCTCGTTGGCGAATAGTTTCTTTGCGTCAGCATCGCTCTTTCCCGAATCGTAAACGGAAAGGTTGGTGGAGATGCCTTTCTTCTTTAAACTATCTATGGCAATGAGTATGCCTTGATAGAATTCGACAAATTTCTTCGTGTTCTTCTCCATCGGACTTGATTCGGTGACTTTCGCAAATTGGAAAGGCAAGGCCAAAGCCACATTGAGCGTTTTCTTGGGATTGGTGTCTTTCTCTTTTAAAACAACCGATGCACGGCGAAGAGTGTCTGGAATTAACAAAATCTTTCCCACCGCCAACTTCTCTTTGGTGTCTGGGTTGAAGTGATAAATCATCTCAGGCTCCAACCCGTACTTTTGTCCGATGCCGAATACGGTTTCGTCTTGAGTTACGGTGTGTAATTCAAAGCCGTTTAATTCAACTTTTTGGGCCGTTGTTGGTACCCATTGCGAAATCAATAGTGTTTGGCCCTCTTTAAGTTCAGTATAGGTGCTGGGATTAAGAAGGATGATGTCGTCCATCTCAACTCCGTAAAGTTTGCTGATTCCATAAAGAGTTTCGCCTTTCTGCACGGTGTGTGTGCCATAAACGAGTGTCTTTTCTGGCTCTTTCTCTGGGATGACAATGGTCATGCCCTTTTTCACCTCGTTTTCAATGATGGGGTTTGCTTTTTTTAGTTCAGCTTCGGTTAGACCGTACATTTGGCTGATGCTTGCGATCGTCTCTTTCTTTTTTACGACGTGCATTTGGCGAATGTTCACCTTCTCCACCACTTCTGGCTTGCTATCCGAAGGTATGGTGAGCACTTGTCCTTCTTTGATGCCAGATTCAGAGCCTGGGTTGATGCGGATGACATCTTCTCTTGATACGCCATATTTTTGGCAGATGCCGAAGAGCGTTTCGTCTTTTTGAACACGATGAGTTTTCATAAGAGAGTTGCTCTTGGAAGTTTCTGCTTTAGCCTCTGTTTTTGAAACCGTATTGGAATGGCTTGGCGGAATGATGAGTGTTTGTCCGTTTTGAATGCCCTCTTTAGCTTTTGGGTTGAGGCGGGTGATCTCATCTGTGGACACATTATATTGTTGGCTGATGCTGAAGAGCGTTTCTCCAGCCTTAACTTCATGCATTGAGAAGTCTGATTTTGCTGCCGGCTGTTCAGCCGTTACGGTTTGAGCAGGAGCCGCTTGGGCCAAAAGATTCTTGTTGGCCGATGCGTTTTTCGGAACTCGTATTTCCGAACCTGTTACCAATCCGTTCTCTTTGAGGTTAGGGTTAAGGCTGTAAAGTTCATCATAAGAGGTGTTGTATTTTTGTTTCAAGGAGAACAGTGTCTCGTCCTTTTGCACCTTATGAATGTTGTATTTTGGTACGGGAATAAGCAGGGTAGAGCCTTTGGTAAGACCATTGGCCGAACTTGGATTGGCAGCTTTGATCTCATCTTCGGTGATGTGGAATTTTTTAGAAACGGAGTAGAAACCTTCGCTTGTCTCGACTGGGTATTCATAATATTCTTTACCACCCACAACTTTGACTTTGTAGTTGTTTGTCTGACCTATGGCGAATGCTTGGAAAAGCATTGTCAAGGATAAAGAGATGCCGATGAAATATTTTTTCATTTGTTCTTCATTTAGATGAGAATTTGCCTAAATTCCCTTATAACCATATTTCCGCAAAAATACAAAAATATCCGATTGTCCCCAATTTTTGTTTTGATAGATTTTGAGGGGTGGGGAGCTTTGAATTTGCATGTATAAGATGATGGGAATGGCTCTGTCTCAGTTTATGACTGATTTTCTCAGATAGGGTACTCCTCCTGTTTTGGGTGATGTCCTTGGGAGTACTAATTGTTTAGTCCTTTCTGATACCTGTTTTGTGCCCCCAATTCCCTTGCTCGTGAGGGCAAGGAAAGGGAGAATGAACACAACCAGTCATAAACTGTGACACAAATAAAAGAACTCAAATCCAACTAAATCACCTTGTTCAACTTTATCTTTTTCCATTTCTTGCCGATGCCTAACAGAACATTATCTGCATCCTTCATGATTACCTCGCCCTTTTGAAGTCCGCTGACTTCCGACTTAAGCTGAGACAGTTCGTTTCCGCTCACTCCAAATAGACCTTTTAAGATGGAATCGTTTTGCGATTGCTGCTTCATTACCATAGGATATTGTGCGTTGCTCAAGAAGTCAAATTTGTCGCTCCTATAGTGCGACATGTCTTGCGTTGCGAGGATGATGCTTAATCCCTTGTTTCTTCCCACTTGAATCAAATTGTAGAGAGGAACGTTTTCAAAACCAAGCATATAATGAGCCTCGTCGATAATCGTAAAATGCCGCAATTCCACACACTCGTCATTCTGTGCCTGCTTTGGCAGTAACTCGTAAATATTATTGATTTTGGAAATAACGAAATAGACAATCGCTTTTGCAATCGCACCTTCTTTCGGGAAAGGATTCAAATCAATGATGTAGCAATCTTTAATCAAGTCAATCTCATCTGTTTCAGAGAAAAGATTAGCCCGTATTATCTGATTCAGAGAAGAGGTTACGCTATCCGCATTTGAAGGGTCAGTCATCAATTTTGTATAGTTGTCCAAAATCTCTTGAAAAGTAATGGGTTTGAACTTCTTCGCCTTGTATGCTTCGATGATGGACTGAGCAAGTCGGTCGTCCATTTTGGCACTAATCTTCGCATCGCCCATGGCACAAAGCGCCTTTGACATGGTGGTGGCATAGAGGTTCACCTCATTGATGGTCTTGCCCGTGAAATCCTTGAAAGGGGTAAATGGCAAAGGTTTCTCGATGGGGCGTAGAATTGCCTTTTCATCGGTGTTGAATTTCAACAGCCATGACGAATTGGCTGGGTCGGAAAATTCTCCTTTGTAGTCGAAGAAAAGGAAGTTCACAGGATAACTGCTCTCCACCGACTGCTCCCTCATTTGGTTCATCAACAAGGCCAACAGATTGGACTTGCCCGAACCCGTAGCACCCGCTATGATGGTTTGCGTATTGGAGACAGACTTGCCGTTCATGTCCATGAAGGCGTCTATTCCGTTGTCATACACGCCAAGCCTCAACATCAACCTTGGGATTTCATTCACTGCACTCACTTTCGAACTGGACGAGCACAACAACCAATCGTCAATCACACCTTCACGCAACAACATGTCACGTCCCTGCAGCATCTCGTAACCCAAAATTTTGCCCACCATGGTTGAGTTAGCCAAGTCAATGTCCAAATCATGGTAGCGAAGTTTGATCAAAGCCACAATCGTGCTTTTCACCCTCTCTTTCGAGAAGATGGAAGCCGGATAAGGCGTGTTGTTTTTGGACATGACAATTTCGTTCACCCTTTCAATTGGACGCTGTTCCGTCCTGCTCAAGCCCACCAACATACACGTACGCTTGACCGTGGTCATCGGAAGCGTTACGGTACGAATGTTGCCTGAATACTCCCTCAGATTGAGTTTTTGCTCCATCAAGCTTTTCAACTCGCTGAGTTTCTCCTCGATGCCCTCAATTTCTCTGACACCGTCAATTTTCACTTCAATCATCGCAGTAGTCCTCCTTTCTTTCGCCAAAATAATCGTCTGTTATGGTTGTGCATTGCTCCTCCAAGTCACGATGGAGCGTATAGGTCTTGGAAATGAACGAAGCCACCTTCTCAAAGTCACGCTCCACCGTTATCTCCGTGTCTGTACTCAACAAGATAGTCTGCTTTGCCAAGTCAGGGAAATAGTTCTGAATGATCGTCTCGCGGCTTGCCTTGTCGAGCACGCCCATCACGGTGTCTATCATTACAGGCGGTTCGTAATCGCCCAACTCATACAAGACCTTCAGCAACACCTGCATCACCATCTGCTTGCTCGCTGCATTCAACTGATTCAGCGAGATTTCATTGCCCCTGACATGGAACATTTTGAAAGAGATATTGTTGTCGTTCTGCGAGAGTTCGACACGTCCTATCATGTCTCGATAGACGACCAAATTCTTGTTCAAGCACTCCTTCATTCTCCGCTCTATGTTTTGCTTACGATGTCGCAACAACTTGTTGTTCAAATCCTTGAAGAATTGTGGCAACTTGCACAAAAGGTCGTATTTCGGATCGGGCCTATTTGAAACTTGGAAGTCAAAAGACGACTTCCTCCTCTGTAGCGTCTCTATCCTATTTTTCGTATCGACTATCTTATTTTTCAATTCTGCAATCTCACGTTCATTCTTCTCATACTCTGCAATAAGGGTATAATCGGTGCCATTCAACTGTCCTTGCAGCAATTGAATCTCTCGTTCCCAGTTCGGAAGGTCTTCCAACTCAATCTCCAAACCATCCTTCTTTTCGTTCAAGTTAAGAAAACAGTTTACAGCCGTCTGACTCAAAGCTCTCAGAGCCGTCAAATCCGAATCGGAAAGAAACGAATATCGGTCATGCACGACATCATTATCCTCCTGCTCGTATTGCAAATCCTTCACCAAACTATCCACCGTTATCTCTTGATTCAGCAGATGACGTCTGGTCAGGATGGCGATTATCTTTTGGGAAATATCCTTCAACTGCACCTCGTCGTAGATGGTCTTTCGGGAAACTTCGGTTTGCGACTTAGACGAAAGGATCAACTCCACCTCGCTTTTCAATGTGTCGGCCAATTTCACCATCACCACGTCCGTCTCCAAGTTTTTCACCAACGCATCAACGCTATCACGATAAGAGCGTTCCGAATCAATTAGGTTGTCCACCTTTCGTTGAATCTGTGCAATCTTCCCCTTGTTAATAGCCTCGTCGTTCTCTCCCTGCTTTAACGACTCATATAGTTGCCTATTGTCCGCTGAATAAAGCAGTGCCTTCTCATAGCGACTTTGGTGTGTGTCAAGTTCTATCGTAAGATTGTCAATATCTGCCACCAACTGCTTATACTCCTTCTCCTGCTGCTCGTTCTCCAGACGTTTTGCCTTCTCTTCTTCCAACAACGAAGAAGCCGCCTTCTCCATCTTTTGATAGCGATTGAAACGCATGACCGAATTGATATTCTTCTGAATCAAGTTGTTGATTTGATTCTCTTTCACCAATTTGCTGGCATTCATGGCATCGAACAAGAAGTAGTTGCTCAATTCTTTGGGCAGGTTCGCGTCAATGATTTTGTTGACAACCTTCTGGTTCTCCGCTTTGACCTTTTCAGGCGTAGCGCTTCCATAGGTGTAGGTGTTAGAATCGAAACAGAGTTTCACATTCTCCACCACCCTGCCGTTGATGACTTTATAAGTTCGACAAATGCAATATTGCTTTGTCGTGTTCAAGACTTCGCCCGAAAAATATATTTCCAAGACGATGGACTTGTCCACGTAATCCTGCACACCAACGTTGAACAGTTCTTTGAACTCCTTTTCCGTAGTGATTTCCAAGCCATACAATGCCCCATAGATAGCCTCGAACAAGGTGGTTTTACCGCCACCGCTCTGACCACCGATCAAGATGATGGGGCGGTCTGCTTCGACCGACAGATCCAAATCGAGCGACTTGTAGGTCTTATAGTATTCTGCTTTAATTCGTTGTATGATCATAAGCCTTAGTTGTTGATGCTTTTCAAAGCCTGCTTCAGCAGTTTCGACACTTCCTTCTCTTCCTCCATGTCGATGTTGTTATTCTTACGGTCTTGGTAGCACCGAAGCACTTCCTCTTTCACCCACTCGAAATCGACACCGTCATCCTCGCACACTCGTTGCACAATTTCCATGTCGTCCTTGCGGATGCCGTAGTTCAAAAATGTTCCGTCTAATCCTTTTGCCATTGGTCAATCGTTTTTATACTAAATCAGGATGGAAAGAATCCCAGCCTGTCAAGTCTGTTGTGTTTTCAATTCTATATGAGGAATACATCCAATTCATATTATGCTCAATTATAACGCCACCCTTTAGATTCAAATCCTTATTATCATCCTCCTCCATATAATCAATAAGTCCATTATGCTTGTAAGGAGCTTCCGAATCGCTATTTTCAGATTTTGTGTCAAAGAGGAAAATTCTTCCATCCTTCATTCTGACGATATAATCAACAAAGAACAAAGCATTTTTCTTCTGACTATTCTCATACTTAACCGCAAAATGTTCAGAACCATTATCTCCATTTTTATACCACCAATCTATATTCTCTGAATTTTCTTCCAAAAACTTAGTGAATTTCTGTTCTGGAGATGACACTCTGTTCAATTCATAATAAGGCAAAAGTGCATGGTTTTTAACATCTAATTTTCCTTGATATACAGAATCTTTATATGTGCGAAGTTCAGGCAAACTCCAGAAGAATGGAATGAAGCCTCTATTCGCCTTGAGCTTTTTAGGCATTACCTCTTTCTTGTAATATGCCAATGCTCTGCCAACAATATCGGCGAATTTGGGCATATTTTGTTTACTGCAGATCACCTTATAAGCATCCGTCTCGAATATTTCGAATAATTGTTCCATAGCTTCCAACAACCCATTTTCCAAATGATTAGCACATTGAGATTTAGACCATCCATTAAGCATCTGCGAGCAAAACCTCTCGAAAATTTTTTTAAGTTCAAAAGGAGTTCGTGCAAATCCCGTTTTGTTTTGGGTTTGAATAACACCTTCTTCATCTATAATATTCATATCCGTTGGGATGTCAACCTGCACACTTGTAATGTTCAATATAATATGATTTGAGGCAACTCTTCTATTTTCCTCAATTTTACTCTGAGGACTAACATTGGCATTTCCGTCATCATCCCACGAAAAGACCAAAGAACCTTGCTTCTGCAGTGTCCACTCATTCACAAAATAGTCGAACAATACTTTTTTGAAATCGGCTCGCAACACATTATTCTCTTTATTAGAACGTTCCTCCTTATACGACTTCAAGGTGATGTTCGTCAAACCATCTCTGCGAACGGCTTGTTGCATAGAAATGTAATCAATGCTGTCAGCCTCAATCTTTATCACATCTGCACTAAGATCCGTATAGACATACCCCATGTTGAGTATGGGATTATTGTAAAAACGTTGTTGTGGCATTCGCATAATTCGACCAACCGTTTGAATCGTAAACGACTCGCTGCTAAGCTTTCTATAAATCAACAAGACTGCCGCCCTCGGACAATCCCATCCCATTGCTATTGCTTGTTTGAATATCAAAACGTCAACAAGAGAATCATTCTTTTCAATTCCTTCCAAGTTCTTTCTTTCGCCAGATAACCATACAGCCACCTTCCCATTTTCCACACTTGATTGGTGCATGACATCAAGCACCTGCAACAAAGAATCTTTCAATGCCACCTCGTCCTGAGTCAAAGCCTCAACATTGTCATTGGGCAATTGAATCAACAACAACGGATTGATGTTGATTCCTAACTGCTTGTAGGCATCTGCCAACTGTTTCCGTTTTTTCAAAGCCTCGCCTAACAAGTAAATATTAAGAGCTTCTTCTGTTTTATCTCCTCGTACGGCAGGATTTAAGGAGATGCCCATTTTAATCATACCTTCGTTGATGACTTGCGACCTATCCACCTTTACCAAATCATCATAATCGGTTGTTTTTGGGGTGGCACTAATACGAACTTCAACTTTGGGATTAATTTGAGACAAAACCTTTTCCGATTTCTTTGCATTCTCTCCTGCGAACATGTGTTCCTCGTCAATAATACAAACAATCGGAATATTATGTTCCTCCGAAGTTCTTCTAATAACATCATATATAGAACAAGCCTGCTCTGACCCTCGCACCATTACATTCTTTGTCTTATTGATGCTCTGCCAATTGACAAAAAAGACTTCGCCAGGCTTGATATACGAATCTTCACTCAACTCAATTTCATCATAAACAATCGGGGAAAGACGTTTCGTGTCAGTAAAAGCATTCTTCATGCCTTTGTAACTTTGAATATGAAGTGCATTGGGAGCAATCCATATATACGCCACACGATTATATTGACAATCACTATCGGCTATCGTTTCATGCACTCTGCACATGGTCTCGGTAATCATCACCGTTTTACCCGCTCCCGTAGGTGCTTTAAAAACGATTTTACGTCTCACGCCATCAATGTCCAATTGCTTGAATACACTATATACAAGCTCTTTGATGGCAGTTTCTTGATATTGCTTTAGCTTCATAGTTGCCCCTCCTCTTCGTTGGTTATTGCTTCAGATTCAGACTCTTTAGCATTTTCTATATGATTTTTCTTTGGCAAAACCTTCAAATATGCATTGTAAATCGCAGCAGGGAGAGCACACAAAGAAACTTTGTCTGCCACATCTTCAAAATCTGCCTCCATTGCATAGTTATTTACAGAGAATACATAAACTGAGATATGCGTATTGTCTGACATCTTTTTGATTTCTTCTACAAGGCTCTCTATTGCCATGTCATTGAATATAACAAGCATTTGCTTTTCTGCATTTGCAAAGTATCGAGCATACTTCGAATTCAAACGAATAGAGCCAAAGTTGGATTGCTCTTCGTACAAATCGTTTTTAATGCACAACAAATCCACACTTGACGCCATAAAATTTCGCATACATGTAACTGACGATTCTCGTGGCAAAAGCTTCGTCCGATAATAACGCAAAGAATTTTCAGTTAGCCCATCCACAAAGTGCTCCCCCTTCTTTGAACCAATGACTTTAAGAACGCCATCCTTAAATTCACTCTTTACCTCATCATAATCTTCTGATGCTGTTTGTTGGGCGAGTTCCATTTCCTCAATAAATTCATTTGCTTTTTTGAGGTCTTTAAGCGTGAGTTTTTTATTGTATAATTCCTCATTACTACTCAGACTTGCATTGTAGCCTTTTATTACTCTCTTGGCTCTTTCATACGTTACCTCCTCGCATATATTATTCTCGTTGTTCGTCACCAAGATACACTGACGGTGTCCGCCATCTTCTTTGTTCAACTGCATCGTGGCATGAAGGGTTGTGCCGGAGCCGGCGAAGAAGTCTAGGATGATGGAATTGTCTTTTTCAATGGACGAAATAGATAATATATGTCTAATCAACAATATAGGTTTCGGATAGCCAAATGGCTTTACTCCAAATATTTGTTTTATATCATCATTTCCACTTTCCGTTCTTCCATATATCGCATCTATCAACAAACTTTTAGGTGTCACACCTTCTTTTGGTCGATAGTATTTGGTATAAACCTTTCCTTTCTTAAAAACAAGTTCATCGTACTGACTTTCCACCTTTGCCTTACTCCAACGCCAACACGATTGCTTTCCATTCACAATGCGAGGATAGTATTTTTCTCCATTGGGACCAATAATATCAAAAATCAAAGACTGACTAATTTGGATAGATGCTTTATCTAAGGTAACTAATCCGTACTCACCTTTCTCATCTTTAAATGGATAAAGTTTATCATCTAACACATAACTTTTATCCAATCCCATTACAAGTTTTGAAATGTTATTTGCAATACAAAGTACATACTCATGCTCTGTAACTACAAAACCAGAATCATTACCACCACCTTGCTTTTTCTTCCAAATAAATTCTGCTACAAAATTTCTTAATCCAAACACCTCATCACACATCAATTTCAAATTTGCCTGTTCATTGTCATCAATAGAGATGAAAATCACACCTTTATCAGACAACAATCGTTTGGCAATCTTCAAACGCTTATGCATGAACGAGAGCCATTTGCTATGACGATAGGAATCCTCCGAATCGACGTAGGCATCGTTATAGACAAAATCCTTATTTCCAGTGTTATACGGTGGATCAATATATATCACATCAATCTTTCCTTCGTGGGTGTAGGTCAAGGCGGTCAGCGCCTCCAGATTATCGCCCTCGATCAGGATGTGGTTGGGTGCGTCGGGGGCATCCGACAAGATGTGTCGTTCCGTCACCTCCTCCAAAACAGGCAGATTCTCTCTCAAACGTTCTTCTACGTCTTCGGGCTTGTTCTCCCAAACCAAGCCATACTTCTTCGTGTGCAGCAACTCCAACAACGCACTGCGCTCATCAGAAGATAAACCCTCCAACTCACGGATACGCTGCGCCAGTGCCGCACGGTCTATCTTCTGTGCCATACGCCTACGTCCATTTTATCGCCACAGCATCTTACCGGAGTTAGTTGGACCTTCTCTAAAAGTTGTCGGCCTCTGGACAAAAAGTAAGCGTGGTTTCGCTTACCCTAGTCCAGAGGCCGTGAGAAGTGCCCAGTTACACCAGATAAGTTACCGCCACGCTATGACGCGGCGTAACTATATCTTCGATGTAACTTAGTCATTGAAATTTCTCACGTTTCTGGACTATCCGAAATAGCTATCGCTTTGATTAATAATATGTAAAATTCAATCTATGTTTCACTTCCCCGAAAGGAAAATTCTTCGAAATGTTTAAAATTTCACCCTCCGTAAAGAGGATATTTTTATTCACTCAAAAATAACAAAATTTTAGAAATAGAGCCATATTGGACAAATGATTTTAGAATTTTCTAAAATGAGCACACAAACGCCGCAAACAAATCAAAATCAACAGCGTTGAATTGGTTTTGATAGGTGATTTCTGATGTTGATTTCAAAAATTATTTTTGTAACTTTACCGTAGTGTAGATAACATAATTTTGTATAAAATAGCGCAATGCAAAATAACGGAGAAATATTATTATATCAGGCTGCCGATGGCAGTTCAAGGGTAGAAGTTACACTTGTCAATGAAACGGTATGGTTGTCGATCGACCAAATGGCGGAACTATTCCAACGTAATAAATCGACTATATCAAGACATATAAAGAATATTTTCGAGAGTGGGGAGCTTGACGAAGAGGCAACTGTTGCAAAAATTGCAACAGTTCAACTTGAAGGCGGTCGTAAGGTGGAACGAAATATTGCCTTTTACAATCTCGATGTCATAATTAGTGTAGGCTATCGTGTCAATTCATATCGTGGAGTGCAATTCCGCATGTGGGCGACCAATATATTGAGAGAATACCTCATCAAAGGCTTTGCAATGAACGACGATCTGCTAAAACGAGCAGGAGGTGGCAATTATTTTGATGAGTTGTTGGCTCGCATTCGTGATATTCGTTCGTCTGAAAAGGTGTTCTACAGAAAGGTGCTTGAGATATATGCCCTTAGCATCGACTATGATCCAAGAACCGAATACACACAGAATTTCTTTAAGACCGTTCAAAACAAAATGCATTATGCAGTTCATGGCCGAACGGCAGCCGAGGTTATACACGATAGAGCTGATGCTCAGAAAAATTTTATGGGACTCACCTCATGGAATGGAATGATGCCCAAGAAAAGCGATGCAGAATTCGCAAAAAATTATCTATCAGAAGATGAGAAAGATACACTGAATCGTATAGTTAGTTTCTATCTTGACTTTGCTGAACTACAGGCGAAGAGTCATAAGCCTATGTATATGAAGGACTGGATTAACAAATTGGATGAGGCCCTAAAAATGTTTGATATGGAATTGTTGACTCATGCAGGAACTATATCAGATGAAATAGCAAAGCAAAAGGCTGATATGGAATACGATAAGTTTAAGGAAAGGACGCAATTTGAACTTTCTCCGGTTGAGCTTCATTTCATTGAACAGTTTGAGGCAGAACAAAAGAGGTTGAAATGAAAATAATTTCATGCTTGTTGCTATGATGGTATGTAACCCTATCTTTCATCCATTCTCCTCTCTCTCTTGAAAATCTCCGAGATGTTTTTTACTTTTGTCCTATATGGCAGTTGGTTGTTTTATGACAACATCCTATACGTTTGATATGATTTAAATTATAAAGTTAGCTCGATGACGGAACTTGAATTAGAAATAAAAAGATATGCCGATGCTTATTATCAAGGTAATGAGTTGATTAGCGATTCTGATTATGATGCTTTGATAGCAAAATTGAAGAGGGAACAACCTGATTCTGAACTTCTTGGCAATGTGATCGGTAGTGATTTGAAGGGCGTATCAACAAAGTATAAACTGGACGCCACGATGGGTACGCTCGAAAAATGTAACACCGATGAAGAGATGGCTCAGTGGTGGAGCAAACATCCTCATAATGATCTTGTCGCCGAATTGAAAATTGATGGTAATGGCCAACTTCTTACTTATAGTAATGGCCAACTGGCTTATGTGCGTTCTCGTGGCGATGGTGAGTATGGCGATGATACAACATCCAATGTTACTAAGGTACAAGGGGTTCCTATGAGTTTGGGTGTGAACTTCAACGGTTGTGTCCGTGGTGAGGTGGTGATGTTCCGTTCTACTTTTGAGAAATATTTCAAAGAGGGGAAGAATCCAAGAAATATGGCGGCTGGCATCATTAAGCGTTTGGATGGCTCTGATTGCGACAAACTTAATTTTATAGCTTACGACTTGTTTGATAACGATAATAAACAAGATGTTTCAGAAGCGTCGAAGTTGCAGTTTCTGAAAGAGTGTGGCTTTGACATTCCTCGTTATGAACTGAATCCTACTTTGGAAGGCCTTAAACAATGGAAAGATTCATTGGAGCCTAACGGAGAGATTCCTTGCGATGGTATCGTCATCAAGCAAAACAAGGTGAACAAAGATGATTTGATGCGTCATACGCCATTGAACAATGTGGCCTACAAGCCTAATTGTCAGTCGGCTGTCACCACGATCAAAAAGATTGTTTGGCAACTGAGGGGTAAGTTCTTCGGTCCTGTGGCCGAGGTGGAACCTGTGGAGTTGGAGGGTACGACTGTGTCAAGGGCAAGTTTGTCTAACGTGAATATTATGAACGAGTTGGGCGTTTATGAAGGTGCGGAGGTCATTATGACTAAGCATGGCTTGATTATCCCTCAGGTTGACAAAGTGCTTCATCCGAAGAAAAATGCTTTTGAGGTTCCCTCTATATGTCCTGTTTGCGGAGGTGAGGTGGTTGTCAACGATTCTGGCATACCTGTTTGTGTCTCGCCAACTTGTCCGAAGAAGGTGGGGCATCGCTATGGCCGTTTGTTCAAAGTCTTTGATGTCAAAGGGGCGGGCGAAGCTTTCTTGAAGAATTTGGAAGAGATCAGTCTCCCTGTTGAGGACTTCTTGGAGATGTGTGTGGGGGACGATAGAACGGTCTTCAACAAGTATGCAGGGGGAGTAAATGGAGAGAAGGTTTATGCACAGATGCGAGATGCACTTTCTCAACCTATTACAGCGGCTCAATTCTTGGCGACTTTCGATTTGAAACTTTTTGATGAGAAGAAACTCAATCAGTTGGGGAATAAAACTTTGGACGATATATTGTCGTTGAAATATGAAGATATCGTAGCCATCGATGGATATGCAGACACAACAGCCACAGCTTTGTTGGAGTTCTTGTCGTCGTATGCAAGCGAGATTGAAAGTTTGAGAAAATACTTCATGTTCAAAAGCATTGATGAAATGGCTGAACCTCAAGTCGCAGAAGGCCCAAGTGTATGTTTTACAGGAGCATGTCCTGGTTATTCTCGAAGTGAGTTGACGACTATGGCAAGTGGTAAGTATTCGGTGAAAGACTCTGTCACGAAAGATTTGGATATATTGGTTTGTGCCGATCCTAATTCGGGTAGTTCGAAATTACAGAAAGCTGCAAAGAATGGTACGAAGCTGATGTCGTACGAAGATTTCTTGGCAACGTTGGGATGATTTATTTTGAGCCGGAGTGAAATGGCATAAAATCGTTTTATTATTAGTCTAATACTAAAAAGGGCTCTCCTTCATTACTGATAGGGGAGCCCTTTTTGTTTTGTGTCCTGAAACGGAAGCAACTTGGGCAAAGCCAAAAAATCTCAAAATCCCTCTTAATCAATTTATAGAGGTCACCTTTATTAATTACTCCTTATCAGCGTGAAGTGGCCAACGTAGAGTTTTTTAATTTCCTGGATGTTGATTTCATACCAGTAGTCTGTCGATGGCATAAGTTTTCCGTTGTATGTGCCATCCCATGAACCTTCAGCCGCTGTGCTTTCAAAGATGAGCTTTCCGTTGCGATCAAAGATTTTGATGGTGGCATTTGGATAAAGTTCTTCAAGAGAAGCAATATCCCATGTGTCGTTAATGCCATCGCCATTAGGGGAGAAGAAATTTTTGAATTGAAGTGTTGGAGCTCCCATCTTAAATTCCATTTCTGTTTTGCAGCCATTGGCATCTTCCACATAGGCAATGTGTTTGGAGAAAGTCAAATCGTTTATCAACGCATTCTCGCTTGCCTCTTTGTTGTCAACCCAGTAATTGAAAGGTTGAGTTCCTGGACCTGATTCCGTCTTGATAAAACGAGATCGGATGCCAACTGAGTCGATGGAGAGTATGACAGGAAGGCTGGCTACATTCAGTAAGAATTCAGCTTTTGCCGTACATTTTCCTCTTGTCATATCTACGGTGTAGAGGGTGGTCGTGTCTGGAGCAACATTGATAGAGGATGTGGTTGAACTATCGGCATTGTTCCAAACATAAGAAGATGCTTCGAAACTGGAAGCGGACAGATTGGTGCTGTTGCCTATACAGATGATTTTATCACCACTGATATAACCGTAGGAGAGCGGTTCATCGACACTGACGTTTACGGTTCCCGTCTTAGGGGTGCAGAATGCATAACTAACGGTGAAGTTATAGGCATGCATCTCCTTGTGGTTGTTTCCGATGGAGAAGGTAGGTGCGACGGTTATGGCGTTGCCAAATCTATCTCCACGAATGCTCTCGTCCTCTTCCCATTCAATTGTAGCTTCGCTTGGAGAAACTACAATTTCGAAAGAAATGGACTCATCTCCACAAACAGATGGCTGCGGAATCTCCTTTATCTCAATGGGTTGAAGAACGATGATGGAGTTGCTGCTCTCTTTCTTCTGAGATCCGTAAGTCAACGTGGCCGTATATGTGGCGTCTTGCGTAGGGGAGACTTCCATTTTATATACACCATTCTCCAATCGGGCTTGGTTGGTGACGTCTTTGATGGCCCCCATGTTATTTTCAGTGATGACCAATGTACAGGTTTTGTTCCGGTCTCTGCAAGCTCCCGTTCCTGTCGTGTCAACTATCAATGTTGTGCTTTCTGTTGCACAAATGCTGTCTTTTAGTGTTGTTGACAAAACAAGTGATGCGTCAACAAGGATGTTCATGCTTGTCTTCGTGTCGCAATAGTTCGGATCGCTCATGGTGATTTCATAAGTGTGGTCTTCTGTTATGGTGCGAATAGTATATTCATCTTCTAAGTTAACAGTAGAACCATTCTCTTTCCACTCAACGAGTTGAGGCTTGCCTTCCGTGAAGTTGATGCGGAGGGTGGTGTCTCTGCCTCTCTCCAAAATAGTGGTCTCGCTGGCCTCAAATTTGATGGCTTCTTTGACCTTGGCCTCAAACGAACCGTTGATTTTGCAAGCTCTGTTGGTCACCTCATATTCAAAAGTTCCGTTGTCGGACATTGAAGTCTTGTCGATGGCAATGGTGCATCCAGCTTTGCCGTTGCTTGTCTGGGCTTGACCGTTAGGCATCTTCCATGTCACTTGATAGTTCTCCTCTTTGCAGTTCACCTCCAATGTTTTAGCGAGAGCTTCTCCTTCGCATCCGTTGAAATCTTGCAATTCGTTGAAGAGGCTTACTGGAATGGTATGGATGGTGAATTCTACTGAGGTAGGACATTTGTTGGTGAATGACAATTTGTAGGTCTTGTCGCCTTCCAAGCCTGTCTCAGTGACGGTCGCTCCAACTTGTCCGTTGGACCAGAGGTAATTGCCTGTTGTCGTTGTGAAGTCTGTCGTGAAGGTCAAATCGCCTCCACAAGCATAAAATTCATTGTTCTCTTGAGAAGATACAACGCCGATTGGTTGATCAACGCCACTTTCTGTGATTACCAATGAACCTTCCAATGGAGCATCTCCAATGGTTACAGTATGAGGGGCACTCTCTTTCTGGCAAATACCGGATGAAGCAGTTACGGTGAAAGAATAAGTTTCTCCGTAATTCTCCGAAAGGTTGCTTGTCGTTATTTGATAGTTGTTGTTCGATGGAAGAACATTGGGTTTGCTGCAAGACCAACTATATTGAATGAGTCCATCCGTGTTTTGACTTGTTGCCGAAGCTTCTAATGTGACGGTTGATCCAGGACAAACGGTTGCATCTGCTGCGATGATAGGTGTGCTCAACTCTTGAATCTCGACGGTCAATTTTTGAGGCTCAGAGTAGCAAGTCAACCCTTCTATTGGAGAGTAGTGTCCCATCGCGTAATAGGATCCAGCTTGTTTGACAATTGCATTGATGCTTTCTGTCAATGTTCCCGTTGAGAAGAATTCAACATCGTAGGCAATGGCGTCGTTTGTGTGGTCCAAACCGTTGTTCAAGTCAATTTCGATGATTTCACCGTCGTAACTACACTCCGTTGGAATGACTTTAGTGGTGATGCTTGGCAAAGGATGGATGGTCACCTTGATTTTAGAAGGAGTACTGATGGCCTCCGTAAGCGTATTTATTTGACATACATAGAAGTATTGCTCTCCCTCGATTTCAGTATCTATGACACGAATAGGCTCGTTGCTGCCAGAGTTGATGTTGGTCTTGTATCCATCCTCCGTATCGAACCATACTAAGCGATAGTGGGAGATCGGATCGCCGCCAGGAATAGTGTTGATGCTTGCCACGCTCATCAAATCTTCTGCGAAACTACGATTGATTGACTTTCCGTGAAGACAATAGTCTAAGTTGGAAACGATAGGGGTTGGTGCATCATTGATTGACACGGTGACCTCCTTCATTTCTCCTATACAATTGCTGCCGTTTTCCCTTTGCGCTACATAATAGGTGAAGTTGATGACTTGACCGGCTTCCCAATTGGCATCATAGGTTGGAGTTGGAGCGGTCTCTCCAATCAGTTCTTTATTCTCATTGTACCAAAGTAGTGTATGATTGTCGTCTGCTTTAGCTACATTCTCATCTTGTGCCAATAGATTGTTAGCGAAAAGGCCATTGTTATTCTCAGCCTCTAATCGAGTATAGTTGACACTGAAGGTTCCTGTTGGAGCTTTTACGCTTGTGACGGTGATGTCGATGCTCTCTTCTGGACCTTCGCAGATATGATTCTCTGCAATGCTGTATGCTTGATGTACTTTGTAATTGTATGTCGTCGTGGCATTTACATAAGTGTTGATACTATTGGCAGAGGTTTTCTCTCCGTCGAGCGTCCATACTAAAGTGTTGCTACTGCTTGTTGCGGTGGCTACCAAAGGGAGGGTCTCATCCTCTTTGCAGTAAGATGTTTTGTTTTCGCCTAAGATAGGCTTGTCAACCTTGTGAACCGTAACTGTTAACGGGATACGACCACTCTCAGCATTCGTTGTCTTATGTTTTTGTGAAACGTAGTAAGTCGTACTGCTTTCTTCTTCCGTGCTTGGGGTAGGGGCTTCCGTCAAAGCCGTAGTTGTTTCTTTGGAAGCGTACCATATTAAGTTGAAATCCTCTGCAGAGTTGTTTCCCGCAATGGAAATTTCTGCGGTTAGTTTTTCTGCAGGCTCGTTGAGACAGTATTCCAAGTCTTTGGTCAAAGGAGCAGGAGCTGAGAATATGTTGACTACAACTTTAGCCTTTTGACTGACGCACCCTTTGGGGGAAGTTCGATCAATAAAGAATGTATAGGATATGTCTTCCGTGTTGTCTGCGGCTGGAACATTTGGGGTTGGAACGCTGCTGATAGGTTGCTCTTGAGCATCGTACCATTGGTAGGTGAACTCTGGTTCCATCACAACTGCATTAGGATTTTGTTCCAAAAGATTTTTGAATGATCCATTTTCTTCATCGGATGTCAAATAGTCTATTCTTAGAGTTCCCGTTGGAGCCGAAGGAATCTCATTGATCTCTACATTTACCGATTTTTCAACCTTTGGACAATATTTGGAGGTTCCAGTAAGGGTGAAGAGGGTCGGATTCTCTGGCTTTTCGGTGATGGTTTGACTGATGACCATGTTGCTTAGCAAACCATATTCTGATTTTTTCAAAGAGTAAACTTTGCTGTCGTCCTCTTTTGTATTGATTGTCAGTGTGATATCTTCGCCCATGCATATATCAGTCTTATCGATAGAGATATCGATGCGAACCGAATCTTCAATGTTGATGTTGATTTCCATCTCTTTTGAGGTGCAGACTTCATCTGTTGCCGATAGCGTGACTGTTTGCTTTTCTGTAAGTCCTTCTAAGGAAATGGAATTCTCTTTTCCGGCAACGTTATTCCAAACGAATAGTGTTGGCTCTCCAGATAACACGGTAGCCTTTAAATCCAAGTCGCTGTTTATGCAAAGAGTTGTGTCTTTGATCATTTCAAGGGAGATTGCTTCGTGGACATTGATTCTGGCAAAGATGGAATCGGAATGACAAGTGTCATTTGTTGCAATGAAAAGATAATCAGTGGATTCGTTAGGCAACACATTTATCGTCAATGCTTTCTCTGATTCCAACAAGTTCCATGTGTTTTTGCCTGCAGGAGAAGTGAACCAATTGAATCCATCTACGTTGGTGTTGTTCTTTTTCTCAACGCTGAGTGAGACTTTCTCTTCCGAGTCGTTACAAATGTCGACAGTGTCTTTGCTTGAGAAGGCAAAAACAGGTGCCTTGCAACCTAAAAGTTTGCAGTCTAATCCGATGGAATTGGAAAAAACAAATGCGTCGCAAGGATCGCTTGGCTTGCCTTGCTTGGCAATCTCTTCGGCAATAGCTTCCGTCTCGGCAAAGATGGCACGAAATTCGGTCAATCCGCCTTCCCCGTTGTCGTAGGTTTGCTCAACGCCTGTTGCGTAGTATTCCCAATTTTCACCTCCGTCTATGGAGTATTGCCATGCACATCCGAAATCAGGAAATTGGTGTTTCCATTCGGTAGTGTTGAGTGCTCCGAATGTATGGTACGGTTCTTCCGAACAATCGAATCCAGACAAATAGGTGAGGGTGGATTTGTCTATGCCGACAGTTGCTTCTGGCAAGATGTCGCCGCAGATAGCCACTTCGAGATTGTCGATGGCCAATCTTGCGTAATCCTCAGGATTGTCGTTGATGATTTGGACGTGAATGCTCTTCTTGTAATTCTTTGGTATGTCAAAAGCCACAGTGTTGTGACTCCATGCCTTGCCATTCTCCGAACCTCTGACTTTGAAGGTCTCTTCTCCTAAAATGTTGCCTTCTTCATCGATTATTCTTCCTATGAATTGCACATTTGTCCATTGCCCGCCAGGATTGCAAGCCGAGAAGGAGAATAAGAATGATTTGCAATTACAGAACGGGCCGTTGATAGCTTTGTCTATCAAAACATTTTCAGACGCAGTGGCGGTTGCCTTTGCAAAACGCATATATAGATAGGCATTGTTATGCGTTTTAGCCAAGCCTTTCGCATCTTTTTCAG
Organism: Paludibacteraceae bacterium; assembly: GCA_024401475.1. Lineage (GTDB taxonomy): Bacteria > Bacteroidota > Bacteroidia > Bacteroidales > Paludibacteraceae > RGIG10190. The sequence continues at coordinate 9,686 of JAKSKZ010000035.1, read as the reverse complement.
GGTATTTGTTCCATGACTTTTCGATATAGATGGCTGTGTCGGCGGCCGAACTGACGGTGTACATCATGGCTTTGAATTCGGTGTCGGTCTCTTTGTCGAAAAGTTTCATGTTGGGTCCGACTCCGTTGTATGCTTTTGTGGCGAATGAATCGAGTGATCCGAAGTCCTCCACCCATATTTTCTTTAAATTGCTGTTGTAAGAACAGTCTGCTTGCATTTTGGCTGCGGCCAACGTGTTGGAAATGGAATATTTGTAGCAACCGTCGTCAGGACCGCCTTTTTCTGCAATCTGCAAGGCCACTTCCTTGCCTTCCGCTTCTGTCATGCCTCCAGTGATGATGACTCTGTAGCGCAATGTCTTTGTCGCATCGGCCTCGGTCTCCATCTCCATTTTGTTGACGCCGCTTTGTGCTTCCATGTTTGCCCAAGTGTGACCGTCTTCGCTCACTTGCCATAAGAAATATACGGAAGGATAAATTTTCTGCCAACTTTCCAAAGTTGTAAGAGGAATGCTATAGCTGGAGGTGTAGATGCAGTCTGCGTTGAGTTTGTTTTGACTTGTTACGGTCGTTGAGGCAACTTCGGTTTCGGGCACCTCGTCCTGGTCGTATCTGTAAAGGGAAATGTCGTCGATGGCGAAGTCGTTACCAGCGTCGCAACCTTCCCAATCTTGTAATGTGGCAGGATCTCTGCCGTCTTCCGTACACTTTGCACGGTTAATGATTTGGATGGTGATGCTTTTGTAACCTTCAGAGTCGAAGTCGACGCCATATTCTTCCCATTGACGGACGGTCATAGGATCCTCTGAATATTTGTCCATCTCATTCACAGATTCCCACCAAGGAATGTCGCCCGTCTCTTTTCGAGCGATTATCTCAGTGCCGTTTCCGAGAACGACGATTTCCAAAGAGGCTTGCAAGCATGTGAAAGATGTGATGCTGGCAGCGAACATCGAAAAGTGGTATTTGTTGGCTGAGCATAGAGGAAAATCGATGGATTGCTCATAAATGACTTTGTCCACCATTCTTCCGTCAGTGTTAACAACAAGCATGGCTCCATCTTTGTTGCCCGTGTGGTCTCTTCCCATTTTGAAGAATCGTTGAGAAGGATTGCCAGGAAACGCCCAAGCCGTACTGCTCATGATGGCATACGTTCCGTCGTTGACGGATACGGCTGTGTCCAGATTGCATTTGTGTCCAGGCATGGTGTGTTTAGGATCTGCAAAGTCCATTCGCACGGAGTCTGCAGCTACTCCAAAATCTTCTCTCCAAACAAGGTTTTTCTTTTGTCCTTGCATGGATAGGTTGCATATTAATAATAAAAGCAGAGAGAGCAAGAGTTTCTCTCTTGTTAACAATGTGTTTTGTATCATGTTGGTTCGTTTTTGTGTCCAAATAAAAGTTCACTAAATTACGCTTATTTATCCATAAGAACAATATTTAGAATGGAAAAACGGATCTTGGGTGTTCTTTAATTTTCAACAATGAGGGTATGTGTGTAGATGTTTTAAAAAGCTAAGCTTCCTAAAATAATAAAAAAACCGATGGATTGTTAGTCCATCGGTGTGATTTTGAATGTTGTGAAATTTTCGAATTCCTAAATTAGTATGGAGTGCTGTACTCTTTTTCTGCTTTTGCTACAGCCTCGTCGAGAGACATTCCGCAGAAATCTTGAGCAGGGAACCAACGTCCAGACTTCTTGTCGTCGATGAAGGCACCTACCAAAATACCAGGGATGGTGCTTTCTGGTGCGTTTGGTGCGTTTGGTCCACCCAAGTCTGTACGACACCAACCTGGATCGGCAAGGTTGATTGTCACGTCTGTTCCGTTCAATTTAGAGCCAAGGTCGATGGTGATCTTGTCCAGAGCAGCCTTGCTGGCAGAATAGCCTGCTTGCTCTGGCTCCAAACGGATGCCGCTTGATGTGTTGACAATGCGTCCGAATCCACGTTCAATCATCTTTGGCAAGAAGTGATAGCAGATCATGGCTGGTGCCACAGTGTTGATTTTGAAACTCTCTACGTAGTCGTTGATAGGCGTGTTGAAATAGTCAACGCGATAGCCGATTTGTAGGCCTGCGTTGTTCAACACGATGTCAATTTGTACGCCAAGAGCGTCAATCTCCTTCAGCATCTTCTCCACTTGTGCAAAGTCGGAAAGTTCCGCCTCAACAGCGTAAGCTTGTACGCCCTTGGCTTTCACCTCTTCCAACACTTTTTTGGAGTGTGCAGCATTGCGGCTGTGCAATACCAAATTGCAGCCTTGGCTTGCCATGAAGATAGCACTCAAATAGCCGATGCCTCTGCTGGCGCCTGTGATGAACGCCCATTTTCCATTTACATTTACCATAATTTTAATTTTATTAAAGGATTGAATAGTTTATTTGAATCTACTTAGAAAGAAGGATGGATCGCTTGGCACTCTCCAAAGCTTCTATTACTTTGTCGCACCATTGGTCAAATTCGGGGTCTTCTTTTTGCAAGGCTTTGTTGGATAGAATGTTGTCTATCGTCTGTTGGATGCCTTGGTCGAATCTGACGGTAGGGCAGAAGTGAGGGACTGCCCGTTTGAGTTTCGTGTTGTCGAAAACAACCGAATTGGCTTTGTCGCCAATCAAACTACCTTTGAAGTCGTAGCCTTCGCCCACTTGGTCCAAGAAGTCGGAAGGAACATGGTAGGCCTTTAGCTCTACATTTAGGGCATTGGCTATCGCTTGGTATATTTGGTTCCAAGAGAGTGTCTCGTCTGACGTGATTTGGAAGGCTTGTCCGATGGCGTGGATGTTGCCCATGAGACCGATAAAGCCTTTGGCGAAGTCGCTGTTGTGCGTCATGGTCCATAGGGAGGTTCCGTCGCCGTGAATGATGACAGGCTTGCCTTCCAACATTCGCTTCACCACTTGCCAACTGCCATTCTTGCCGTGCACGCCAAGAGGAATGGAACGTTCGTCGTAGGTGTGGCTTGGTCGGACGATGGTGATAGGAAATCCATTCTCTCTGTACATCTTCATGAGAAATTCTTCACAAGCGGTTTTGTTGCGCGAATACTCCCAATAAGGGTTGGAGAGCGGGGTGGCTTCCGTTATGCGGTAGTCGCCCAATGGCTTTTGGTAGGCCGAGGCCGAACTGATGAAAATGTATTGTTTGGTTTTGCCTGCAAAAATGCGGTAGTCGCGTTCGACATGAGCAGGCACGAATCCGATGAAGTTGCAGACCACATCGAAGGTGTGGTGCTCTATTTTTTTTGCAACGTCAGACTCGTCGTTGATGTCGGCCGTGATTGTCCGTACGTTTGGAGGTAATATGTCATTTCTATTTCCTCTGTTGAGTAAATATAACTCGTATCCGGTTGCAGCCAGTTGCTTCGTGATGGCGGCACTGATAGTCCCTGTTCCACCGATAAATAACACTTTCATACTTCAAATAGTAATAATTCTCGCCAATGCAGAGAGTCGTTAAACAAATATATTGCAAAACAACAAAAAAAACGGTGAAGAATTAATTAAAAATTAAGAATTAGGAGTTAAGAATTATGAAATTCTCTCGAGCAGCTCGAAACGCATCGTTCTTCCCGTATGGGCGATTCCTTGTGGTCGCCCCTGGTGAATTAAGAATTATATGAATGTTGTCCTAAAGAAATAAACAAAAAAAAGGAAACCAAGCCTTTTCGGACTGATTTCCTTTTTTGCGAAGTAAAGCGGTGAGAGGGGGATTCGAACCCCCGGTACGGTTACCCGTACGTCAGTTTAGCAAACTGGTGGTTTCAGCCACTCACCCATCTCACCAAACCCCTTTATTTCGGTTTTGCGATGCAAATGTAGTATGTTTTTTTTGAATCAGCAAGGCTTTTATGTGGAATTTTGTAAAAATATTTTTGTTTAAAATATAAATCTTTGAGTTTTATGGATTTAAATGAAGATAAAATTGGCCAATGCTACTTGCCAGATAGTTTGGCTGTTTGTCAGTCAGAGTGCTCGCACTGCTCCTTTTCTTTCTGGTAAGAAATCTGCTCGCAACAATTCCCCAAATCACTCGAAATCAATTTGTAGAGGTCACCATGAATTATCATGAGCTGGTAGCGAATTTTCAATAATTTCTGTTGGGTTCAAAAAGTATATAACTACCTTTGAAAAATATCTGAAAAAATTGAGTATTTTTGATTTTCAATAGGATGCCCATGACGGACAGGGTGTGCTTAAAATATAGAGAGAATGGGAAAGGGAAAAAGGAAAGGGGGAGGCAACCTCTCCTTAAAAAGGATAATATATATATTGATTGCAGTTTTGGCTGTGATTGGGGCTGTTGTCGGTTTTATTTATTATAAAACGATGCTTAGTCCAAACATCGTGGTCGAAGGGAAGCCCAAGTACCTATTGATTTATGAGAATGATTCGTTTGACGATGTGGTTGAACGATTGAAGGCGACGGGCACGGTCAAGAATATCGATTCTTTTATCCGTACGGCTCGCAACAATGACTATCAAGAGCATATTCATTCTGGACGTTTCCAGTTGGAGGATGGCATGAGCAATTATCTATTGGTTCATCGATTGATAAACAACCGTCAAACGCCGTTGTCTATAACTTTTAATAATGTTCGCACGAAGCAGCAGTTGGCACAACGATTATCGGCTCAATTGATGATGGAGGAGACCGACCTATTGTCGGTCTTGAATGATCCCGTCGCTTTGAATGAATTTGGTGTTCTGCCTGAAACGGCGGTGGCTTTGTTCTTGCCCAACTCCTATGAGGTCTATTGGAATGTTTCTCCTGTTGACCTTTTGCGCCGCATGAAGAAGGAGTATGATAAGTTTTGGAACGACGACCGCATGGAGAAACTGAAGGATGTCGGAATCAGTCAGTTGGAAGTTAGCACACTTGCCTCGATAGTTGAGGAAGAGACCAATAAGTCGGATGAACGCCCCATGGTGGCAGGTCTTTATTTAAACCGTCTTCGCAGTGGCATGAAGTTGCAGGCCGACCCGACGGTCAAGTTTGCGTTGGGCAATTTCGGCTTGAAACGGTTGTTGTCCGGGCACCTCGCCGTAGATTCTCCTTACAATACCTATCAAAACATAGGTCTTCCGCCAGGTCCGATAAGAGTGCCTTCTATGGAGGGTATCGACGCCGTGCTCAATTATGTTGACCACGAGTACATCTTTATGTGTGCCAAGCCTGATCGTTCTGGCTATCACGATTTTGCTGTCACTTTCGAGGAGCATTTGAATTATGCCAAGAAGTATCGCCAGTCTTTGGACGAACGAAATATTCATTAATCAAAAATGAATCGTCTATTATGAAGGTAAATATCATAGGTGCGGGTGTGGCAGGATTGGCTGCGGGCATCTATTTGCAGAAAAATGGCATCCAGACGGAAATCTTCGAGCGGCATTCGGTGGCTGGCGGACTATGTGCAGGATGGCGACGAGGTGATTATTTGATTAATGGCTGCATGCATTGGCTGTTGGGCAGTAACGAAGGCATCTCTTTCAATACGTTTTGGCGCGAAATCATCGATTTGGATTCTATAGAATTCAAACATCATGATGAACGCGTCCAATTTGATGTTCCGGGTTTGACGGATAGACATGGGAACTCGGTTTTCCATTTTTATAATGACATTGATACCTTTGAAAAGTATCTTCTTGACATAGCACCCGAGGATGCGTCGTCTATCAAGTTGTGGATGGACCAAGTGCGATTCATTGGGAAATATTTAGACCGTTTGCCACCTGTCTTTTATGACGAACCATGGTGGAAGGGGCTTTGGCATAAGATGAAGTTGTCGAGTTTGTTGCCCATGCTCTTCTTCATGATGCGTTGGCGCAAGTTTTCTAACTATCAATTTGCCGAGCGTTTCAAAAATCCATTTTTGCGTAAGGCTATAACATTGTTGTATGAGAAGGAGATGCGTTTGCAGATCCTCTTTTTTGTGCAAAGCTATGCGAACGAGGGCGTGGCCGGATATCCTTTGGGCGGATCTCTGCCTTTTGCTCAGAAACTTACCGAGTCATATTTGCAGAAGGGAGGAAAACTTCGTTTGAATTGTTCGGTGGAGAGCATTGAGGTGGAGGATGGAAAGGCCAAAGCTCTCTGTTTGAAAAATGGAGAGAGGGCGGCTTGCGATTATGTGATTTCTGCCGCCGACTGGCATTGGACGATGTTTGATGCCTTGGGAGGCCGCTATTTGTCGAAAGACCAGTTGGAATTGAAGCAACCGGATAAGGAACAGATTTTCTACTCTTTCTGTATTTTGTATCTTGGTGTGGACTGCGACATGAGCGATATGGCCCATTTTATTCGTTACGATATGGGCGAGAAGTTCGCCTCTCCTGATGGTACGGAATACGAACGCTTGGAAATCCATTTGTATAACTACGATCCGATGATGGCTCCGGCGGGGAAGTCGCTTCTCGCAGTCGATTTCCAGACGCGCGAGGGCGAATATTGGATTTCGTTGCGCGAAAATGATTATGAGGAGTATAAGCGTCAAAAACAGGCTTTCACGGACAAGGTGATCGGATTGTTGGCGGAAAAATTAGGCGATGAATTCGTGTCGCACATAGAGATGAAAGACTTGACGACTCCTGCTACTTACTACAGATATACTCGTAATTATTTAGGGAGTTCCCAAGGATGGACGCCGCAGAACAATGTATTGAGGCGTTTGCCCATCACTAATAGAGTGGAGGGGGTGGATAATCTCTATTTGGCTGGCCATTGGATGGAGGCGGGAGGAGGGTTGCCTATCGCTCTGAAATCAGCAAGAGACACGGCTTGGGCTTTGTCTAAACGAGTGAATGGAAAGTTCATAGTTTGAAAAGTCCTGAGGCAAATTGTCGTTTGCATAAACATTGCCATTGATTAATCTTTAATTGGGTGATTTGCAGTATGTTTTTCGTCCCTAATTAAACGTTAATTTGAAATTAATGAACAAATTGATGGGCGATTAATGATAGTTAAGGCTTAATACTGACAGTTATATTGGGGTCTAATTGTATGTAATTCCGAAAAAAAAATTAAATTTGTAGTCAGTTATAGATATTTCGGACTTTGTTTCCTTTAGGAGGGGGCAAAGTTCTTGTCATTTCAAGAAGAAAATGGCATTGTTTGATTTTCTAAAAGAGGCATCCATTAAGGGATGTATAGATAAAATAATGGGAAAAGGTGTAAGAAAATGGTATGTCCGTAAAGACGAACAACCTACAGAATTAGAGCAAAAGATGATGTTTTATGAAAGCCGAGGCGTTCTTGTTCCAAGCCGTAAGTTGATTAAGACACCAGAACAGATAGAGGGCATTAAGCGTAGTGGTGTGGTGAACACTGGCGTGCTTGATATGTTGACGCAAGAAATCAAGCCGGGTATGACGACTGAGCAAATAGATCGTTTGGTCTATGATTATACGGTGGCTCATGGTGCGATTCCAGCCCCTTTGAATTATGAAGGTTTCCCGAAGAGCGTCTGTGTCTCTATTAATGAGGTTGTGTGCCATGGTATTCCAAGCCCTAAGGTTTTCTTGAAAGAGGGCGATATTGTGAATGTTGACGTATCGACAATCTTGGATGGCTACTATTCGGATGCTTCCCGTATGTTCTGCATAGGAGAAGTGTCTCCAGAGAAGCAACGCTTGGTGGATGTAACAATGGAGTGCTTGAAGATTGGAATGGAGGCAGCAAAGCCATTTGGTTTTGTGGGTGACATCGGATTTGCGGTGGAGTCGCATGCGAAGAAAAACGGTTATTCGGTTGTGCGCGACCTTTGTGGTCATGGTGTCGGTTTGGCTTTCCATGAGGAACCTCAAGTGGAGCATTTTGGAAAGCCTAAGACGGGTATGCTTTTGGTGCCGGGCATGGTCTTCACCATCGAGCCTATGATTAACATGGGTAAGAAGGATGTTCGTTTCAGCCGTATTGACGGATGGACTGTGACCACTGCAGATGGTCTTCCTTCTGCACAATGGGAGCACACTTTCTTGATGACTGAGAATGGACTGGAAATCTTGACCTATTGATTTCTACGTCCTTAAATTTGAAAGACTTTCTAACTATAGGAGAGGAGGCGAGATCTTCCTCTCCATGTTTATTAAACGAACTGGATGAAAAAAGTAATTATTCTATTGGTTTTTCTTGTTTCTAAAGTCGTGGCATTTGCATGTGGCGATCAAGAGAAAGTTGCCATAGATTATCAATCGACTGAAGCTCATGTGGTTGAGAAGGTTGGGGTTGACTATGAGTCAATAGAGCTTTTCGTGAAAGAGCATTCGGCAGACTACAATAAGCTGATGGTTCGTTTTGAGAAGGCAGATACAACACTTTCCTATGAGGACATTCTCATACTGTATTATGGTTTCGTCTATACGGAAAAATATCAACCGATGGGTAGTGCAAGCGATAAACTTCAATATTCCGAACTAGTGAAAAAAGGCAAGTATAAGAAGGCCTTGAAATTGAAAATGAAGGAGTTGTCGTCTCAGCCAGTTTCTTTAAGCACATTGTATGAGTGTATTTCGTTGGCGTTGCATTTGAAGAATAGTTCCAAGTTCTTAGACCCTTTGTGCTTTAGATATTTGGCTATTGCCAATATTATTAAAAGTTCGGGCGATGGAACGGCGAACGATCGAGGCTTTTGCGTGAATTGGGTAGCTGACGAGTTCGGTTTTATCGATTACCTGTTTAAGGGTAAGGCATTGGTGAAGAATCAATCGATTGTCTCCGGAAATAATGGATCCGTTTGCGATATGTTGAAGTTGGAACTTCAAACAGAAGAGGGCAGTTTCGAAGATGTCCCTGTCTATTTTGACATAACGGAGTACTTTAAAAAGGTGAATGATCTTTTTAGTTTTATGGAAGGCAATGGAAATTATGACTGGAATCTGAAGCCCTAAATGGTGATCTGTTTCCTTTAGAAAATAAAGTCATTTACAGAAACATTTTGATTTTTTCTAAATATTTTGTTTAGCATCAGAATTTCTTCGTTTTTCGTGCCCTTAAAGTTACGATTGTTGTTTTTTTTGTTGTTAAATTGATAATCAGTATTTTGATATATTTAGAGAGGTCTTTTTTCGGGTCTCTCAAATTAGTTTTGAATTAAATTTGAACTTTTTTTTTTCGATGAAATCGTCTTTTTTAAGATTGTATTCAAGTGAAAGCATCTCTGTGGATTTAAAGCTAATCGTAATAATTTGTTGCCGAATAGGAATAATTCGTCAAATGAGGAGTTGGTTGGATTTTGACCTGTTTTTCTTATAGTATGACCTTTTTTTACTATTTGTTTTGATAACTATTCCCTAATTTTGTTAGTGTAAGATTGATACTTACATGCTTGATTTATAAGCGATAGGTGAACATAGAACATTATTTAATTTTGACATAGCAACCAAATTTTTTATTGTTTTTTTGAGGACGAGAAATGTATGAGGGAAGTTGGAAGATTTCTCTCATACTTTTTTTATAATATGTACGGTTCTCTTTCTTACAAATGGTTCTAAACCTAACTTTTTTGATAGTGGGAGTGTATCCCGAAAACAAATAGTCTGCTATGCGTATTTATGGGTTGACTGGATTTTATGCTTTTTTATTTTTATCCGGACAGCAATAATTACAAAATGTATTCAATTGGACGATATGAATTAGATCATTGGTGTCCGCTAAACCTTTTGAACTGACATAAAAAAGGCTGTGCCCTATT
>JAKSKZ010000034.1 GCA_024401475.1 Paludibacteraceae bacterium | reverse complement strand
AATCAATGAGATTTAGAATGGTTTAGAATCAGCCTTCGGGCTGATTTTATTGTTTGTATATTATAATTTGCTAATTTTGGAGATATAAATAACAAAATTGATGTTTACGAGAAGTTTTGGTTGGTTCAGAATATCTGTTACCATTTCACACCTCTTCAAAAGCAACGTCTTCTATGTTCTGTCCATAGAAAGATGTCATTTTATTCTGGAACTTTTTAATATTTTCCATCTGCATAGCATTCTCCTCACATTTTTTTCTTCGAAAATCAATTTCATTTCTCATGTCCAAATATGCTGGAGCAAAATTCTTGTAATAAGTATCATCGTCTTTCATCATATTTGTAACAGCTGCAAAATACTCATTCAAGGATTCTGTAAGTGCTGATTTTGTTTCATTGAGTTGTTTTTCTCTCTTCTTTTGTCCCCAATAATCCAAAGCCATCAAAGCTCCTTGTAAAACAACTGCGGCTTTGCCAATACCATTTGCAAGTTTTGTGGCTCCCCAAGGCTTAAATTTGAAACTCTTGAACAACAAGTCTCTTGCCTGCAGAACCATTTTACTATCTACTTTTTTCATGGCTTTAATTCCACCATTTGCTATGGTATTTATCGTATCATCTTGTTTTTCAAACTTGTTCTTCATTTCCTTCCATACAGGAGAAAGTGTAGATTCATTATTTAAAGAGCATGAGTCACATATTCCATTGACAGAATCTTCCACAAGATAAAATGTTATTTTTTCTCCTTCAACGCCTATATCATTGTTCAAGATTGTGTCCATTTCTTCATAAGATGCACTCTTTACTTTATTCATCAAAGAATTATGTAATGAACGAATTTGCTCTCTCATCATATTCTTTGTTCGCTTAAGGTCACTCTCAACAAATTTTAAATTAGAAGATGATTCCTCAAATTCTTCTTTGAAATGTTGGAAACTGCGTTCAATCCTATCGACATCTTTGTATATAATTGATATTTGCCCAACTACATCATTTACAGATGACAAATAAGATTTATTTTGCAATTGTTCCCTGTTTGAATTATCAACTATATTATTAAGGATCTGTTTCAATTGTGGCAATCTTGACAGTTGTCTATATCTTTCAGGTGTTTCCAACCATTTCTGAATACCTTTTGCTTTAGGATCAGAGCATACACACACAATTTTCAGCCTTCCAATTTCTTGATCGCTTAATCCAATAATATTTCGTAGTCGTTCAATAAGAAAATTCTTTTTTATTCCGCACATTTCCTGATATGCTTCTTCATTTGTGATATTAACTCCTGTCTCATCCATCTTGTTTAAGACGAAAATAGTCGAGTCTAATTTTCCTAAATCACGAAGAACTTTTCTCAAAATAGCAGAATGGCTTTCTTTTACAGGAACTTGTGCACTGGTAACATACAATACAATATGAGCTTCTGAAATGAACTTCTTTGTAATTTCTGAGAACTTCACTAAATCTCCATCAATTTCCTTTTCTTTTGTACCAAATAGTCCTGGTGTATCTATTATAGTAAATCCGCTTTTTAAATCTTTGGGGCGGTATATTACTAGTTGATCGGAAGATTCATCAGTATCAATATTCATATTGTCTAATACTTCCTCCATCATACCTGCTACAGTAGAAGTCTTTCCATCAGAAAATGATCCTAATAATACAATCTTTATATCTTTATCATTTTTTGAAGAAATAATCTTTTCTAATTTTTCAATACAATCTGAAAAATCAAAATTTGTGGTTTTTCCGTCTAAATTTAATAGACACAATAACTCCTTAGCTTTCTCGAATGCATTATTCTCATTAATTTTACCCATACGATTTATCTTAGATTGTTGGACATATCATTCAAGTCATCTAAAAGTGTATCAGTTGATTTTTTCACATTTTGTACTTGTGCAATGATATTGTCAATAGCATTTGTAATTTCATTTTGCTTTCTCGCAATCTGCTGATTTAAGTCAGATATTTTCCTCGAAAAATCTCCCCACATGAAATCATGTCTAGCTTCATTAAGTTTTTCGCGAAATTGTTTTTTTGCTTTTTGCTCTTTACTGTCTCCGAAAAGCCACATCAGCCCTCCTATTGCAGCCAATCCCCATCCTACGGGGTTCCACCAGTTTGCACCTGCAACTAAAGTCCATCCTACCATAAATGAACCACCTAAATAAGCAGCCCAGTTTGCAAAATCGGTAAAACCAAAACTTAGTTCATCTAAAACTTTATTAAGGTTAATGTAGATATTTGTATCTCCATTTATATGAAAATTGATGCTTTTCGTTGCTTCCTTAATTTTAATCATTTCTCTTTCGACTTTATACTTCAAGTCAGAAGATTCATTCTGGATGATAACCTGGACATTATGTGATACAATTCCTGCCAATCGATCTTGATCCTGCTTGATTGCTGATGTTAAACTATCACCTTCATAACCGTGATCAATGTAGCTACATCCATCACTCTCCAGCACATCAAACATCTCCCTTACTTCTGTTCTAAGTTGTGTTTCACAGTTGTTTTGGAAAGAAGTAAAATACTGTATTATTGCCGATTTAGAGTTCCTTAAAGTTGAAAGAACTTCAGTTTCATTATTGTAATTCATATATCTAGTTTTTTATTGATTTAATGTTATTTATTGCTATTTTGCACAATTTATTGAGTTTTCGTTTTTGTGCATCCGAAATTTTCGCAGAAAAATTCGAGCTTAGATAATCTACACAATTTGCAATTTCTTGAAAATTTGAAAAATCATATATCTTTGTTTTACATCCGAAATTTGTAACCAGGTCATCTTGTTCATTTCTTAAATCTTTTCTAATACTTGAGAAATTTGCACATGAACATAACGCTAAACGGGCTTGAATTGTAATATTCTTTGAGAAATTCCTTCCTAGCGCATTTTTAAAAACGGTCTCGATTTGGGATTCTAATCCAACAACTCTATCTGTTTTGAATTTTACTCTCTCTTCTTCTTCTTCGTAATCAAATGCAGTTGATTTCACGTTTAAAATCGAATATACTTCAACCCAATCCTCCAAATAACTTTTTATCTTTTTTACCGTTCCCTCATCTGGCTTTTTCCCTTCACCCTGAACATAAAAAACGCAATGTGCTTTATTCAACGCATTTACAATCTCTTCTTTTACGGTAGATTCATTTCCTTCAATACCAGGCACATCAATTAATACAAAAGGTTTCCCATTAATGGTCATATTGTATTCTTTATAGTACTTGGTAAAGTCTGCTTGTCCATCTCCGATTATTGCCCCATCAACTCCTGAAGGATTCCTTTTTAAGGCTTCTTTTCTTTCAGGTTCATCAAATAATACTCTAAAAGTCTCAATAATGGTACTTTTCCCCGCATTTGTTATGCCGACAAAAGCTATTACTAGTTTATCCCAAATTGCATTTCGCAGAGTTTCAGATAATTCGTTTTGGCTTTGCCTTATTAAATTTGTCAACTCCTGATTATATCTTCTTGTAACTTCGTCAAGAATATTTGCTCTATTATTAGATATTTGTTGAAGCACATTGTTCAACTTATCATTAAAATCACAATATGCTTTTTCAACTTCAGACCTTGTACTTAAATTCATAAGATTACGAGTTTTGTTTACTTCAGAAATCAATCATCCTCTAAAAACTTATCCATGCCCTTACTTGCACCTGTACTTCCACATACGCCACCAATTATTCCGCCTATAACAGTACCTGGTCCAGGGCAAATTGCAGTTCCAATTGCTTCACCTGCAACTGTACCCCATACTCCACCACCATATCCTGCTAGGTTAGATGCAGTATTTTTTGCATACTGTTTATCATCTATTTTTCCTTGTTTGAAGTCGTATGTATCTTTCCCTTGATTAAAAATTAATCCAAAAGGTATCTTTGATAATGATTTGAGTTTCATAGTATATTTGAGCTTAATGTAAAACAAATTTCAGCCAACCATAGTCCAACAAACCCCTAAATAGTCCTTGTAGTTTTTTGATGTCTTTGTGATAAACTGACGTGCAAACCAAAAAAAAAAAAACAGACCACCAAATTTTTCGTCAAAAAAATGCGATAAAACCGCTATTTTTCTGCATTTTCCGTCTAAAAAGCACTCAAATCCTAATATATTTTATTGCACAACCAATTTTCTTCTTATCGGTTTAAAGCATGTCCATTTCTGAGTACAAAAACAGCAGTGTATGACATTCCGTATTCGGCTACAAAATGCAAGCAAAAAAATAAACGCCCCGGCTTTCACAAGTCAGGGCGTCACAGTTTATCACTGTTACTGTCCTATCCCGTCACAGGCACAGACAGCAACAAATATGTTATATCAATTCTTTTCTTCCTGTTCTTTTCTTTCTATTCCTTCATCAGTTTCAGAACCTTGCCACAAGCATTCACAATGTAAACACCCGTTGGCAATGCCGATGTCTCAACCTTGGTGGTATTTGTGAAATCACCTTCCATTACCTTGACACCCCTCGCATCATGAAGTTCATAATGCTCCTGGTTACGGCTGTTCGTGGTGATTACGAAATACTCTTTAATATGGGTTGGATAGACATCCACAAATATATGGGTATTGGCTTGTCCCCAGATATTCTCTTCTTCCAACTCATCCTCAAATGAAGCCGCCATTCTGAACGTCCTTAACGTGTTCCTGTCGATATACATCGCAGAATCCCTGACGGAAGCCGAACACTGTCCGTCGGTAACGGTCATCTGTATGCGGTAGGTACCGCCGTTATAGAAATAGCAGACCGGCTCTACCCTTTCACTGGTCAAGCCGTCACGACCGACACTGCCACCGTAGGTGTTGTAATAGTCGGTGTTCAACGGCTCAATCAAATTCCATTTGAATGACAGGCTGCCGTTTCCACCTTCCACATCAGGGGTGAACACCACCCTACTGCCCTGGTTCAGTCTGACCGTCTGCTCAGGCTCGCCGCTATGGTGCGAGTCAACGCCGTCAACCACGTAACTGAAACCAGCCTGCAGTTGGTTCACATTGAAGTGAACCAACTTCGTGCTGCTCGCACCGGTGGTGTTGACGATTCGTGTAATCTCCACGTCAAAAGAGCGTTTAGGGTAAGTAAAGATGACGCCCTTGTCGGTCTTGGTGGTGTCCGTCAGGTTCAAGCCCATATTGGTCTTGTTCTGATAAGAAGCCTCACTTTCAGGGTTGTTCATCGTTCCGTAACTTGCCTTGGCAAAGGCACCGCTACCCTCGTAGCCGATGGTGCGGTAGGTGTAGGAATACACATCCGAATACTCTTTCTTATAGGCGATTCTCACATACGGATCGCCCAGACAGATGTCGTTAGTCAAAACGAGTTCATCATCCAAGATAAGCGGTGCATAGACAGTCGTCATCTTAAACGGCTTGCCAGCAACTTCACCGCAAGCACTTGTACCAAGTATTCGGTAATAGACAGTCTCCAATGTGTCAGAGATGTAATACTCATAGAGGCCATCGGCAGAAGGTTCCTGCAATTCCGCATTCTCCCAAGTGATGCCATCATATGACTTCTGCCACATGACTGCATCCACGTTGCTGACGCTGTCCCTCAAACTCATCTCCACCAAAGGCAGTTTCTCCACGCTATACTGCGTTTTGTTCAAACCATAGGTCGCAAGGACGCTGTCACTTAATGAGACAAAGATGTCTTTCGCCTTCGGCAGAGGTCGGATATTCACGTTCACCACGTTAGAGTACGACACATATTCGCCAGAGGTGGTCACACGCCTGTAGCTTGTAGCCACACTGACGGCCGTAGGCGTATATTCCTTGCCGGTTGCACCGTCTATGTTGATAAAGTCGCTGGTGAACTGGTTGTTGTACTGCCACTGGTAAGTGTAGGTTCCCGTTCCGCCCTGGATGTCGGTAGCCACGATGGAAGGTATCTCGCCACCGCCACACAGCACGCTGTCGCCATCAAAGCTGATGACTCCACCACGCAAAGGGTGGACATCGTATTGCGACACGCAAGTCCCGCTCACGGCAACCAACTGCAGGACGCTGTCCTTATAGACTTCCGCCCTGTAAGGCAGGCTCACGATGTTGCCGCTCACCTCCGGCAACCGTCCGTCACCGATGAAGTAATAGCCGTCGTCAAAGGTCTTGCCTCCCTGTATCTCCATAGTCACGCTGCTGTCCCGCATATCGCTTACAACAAGCAGTCCCAACTCCGTCACATAATCATAGTCCTCCACCTTCTGGCCGATGATAAGGACGGTATTGCTCGTGTCACTCGCACAACCATTGTACGCCACACGTCGCACATACATGGTGTCCTGAACCCTGATGCCCAACTCCTTCTCATTCTTCAAGAGTTGTTCAGTCCAAGTCCTATTGTCCCTGCCCACATACCATTTGAGGGTCAGGAGTTCATCGGCGGAGCGTTCACCCTTGTCCTCTATTGCCAGGGCAGTGTTCGCAACAGTCACGAACGTGCCGTTGCAAGGTGTAGGATTATCAATCCCTATCACGTTCTCCCTGATGCCAGGCGCATTGTAAAGGGTAACGCTTATCGGTTCAGACTTGCAGACCAAGTCCGTACCGAATTGCCTGTAACGGACAATCTCAAAGGTCCTGCTGTCCCCATCGAATCCGTCCATCGTGCGCAGTCCGTTGTAAACCTTCTTGTGCCACTGCTGACCTTCCGAAGTGAAGATCCAATAGTCGTCAGAAGTGTACTTGCCCGTAGTGTCGGTCAAATCGACCTTGATCTCACGGAGGGCACAAGTATAGTCGCCGAAGGCGAAATCGGTCTTGGCCAAATCAACCTTCTCTGTCGGTGACACCAAAACAGCCTCGCTGGTATCCACGTTGCACTTGTCAAAGACAAGCCTGCGGAACCACCGCGGCAACACCATCTTCGTGCTGACGTAGTCAGCCCCGTCTCCCGCCTGGTCAGTAGTCCACTCCACAAGGTCGTAGGAATACTGCCACTGGTAGGTCTTATCGCCTGTTCCTCCTGAAACCTCACCACCTTTGATTTCCGCTTGCGAGCCGTAGCAGACAATGGCAGGTGCCACAGGGTCCGCCTGATCCAACTGCGGCATGGAGTCGATATTGAACTCCGTCACCGCACTTTCGCAACCCGTCTCCACATCAACAGAATACACGCCGTAGTTCACCACAGCCATCTGTCCCTCCATATAGCGGTAGATCTTCTTGTGGTCCACATTGTTCCAACTCCAGGAAACCTCGCCGTCCTCATCATAGGCAAGCCAGGTATAGGCCTTCTCCACCGGCTCGGCGCCCACACGCACCACGATGGTGTCGGCACCGCACTCGTTGTCCTCATAGATGGCAGGCGCCATGTTCCAACGGCTGAGCACCACAGCCACCTCGTTGCTGACCGCCTCTCCGCAAAGGTCGCTGAACACGCAACGGACGGTCAGCGTGTTGTTGACAGTCCTGTCCAGGGTGTTCAACTCAAGGTAAGCCATACGGATTGAATCAAGCGGTGTGGTCATAACAGTGACGAACCCGCCACCGTTCACCTTCAACTGCCACTCATATCCGTAATTGTCGTTAGAGGTGTAGCCTCCCTTTGGTCTGGTCGTCCTCACAACAGGCATCTGATAGGCGTCGCAATAGGATTTCGCTGGGGAAGAAAGACTCAGTTCGCCAGCCTCCAACTTATCGTAGTAGTTCAAATGCAGGGTGTCAGAGTAGCAGACCCTGCCACTGTCGTTCACAGCCATGCGTCGGAACCAGTATTCTCCCTTGTTGAGTATGCCGACGATGCTGTCCACCTTCTCCTTCGGCAAGTCCATGCCGTCGTGGTCGCTGACACTCACCCAAGTCTTCTGCCTTGCGTCGGTCGAATACTGCCAGGTGTAAGTGAAAGTCATGTTCTCATTCTCCGGATAGAGGTAGTTGCCCGTAGCCTTCGTCCTACCCGCCAAGCCGTTGAATGAAGATCCAAGGCAGACGGTCTGTGAAGAAGAAACCCTGCCTCCGTCACTCCTCGTTCCGAAATCCAACCCCACCGCTGTCGCTGAAGAGAAACAGTCCGTAGCGTCGTCATAACGCTTGACGTAGATGTGTGGATCACTCATCAACTGGTCAAGCAAATCGCCCTCCAGACGGAAGCCGCAAGTTCTGGTGCCCGCCTTGATGGTGTCAGTACACTTGGCATCGGCAAACCAATAGCAAGGGTAGTCGAAGTTGCTGCACTGGAAGACAATGCTGTCACCAATCTCAAAGCCCCTGGTGATGACGTTGTCATCGTCCGTCACCGCAAAGACCCTGACACTACCCTCCTCCACCTTCACGTCACTCCAATTCAGACGGATGGTGTTCGAATGATACTCGCTACAGCCGTCGCTGAGGGTGGTACGGACAAGATAAACGCCACTCGGAGAGTCAACGTAATCGCCGATATTGAACTTCCTCGTCTCAGGATAGTTCTCAACAGACACATCCTTGACGGTGGTCCAATCATTGCTGCCGGCACCCACCGCATATTCCCAAGAGATTCTGAGGGAGTCGTTGCTACGCCTATTGTCATACATCTTCGGCGTCATCTTCCCGGCGAACCAGAAGTCCTCGACTTTCTGGCTCACATTACGCATGATGCTCTCCGCCTCCTCGTTAACACAGTAGTTACGCTTATCCACGGCGAGTACGCCCGCAAGGTCGTCCGCCATGTTCCACACGTCGGCGCTCAGCGTGAGCGACGGAACGATATAGACCCTTACCGTATCACTCGGCACGGTTATCACACGGTTGCCCGCTATGAAGGTATCCACACGGCAGAAGGCGACATACTTGTCGGCTGGCGCCGTCGTCTCGGTGTTCTTCAGGGCGTTGGCTATCTTCTGGCACTCGTCGGCCACGACCGTCTCGCCAGTTGCAGGCGTTCCGTCCTGGTAGAACATCTTGAGCATGTTGCCCCCGTTCACGCCATACATCCACTGGTGGCGGGTACTGCCGTTGGAGCCGTTGGCACGGATAGTGCCGGCTTCGCCACCACTGCAAATCCAGTATCTGCCTTCGCTGTCGTAGCGGTCGGTATTAGCCACCTGATTCTCGAAGAAGAGCTCCACAGCCCCCGTCTCCAGCACGTCAACAGTGATGGTGTCCCAAGCGCTCATGCAGTAAGGCGTGTTCTGGTAACACACCCTGTAGCGGTACGATGTCCTGCCGTACAAAGGCTCGGTGGTGTAGGCTCCATAACTGGCGAGCCCGTAGGTGGTGTCCTCCACCCCCACGGCACCAATCCTGTTCCATATGTAGTCGTACTCGCTCATCACCGGCTGGATCCTCACGTTCTCGCCACTGAGGACGGTTGAGTAGTAACTGAGCACGTTTGCAGGTATCTTCACCTCCGGCAACACAAGCACGGTCTTGACGGCAGAGGTGTCGGCAAGACCCGGACAGGTCCTGTCGGTGGTGATCCTGCGGAAATAAGTCGTTTTCTGCAATCGGTATTCAGGCATCTCCACCCTACCCGAAAAGCGGTAGGATTCCTGCTCCCTCATTTCTTCCCAAGTCTCCTTGTCGGTACTCTTCTGCCAGCGGTAGGCAAAGACACCCGTTCCGCCTTCGGCTGGCTGTGCGTCAATCATCACGAAAGGCTCGTCATAGCAGACGGTCTCCTCGCCCGCGTCTATCCAGCCTTTTCTGATTCTTGAAACGGTCTCGATATTCTTGACCGGCAACGCAAGGTCAGCGCCTGGGTAGCCATCACAACTGATGACGGCCCTCAGCTCAAAGCCCGCCTTTACACTATTGAAGATAATGGAAGTCCTCACGCCGGTGGTGATCTTCGTCGGTTCCACCAGGTCATAGCCGAACGGCAGCTCACGGCCGCTGGCGATGACGTCAAACGATGTCATGTCCTGGGTCCTGTACTGCCACTCCACCCTGTAGTCCTCCAGTTTTCCGGTTCCACCCTGGATACCCAGCACGCTCATCTCGATGTCCCTATCGTCCGGACAGAGCGGTGCATACTCGGCCCTGTTCCATTGCGCAGAGAGAGTGTTGAAGAGGTTGAAACGGAAGACGGCGGTGTCGCTCACACAACCCCTGCCACTCTCCTTGAAGACATACACAGAGTCCCCGCCTGCGGTGAAGCCCTTGTTGTTGGTTATGGTGTATATGCTCTTACGCTCATAGTTGCCCGTATTGCCGTAACTCCAGTTATAGGCGAAGTCGGCGTCACGGTAGTTGTAGAAGCTGATGTCCGTCAGCGTGCCGTCAATGACGCCGTTGCCGTCCATACGCACCTTGCTAATGTCCATCTTCGGACGCTCCTCGATCCTGAGCACGATGGTGTTGTCGCTGTAGGCAGTCTCCCCACACTCGGTGTTCTCCACCTTCAGGCGGAAATAGACAGACTCCACTCCCGCACTACTCCACTGCTCCACATCCACACGGCAGCTGGCGGTGGTGGCTCCCGTCACCATCGATCCCATATTGGCAAGGTCGGTCCAACCTTCGCCGTCGGTCGAGCACTGCCATACCATGCGTGTGGTCTTGGCATTGCCCCTTACGTCCGCGTCCAGCGTGATCTTCTGGGAAGAACCCGCACACGCATACTTGGTGTAGGTGCCGTTCTGACCGAAATAGACGGATCCAATCTGCGCCACCTCGATAGGCTTGACGACATAGGTGGTTGAATAGACACGCTTCAGGTTCGTTCCCGTGCCCTCGGCATCATAGATGACCTGGCAGCGGTAGGCTGCAGAGTCGCCAACGATTGCCGTAAGCGAAGGCTTGGTCTCGCCACCAAGCTGCACGGTGCTCTCCTCGCCAAGCTTGTACCATTGGTAGGCCAAACGCTTGGGGTCCATCGGACTCTCATTGTATGTCGGCATGTTGTCGGTGTCCACGTACAGATGCACGTCCTTGCCCCTGCAACCCGCTATCTCTATCTCGCTTACAGTTTCCTCACACTTGACTTGTGGTTGGGCATTGAAGCCCTTGCTGTAGTAGATGTCGATGAACGCCGTGTAGTTGCACCTAGGCGTTCCCTTCTTGACACCAATCTTCAAGACTCCCTCCTCGTTGAAGTCGGCCTCGGCTACCTTCAAGCCGATACCCGTACCCCTTCCGTAGCCGATGCTCTTGCTGGCTCCGCCGTTGAAAGAGTAGGTCACGTTCACCACGTTGCCGATGGAGGTCTCAAACCACTTGTCAATCTCCGGCGATGTCAGCGTAATGCTGACCTTGCGCCCGTCCTCGACCTCGCTCTCCTCCACAAAGGTCTTGCTGGTAGCAAGAGTGAAGGTCTCGTCAGGGTTGACCTCAAACTTTCCAATGACGGTGCTGTCGGTGTAAAGACCGCTTTTGCATGTTAGGTCCCTTATCGAGACGCTGTACGCACCGTCCGCACGGACGGCATCCTTCACCCTGTACTCGCTTACGGCGAAGTTCTCTGCCTTGGCCACCCACTTCACGGTGTTGGCGTCGTCGTCCTTCTTGTAGAGGTTGTAGGTAATGCCGTCACCACTGCCGCCCGAAGCCTTGCCGATATAGACAACGGCTGTATCGCCATAGCAGAACCTGCTGTCACTGATGGTCATGTCGCCAAACGCCAACGGCTCGTGCGTCCTGACGATGACGGTGTCAAAGACGGACATACAGTACTCGTTATCGGCTGTGCCCTTGGCGTAAAGGTCGGTCTTGCGGACGAGCGTATTGGCCGCTCCCGCCGTCTTCGGCGTATAGTCCAACAGCGAGCTGGTGCCCGCCAACTGGTCGCCGTTCTCATACCACGAATAACCCAGGATGTCCGTCCTACCTGCATTCTGGCTGCTGACCTGCACCACGTCACCGGCACAGATCCTGCCGTCCTTCATGTTGCCGTCCAGCACAAGCGGATGGTGGATGAGGGGCTCCTGCATCTCATAGTCCTCCACATGCTTCTCCACAGTGCGGCTGCAACCGCCACTGCTGACCTTCACCTTGTAGGTGGCCTTGTCCGCAAGCGGAAGCTTGACAAAGATGGATGTCACATCAGAGCCATAGACCCTGTCGCCATAGATGAAGTTATAGGTGAATCCCGTTGCCGAAGGCAAGGTTACCCTCACACTGTCGCCCTTCACACGGCAGGCTCCCAGTGTCACGTCAAACTGGTCCAGACGCTTGCCCACACTCACGCTGATGGGCTTGGTATAGACGGTGTCCCCACAAACGACGGCCGCGCCGTAGAAAGTGGTGTCCCGTGTCACGATGACCTGGTTATGCTGCGGGTCCCTGCTCCAATCGCCGTAGCAGGCGTGGAAGACATTAGAGGCGTCCCTGTAGCAGAGGTTGTAACGCAGGGTTGCGCCCTCGCTGGCCACATCCGCCCGGTCGCTGATGGCGAACCTCAATGTGTCGCCATAGCAGGCGAACAGGTCCTTGCCTTCGCCGTTGGCAGTCAGCACCAAGTCAGGCGTGCTGTACTTGGTGACGGTGATGACGTTACTCCTGCTGCTGATCTGGGTGAGTCCCATCGTGGAAGTCACCTCTCGAAGGATATAATAGACATCCGATTTAGGGGCTACCGCACCCGTAGGCAGGTTCATGTCGTTCTGGTCAGAAATGACCGACCATATCTCGCCGTCCAGACTGTACTTCCAGGCGTAGGTGTAACTGTCCTTTCCATAAGCACCCATAAGTATGTCACTCAGAATAGCCGGATTGGCGTCGCCACCGCATATCCTGTATTCGGTCTCCCTAGTCGCACCGATACCTATCGTGTTGATGAAAGTCTCGCAATTCTGTATGACGCAAACCACCTCGACACTCTCGCACCCGTCGGTGACCTTCCTGATTCTGGCGTAGCCGTACTTGGTCGCCTGTATAGTGTATCCTGTCACCTTGTTGAGCAGCGTCCAGTCGCCATAGACAATCTCCCCGCTTTCCGTCTCATTTCCCAAGGCTACCTCGTATTTGCTGGTGGCGTAGTTCTCATCGGTTGGGTTGATGGTTATCTGCGCCGTTGTCTGCCCCTGTGCCACAAGGATGTTCAAACGCCCGTTCCTGTCGGGTGTGGTCGAGCAGTTCAAGCCCTCAATCATGGCAGGCTCCAACACCGGCAACGCCTTCACCTTAATGGTGTCCTTCAGTTCGATGGTGTTGTCACAGCCGTCCTTCACTGTCACCAGGACAGGTATGTCCTTCATAACCATGGCGTCTATCTCCGCCTCCAAGTTCACTCCGTTAACGCTTCCGCTGTAGTCCGTGCCCTTTGCCACATAGGTATAGTCCAAGCCGTCCCTGACAAGGTTATACTTGTCCACCGGCTGGGCTGGATTGAAATTAACCCTGATGGCAGTCGCACTGGTAGTGCCCTCGCACACCTTCGGCAGCCTTTCCATCACAAAGTCCTCCTTTACGATGTTCTCGTAAGTGTGGAGCTTGGCGGTTGGGTAAGAACCCTCCCCTTCTTCCGCATATATAACACGGTTGCTGAAATTATTCAGAATCAACTTCTGGCGGAACTGGTAAACCTGTCCCTTCTTCATCTGCTCCCGCTTGACAAGCAGTTCGCTCGGATCTGCTCCGTAAGCCATCGAATAGTTCAGCAACTCACCCTCCACATTTGGGTAGTCGTCGTAGTTGTTGGCAAACAGCATGGTCTTCCATGCGTGTCCGGCCAGCTTGTATTCCCACTGGTAGAGGATGCCGTACATATCGGCAGTATAGCCGTTCTGCAGTTCGGCTTTCTGTCCCTCTATACGCAGGCACTCCGAAACATCGTATGTCTCCTCCGTCTTTTCACAGAACATCCCGTCAATCTTCTCCTCAAATCCGGGAAGGACCACCTTCGGCACGATAAGGTAGTGCAAGAGGTTGCTCTCGCACTTTATGTACTGGTCAAGGTAGTTCAAGCGTCCGATGTAGAACTCCTGTCCTGGCTTGAACAGGCTCGACATCACAGACTTCAAATCCTGGTAAGTGAACGAATACCCGTAGTTGTAGCTGGCATTGCTCTTCTTGACTGACCAGTTGGTCAGCGGTGTCTGGTTCTTGTTGTAGAGCACCCAATTATAGGATTGGCTGTCCCAACCGAACAGGGTTGGCTCCACATTGTTGTCCACGCTGATGCCGTAACCGTCATCCTCCTCATAGACATAGTAGATGTCCTCGTTGCTTCCCGGTTTCCTGGGCGTCATCTGCGCCGCCTTGATCTGTCCGCCGTCGCACTTATACACCTTGACGCTGACCTCGTCCGAGCAGACAATCTTCTCATGGTTGTTCGTGCAGTGTCTCGACGGCACGCTCACATGGGCTTCCACCGCAAACTTGAACCTGACGGTCACATAGCCGCGCTCATTGTTGATGTCCACCTCATCCAGGATGTTCGACAACTTCACTTTAAGCGATTTCTCCCTTATGTTGTAGATATGCGTCCCCTCCCTGCTGGGAAAATTCTCCTCGTGGAAGACCTTATCGTCATAGACAGTCCACTTGTTGTTCACATTGCCGTCCACAACCCTGTACCAGAGCTTTTCCTTGACGCTGCCCCCCGCCGAATGGTCGTTCTTGCCATTGATACGGTAGTAATACGACTTGCGGTTGAGCGTCACGTCACCCGTCCATAACTGCCTGGTCTTGTCAATAGTCACACCAATCGTATTGCCTGGGTTGGCACCCTTGCCGTCCGAAGTCGAAGGAAGGTCCCAGCCCGCACAATGCACGCTTCCGTTCCAATAGGTTTCACAATCCAATTCCAGTGAATAAGCCGTTCCCCCGCTTATGCTAAGGGTGGCAGCCAACACAATCCCCTTAAGGAAAGACCCCAGTCTTCCCCTGACAAACATATCTTTGATTCTTTCCATGCTTTTCCCTTTATTCTGTGATGGTTATAGTCTGTTTCTTCCAAGTGCTCCAGGCACCCAGGTTGTCCATGCAGCGGTAGCAGACCGTGTGCTCGCCCGTCTCCTGAAAGGCGTGGTTCACCTCATCAATGGCGGTAGCCGTGATGTAGGTTCCGCCATAGGCTGCCTTGCCACTCTGCCAGACGCCCTCTATAAAGTCAAACCTGTTGTCGGTCTTCCTATAAGTGACGGCATTGCCGTCAAAGCAGTACTCGTACTTGGCCACACTGCCATCCCTGTCGTAACTGCCCTTCATGGAGAAGGTCCGCTCCATCGGCTTGCCGTCAACCGCCTTCACCTCCAAAACTGGTACAGGCGGGCAGTCACCATAAACGCTCACCAGCACATAGCAGTTGTACTCGTTGTCGAAGACATCCTTCAGCACAGCCCTAAGCCGTGTGTTTCCCAACACTGCGGCAGACGTGTCGCTGTCAAAGAGATAGGTGTTCCTATAGCCTTTGGCGTAATAGAGGTTCATGCCTCCGTCCAGCCTCATGTCACATTTTACGTTGATTTCATCAGAATTGTCCTGGGTGATATAGTCCACCCTCGACGGCAGGTTCACCCTGTTGGAATACCCCATCACGTTAAGGTCCAGCGTATCACTGTACGCCCAACTTCCCTCAAACCGGACCAAGCGCAAGTCGTAGTCAATGTGCCGAACTCCACTCAGATCCAACGTATCAGACCGACTGCCGGTCTGAAAGACGAAGGTCGCACCCTCGCCCTCCTTCTTGAACCAGTCCTCCCTGGTGTCACAGCCCGATAGAGCAGAACAGCACACAGCTACCCCACCCCAGAGCATCATCTTCTTAAAATCTTTCATTTTGAAAATGGTCGCAGTGACCGTGGCGGTGCCCCCAAAGGCACACTACCCTACCAGCCACGTATGTATGAATTAAAACTTTTGTGCAAAATTAGTGATTTTTAGCGATTAACAACGAAAAAAAGCGGAACTAAAAAACAGCACAGTCAGAAGGGAATACAAGGGGGTTGGGTGTCGGGATTGGTGTTGTAATATGTTGATATATAATTTATTAAGTATGCTTTTATAGGTAAATTTGTATATAAGAAAATTACAAATAATACTGATATGTTTACGCAAGAGTTTATTCAAGAAGTGTGCTCCAAGATGGAGAGCAACGAGTTGGGTTCAACCGAACTATTCAAATTGTTCCTTGACCACAAGGCAGAGCAAGACGCAGATTTCGCCAAGATGTACGCAAAGGAGAACAAGTCCTTCGAGAACTGTATGAAGTACATCACCATTGAAGCAGAGAAGCAAGCAAGGGAGAGCAAGCAAAAGTGTATGATGGTCAACATCTTCAAACTCCTCGACCTCGCATTCCACTACTACAACGAAGACAGCATTGACGATGAACTCAAGGAAAAGGAGATGCCAAAGGTTACGATGAGTGCCGCCAACATCAACCGGACCACCACCCCATCGCCAAAACCCGTGAAGAAGGAGAGCAAGAACCCACAATACGTTCAACCCAGTCTGTTTGACCAACTATTCGAAGATTAAGGACTATGAGCAAGAATACCACAAGAGCAACCATTGAGAAGTTGAGTGCAAGTCTCAACGAAATTTCTGTCAAGCAGATTGAATGGGCAGTCGAACAACACAAGGCATATGTCGAGCAGAACAAGGAAAGTTTCACAAAGAAGGGCAGAAGGAGTTTCAAGGACGAGAAACTCTTCTCCTTTCTCCAATACAAGGGGGATTGGCAGATACACCGAGTTTTCCAATCCGTCATTTACGTCACCAATAGGCAGACACGTTACGAGTTGAACGAGTTTGAAGAGGTGTCGCAGTATTTCTTCAACGTGAGCACGTTTGAAGAACACTATATGCAACGCCCACTCTCCTTTATGGGCAGAGGGTGGAACACCTTTTCGCCTATGCGTTACCGAAAGTTGGTGCCTTACAGCAATGCAGAGTATTTCGCCAATAGTTATGGTGACAAGATTGCGGGTAGCACCTTGCACCCCATTCTGCGAAGGAATGGTCTCACAAGCGACAAACTCAACTATTTCGACAAGAAAGACAAGGATTTCCGTTTCCTTATAAAGTTGGTGGCAAAAGAACCCTTCTACGAAACCCTTATCAAGAGCAACCAATGGAAATTGGCACTCTACTATTTTCCCAACGAAGAACACAAGAAGGCAATGCTCCTTAACCTTCGGTTCGGTATTGATATTAGTGGTCTTTCAAAGGAAGAGTTCACACTATGGAAAGACAGCATATCACTTATGCAAGAAGTCGGCATAGATTGGCACAACCCAAAACTGCTCGCTGATTGGAGACACCAACACGATATTGCCGTTAGGAGAAAGGCAAAATTGGACGAACTGAAAGAGTTGGAGAAGATTGCCACCCACGAAGAAGAGTTCGTCAAGGCACACAAGAAGTACCTGGGCATAGCGTTTGAAAACGAAGGTCTCCACTTCCACACCCTTGACTCCGTCAAGGAGTATTATGAGGAGGGTAAGCATATGCACCACTGCGTTTACCAATGCAGATACTATCTAAAGAAAGATGTGGTCATCTTCTCTATTCGTGACGACAACGGCGAAAGACTCGCCACCCTTGAATACAATGTGAAAAGCAAGGAGATTGTGCAGTGCCGTGCAGTCTGCAACAAGGTGCCCGAAAGGTACGATGATATGGTCAAGGTCTTCAACGCAAACATTTGGCGTGTGGGCAAGACCAAGAGGAAAAAACAACAACTATTGAATGTTGCGTAAACATATTTGACAAGAAGGGACAGTCCGTTGGGAAACGGGCTGTTTCTGTGCGTCCGGCTATCGCCGGAGGGGTTGGACGAACCTATCTTCTCAGATTGACCACTACTATATGTCAGTTAAATTCTATAATGATAACCATCCATTTTGTGAACGACAAAATGGATGGTTACAAATCAATATATAAATTCTTCGGTGACTAGTTTTCTTGATTGCTTTTCAGTAACTGGCTGGATAATGTATTTAACCGCATCTCCCTTTACAAGGGATCTATCAAAATAAACTCTCTCCGCCCCTAATACAGTATCAACTAGTTTTGTGTGGCCGTTTGTAGTTCTAAAAATATATATTTTGGATACCTTACATCCACATTGATCCCATTTCAAACGGACTCCTCCTTTTTGATAATCAATGCTATGTTGAAGATTCTTAATACATTCTTTTTTGACATATTTTGTCTTATAAGGGATGCTCTCTACAAGACTACGATTATCTGATTCATCATAGTTGACTATCATATAGTATATTCTTTCACCTTTAAACGGGAAGGTATCTACGTATGCCTCCACTAACGAATTCCTTTTCCACTCCTCGATTTTTACCCATGCGCCTTCATCGGATATTTTTCGGTACAGTTCTACCCTATCCAAATCTTCACTCGCACTATTCGCCCATTTTATACCAACGCTACCTGTCGAATCTTGCTCAATACTGAGTATTACCGCTTTGGTAGGAGCTATCGTATCTGGCTTAACCAATCTAATAGGTTCAGACATTGCTGATTGATTGTAATTAAAATCCAAGGCCATAACCTTATAATAAATTTCATTGGTCAATGAACCCAAAAACAACGTGTCAGTATAGAATGGCGTCATCAAAAATGTATCTGAGCATCCAATAAATTCAGTACTCTTTCTATTTGCAAAAAATACTCTATACCCCATAATGTCGTCCTCCTTATTCGCTTCCCATTCCAAACGAACAACGCCCAATGAATCTATCGTTCCCTTTAATCCTTTAGGAGCAGCAGGAGGTACACTATCTATCTGATGAGAGAAATATACATTTGACACAGATATCTGAGTCGTATCCTCTCCAAATGCCAAAACCCTATAATAATTAGTTAATAGCGTGCTTTGATCTTTGTATGTTCTAATCTTAGGAGAAAGCGGTTTTTTGTTCAATGTGCTGAAATTGACCTTTCTTGTAATAGAATCCAATGCCATCTTCTCCACCCTTTGAACGAACAAACCCTTCACTTTTTGATCATAAGGATTCTCTATATGCCATTGCAGTTCAGCCTCATTTTTTTCATTCATAACCACAGTATCTATCTGGACCTTGACCATATACTCGGTGACACATCTCAATTTGACCACCCTTGAATATGGACCAAGTAACCCGAAGTTACTAACTCCACACATCCTATAATAGTAGTCCTTATCACATTGTGGCAATGTGGATGTATAGGTACAAATATGCTCAAATCTATCATCCGCATACATATGAATAATAGGCCTTTCATTCACTGGTTCAAACATAATACCATCTGAACTTCTCTCAACCCTATATCCTGAATAAACATTCTCTAATTGTGTTATGTCCCATGAGAAATAGGCTTTCTTGTTATCTTCATAACCATCAAATATAGTAGGAGCAGGCAAAATTGATAATTGAGCCATATTAACTCTCACTATCTTTGATTTATCCTCCTCTTTTCCATCTGCAAATACGACTCGATATTCATATATGGATGTTCTATCAGCAGTTTCATCCTTGAAACACAACGCAGCCATTTTTGATACACCCCAATCAAATTCACATGATGCCAATCCCATCTTGTAAACATAATCCTGTGCTTCAGGCGAATCATACGAATTGATGCTGATGGAATCTGGCATTTCCATTCCTTCGTCCAACAACTTCTTAGTTCTCTTCTTGATTTCATCCTGATACAAGGAAAATCCAATCAAACCCAAATCTGAATTGTCGACATCCAGAAACTTTGTAAAATCATCATAAGAAGATGCTATGATTCTTGTCAACTCTTTCCATTCGTCAGGTTTTGAGTTGTTGACCATACGGCGTTGCACCACAAAACCTTTTAAAGCTCCCCTTCTATAGTCTTCAACACTTTGAGGATACCAACGGAGTGATACATATTCACCTCCATTATAGTGGTACAAGTCGATTTTATATTTCTGTTCTTGGGCTGATGCTTCGCAAAGAAACACCAAACCCAGAACTACCGTTACTAATAATCTAACCATCTTTATCATTTTTCTTCTAATCTCAAAAATTAACATCCTTTTCCTATTGTAGCTCCAATATGAAGCCTTGGCATTGGAATAAAGAAGAGTTTACATTTAACGACTAACTCACCGCTTACCTTTATCGGAGCTGGTATCTCTCCAGTGAGTACTGTCATCACACTACCTGTTAAGATATCACATTTCTTACTCTTGATGCATGGATGCCACTTACACCACCATGGGTAATAGAATGTAGCTCCTACTCCTCCATCCGCACAAACGTATGCCTGCCCAGAAGCTCGCCAATCAAGTTTACCGCAATTCTTATCCACAACAAGAATATCCGTACCTGCCAAGAAATAGAAATGGGCATAAATGATATCGAGAGGCAAAGATAATTCTCCTTCCGCTTCTACAGCAACACCGAATGCAAATCCCTTACCTTTTTGAATCTGCTCATCCTTTCCTGTAGCAGTAGATTGTGAGATTCCCAATTTTGCCGCCATCTTTTCTCTCATCGGTGGCATCGGTGTCTCAATAACACCCAACATAAAGTAACTCTTAGCCGTTATCATCTTCAAGAAGTCCAACTCATTCGGATTACTTCTTGTTCCCATCCAGAAATACCACTCTTTAGGATCAGAATGGATGGTCAGATTTGCATTTCCCTTTAATATGCTGAATGCATCAATTGTAGCATTTATCTCAGCATGGAATGTCTTATTTGGTCGGTCATACTCTGCGATGAGCCATCCCGCAATCATTCCGTCTGCCTTGACATCACTAATTTCCAGTGGTGCCAAGATGGATGCGATACCTGCCAACTTCACATAGTTTACACCCCAATTGGAATTGAAATTCATTTCGAACTCCACATTTGCACTACATAGCTTGTCATCCATAAAGTATGCTCCTATACCTGCTAAGAATCCAAATTGTATTCCTTTGTCTGGCGTATAATCATCCTTGCTCGACAAGTGAACCTCCTTTGTGCCTGATGCTGAGAATGAAGGACGACTCATATGATGATATGCTCCTCCGCTAAACGATTTCAAGAACACTCCTGGTGGGAACAACAGTATCTTGGCACCACTTAGATCTGCAGTAGCCTTAGTAAACCAATACTTAGTGATTTCACCATTTGTATTGACCTTTCCAAAGACTCCTTCTCCTTGTACGCCAAATCCAAATTCTTTCAGAGTCAACATCATTCCTCCACTGAATCCGTCTCCATATTTTGCGTCATTCTTAAAGCGTTCTATTTCTCCCTTCAAATGGAATGCCGAAAAGTCGAGATCCAACATGATCTTGTTAATTGTCAATCCCTTTACTTTCCATCTCTTTTCATGCTCGGCATGAATATCCATTCCCACTCCTGCACCGATACCGCCTTCTCCAGCCATCAAAGAAATTTGCGCCTCAAGATTCAAATCGATCTTATCTTTCTCGTTTGTTGCTGTAGAAACATTACCGCCATTCATATTGAAATTAGGAGTCTTCAAACCAAGTTTCTTGAGTTCGATACCAAATCCTCCTACGGAGAAGCCTGCGGTTCCAACCAATGAGAAGGCTTTCACTGAAACATGTGGCTTCAAGGATGAGAGTTTCAACCCCTCAAACCTCACTCCTTTCAATTTCAACGTTGACTCTATGTTCAAGCCTCCGTTCAAACACAATGTTGCTCCAAATTTCTCGTCAGAGTTTTCATTGCCAACTTCCAAGTAACTATCCTTGGTTATATCTATAGTCGCCTTGTTGGTAAACGGCACCTTGAAATGTTGATCCGCCTTCAAGGATGCATTGATGCTGTAAAGGTATTTGTCTTTCGCAGCATTATATCCTATGTGTCCTCTAAAGCCTAAATTGTAACCTTCCATCTCGGCTCCATTTTTGTCCCCATCGTCTGAACCATCATCCTTCCCTGGTGTACCCTTTCCTTCTTCATGTTGCAAGAAAGGCACATCTGCTCGGCCCGAAATCAAACCGTCACTGAAATCACCTTGCCAAAAAGATACGCTTATCGTATCAACAGCCAAAGCTAAACCACTATTGCTATCATCGCCTCTTGTATCAACAAAATCCCTTAATAAGAAATTTCCTGTAAAGCCATAATCATCTATCAAGACATTCTTTACTTCGAGGGTAGCCTGTTTATCCTTCTTCTTATTAAAATCGAGATTGTCAGGAAAACGAACTGCCAACTTTGATAGGAAAAATCCAGTCCACGCCTCATTAGGCAATCCACTTTCATCCCAATATCCGGGAGGAAACGAAAATCCATTTCCGTTTCTATCATCACTTAAATCAACGATGGCATCCTCCACTTTAAATACGAAATCGCCACATCCTTTTACTCTAAATGAATCTGAGAAACAAATCTTAGCTATCATTCCGCTACTATACATGAAAGAGAAATATGCCATCACCGTGTCATTTTCCTTACCCTTCGTTGCCGCAGTTATAAAAGACTTGCTAAATAAGAATCTACCGCAAAGACTCATATCTTGCACTCCATTGCAATCAAATTCCAACCAAGTACTGTCTCCCGTGGCACAATTGCCTAAGGCCTTCCCTCCTTCTGGGAAATGAGGAAGAATCTCGACCGCCACCTTCTCTTTCATCAAATCAATCACATGATTTGACACCAACGAAATACGAGAGGCTCTATTGCCACCTTCTAACCTAATGCCATCTCCATGAAAACGGACTATATGAGATCCATCAGATGATGTGGCGAACGGAAAATTAAAGGTTGCATCAACATTAACTAATGTGTTGTCATCTTCAACAGAAGCCAAATCATTTCCTCTTACAAAACGTAAGGAATCAAATGCTATTCGGATAGCAAAAGGACCATTGTCCAAATAAGGTACTGTTACTGGCATGGAAACAGCCACTCCGTTTTCCAATAGACTCGAAGCTCTGTCTAATGCCTGAGTACCTGCTGTCTTAAAGTTGTCAAAAGAGCCCTTTAATCCTTCTACATCACTGGATAGATTAGAATTATTCTTAAGCTTTTCCATTTCGGATTTGGCAGATGCTGCCAATGACTCAACGGTTCCTTTCGAGATATCAGCCTTCCCCAACTCTGAAGATAAAGTTGTAAGAGTTCCTCTCAACTCATTAAAGTCATCCCCATAATTTGTTGACTTCAATTTATCCAACAACTCCGTCGTACTCTGCTTAAGAACTGAGTAATCGGTGGTGAGGCTGGTGGGGGTGTTTAATTGGGGATCTGATTGGGAATGAACATTAACATAAAACAATGTAAATATAAAACACAATATCAACTTGTATTGAAATTGTCTAGACCCACATTTTGTATTTTTTTTATATTTCATAATTCAACAGTCCTAAGTTTATATGAACAACTCACATCATTTTTAATTAGTTTTTTACCTAAAAGATTTTGCATGTCCTTTATCACTCTCTAAAATTTATTTTATCCCTCAACTGAATTTGTAAAATCCCATCAGAAATAATCCATTGACGCCATCGGTTTATAATACATTAACCGAACTACCCTATAGGTATTGGTGAACAAATTCACTGCATTGTCTAATACTGTATGTTTTACGATCTACTTCATACTCTTCTGATGTTTGCCATTTACTAAATCATTCAGAAAAACAACATCATTCTTTTTAACCAAACATTTATCAGTAGTATATTCTGATGTGTAAAATTCCACCAAAACATAATCCTTTTGAATCTCAACTACATACATAACATCATTATTATTGAGATAACCCATTTTTCTTTTTTTACTACCAACATAATAAGTATTAATCATATCCGTTTGTGGTATACAAATTTTTTTTAAAAGATATGACTTAACATAATCTTGTTTGTCATGCAAACAACATCCTACGAAAGCCTTTAAAAATCGATAGGGTAACATATCATATCCTCTGAAATCATCAGTTGAATAATGCATATAATAATCTCGATTGGGTTCGCCCCAAGAAACGGGAGACACATCTTTGAAAACATCTAATTCCCATCCATCCCCATACGAAAACTCATCAGCATAATATTGCGGTTTTGAAGAACCAACGTAAGTTGTTGTGGAGTCGGAAATAGAGACGAGTATTTCCCCACAATTAGAAATGACAGAAGAATCAACCCCCATTCCAGTATATTTTGCATCTGTAAAGGCAATTTTATATTTTGACACAATTATCCCCTTGGGGGCTCCTTTTTTTGTTTCATCCACATAAAGAAACTCTTTCTTAAAAGAAGAATTCTTCTGATTCTCTATAGACACCCCATCAAGTAAATCAAAATAAATATTAGTTCCATTAAAAATAAGGACATTTTCTACCGTGATTTCCGGACTTCCTTCACCACAGACTTCTCCTAATGGTTTACTAGTACTATAGTAGTAAATGCGTCGAAAGATTCCTGATACATTCTCAACACAATACTCTTTTGAGAAACATACTATTGCATGCATTATGCATATAACAAAGACTATAAATCTATTCATGACTTATTTTTCTAATATATTATAACTTCTTTGTGAATATTTTTTTCTTTCACTATAATTTAAGATCTCTTCTACTTTTTTATTGGGTAATCCTCCATTAACACATATACTCACTTTCCTTATATTATCATCACTGTCTACAAATGTTGATGAAAAATCAATTGGTGATTTTGAAAATTTACCATTATGTATTACTGCTGTTTTAAAATAAGCCATACAAGCCTGCATAGATATATCCTTATCTGTTTCTATCAATTGAATTAATTCACTATCGGTTCTATTATCATCCTTATGAACTTGCCTGTATGGTGTTAAAAATAATTTATCATAATTACATTTCCATGTAAGTTGAATATATCCTCTTCCTCTGTATAAACTACCATCTTTTGATGAAATAGTGCCATTCTCATTTTTACAGGCATAGACCACATCAAACAATGTTATAGAGTTTATATATTCCGTTTTAACTTGTAAAATACCTTCATTATAATTTTTCTTAACGAAATCCTCATCCTTGTCAGAACCTTTATCTAAATTTTCAGATGTTTTATCTGTGCGAGTTTCGTAGATATAATAGCTTTTTTTGCTTCCATCATCCAAAGTGATTTCCTTTTGGACATTTTTTCTAGACGCATACGCATTAATTATTTCATCGCGACCAGTATACGTCCAATTTTTTTCATCAGATTTAATGTCTTTACAAGAATTAACTTTGAAGTTTATAGGCACATAACTATATGTATGATTTGCTTCATCAAATATAGCCTTCTTAAATAGATGTCCAACAGTACTTTTATCCGAAAATATTTGTACAATTCGACGAGGTGTAGTGTAGGCTTCCTCTACTCTAATTCCCAAACTGTTTTCAGCAATAACTTGACCAAGAAAATGAGACATTTTTTGTATTGTGTTTATTTCGTATGAATTGCAATATTTGTTTATTATATCAACCAATTCTTGAGTTACCCTTTCTTCCGCTTTTTTATTACCCTTTACAATAAGCGTCAAATCATCCTTCGTTACACAAAACTCAAGTTTATCCTTACAAATCCATGCTCCTTCGTAATTATCATAATTCTCTTTTTCTGTTTGCTGATTTGCTCTCGTGCCTTTTACCAAATAATATTTACCACAACTTGCAATTACTTCAAATTCCTTTCCTTGTGTAAATTTACTTATGTCAATTGCATTCCCAGTATATTGCGTACTACCATATGGAGTAGTTACAAAATCGCTGGGTTTCAAATCCTCGATACCTACCTTGCGTTTATCACCAACTGGCAAATCACACACCTTTCTTGCAAAATCATCTAGTTTTTTTTCTATCCACACTCCAGTATAATTATCCATATTCGGCTTATCAATGCAATAATAAGTAATCTTATTGTACGTAAAATCAGCATAGTACTTAATCAACGAACCTATACTAAATTTCTTTGATGAACTCAATTTGAGAGGCAATTCACTAACCATGTTGTTTATTTCAGAATAAGCATAATATATTATAGGAGATTTGTTTTCATTTATAATCGTCAAATTTTCAACACTTGTATATTTTTCCTGCTTATCTGGAAGGGTTTGGATTTTTTGATTTTTTTTGCCACTAGAGAGCGCAACAACTTCAACTCCTTTTTCAATTTTGACATTTTTATTATTTTCATCTTTAATTTGCTTGCCTTGCGCATCTCTTTCTATTGCATTATCACTTGTCACTATATAATGAGTATTCTCTTTAGATACATTTACCATTCCATCCTCATCCCCTTCCAAGAATGGCAAAACATAATTCTTGTGCGTATCCATCACGCTCCATTGCCATACTTTAAGATCATTATTCTGACCGCCTTGCGTATAATCCATCAGATTGGATGTTTGTCCTTGATCTCCGCTATAATACTCAAATGCGTGATCGAATGTAAAGATTCCATGTCCTATTTCATGCGCAACGGTATGCCCATCGGCATAAACAGACGAAGGGTCGGCAAATACATATCCTACGGGTTTGTTTCGTGGCATGTCGCCCAACACTCCGTCCGTTCCTGCTTTTGGCAGAACGAACAGATAGGCTTGGTTATCTTCTTCTGAAAATCCAATCTCCATATTGTACAACGACTTCAACATAGACATTTCTTCTGTCTCTGTTTTCATAAAGCCAGTACCTTCCACGGAAAGGCCGTCTTCTACAAAATCGTACTCCTCTCCATCTCCAAATCTCTCTTCCACCTCGACCTTAAACGTCTTTCCAAGGGGTTTGTATATTGTGTTGAGCGTGTTTTCTATGCTTACTCCGTCAACTTTGCTCTTGTCTCTTCTAAATGGGACTATATGCAATGTAATAGTCTCCTTCTTCATCGACAATACTTTTGCTCTTCCCAAGGTAAACAACTGACTGCATGCTGCATTACCTGCCTTCACTGTATCTGCCATTGCCACGATTTCAAGACATTTTCCCTCTTCACCACCAAAAATAGGGACGATGAAACGGCTGTCTCCATCTTGGGTGGCTTTCAATCTTACCGTTTGATTCTTCGATCGGCAAATAAAATATACATCTTCTGGTTTCACTCCAGATCCTGGCTCTATCTTCAAATTGGCATATATCTTATTGGCCTCTCCTGCTGGCATGGCTATCCATGGGATGGTATGTCTCTCAATCTTATCGTAATAATCAGAGATAGACAAAGACTTGGTAAAGATTCCTTGCTCAGCATCAAATGGAGGATTCCATTGTTCTTGAGGAGCAAACGATACGAATGCGGCCTGGTCGTCATAACAACTGGTCTTAGGTGCACATGACCCCGGCTCGTCTTTTTCCTCTTTGCCTATCTCTTGTGTATTTCCACTCTCATCCTTCACTACTACATTATCCCCCACGATTCCTACGCTTCCGTTCGGCATCTGACTAGCATTATCATAAGTCTGCAATTTGGATTCCTGCAATGACGCAGGCCCACTTCCTGCCGACTTCTTGTTAGCCTGCCCGTTCAAGTTGAAATCCAAACAGTTGTCCTTGTCAGTGTTGCAATAGACCATTCCCTGCATCAACTCGTTCTGCTCGTTGATCTTCACCTTGTCGAATTTGACTGTCAGACTGACTAGGTTGGTCAGGAATCCATAACTTACCAATCCCGTGCCTGTGAATGTTGTATCGCCCCCTGCAACATCCATGGTGCATGTCAATACCTTTATGTCATGACCATTGGCCGTAATCCACGACCCGTTCGACAACGCAGATTTCAACGATACTGTACTTGACAACCCGGGTACAGGGTGTCCACAATCAGACTCATTCTCCTTTTTCAATTGGAAATGCAATGTGTCACTATATGCAGAATATATTGTATCCGAAGAGCCTGATTTAGGGCATACCAAACCTCTTACTCTTGTTATATATTTTACCCCCTTCTTCAGATTCTTAAGTTCATACTGGCTTTCTCCAGCTGGCACCTTGACCTGACCCCACGGAGCTGCCAGTGTGTCTATCAAGTTCCACTCCACTATGTAGCCGCATGTAAACTTATCCTCCTCTTTTTTCCATACTACCACAGCTTTTGAGTTGGCCGTATCCACTTTCTCTATAACAGGTTTCAGTGTCAAATCGCATGTTAACACTTTCTTATCTTCCTTTTTCCATATATCATCTTGTCCCACACACTTTTTAAAGTGAAAGGTGGAAAATTTGCTATAACCATTGTTCTCCACATAATCAGAAGTGTTGTATAGCTTTGATTCACTGTTCACCATGCGATTCTTTACCGAATATGTTCTAACCCTCCAAGCATAAGATCTTCCTTTTATAAACAATCCTGCGGCTTGATGTAATGGATGCATGGTCGTAATTCCGTTTATATCTTCCTCGTTATAGATAGGAGTTAGCGTTGATGCCATTGATGCTGCATTGTCTCTAACTGCGTCAAAACCGTCCGGCATTTCATAAATTTCCAAAGCGTAACGCTTGTTGTTGGTTGGCATGGACACAGTCGGCTCCACCCACACAAAGTTGATATCCTGCGTAGAATAATCCACACATTCATTGTCTGCTGGGAATACACAGTATGGCGGCTGCATCTTGTTCAGGTATGCAAAGAAATAGACTGGTTCGCTGACTGGCAACTTTGAATTTCTAGCGTCATAGGCCTGAAATACGAACTCGTACGCACCTTCTGGGAAACAAAAGCCATTCTCCTTGTATTTTGTGCTTGCATCCACATCCGACAAGGCAGAAAATAGTGCAGCTGCCGGCAACTTGGTAATAATGCCTGGTGTTAACTTATATTTGGCACTAGACTTCAATATTATCTTTGTGCCTTGCTTAACTTGCATCTGAAGGTTTATCTCATACATACTCAGAGTCAAATCTCTTTGCAAGGCTGTAATGTTGATGCGCTCCATTCCACCCACCACATAATCGGACAGACATGTTCCGTAAGGAGGCAACACTTGGGCTGTCAACTGTATCGGATAATTTGTCACTGCTTGCATGGTGCAAACATTGACCACTATGAAAAATAAGGTCGCTAAGAATATTCTTACCTTTTTCATTTTTATATATATTTATTCTCAGAATGTTATACCATAATTTAGAGTTGCCAAGAACTCATATCCTTTATTATTGGCCGAAGTTCGAAACCGATTGGTCATATTAGCCGAAGCCGTCAAAGAATGGTTCCCGAATTTCTTATCAATACCATCCAATAGATACTGCATGGACAATGATGAGTTAAGTAGAGAGGATGTCCTCTTTCCATCCACATCATTCAAATTATATGCACATGACAACGAACTATTCAACTTGTTTTTAAGAAACCCTTTCGTACAATTTACTCCAGGTCCCCAATACAACGACTTCATGCCACCCGCATCTGCATAGTTTGCACTCAAAAAAGCTCCCCATGTCAACGTAATTGGAGCAAAACTTTCTGAATATGACAAAGAACCAGAAACAATGTCCGACATACTCATCTTTACATCCTCCTTCTCTGAATTTCCTTTTTGATAGGAACTATTCAAAGCTATAGAATGCATCAGTGTCTCCTTTCCAAAAGAATATCCTACCATTGCATTGTATGACTGCGTGACTTGATAAAAGTTCAAACTATCCAAATCATCTGAATAATATGGATATGCTGTCTTTTTATATTTTGTATAAGTGGAAAAATTGGAATAAGACAACGAGGCAGTCCAAGCCATTCCTGACGAGAAAGAAGCATTGGCAGAAGTAACTATTCTTCTTGTGTCATCTGCCCTCTGGTTATTCAAGTTGTTATATTCAAATCCCAATTTCCCTGCTAAACTCAATTTCCCTTGAAACAACTTAACATTCGGTGCAACGGAGTAATTCTCCAAGTCATTGGTAAAATAATAACCTCCCAATGTCTGGTAATCAGGTGCAACACGTTCATAGCATAAAGCCAAGCCCCATATCGGCCCCTGATACCCTATAGATGCCGACACAGCGTCAACATATCTATCATTACCTTTTTTGTCAAATAACTTGTCTATAAAATTAGAGGTCCTAGCAGTATCACCCGACTCATTCCTGATCTCAGAATTATATACCGAAAATGCATACTCAGCCTGAACATAAAAATATTTCAAGAAAGCCTGTCTCAAATATGCAGATACTGCGGTATTCCTCTGAGGATGTAAATCAGCCTCCGCTGGCACATCATAATCTAGAGAGCTTTTTTCATCCTTTGCTGAAAAATAAGTAATATTGGCATCCGTATTGTCCATTGTATATCCCACCTTAAGTCCATACCCCATCCTTTTATAGGCCACATCATCAAGATTATCTTCTATAGGATCATATTCAACAGCTTTTACCAAACGACCATACATGGCACCTACATACCAATTGCCAGGAGTCAACTCCAATCCTACACCTCTAAAATTATGCCCTGCTAATGTATATTGAGAGAAATTCATAGAGGCATCCATCAAATAGAGTTTAGCCCATTTATATTTAGGCGCCAATTGAAACTTATTGAAAGGTTGCGTATAGCTCTTGCTTGAATTCGTATATGCGAATGAAAAAGGCATATCCACTCCCCAAAGATTAAAGTTGACATTTCCGCTCAACATCAATTGATAAGGATCTCTCTTTATCAAACTATCACTACCAGTATAGAAAGTATTATTAAAGTTGAGACCACCAGACATTGTCAACCCTTTCTTAAAACTGATTTGATCCAAGTCTTGTGATTTTGCTCCAAATGATAGAGCAAAAAAAACAATACTTGTCAGCAACACTCTCTTTATCAAATTCATATTCTTCTTTGCCGCTATTTCAATTACCACTATTTGTTGCACTTGTTACTACAACCGTAGTACTCGCTTGATCCTTAGCAGTCTTTACCACTACCACAGAGGTGGATGGTAAATTCATCTCACACTTTGCTACATAAACCATACTGTCATTCTCGTTCTCCTCTGTCCATACAGCATCATTCACCGAATATTTGACAGGTTCCTGAGTCACTGCAACGCCTAACATATTATAGGCTTGGACTTCAAAATCTACCTTTGTTGAGAACTTGGCTGTAACCGTGAAAGTCTGATTCGCATCCACAGGATTTGGATTTGCATAAACTGCAATAATATCCCTTTGCGTCAAAGATTCATAAGGCTTTATACCCTCCTTTGCTATCTTTATAGATGAATGCTCCGTTGTCAAGTCGCATCCGGCAACATAAAGAATATGTTTGAATCCATAATCAAATAATACGCTATCCGTAGCCGATGTAGGCTTCATCAACTTCTGCAAATCAGTCGAACTACTGAATTGTATGAATGTCATCCTTTTCGCCATTGACGGATCAACAAGATTCTTAAATGTCGATTTAATCATACTCTCCGTGCAATTGACTCTCCACTGCTGCATTATCAGAGCGTAAGTATTCGACAACTTTATGGAATCCGACTTCGACTTATTAGTTGACTCATTATATTTCTTCAAATCAGCCTTATATGTATCCATAGATGCATTTATTCTCACTTGCTCCTCTTGATAGTGAGCTTGATCCTTAACACCTGCTGCTATGTCAGAAGGGATGCCCCACATCGGGCCTTTCAAATCCTCTCCATTCCATAATTTTATGCTTTCAATAGTATCAGGTATTCCGTATGTATAGAATATTGGATTACATACCTTATATGTAACGCCTTTGATGAAATTCGTTTCATCAAGCACGAATTTCGAACTATCATATTGTTCTTTTACTACAGAATTATCTATAAATACTAATACATCATCAAAATCCTGCCACGTTGAAACTATGCAAGATTGATCGACATTGTCCGTATCAAATGTCCCATTAACAGTCGCTGCCCCTGTTTCAATCGTACACCCATTAGCATCTTTTATGCTAATTCGCTTGGCAACACCTTGTGGTGCTGCCAAAAATTCGTTCTCTTGATAACTTATGGTTGTACCTTCAATAAAACCATACTCATAAGGAGATGTACCACCCGAAACTTTCACACTAATTTTTCCTTCCGTTGAATTCGGACATACAGGAGACGCCGTCAAACTATTGACTACCAAAGCCGATGGCTCCTTAATTGTATATTCCATCTTTTGCTTACAATTCTTTGAATCCACGATGGTCAATGTATGCTTACCACCCTTTAGATTGGTCAAACAGAAAGTATCTTTCTTGGTCGGATCCAATCCATCTTCGTCCAAATGATATGTAACACCTGTCTTCTCCAACTTCTCGTCAACTTCAGCAAATACCAAGTTGGCAACATCCATTGGTTCCCTATCATCATCCATATAAAATGCTTTATATGGCGGGAATGCTCCGTATGCTCTAAACACAATCTCTCCTTCCTCACTTCCATAACATTTTACAGGAAGCGTCTTCATGGAATAGGCAGTCATCGGCACAAAAGAAGTATCTGTACCATTTACATTAAATGTTGCATAACCAGAACATCCATTGCCATCATAAACATAAATTCCAATCGTTCCTTTCGGAATACTTGTCAAGACTTTCTCTTTGTATCCACCCTGCACCTTTTCTCCTATGGATTTATCCTCTCGGCGAACGGCATAACTATATGGTTCATAGACAGCATAGCTTGAAACAACCGATGGATGTACGGTAATCGTACTTTCGGAACCGCCACAAGGATCGGCCTTGACATCTCCATTTACATTAATCTTCGCTTTAACTTCAATTGTCTGTAGAAGGGAATCTTTGCAGCCAAACGAATCAACAACAGCTACTTTATAAATGCCAGGATCCAATATAGGTGTTCTATAATATCCCTTGCCATTCGCCGCCCATGTAGAATCACCTGCTTCATAAGTCTGACTAGGGAAATCATCATCGTCCTCATCCTTATTCAAAGGATCAACTATGTAAGCATATTTTCCCCATCCTCCTTTGACATAAATCTCCATATATCTATGATCGGCATGACAACTAGCATAGTCTGCGTCAAATTTAACTTCCTCAATTTTCAATTCCCCATATTTAGGATCATTGACCTTCAATGTATCAACAAAGACACAGGCAGAGTCATCCGTTACTTTCAAACAGAAGATAGAGGAAGGTAAAGACTCGAAACCGATCCAATATTTCGGACAAGTCCAATCTCCATTCTTCCATTCCCACATTCCTTTATATGGGTTAGTTATCTCTACTCTTGTCGGATCGGTATCATCATCTGCTCCTCCTCCACTATACATGAATGTATCCAATTTTGCTGTAGCATCCTTAAGTTCGCCATTTTCTATTATGTAGAAATTCATATCCACTACTCCTGGGAAAACCTTATATTCGGATGTTTTCTTATCAACAACCTCAAGTGCCATATTTTCAGAATCATCAAGTTTTACATATTTCACGTCAGCCATATATCGATAAGGTGTGATTGCGAACTCTCCTGATGCCACATCGGAACAAGCCGCTGGTTTTACTGCTTGAATGAATCTTATAGGAGCTGGCACCTCCACTGTCCTCTCTTGATAAGCGTTATCCTGACAGCCTTCCTCATTTGATTGGTAAATGATTCGATATGTTCCCGCTGACAAATCGGAATACCTCTTTTGCATTGGTTCTTCCAAATCCAAATCATAAACTACATCCGATGCGAGTTCCCAATTTCCGCCATTCTTCTTTACTAAATATAGTTTATTGTTCTTATGGCTGCCTTTCTCTATCTTCACTTCCACGAAACCATCTGTAGAATAGTTGCATCTAAGTTTCAATTTTTCTGCAACTACTTCTACCTTGTAATCTTCAAATGTTTGCAAATCAGTAATGCCTTCTCTTTTATCACCACAAAAATCTTTCACAAAGACATAA
The DNA here is from genome assembly GCA_024401475.1 of Paludibacteraceae bacterium. GTDB lineage: Bacteria > Bacteroidota > Bacteroidia > Bacteroidales > Paludibacteraceae > RGIG10190. Next base: position 5,122 of record JAKSKZ010000034.1, on the reverse strand, counting down.
TCACCTCCCAAAAGTGAACTTTCTTCAAAATGCGCTAACTGTCCTTCTACTGATTTTGGCATCAAGTATAAAGTGTCTCCCTTTGTTACCACGGCAGCGACATGGGTCTCCGCCCATCCAGAGACATCAAACTTAAGGCCTCCATTCGCTGGATTATGACATGTCACTTGATGCGTCATCTCAATATTCGATAATGCCAAAGGCTCCAATGGCGAGATTGTAATGGCACTGTCAAAAACACTGCTACAGGCATCCGCATCATCGTAAGCTATATCTACGACATAATCCCCAGGAGCAATGCCATCCACCACGCCATCCTTCTCATTTTCGGCAATGACAACCGAATTCTGAATACCCGACTCGTTTCTAACAGAAACTTTGACGGGCACTCTTTCATCTCTGCTCCTTAACGACACTGTCACACGAGCATTATTCTGTCCACTACATAGAACCGTCTTCGTATATGCAAATTTATCAATTAACAAATTCTCCAAGTTCATCTTTGTGATTCTCACCTTTCCCGATATTTGCTCACACTCATTGGAATCCTTAACAACACAATAGTAAGACGAATCTAATGCCAAGCCTTTCAATGTGTCGATATCTCTTGTTTGATGCAAACCATGCTCTTCATCTATCTCATTCCTCCACTCTATCGTATACGGAGCCATTCCTCCTTCTATCATAGCTATGGCTTTCCCACCATGGTCCACGTCACATGCAACTGGCACATGATTCATCGTAATCTTGAGGTTTGTAGGACTTTCTACCAGAATAGAACCTTGCGCTTTATTACTCAATGAACAGTCTTCTGCTTCTGCATATACAAGAGACACATCATATTTTCCATAACCCAAATCTTTGAAAATCAATGTGTCTTTTTCTGCGTTAGATTCTATTGCTTGTTTGAGTTCAGAACCAAAGAATAACCTAGCCTCTATTTTTGACATCGCAGTATTACCAGAAATTGCGACTTTTATGAGTCCATCTTCTGATGAATAGCATTTCGTTGGTTCCATGATTAGTGTATCAATAGCCAACATCATATTTTCGGAGTCAATCAAAACCGCCTTGACAGTATCAGAATTGTACCTACAACCTTTTTGATCTACAGTTTCACAATAGAATGATCCTGTTCCTGCAGATGTTAACTCATACTTGCCTGCTTCGTCAATTTCGACGGTTACTCCGTTTTCGGTTTTCCACGTCACTTTATAAGGTTCTGCTCCACCTTCTATAATGGCCTCCAATTTTTGGTCCTTACAAGGTTCTCCTTCCAAAGACAAATGTTGCTTGAACTCATTGGCTGGCGATACATTCATCTCGTACGACACATGGTCAGAGCACCCCTCTTCTGTTGACAAGAAATGGAATCTGTATTTTCCCGCTCCTAGTTCCGAAAAAACCATAACGGTATCTTTCTTAATCGAAATCGACGCCTCTCCTTCTTGATAGAAAACATTAGCGTCTGGATTGCCTCCTGTCAGCTGTAGTTTAACCATGCCCTCTTTCGAATAATTACATCTTAACTCATCCTCCATCGAGAGCACATTAATTCTAAATGGATTGATGGCATTTCTAATTCCAAACGATTTGTTATCTGAAGAATTGCCACATTTGTCAGTTACAGAAATAAAATAAGTTCCAGATTCCAAATTGGACAATTCAAATATTGCCTTTTGCCCCTCCACCGAAACAGGCCTAATCTCCTTAACTGTAAAAACAGGCATGTTTATTGAGAACAAGAACAAATTGATTGTTTGGAACGACAATTGATTCAAACTGGCCTTATGAGTTTCCGACCACCCATTTACTTCGAAAGAAATCCTTCCATTAGGCTCCTTCAAACAAGTTACATCTTTCACTTGCATGTCCGATGCAATCTCCACTGGCTGTAGAGCAATCACTTCAACCGTATCATACACGCTCGGCAATCCCATATCACATCCTGCAGCACCATAATGCACACGAACTGAATATTTTCCAGGAGCTAAATTCTTTTCTGAAGATAGACTCCAATTGTTGCCCATAGTGGAAGTCTTTTCTGTATAGGTTCCACCTATAGGAGCAAACGCACAGGATACAACAACTCCATAAGGAATTCTTCTTTCTGAAGACACTTGCATTGTTATACATCCATTGTTTCCCCGATAACATGATTCCGTATGTCCTACTCCCTTAACAGCCAATGTTGGCAACTCATCTGGACTTGGAATAGTTACCTTTCGGATTACACTATCACATCCATGCAAGTCTCTTACCTTACATTGATATGTCTTTCCATATTCCAAGACAAAAGGACATCTTGATGACAATGTTCTACGAATTGAAGATTCAGTGCTCCATTCATAAATATAAGGTCTTCTTTCTCCAGACGTTTTTGCTACAAGACCTCCATTAGGACAATTAACTCCATTTAATTGTAGGTCCATAGCCAATGGTTCCGGTGCCTGCACCTCATATTCCAATATAGCCTTATCCGGACAGCCTTCAACTTCTGACTCATAGACTACGAGATATGCCCCCTTCTTTAACCCACTATATACGACTGTTGTATCTTTCCCAATCACCTTCGACAAATCCCCATTCGTCGAATATAGATTATTATGGCCATAATAGCCTCCTTCCACTTTAAATCTGACATATCCTGTATTGTCATGCGCACATTCAAGCTTATCAGCTCCATCAATATAGGTTAATGTATATGGTTTTATTTGATTTACATTAATATCTATAGAAGACTCTTGCTCTTTGCATTCATCTTCTACATCAAACCTATACTTTCCTCCTTTCAAAGATTGAAATACAAATTTTGCCACACTATCCTTTGAAACTGATATTGGATTTACTTCTTTCCCATCCAGTCTTCCCTTATAGTTTCCTTCCCATCCTGAAACATTCAATTCGATAGTTCCATTTGGAATACTATAGCATGTGGCATCAGTCACGATAGGTTCTGCTATGATCAATGGCTTCTGTTTTGCTTTTACCTCCAAAATCTTTGTAACTTCATCCAATGACAAATTACAATTACGTGTTCCATATCTCAACCTAATCTTATATGTTCCTGGTGCAACATCCTCAAGTACAAAAGAGCCCCAATAGAGCATTGATGTCATGCTCTTGATCTCTTCTCCAGTTTCTGCATTCTCCAAAGAACATGTAACTGCTTGGTGGGCATTATTATTATAATATAATACACCTATCTTAGCATTATCAGAGGCATAGCAAGTCTCATCCACCGATACTGATATCAATTTCAATGGGGACAGTGATTCTATCGGAGATACCATTGCAAAAGAGGATATCTTTGAACATCCACCCTTATCCTCCACAATGCACTCATATCGTCCAGCTCCGACATTTGACAAATGGTTATCTGAAGTCGATATTGTATCTCCGTTAGGTTTTACCCATCGATAACTATATTCTCCATTCTCACCGCTTGTATATGCTGTTATTACAGCATCTTGGCAAACTATTCCATTTACCATAAGATCAGCCTTTAATGGCTTGGGAGCTTTGATCTCAATATCCATAGAGACATGATCACTGCAATTATCTATTCCAGACGAATAAGTAAGAGGATATACTCCCCCCTCTAAGTCCTTTAACTCTACAATGGTAGTGTCCCCAGTCATTGGATATACTTCATCACCACTATTTTTTTGCATATTAAGTCTGGATAATAGGCTTCCTCCTGTCAATCTTAGCATGACACTTCCATCATCTGACCTATTGCAAGCAAGCTCAGTATGCCCTTTGATCTTCTCAATCTTCAGTGGTTTTGGTCCCTTCACTACTAATTTATGAATACCTTTATACTCATTTCCGCAATAATCATAAGCATCAAACAAGTATACACCTTCCGCTAAAGAATCAATATGTATGGTTGCCTTTGTTGGATCATAATTATCTTGCACTACATAACAATTCCTATCTCTATATTTATATCGTTGTACTGCCCTTTCGTTCATTTTCAAACTTACTGAAGCGTGATAGCCTGTAACTTCCAACTCACAATGAGCAGTTGGCTCTGATATACAGCCAGTATATATTGTATCTACACCAACTATCGTTATTGGGTCAGCCTCCTCAATCTTTATGGAGAATGTCGTATCGCTAAAACATTGATCATCAGAAATTTTAGCAATCTTAATGCTATAATCTCCTGATGCTATGCCATTAAATGCAATATAATCAGATTGGTTTTGAGTTTTTTCTGACTTTACTAAAGAATTTCTTGAATCAAAAAGTTGGACACTCAATGTCGTAGTAAGATTTCTATCCAATACAAAATCTACCGATCCATATCTTCCCCCAACGCATATAGTTGGCGTTTCCCTAAGCTCCTCTATTATCGCATGGTCATTTTTGATAATGTGCAAATTGAGTACCCTAAATGTATCGGTCTTTGCACTATTCCCTAATTCTTGCGTGAATTCATAAATGGATGGTAAAGAATCTGAGACATTAAGATTCCAATTATCTGAAATATAATCTAATCCTTCACATATTGCATCTTTCTCTTTATAGTAGAAAGAGTCTCTATTCTCTACTTTGACTATCAGTCTAACAATACTGTCACAGCCAGATGCCATTAGGAAAGCCTTCTCTATTATTTTTGTTCCTACATTTGCGAATAAAGTATCTTTACAGATATTATCATAACTGAATGGTACTCCTATATATGCTTCAAGTATCTTCTCATTTTCCTTAGGCTCACAACCAACGCTCAATGTCAAGTTTACCACACTGTCGCAACCATAAACGCTCTTCAGTTTGTCCGTGAACTGATAGGTGCCGCTCTTGACAAATACTCTGTCCGCAAACAACGTCGCAAAGCTATAGCTCTCGCCCGATTGGATGCTCGCCTTTACTTCCTTCTCTATCGTTGGGCAGTCCACATTTACCGTCAATGTTACGATACTGTCACAACCACTCACCGCCGTATAGGTTCGCTTAACCGTATGCTCGCCTATTGTGGTGAAAACCGTATCCTTGCATATTCCTGCATAGGTGAACGGCTCGCCAACTTTCGCTGCCGACTCCTTCTCCACCTCCACTGCATCACAGCCCACACTCAACGTCAAGTTGACAATACTGTCACAACCATACACGC
>JAKSKZ010000033.1 GCA_024401475.1 Paludibacteraceae bacterium | reverse complement strand
GGATTAACCTTGTGTGTTATCGGTCACAAAATAGGGCACAGCCTTTTTTATGTCATTTCAAAAGGTTTAGCGGACACCAATGATAGCCAATAAAAAAGGTGTGCCGATAAAATCAGCACACCTTAACTCTATCTAAGGGGTTTGTTACAAACTCCATTCGCAACCGTTCTTTCCGTCTTTGATTTCAAAGCCGTATTCAGCGAGTTGCTTTCTGATTTTGTCTGCCGTATCCCAATCCTTTTTCGCTTTCGCTTCTTGTCTGATTTCAAGCAACAAGTCGATAGCTTTCTTATAAGCGTCGTTAGTTGACGATCCTGCCTCTTCTGTAAGCAATCCTAATACATCCTCTATAAAGAGCTTGAAAACGGATTTAAGCTCTTCTAAATCGCTTGCAGAGATTGTTCCCTTTCCGTCATATACGGTGTTGATGGCTTTGCAAGCATCGAAGAGATTAGAGATGACGATAGGCGTATTCAAATCGTCTAACATAGCCTCTTCACAACGCTCACGAAGACCTTCTACGTTTACACTTGACTCTTTTGAAGCTGTAAGTTTTTGTAGTCGGCTGTAGCCTTCCATCAGGCGTGTGAATCCTTTCTCTGCGGCCTTGAGAGCATCGTTACTGAAGTCGACTGTACTTCTATAATGTGCTTGAAGGATGAAGAAACGGATGGTCATTGCTGAGTATGCTTGTTCGAGCATTTCAACGCCATCTTTGTTGACGTGCGATCCCTCAAAAAACTCATCCAATGTGATGAAATTTCCGAGCGATTTTCCCATCTTCTGGCCGTTGATGGTGATCATGTTGTTGTGCATCCAGTAGTGGACAGTCTCCTTGCCCAATGCGGCTGTAGATTGAGCGATCTCGCACTCGTGGTGAGGGAACATCAAGTCCATACCTCCTCCGTGGATGTCGAACTCTTCGCCCAAGTATTTCGTGCCCATGGCAGAACATTCCAAGTGCCAGCCTGGAAAACCTTCGCTCCAAGGCGATGGCCAGTGCATGATATGCTCAGGTGCGGCCTTTTTCCACAAAGCGAAGTCAAAGCTTCTTCTCTTTTCGCTTTGTCCATCCAATTCACGAGTGGTCTCGTACAATTCTTCGATGTTGCGTCCCGAAAGCTTTCCGTAATTGTGTTTCTTGTTGTATTTTTCAACATCGAAATATACAGATCCTTCGCTTTCGTAGGCATAACCTGACTCCAAAATTTTCTTTACGAATTCGATTTGCTCGATAATGTGGCCTGAAGCGTGAGGTTCAATGCTAGGCGGAAGAACGTTCAATTTCTCCATTGCCTTATGGTAGCGTTGAGAGTAGTGTTGAACAACCTCCATAGGCTCCAATTTCTCCAAGCGGGCCTTCTTTGCAATCTTGTCCTCTCCTTCGTCTGCGTCGTGTTCCAAGTGGCCGACATCGGTGATGTTACGAACGTAGCGTACCTTGTAGCCGAGGTGCTTCAAATAGCGGAAAAGGGTGTCGAACGTAATGGCAGGACGTGCATGTCCTAAATGAGCGTCTCCGTAAACCGTAGGTCCGCACACATACATGCCGACATAAGGGGAGTTGAGTGGTGTGAACAACTCTTTTTGACGGCTGAGCGTATTATAAATTCTTAGTTTATGTTCCATGTTTCAATGATTTGACTGGAAGACAATCTTCTCACCAGATTGTAAACGTTTGAAATGAAGTTTATTAAGGCGAAAAGAGTGGCTTCGATTTTCCAATGCGAATTTACAAAAAAGAATTTAGATTATCTTCAATAAAAAAAACTATAAAAATTTGCCTCTTTCCAAATAAAATCCTAATTTCATCTACAACAAGGGAGATGGATGTATTATTTATATTTATCGAATTTGAAATTAGTTCGTTTTCATAAATTGATATCCTTCGATTCTCTCATTGTGTTTGGCTTAATTCCTCTGTAGTGGGGATGTTTTCTTTTGTTTGTTTCGGCCAAGTCATTAATGTTTCGAATAGATATCAATTAGGCTCTCCGGTGATTTGCTGGAGAGCTTTTTTTATAAATCTGCTCAAACAAAAAATCGGGCTACTGGTTATGTAGCCCGATTTGAATAGCATTTTGTGTTCTGCTCACGGTGACCTCTATAAATTGATTTCGAGGACTTTTTGAATTAGTATTGAGCCGAAACGTTTATAAAGAATCACTTATTACTTAAAATGAAAACGCTGAGTTTATTGAGGTCACCTTATAGCATTTCCATGCTTCTCTTGATGAATGAACTGAGAGCTTCCCCCTTTAGCAAGTTGTTGGAAAGAAGTGCAAGGTCAACCAATTGCTTGATTTCTTTGTTCTCCTTGGCGAAACTTTCGAAGGCCTCTTTTTGTGATGCCTTAGCGTCTGTAATCTTTTTGTCGATCTCTTTGATTTCGTCTTTGATTGCTTCTGCAAGGTCAGCCTCTTTTTTGTCTCCTCTTAATTCGTTTCTCTTGCTCTCTAATGATGAAATCTCTTGGTTGAGAGGTGTGACTTTGCTGCCACAAGCATTTTCCTCTTCTTTTAGAATCTTATTGATTAGAGGGTGTGCTGCATTGACAACCAAATTGTATGAGTCTGGCATTTCGCCATAGAAACTCATGCCGCCTTGTGCAGCAGACATCTCTTTCATTCTTCTCATAAACTCGTTCTGGGTGATGAAGACAGGCAATGCCTTTTCGCCCAAATTCTCGAAAGATACGATGAAGTTCATCTTGTTTCCACTTGGAAGAAGAGATTGGAATGCAGAAGTAAGAGCGTTTTGTTGGTCGTTGCTTAATTCTACGGCCTTAGTCTCCTCTTTTTGGATGAGTTTGTCGATGATGTCTGCGTCTACACGAGAGAAGCGAGATTTTCCTTCTGATTTTTGCTCCAATTTGCTGATGAAGTGTACGTCGAGTTGTCCGTCCATCAAAAGAACGTCGTAGCCCTTGTCTTTGGCTGCTTGGATGTATTGGTGTTGCTCCTCGGCATTGGTTGCGTAAAGGTAGATGACGTTGCCATCCTTATCCTTATGATTTTCGCTGATGAGAGTTTTGTACTCTTCAAGCGTGAATAGTTTGCCATCTACATTCTTTATGAGAACGAATTTTTCTGCACGCTCGGAGAACTTCTCGTCGGTGAGCATACCATATTCGATGAAGATCTTCAAATCGTCCCATTTGCTTTCTAATTCAGCTCTTTGGTTGTTGAAAATCTCTTGTAGGCGGTCTGCCACCTTCTTTGTGATGTGGTTCGAGATTTTCTTGACGTTGCTATCGCTTTGCAAGTAGCTGCGAGACACATTCAAAGGGATGTCTGGAGAATCAATCACACCATGAAGCAAAGTCAAAAATTCAGGAACGATACCTTCCACAGAATCAGTTACGAACACTTGATTGCAGTATAGTTGGATCTTGTTCTTTTGAACCTCGAAGTTGTTCTTGATTTTAGGAAAGTAAAGAATACCCGTCAAGTTGAATGGATAATCTACATTCAAGTGGATATTGAACAATGGGTCTTCGCCGAAAGGATAGAGCTCCTTGTAGAATGACTTGTAATCTTCGTCCTTCAAATCGGCAGGCTTGCGAGTCCATGCGGGGTTGGTGTTGTTGATGACATTGTCTTTGTCTGTCTCAACCTCTTTGCCATCTTTCCACTCTTTGACTTTTCCGAAGGCAACTGGGATAGCCAAGAACTTGCAATATTTGTTGAGCAACTCTTTGATCTTGTTCTCTTCAAGGAAGTCCTTGTTCTCGTCGTCGATATGGAGTACGATGTCTGTTCCTCGATCAGCCTTTTCGACGTCTTCGAAAGTGTATTCTGGGCTACCGTCGCAGCTCCATTTTACAGCTTTGCTACCATCTCTAAACGAGTGAGTGATGATTTCTACTTTCTTTGAAACCATGAATGAAGAGTAGAATCCGAGACCGAAGTGGCCGATAATGGCATTTGCGTCATTCTTGTATTTCTCCAAAAACTCCTCGGCGCCAGAGAAGGCGATGCGGTTGATATACTTGTCAATCTCTTCTTGAGTCATACCGATACCACGGTCGGAGATGGTAAGAGTGCCTGCCTCCTTGTCGGCTTTGACGCGTACGGTTAGATCGCCCAATTCGCCTTTGAATTCACCTACGGATGAAAGCGTTTTTAGCTTTTGAGTGGCGTCAACAGCGTTAGAAACAAGTTCGCGAAGAAAAATATCGTGATCGCTATAGAGAAATTTTTTGATGATGGGGAAGATGTCGTTGGTCGTTACCCCGATGTTTCCTTTTTGCATATTATTTAGTTTTTGTTGTTATATCATCTCTTTTACCTATTTGTTTCCAAAAAAAATGCCAATTGCGGAAAAATGTCAAATTGTCCGTTGCGGAAAGGTAACGGTGACATATTTGCATGATTGCAGAACAAAAGGATGGAATAGATGTCGGGAAAACAAACGGCGGCTTATTGGGTTTGCCAATAAGCCGCCTGTATATCGTATTTTAATTCTTATCCTAAGATGAATGACTCTTGGAAGATAAAGAATAGAGCACCTGCAAGGTAACCGAGTAGAGCGTAGAAGCTGATGTGTTTGAGGTACCAAACGAAATCAACTTTTTCAAGTCCCATGACAACCACTCCGGCAGCAGAACCGATGATGAGGATGCTGCCTCCAACACCAGCACAATAAGTAAGGAACAACCAGAATGTTCCGTCCTGCATGTATGGCACCATAGCTTCTGCACATCCTATTGGTGCAATCTCGTACATTCCCATTGCTCCTGCAACCAAAGGCACGTTGTCGACAATAGAGGACAAAACACCAATGAGAATGTTGATGAGGTAGATGTTGTTGAGTTTCTCGTCTAAGAAGATAGCCAAATCTTGGAGGATTCCTGCACATTGCAAAGCAGCTACTGCCATCAAAATGCCGAGGAAGAACAAGATTGTGGTGAAGTCAATTCTTCCCAATACGACGGAGATTCTGGCCTTGGAAGACTCTGGAACGTTCTTCTTGTTGCCATACATCATTTCTGTGTAAATCCAAAGGGCTCCAAGACCAAGCAGTACACCCAAGAATGGGGGCAGGTGTGTGATGGATTTGAAGATTGGAACGAAAATCAAGCATCCTACACCAAGGAAGAAGATGAATTTTTGCTCGAAAGGAGTGATAATCTCCGATGCGTGCAACGTATTGTGTGAAGATTTGTGCTCGTTAGTGACGGCTTCCAAGTTTCCTTTGAGAGAGAAACTGATGAGGAGAATAGGAAGGAATGCTGATATGATAGACGGGCCTAAGATGGAAGGGATTAAGGCTTGTGTTGTCACGTTTCCCTTTACCCATAGCATGATAGTAGTCACGTCTCCGATAGGCGAGAAGGCACCTCCACTGTTGGCTGCCAAGATGATGGCGCAAGCGAACAACCAACGCTCTTTCTGGATGGCAATCAGCTTGCGAAGAAGCATCACCATGACGATGGTCGTGGTTAGGTTGTCAAGGATTGCGGACATGAAGAATGTGATGATGGAGAGTATCCAAAGTAATTTTTTCTTGTTCTTCGATGTGATTTTGTCTGTGATGATGGAGAATCCTCCGTGAACGTCAATCAATTCGACGATGGTCATGGCTCCCAAAAGGAAGAAAATGATTTCGGCCACATCGCCGACATGCTCTATGATTTGCTTCTCTGTGACGTAGTGGATGACGCTTTGCGCGATGTCATGACCGCCGGCACTGAATTTGACGAACTCATCTACGGTAGGCAGGTACGACTGTGCGTAGAAAATGTAAATAGTCCAAAGAAGAGAGGACAATAGTAGGGCAGATGCCGCTTTGTTGATTTTCAAGTTGTGTTCCAATGCTATGCAGGCATAGCCGACAAGGAACAAGACAATCATAAGTGTGACCATTTTTTCTTAATCTTTTTTCATCGGGGAAAATCGTCTTTATTCCCCGAAGAGTGTTATTCAATACGATATTTATTCTACAAAAATACAAAATTTAAATTCCTTGTTGATACATTTTTATTAAAACTTTTTTGCTTTCGTAAATTATTGGAATCTTTCTGCGAGCTTGGGATTTCACTCTTCTTTCTTTTCTATAAATTTGCGTTTGAAATTTCTTTGGCGAATTTTCGGCATCAATTCAGTAAAATATAAAATTATAAGATGAAAAAGTATTGTGTCTTATTGCTGCTCCTTCTTTGCTCGTTGTCGGCTGGTGCTGTGTTGAAGGAGAAGAATTTGGAACAGACGTTGAAAGTCTTGCGCTCCGAACTAGAAAATTACAAGCAAGAGCAGGACAAGATTTTGAAATGGTATGAAGGCATTAGTGAAAATCAACATCAACAATTGGTGGAGACTATGCAACGTAGTGAGCAGACTGCCTTGATGCTTTATTCCCAAAAGAAAAACTACACTTTTGACTTGTCGTATGCTTGTCATGAGGCGACTGAGCAATACAGGGAATTCAATGCCCATTTGTTGCCTTTTAACACAATATTGGGCAATTACAAGTTGGAGGTGGAACGTTATAACAACATCATAGAAGTGTTGGAGTTGCTGCCTCCTAAGAAACATTCGCATGATGACATGGATTCGACTGTCAAGGTGCAACACTTGCACATGAATAATTTGGGACAATTGGATTCGTCTTCCCACTCTTCGCATGCGATGCACGAGAGTTTGAAGGAAATCTCTGATAGTATTCGTTCCTCTAACGTCTTTTTCTTGAATCAATCGGCACAGATGGACCGTGACTCTTGCTTGGCATTGGCTATCGCTATTCGTGAGCAATTGATTTACCTCTATAATGGAGTGTCGCAGGATAGCGAGCATTATCAATTTGTTAAAGACCGGTTGAAAAAAGTGAATGACTACGCGATGGAGCGTTATGCTGATATCAAGGATTTTATTTTTGTCAATGGTAGCGGTAGTTATTTTTCTATCTTGTCTCATTTCCCATTTTATTGGAGAAGTGCCTATAACGATATAAACGATAAGTATTTACAGTCGTCAGACCAACCTGTTCGGTCCGAATGGCGCGGTATGGTGGTGGTTGGATTGCCCTTCTTTATTTTCTTTTATTTGATCATTGCTTTCTTGTTAAGCAACGTAATCATACGGTTGATCGTTCCTAAAAAGTATAAGACAAAGGATTTCAAGGAGAAGAAGTCTTATTTTATACTGGCGGTCTCTATGATTGCTTTTTCCGTGGTGCTTTCCATAATGCGTTTGTTTATGACGCATAATTTCTTCTTGATGGCAAGCAAGTTGTTGTTGGAGTATTCGGGATTGGTTGCTGCCGTCATGATGTCTCTCCTTTTAAGGGCGAAGTCCGACCAGATTAAGAGTTGTTTCTCCATCTACGCACCCATCTTGATCATGGGATTCATTATTATCATGTTCCGAATTATATTCATCACCAACTCGGTAGTCAGTTTGATATTCCCTCCTATATTGTTGATATTCACTATTTGGCAATGGCGTACCATCCACAAACATAAAAAGAAAGTACGCTTTAGCGATGTGTTTTACACGCTGATATCGTTTGTGGTGATGTTGGTGTCATGCGTGGCGAGCTGGTATGGTTATTCGTTGCTTTCTGTCCAAATATTTATTTGGTGGATCTTCCAGTTGATGGCAATTCAAACGATTACTTGCGTTTATGATTTGACTCTTCAGTATGAGCGTAAATCGTTGATTGATAGTGTGAAATGTCAAAATCCGACGATGTCGCAGGAGAAAATTCGTAAGACTGTGTTTGAAATAATGCATCCGACGAAGAAGACTCAGGGCGACAATGTTTTCATCACTTGGTTCTATGACTTGTTCAATATGACCTTGGTGCCAGTCTTCTCAATCGTCTCAATCATCTTCTGTTTGTACTTGACGACAAGTGTGTTTGATTTGGTCGATTCGGGAAAAGAACTATTCTTTGTTAATTTTGTCAATGTGCATGGCGTCTGTGAGTTGTCCTTGTGGAAGATTTCATTGATTGCGTTGATTTTCTTTGTCTTCCGTTTCGTCAGTTATATTTCCAAGGCATTCTATAAAAAATATAAGGTGCAGAATAATGCGGATATGACGGAGGCGAATATCACATTGGCGAACAATGTCATTTCTATTTTGGTGTGGGGATTTTTCTTTGTCTTCATATTGGTCTTGCTTAGAGTTCCTAAGTCGGGCATCTCCATCGTGACTGCAGGTTTGGCCACCGGTGTGGGTTTTGCCATGAAGGATGTCTTGGAAAATTTCATTTATGGTTTGTCGTTGATGTCTGGTCGTATCAGAGTGGGCGATTGGGTGGAATGCGACGGCATACGAGGTAAGGTGGACTCTATTACATATCAAAGTACGCAAATTGAAACCTTGGATGGCAGTGTGATAGCAATTCTTAATGCTTCTTTGTTCAATAAGAGTTTTAAGAATTTGACGAAGAATCATGGTTATGAATATGCAAAAATATCGGTCGGAGTCTATTATGGTGCTGATATCGAGCAGGTTCGCAACATGCTTATTGAGGCGTTGGAAGACTTGAAGGAGTATAAATTGAAAGATGTCCCTTATGTGAACAAGAAGTTGGTCAGTGCGGACGATCGCACGCTCATTGATTTTGAACGTGGAGTGAAAATCTATTTGGATGAATTTGGCGATAATAGCGTTAATCTGACGGTCGGATTCTGGGCATTAGTGATTCAAAAGTCATTTATATTGGCGAAGGCAAAAGAGGTCGTCTATAACACATTGAATGCTAACAATATTGAGATTCCTTTCCCTCAACGTACGGTTTATATAAAAGAATTTCCGTCAAAAGAGTCTTGATTTGTAAAATAGTACTATCTTTGTTTACATGTTGAACTAATTTATTTGAAAAATGACAAAATTTAGATTGTTCTTTTTGACATCCCTTTTGGCGGGATTTTCTTTGACTTTCTCTTCTTGTAGCAAAGATGATGACGATGATAATGATAAGAAGAAGACTGAAATCAATGGAGATGGTGAAAACAACCAAAAAGACGAAAATAATGAAAGTGGCAATGACCAGAAAGAGGTTTCTAACGCAAAATTGGTAGGCTCTTGGTCTATTGACAAGGCTTCTTGTTCGGAGAAGGTCTATTTCAACGGCCACGATTTGGGTGAAGGAACGGAAGATCCAGAGGATCCTACAACAGAAGATGATTATACTTTCGGCTCTAGATTGATCTTCAATGAAGATGGCACATGTATTATGGGTGACGAAAAGGGCAGTTATAAATTGCTCGAGGGCGACCAAATGATGGCTTCTACTACGGTTGATGGTAAGACGGTGACCCTTCAAAAGGGCGATTTGGACGAGGCTACTATTCAAGCTATTGTTGGAAAGGCAGTGGATATGGAAGGATTGCCTGTTATTTACAAATCATCAAAGATTGAGAATTTCCAAGCTATTGTTAATGGTGACGAGTTGACTATGAAGTTGACCATGACTACAGTAATGGATTTGTCTGGATTGCAGAATGTTACGGGTGAAAATAGTTTTGAGGCTCAAATGATGCTTATAATGTACCAATCTGTAGGCGACATTTCTAACCTATCCATTAAGATAGAGACTACAGATGTCTATAACAGAGTAAAATAAATAAAGTAATGAAGAAGTTTTTTTTAATGTTAATGTCACTTCCTATGCTTTTCGCTTGTTCTTCAAGTGTCTCATTAAAGGGAGATTGGCAAGTTGTTTCTGCGTACGGAGTCAGTACGGAGGGTGCAATGAATCAACCATTCATCTCGTTCCAAGATTCAGGAAAGGTGACTGGTAATGCTGGCGTGAATTCTTTCTTTGGTGAATACAATTTGAAGGGAGATGCATTGTCATTCGGTAATATGGGTATGACTCGTATGATGGGTCCAAATATGGAGATTGAGGATGCTGTAACAAAGGCATTGAATTCAGCTGCGACATTCCAAGTTAATGGTGATCAAATCATCGTTCGCGATGCAGAGGGAAATGAAGCAATGGTAATTAAAAAGAAGTAATTCTTCTATACATACAATGATAAAGAAGGGGAGCCGATTGGTTCCCCTTCTTTGTTGCCTGTTGCCGTTTGGACGTATAGCTTTCTTTTGCTGCGCAATAGAGATAAGGTGAGGAAAAGTGTTCTAAAGTCATAGATTTCCTCATTTTATCGCGATAAGGTGAGGGAATGTGTCGAAAAATCATAGATTTCCTCACTCTATCTCAATCTTATTTGTAAATTTGTGGCGTGCTAAAATTTCGTGTTATGATAGTCGGTAGAAAAAAGGAGATAAAAGAACTGAATGCAGCTTTGGAAAGTTGTGAGTCAGAGTTTATTGTTGTTTATGGGCGTCGGCGTGTGGGAAAGACCTATTTGATACGAAATGCCTATCAGAAGATTTTTTTCGAACATACCGGAGTGGCAAATGCAGATAAATCTACACAGTTGTCTCGTTTCAAAAAATCATTGAAGGAGTCAGGATTTCTTGATTGTCGAAATATAAAAAGTTGGTATGATGCATTCGATGCGTTGGCAGAAGTGATTAAAAGATCGGATGAACCCAAAAAGGTGATTTTCCTTGACGAATTGCCCTGGATGGATACTCCGAAATCTAATTTTGTGAGTGCACTTGAATCTTTTTGGAACGGCTGGGCATCTGCCCGTACAGACATTGTTTTAGTTGTCTGTGGAAGTGCCACTTCTTGGATTATAAAGAAAATTCTTAAGAATCATGGGGGACTTCATAATCGTGTCACGCAGAAAATCGCATTGAAGCCATTTTCGTTGAAAGAGTGTGAAGAGTATTGTAATTATAGAAAGTTTGAATTTGATAGAGTGCAAATTTTGCAGCTTTATATGGTGCTTGGAGGAATCCCTTTTTATTGGAAATCTGTTCAAAGGGGACTCTCCGCCGCTCAAAACATTGATAATCTTTTTTTTAAAGAAGGGGCAATTCTTTCTGATGAATTTGAGGCTTTGTTTTACTCCCTATTTACAAACCCAGAACCTTATATTTCTGTAATTTCTGCACTCTCTACCAAAAGCATAGGTTTGTTGAGACAAGAAATTTTAGACGTGACTCATCTTTCTGACAATAAGACTTTTGTGAAGGTTTTAATGGAATTGGAGGAGTGTGGGATTATTCAGAAATATCAGACGATAGGAAAAAAAGTAAAGTTTGCTTTTTATCAGTTGATAGACAATTATACGTTATTCTATTTTCATTTTATTAAAAATCGAGTGACAGATGACGAGAATTTTTGGATGAATAGTATGGATACTCCTGTTGTGAACACATGGGAGGGCTTATCCTTCGAAAGGGTTTGTTTCCAGCATATAAAGCAAATAAAAAATGCTTTAGGAATAGCAGGTGTTGTGTCTAATACATATTCTTGGCAGGTGGCTAAAAATGAAGAACATAGAGGTTGCCAAGTTGATTTGATAATCGACCGTAAAGACAATACGATTAACCTTTGCGAGATAAAATTCTCAAGGAGGGAATATTCTATTACAAACGATTATAGTCAAGATCTGCTCGAAAAAAAAGAGGTGTTTAAGCAATCTACAAATACATCAAAGTCTGTTCATCTGACATTTATAACAACGATGGGATTGAAACATAATGTCTATTGGAACGATGTCCAATCTGAAGTGACTTTAAATCAGCTTTTTGAATAATTTCTTAGATAAGGTGAGGAAAAGTGTTCTAAAATCGTAGATTTCCTCACTTTATCGAGATAGGGTGAGGAAATGTGTCGAAAAAACGTGGATTTCCTCACTCTATCTCGATGTGAGGGGATTATGCGTTTGTCTCCTTGTTCAAATCTTCTAATATTTTGTTCACCTCGTTTTCTGTGCCATAGAGTTTTTCTTTGCAGAATTTTATGAGTTCCGTGGCCCTTTTGGCTTTGGCGGCGAGGTCGTCAATCTCCATTTGGTTTTCTTCCATCTCTTTGATGATTTCTTCCAATTCGGTAATGGATTCTTTGTAATTGATTGCTTTCTTTGCCATGTGCTTATTTTTTTATTTCAATAATCGTATTTATCCTTTTATTTAGTCCACTGTACTTTCTATTTGTCCTTTAGCAAATAGAGTGGTGATTTTTTCGCCTGATTTGAGCGAATTTGCATTTTTGATGGCCTTGCCATCTTTTAGAGTGATGGAGTATCCTCGTTTGAGAATGTGCTCGGGCGACAGCAGTTTGACGGAGACTTCCTTGGCTTGAAGTTTACCTCGTTCTTCGGCAATGGTTGTGGATAACTTCTGAATCAGCGCCCCTCGTAGTTGTTCGATGTGTAGAGCCTCCACACGGAGATTGTTTCGAAGTATGCTTTTCACCCAATCGCCCATCTTTTCTGCGTGTTGCTTCTCGCTTCGAATGCAATTTTGGATGGCTGATTGTAAGTTGTTGCCGATTCGTTCTATATAGATGTGTTCGTCTCGCATTTTGTTGGCCGTCATTAAAGAGAGGTTGGATGCGAGATATTTCAATCGTAGTCGATTTTGGTTGATGCAGTCTTCAATGATTTCGTGCAGTGCCTCCGTCAACTCGTCCAATTGCTGGACGGTGTCTTCCATCTTTTTAAGGATGAATTCGGCCACAGCGGTAGGCGTTTTGCATCGAGTGTTTGCCACCATGTCAACGACCGAATTGTCTCTTTCGTGCCCGATGCCCGTTATGATGGGTAGCGGAAATTGAGCGCAACAGGCCGCCAAATCGTATTCGTCGAAGGCCAGCAAGTCGGTGGTGGCTCCACCGCCTCGGATGATGACTACGGCATCAAACTTCTCTTGCTCCTCATAGATTCTATCGAGTGAATTGATGATGGAATCTACTGCATCATCGCCTTGCATGATGGAAGGGTAGAGTTCCGTGTAGAATTTGAATTCTGTTCGCTTCTGAAGTTGATCCATGAAATCTCCGTAGCCAGCGGCCGTCTCTGAAGATATGATGGCAATGTGCCGAAGGGGAACGGGCAATTTCAACGAATGGTTCATGTCCCAAATGCCGTCGTCGTGCAGTTGCTGGATGACCTTTTGCTTTTTGATGGCAAGGTTGCCGATGGTGAACGACGGTTCAATATCGCGAATGTAACAACTGAATCCAAATTTCTCGCTGAACGTAGGAGTGACGGCAATCATGATTTTCATGCCTGCCTTCAAGGTTTGCCCAGTCTCTTTGTAGAAGTAGGGCTTGATGAGGCGGTAGGTGTCTGCCCAAATAATGGCCTTACACTTGGCGAGAATAGTGGATTGTATGGTTTCGTCTTTCTCCACCAACTCCAAATAACAGTGCCCTTGACTGGAATTTTCGTTGATGTCGCTAATCTCCGCACGAATCCAGTAAAGGTCTTCCACACCATGGGCGATAATGCCTTTGATGCCGATCAGCAGTTCGCTGAGGGATATGGATTCTATTTCTGCCATATTTTTTATCCTTTATGTTTCTGGTGGAAAAATCGTACGATAGGGCTGACGTCGGTTGAAGGGATCACATGCCTTTGACGCTGGCTCCAGGAATCAACTCTGTTGGTTCTCTATAGATATTGTGCTCAGCCTCCTTTTGGTCGAATGTCTTGCTATGCTTTTTCTTTTGCTCTTGAGCGTTTGTTTGCTTTCCGTTTTTGTAGGTTAGCACTTCGTCCAATTCGCCTTTGTCGTTGTAAACTTTCCATTCGCCGTCTCTTTTGCCGTTTACATGTTGTCCGGTGATGGTTGGCTTTTCGTTTCCTTCGTAGAGTTTGTAGAAGCCGTCTTCTACACCTTTCTTGTACTCAACTTCAGAATACAACTTTCCATCTTCCAAGTAGGCTTTTTTGATGCCGTCGATTTTGTCGTTGGTGTAAGGAATCTCTTCGATGACAGCACCATTCTCCGCATAAATTTTCGACACTCCGTTTCTAACGCCCTTTTTGTATAGTTCAATGACGGAGATTTTACCTTCCTTATAGAATTTCCATTCACCGTCTTTCACTTTCCCTATATAGGAACCGGACATGGAAATGGTCTTTCCATCCTCCTCGTATATTTCTACGGTTGAATTTTCCCCTTTTGTATAAGTTTGCACAAGTTTGAGTTTGCCCGATTCAAAATATCTTTTGAAGGTGCCAGTCGGTTGGTCATCTTTGAACTGGCCTTCATACATTAGATTTCCGTTGGCGTATGTTTTGCTCCAGGCTCCTTGTTTGCGACCTTTCTTGTCTGTTTCGTTGGGTGTTGCAGCCATTATGTTTAGTAGGCTGAACCCTGTTAAAAGAAGTGCTATGAATCGTTTCATTTTTTTTTCTTGTTTTTAATTTGTATGCAAAAATAGCAAATGGTGCGGATTTTTATTCCTTGGCTTGTTTTAAAAATGGAAATTATGCATTGAGCAACCTTATCATGTTAGCGCCTGATTTTTCTCCAGCCATGGCTGAAAATTCCTCGAAATTGACACTGCTATCACCGTCTGCCGTGTCTGACATACATCGAATGATGCAGAACGGGATGTTGTTTTGTGTGCATACGTGGCCGATGGCACCTCCTTCCATCTCTGTACAGAGGGCGGTAGGAAAATTCTTTAGAATTGTTTGCCTTTGTTGATCTGTATGAACAAATTGGTCGCCAGAGACAATCAGCCCTTCTTGTACTTTTTCGTTAGAAGGAATAGCCGATTTCATTAATAGGGAGAGTTTGTCGTCTGCTTTCATCACTGTTGAGTCGAGAGCAGAAACATAGCCCCTTGGCAACCCAATGGCTTCAATGTCGATGTCCCATTCCGCAGTGCTTGTGGATATGACGAAGTCTCCAATGTTGAGGCCAGGAGCCAAAGCTCCGGCGCATCCTGTGTTGAATAGGCAATCTACTTTGAATTGGGAAATCATCACTTGGGCAGAGAGTGCTGCACTCACTTTCCCGATTCCACAACGAGTGAGTACTACGTTGTGCTTGCCGATTTTTCCTGAATGATAAAAGGAGCCGGCTATTTTTGTGTCTATTCTGTTTTCGATTGCATTCTTCAATAGAGTCACTTCTGAATCCATTGCGGCAATTATACCAATATTGTTCATGCTTATTTGTTTTTGAGAAAAAATGCGAAGACTCGTTGCGGACCAACAAAGATGGTCTTTACGTCTTCACTACATTTGTTGTCATAAATGATTTGTCCGTTGACGGAAAAGACCTTTATGTGTTTGTTGGCTGCGTTATAGATTGTTAGCCAATCTCCTTGTCGCAGATATGTTGCCTCTGTTTGCTTTGTATCGTTGCAGTCTGTAATGTCTTGAATGATGTCGTAGGCGTAGTATGCCACATAGCCATATTCTTCTGAACCTATTTCAATAGGGAGTTTGCTGTCGTTTTGTATGACGCCTAAACTTTGGCATCCGTAGAAAGCCTTTTCTCCGATACTGTTCAAAGTGCTGGGGAGGTGTATGCCTAAAATGTTGGGACAATTATAGAACGCCATTTTATCGATTTGTTCGATACCGTCATAAAGAAGAACATAATTGAGGTTGGCGCAGTTCAAGAAAGCGGAAGTCTTTATTCTCTTCACACTTTGGGGAATGGTGACGATTGTGAGGTTGGAGCAATCGCTGAAAGCTTGCTCTCCGATGGTAGTGACATTATCTCCGAAGAAAACCTCTTGCAGGTTGGTGCATTTATTAAATGCTCCGTCGGCAATAGTGGTAATGCCCTCAGGCAAGGTGATGGTTTTCAACCCTAATCGATTTTGAAAAGCCGAACTTGGAATAGTGGTGATGCTCTCGATAAGTTCGATGTCGCCTTGTATGTTTTTAGGTACAAAGAAGATTTGGTCGGGATTCTTTTGGTAAAGAATGTCTTTGTGGCTGAAAAACATAGGGTTCTCGTCTTCCACGGAGATGGATTGAAGCGAGTTGCAGAGCGAAAAGATTCCTGTCCCAATGTTCGTGACGGTGGATGGCAAATGGAGCGTCGTCATGTTTTTGCTTCCTGCAAAGGCGTCGTTGCCAATACTCTTTACCTCGTAGGAATTTCCCCTGTAAGTGATGGTTGGAGGAATTGTGACATCGTCCGTATATAGTTCGTCTGCAGTGAAATACATCCATCCGTCCTCTTCGTCGCCTCGATAAGTCACCTCGGCAGTAGACTGGTTGTCGTTGATGTTGTAGTAGATGCCCTCTATTCCCACCTTCTCTGCGTTGGCAACGGATAGCAACATTGAAAGGAGGAAGGAGAGAAGCCCGACTTTGGGAAAATCTTTATCTAATCTTGCCATACCCATTATCGTTTTATGAGTTTTCTGCAATTTACAAAATACTTTCCGAAAAGTTTGACATGACGCCTAATTTTTCTTTGGCCAATTGACCAAATAGAGTTTAGACTTGGCGCGAGTGAAAGCGGTGTATAGCCAACGAAGATATTCGGTGTTGATCATCTCGTCGGTGAGGTAGCCTTGGTCTAAAAAGACATTCTTCCATTGTCCACCTTGTGCTTTGTGGCAAGTGACGGCATAGGCGAATTTCACTTGTAGGGCGTTTAGATAAGGATCTTCACGCATTTTTTTCATGCGTTCTCGTTTGTTGCCTATCTCCATATAGTCTTCTTGTACGGCTTGGAACAGTCGGTTTTGGTCGTCGTAACTCAAGGCTGGTGCTTCGCTTTGAAGCGTGTCTAAAACGATTTTCGCCTCCAATTCGATGTCGTAATCGGGGAAATAGAGTTGGACGTCGGCGAATCTGAATCCATAGAGTTCTCGTTTGTTTCGTATTCGCTTCACTTCGGCGATGTCGCCATTGGCGATGAAATCAAACTTTTCAATGCCTTTGGACCAAAAATAGTTGTTGCGCACCACCATGAGGAGGTCGCCCGACGATAACTCTTCCTCCCTATAAAGGATGCGGTTTCGTATGCCGTTATTGAAGATGTTGGCCCGTTTGTTAGAGCGTGAGATGACGATGGTTTCGTCCATGCCTACTTGGGAGAAGGAGGACGAGATCTCTTCGATAAGTTCCTCCCCGGAAACATGTTTGATGTCGGTGTAAGGATCTATCTCAATGTCGGGAATAACTCCAGACAGTTCCTCTAAAATATGTAGGCGAAGCTTGGTGGCATTGTAGAGAATGCCCGATTCGCAAGCTTGTCTGACAACGTCGGTCAAGCGATATTCTTCGACGGGGAAGCCGTAACCTTCCAAATGCCCTTTTTCAAGGGCGGGGCTCATCACTTGCCCCACAGGAGGAAGCTGGGCGGTGTCGCCAATTAGAATCATTTTACAGCCGTCGCCGCCATAGACGAATTCTATTAAATCGTCAAGAAGTCGGCCCGAACCAAAATTCGATTCGCCCGAGGCGTTGGCAATCATGGAGGCCTCGTCAACTACGAACAAAGTGCCTTTGTGAAGGTTGGCGTTAAGAGAGAAGTCTCCATTGATTTCACCTCCGATATGTTGGCGGTATATCTTTTTGTGAATTGTGTAGGCTTGTTTCCCAGAGTAGGAAGATAGCACTTTTGCGGCACGGCCGGTTGGCGCCATCAGAATGATGGCTTGTTGTAATTCGTCCATGGCTTTGATGAGAGCAGCGATGACGGAGGTTTTACCAGTACCAGCGTATCCTTTTAGCAGGAAGATGCCAGGAGTGCGGTCTATCACAAAACCGGATAGTTTTTGAATGAGTTCATCTTGTTGTTGCGTAGGGGTGTGGGGAAAATGCCCAATCACCCTCTTATATAAGAAATCATTAATCATCTTCGTTGTTCGGGGAAATCGTGGCGAAAGTTACCTTTTATTCCTCGTTTCTGCAATATGATGTGCTAACTTTGTGAATAATTGTGGCGAAAGATGGAAAAAACTTTGCACGAAAGATTTTATTATCGTTTTTTCTTTTTTAAATTTGCACATTAATCGTTTTGTAATCTTTAGGTAAAAAAGAAAAATAATATAAAATAAATTAAAAATATGAGAATTGTATTCAAAAGCTTGTTGATTGTAGCCAGCATCTTCATGGCATACATTTGCTACAGCAGTATCATGACTCCAATCGAGTTCAATGAGAATAAGGACGTAAGAGACAATGCAGTTATCCAACGCCTAAAGGATATCAGAAAGGCACAAGTACAGTACAAGGAGTTGTATGGAAGATATACAGCAGACTTTGACACACTTGTTAACTTCATCAACAATGAGCAAATTCCGGTAGTCATGAAGTTGGGTGAATTGTCAGACCAACAATTGGAGAAGGGTTTGACCGATTCTATCGCTTTGAAGTTGTCAACTCCAGAGGAGGCTGCTAAATATGGCATCGAGGATCTTGATCAATTCTTGGCAAACTTTAAGCGTGATACTTCTTATGTAAGTGTTAAGAAGACTTTGTTTGGCGACAATTACAAAGGTTTGGATTCTTTGGCTTATGTTCCATTTACAAATGGTGTTAAGTTTGAGATGGCTACAGGTGAGTACGTGACTAAGTCTAATACAAAAATTCCTTTGTTCGAGGCTAAGACTCCTTATAAGACTTATCTTAATGGTTTGAACAAGCAAGAGATTATTAACTTGGTAAAGCAAGCTGAGACTCTTGGTCGTTACGAAGGTCTTAAGGTTGGTGACGTTAACGAGTCTAACAACAACGCAGGTAACTGGGAGTAATGCAAAAAGGTAGGTTGACGGAGATTGCCGACAAGGCATTCGATTTGTCCAACACTTTAGAATATACAATGTCCATTCGGTTCATTCCGAATGGATTTTGTTTTATTGTCTATGCCCGTAAGCATGACGGGATACTTTATTTCTTGGAGGTTGCTGAACCTGGCAAATCTTCTGTCGAAGTTTTGAGAGACTATTCACAAAGCCATCCTGTTTTGAAATCATCATTTTCGCAGGTTTTGTTTTTGGAAGAAGATTCTGTTTATGAATTGGTTCCAATGGGTATTTTTCAGGATTCGGATGCGACTGCCATTTGGAAATTGACGCATGGGGAGTTGGCTCCTACGATGCAACTGAATGTCGATTCGTTGAAGATTTTGGATGTGAACTTAATATATGCACTCCAATCAGATCTTGTTCAATCAGTTCAATCCTGCTTTCCTACGGTTCGTTTCCTTAATCGTCAGAGTCTCTTTATTCAGACTTCGGTAATGGAGAATAGGAAACATTCCGATTCAAATCTCTTTTTGAATTTACATGCTGGTTTTGTCGATGTGGTGGTCGTAACCGGGGGGAAACTTCAAATGGCCAATTCGTTTGCTTATCGCAACACAGATGAGTTTTTGTATTTCGTGTTGGGCATTTATGACTTGTTCGGTTTGGATCAATATAAGTCGGTTACAACGGTGGCGGGTATTGTGGACGACGAACTCATGGCAGCCTTGATGCGGTATCTGAAGAATATTCGTGTTGCAGCAAGACCATCTTCTTTGCTCGGTTCGTTTGAGAAGGTAGAGAAGCCAGAACGTTATTTGAATTTATTCAATATACCATTATGCGTATTGTAAGTGGAATCTATAAGGGCAGAAGATTCAATCCTCCTGCTAATTTGAAAGCCCGTCCGACGACGGATATCGCCAAGGAAGGTCTGTTCAATATTTTGAACAACATGGTCGATTTTGAAGAGTTGAAGGTCTTGGATATGTTTGGCGGGACTGGCAATATAAGTTTGGAGTTTGCTTCCAGAGGCTGCAAGGATATCACCTTGTTGGAACTCAACTCAATCAACTACTCTTTTATTAAGAAGGTGATTGCTGAATTGAAGGTCGATTCAATCAATACACTCAAAACGGATACGTTCAAGTTTATTGAACGTGTTGGGGCAAAGTATGATATGATTTTTGCTGATCCTCCCTACGACCATAAGGAGTTGCCTAATATTCCGGATTTGATCTTTGCTCATGAGTTGTTGGCTCCCGATGGAATGCTTATATTGGAACACCCTAAGGATTTCTCATTCTCATCTCATCCTCACTTTTTCGACCATCGAAATTATGGTCATGTTAATTTCTCGTTCTTTAAATAAAAGGGATTATGAAGATCTTGTTGGAGAGAATGCGTTTCCATGCCTTTCATGGTGTAATGCCAGAAGAGACAATAGTTGGGGGCGAATATGAGGTGAGCATAGATTTGGATGTCGATTTTACAAATGCTATGGAGACCGACGATTTGGATGGTACAATCAACTATGCCATTGTCTTTGATTTGGTTAAAGAGGAGATGCGAACGCCCTCTAAACTGATAGAGCATGTGGCAGGAAGAATTTTGAAGTCGGTGAAGCAGCACTTCCCTCAAATCGAGGCTATTGAAGTGAGGGTTTCTAAATTGAATCCTCCGGTTATGGGCGACATGGCTCAGGCAACGGTGGTGGTGAATGGATGATGTGTTCGGTTGGGAAATTTGGATGGGGATCTATATACATTTAGACCCCAAAATAAAAATGTTAGTTTTAAACATTAATTGTCATTAATCGTCCATTAATTTATTCATTAATTTCAAGTCGATGTTTAATTAGACGGTAGCAAAACGTTGTCAATCACTAAATTAACAATTAATTAATGGTGGTTAATGTTTAACAAATCATCAATCAACGTTCCTGGAAATTAACTATAGCTCTATAATTTTCATTAATTTCCATTTGGGTCAAACGCTATATAATTTCCTTTTTTATATTGTTTCAATGTGGAAACATACAGGACGGAATCCATCGTTGCAGCCTATCATGGTGCTGTAGGGATTTTTCATCCATCTTTAAAAGGATGACAAATGTAAGATAATAAGGAAGATAGAATGAATAGGGCAGGATATTTATTGGTAATATTTGGTGTTTATTCACAGATGGTTTTCCCTCAAGACGACATGGTAGAGAATCTAAGGAGGAAAACTCTTTCCGAATATGTGGCAAGTTGTAATCACAACGAAGAACAAGCGCTGCTTAAACTGTTACAATATGAAATGCCTAAAAAAATTAGTAGGGATTATCGATGGTACACTATTTGTGATCTTGACCAGGATTATTGCTTAGCCAAGCATTCAACATACGAATCGCTCCGTTATTTTGGATCTCTTCAACTAAAAGCGTTCTCATGGATAATTAGAATATATAATGGAGATTATGATGAATATCCATATCGTTATGACTTCGGGTATGATTATGTAAGAAGTGCAGATGATCGTAATAAATACGTCAAAAATAATAATACGGATAGAATTACAGCGAAATTGTCCAAGTGGACTCGTTATTTAAATCGTTACGGGTTAGCCGGGATGAGAGAAAAAGAAATGCCTCCAATTTCTACTCACGATTATAAATTGAGATTAATCCATCGTTATCCTACTTATAATTGGAAACATGATAATACTTTAAAAGAAGACTCCTTTGATGTATTATACTATCTAAAACACAGAACACTATCTGAATATGTGGCAAGCTGTGAATCAGATATAATGTTAGCAATTCAAAGATTACAAAAAATCGAATTGCCTAAGGAGAGTTCCGACTCTTTAATGTGGTATAGTGAAAAGGATAAATTAATATATTACGATCATAAAAATGTTGAATCTCCCCGAAAGTATGTTTCACTTAAACAAAAGGCATATTCTTGGATTATCCGTATTTATTTTGATGACTATCAGGAATGTAATGATTTTTATGATTTCGGATATTACGACTATGAAATAGCGAAAGGGAAAGGCTTTTTAAAAAGGGTTGTAAATGACAAGGAAATAGCTCTTGACAATTATTTAAAAGAATGGTTTGAGAATAACGATTGGTATTTATTTCTTCATGAAAGGGAATTTGCCAAAGCTCCGATAAGAATCAGGGATTATAGCATCATACGGAATAGAAAACGTTGATTTTTTTGCATCGGACAACGCCTCCAAGACTTTGACAAAATAGTTCCTTGGAGGCACGCCGTTCAACTTGCATGTCTCCGACAGCTCCATTGGGGACTAGTTCTGGCATGCCTGTATGGTCATCCATTCAACATGTTCCGATCTAAGTTGATTATGCTTAGAACGAAATGTCTGCGTAAATCGAATCCAAAGAAGCCTTCTTTTGAAGCATCTTTTGCACCCATTTTTCGTGCTCTTCCTCCTCGTTGATGGAGCGGGAGTGGAAAACATCTGCCGTCTTTTGTGTGTAGGTGTCTATGATGAATTTCTTTACATAATCACGTCCATACGTTTCCTCCAAATAGTAGAAGAATTGCTCGCCGGCCCAATATTGGGCGTTGCTCTCTTCTGGAAAATCCTCTGTCAAGAAACATCTTTGCTTGATATACTCGATGCCTCGTTCCGCTTGGGTATAGATGGACCTGTCGTTTCTATTCCTATTGCAACAGAAATCAGCCAATCCCTCTATTTGCCAGTTGTAATATTCGATGTCTTTCGAATAGTCTATGGCCGTATGGTAAATGTAGTGGTGCATCTCGTGACGGAGGGTGGTGATGTAGTTGTTCGTCTTCTCTTGTCGTTCAAAGATGCATGGTCTTAAGACGATTCCCTCTGTTTTGCAACCCGAAAGGCTGATGCTGCAGACGGTCATGCCGATGCTGCTATCGCCAGGGTAGTTTGTGCCCAATAGTTTGCCGATGACGACAGGGTATTCGCTGTCTTTGTTGGGCAAGTAGATCGGGAGTTTTCTGTTGTTCACATCAGCGGGATAATAATATTTGCCCATCAATTCGGCCAATATTTCAATGTTTTTATGAGCCTCTCGCAAAACGTCTAAGGCGCGACCTTGCCAAATTGCCTCTTTGTCGCGATGATAATAGACTATGAAAAAGTCATCCTCCTCTTTGGTCCACTCTTCTGCCTCTTTGCTGCCGAGGTCGTCTTCGTTGTTCCAACTGCCACCGCCGCTTGTGTTAACAGTGATGCCACCGCCGGCTTTTATAAGTCGGCCTAAAAAGTCGAGCGTACTGGTAGGAATAGAGGCGTATTTTAGCGGTGGACGGTCTTGCCCCGTTTTGTAAACCTTGCCTACGAAGAAGGCAGTTATGCCGAATAGGATGGTGACGACCACCAATGTTGGAATTGCTTTTCTCATAATTCTATCTCTTCAAAATCATCTTCCTCATCCGTATAGGCAAGGAGTTCTACTTTTGTCTCGAAATCTTCTATTCGCATATCTTCGATGATGTTGCCGATTTGATAACCATTGTTGGTCGTTTCGCAGAAGATGTAGAGACGGTGGTTGAATTCTAAAGTTGTTCTTTTGAGAATCTCTTCATTGGAGAAGTAACGGCTCAACCATCCATTGGATTCAATTCCGATGCCAATGGCGGAATGTTGATATTTCTCGGAAGAGAGGAATAGCACGTTGTAGTCCATACTATGGAGAAGCATGGTGGCAAGTAAAGCCTTGCAATTGCTGTCGCCTTCTTGATCGTACAATGTTTCGTCTGGATATCTCATGTAATCCACGGCATACTGTATGCTTTTGCTGTCTTTGCTTTGTACGAATGCGATGTTGGGCTCTTGCACGAAGTCGAGGGTAAATTGGAGTTTCTCCATTTCGTCGAGATGCGAAATGCGGCTCTCGTTGTCTATATAGCTGGCAATGTAGCGTGTACGTTCCATCATATTAGGGTTGCCAAGCATTTTCTTTAGCATGGCGTTGATGCTGTCGTATTTGCTCTTGCCTTTCTTTTGCATGAAGTATGGATTCTCTTCTCGTTCTATGTTCAAATCGTCTAGATTGAATAGAATGGTGATGTTTCCTTGGATGTTTTTGCCTAATCTAGCATCCAAATTCCAGTTGAATGTTTTTGACACATTTCCCGTTGGTGCACTAAGCAGCGAGAATTCTTTTTTACGGATATCTTCGTCTTCTTCTTTCTCATCTTCGTCGTAATTGGTGATGATGGTCCAAGGCTTGCTAGTTCCTTTGCAGAGTTTGTTCTTGCCTAAGCCATACGAAATGGCGAAGACTAAAGGAAGGAAATCGTAGTCGTAATAGTTGAATGCAAAATAGATGCATAGGGCTGCCAATGAAGTGATGATGTAGTCCGTCTTTCCCAAGCCGACGCTTTTGTTTAGCATATCGAGTTGAGGCTGAAAACTCTTTCCGTTTTCAATAGCGTTTATCTTGAACTGACGAATTAACGTCCATAACCCGAAATAGCAGCCAATGAGCAGAGCCACGCCTTGCCAATCTTCTCCCAATAGCGAGCGGTTAAGCAAGCAGGTATAGACAAAGTACAATATTAAAAACAGGATGCTGTACACAATACTGGCAAGAAGAGCCGTATCGTTCCAACCGTATGCGGGATCTTTGTAGATGGAGCTGCGTTCCTTCTTTGGCCCATAGATTTTGTAGAATAGGGCGGCAGCACATGACTTAGCTTCTGTGGAGACACAATGAGTGTCTCTGAAGCAGATGCCTGAGAGACGAGCCTCAGCCACTCTTTTTTTGAAAGGGTCCTCTTCTGAATTGGGAGCGCATAGGAAGGCGTCCAGCTCGCTGTCGAGCCAAAGGCTTTTCCAAGTGCGTTCGCCTCTTACCGTAGGCACTTGGGGTTTGGACGGCCTTGCTGTATAGCCGATGGCTTTGGGTTTCTCTCCTTTGATATTTTGTTTATAGATAATACCATTGCTGTCGATGAAGCCACGAAGTTTGTATTCAGTGTTCGAATCATCGTCAATATCTCCGTTCAAAAGCCATACTTCTGGTCGGTCTTCTTCTCCGTCATTAATTAGGCGAGCCACAGCTTTGTTTAGTCCGTCATGCGTGAGCCGCATTTCAGAAGCCTCGTTTTCCTTCTCGTAGCCCATATAGGCGAAAGAAGTGAGCTTATTGCCACCTGCTGCTATGCTAATCCATGTCTTAGGACGGATATGCTGTATCAACAAGTAGAGCAAAATGATGCCTGCCGCGATAAGGAGGAATTGTAATTTGTCTATGTTGTCAAACATTTCCTAATTATTTGTGTTTAATTTTTCTCTGAATTTGTCTCGTTTGCCCAACCATTCGCTTAGTTGTGTTCCGTCGAATAGTTTCATCCATTCGGTTGACTTGTCGTCCTTGCACATGGCCCAAAGGATGAGCGAAGATGTGGAGTTGATGTAAGAAGCGATCTCTTTCTCTTCGTCTTTTTCCTCCCCAATGTTCTCCTCCTTTTTTTGGTAAGAGACTTTATCTCTAACTTGCAAATCGAAGTCTTCTGCCGGAAGGATTCGGTTGAGGGCGATTGTGTCGAACGTGCGCCAACGCGTCACGAATAAGAATTTCCCGAATAGAGTTTTGTGCTCGTCAAACTGATATTGAACGCTGTGGTTCGGGAAGAATCCGCTGAACAAAGGAAGAAGATGTTGTGTGTTGGCCTTGACATCCGCCGTCTCTGTATCAGCCGAACTTGTTAGTTCGCCATTGGTCGCTGCTTGTCGCAAAAGAGGGAGCAGTAAATCATCGTTGTTCTTTTTGCGGGCGTAAGCACACATCTTCTCACCGATTGTTGGGTATAGGCGAGGAAGAATGTCTTTTTGCAAATGTTCTTCCAATGTGTTGAAGAATGCCTCTTTGTTTCTTGCCCAAGCCTCTTCTTTTGCTTTTGCTTTCTCTTCGTTGGAGATGAAAACGGAATATCCAAGTTTTTCATCAAATCTACGTTCATGAAGTTCATCTTCCTTTACATTGTTGAAGAGTTGCATCACCGTGTCCTTGTAACTATGAATAAGCTGGTGATGATCATCTTTGTCTAACTCGTTGATGTATTGAGGCGTGAAATTCACATAGATTTTGCCACACTCGTCTTCTTCCGCAGGTATCAAGAGTTGTCCATTGAACGAACCATTGATGAGCGGTTGGTTGAATAAGGTTTGTGGCAAGATCATGTTTTTGTAAATGTCCTTAGAATCTTTGTGATTCAATTCAGTCTGAATCAAGTCACAACGTTTTACATATTCGTCACTAAGATTCATCAAATGGTCGTAGAAGAAAAACATCTCCGATTGAATTCTATTGGCAATTCGAGCATAAGCGTCGTGCAAGTAATAAGCCGTCAGTTTCCGTTCCTTCATCTTCCGCTTTCGGTAATAAAGGAGCATGTCAATGAATTGCCATAGGAGGGGAAGCATGAACAGCCCTTCCGACCAATATAATGCATTATTCTTGATGTTGCCTAAATCAATCAGGGCAGGGGAGATGAAGGTCAAGATTGGCATGATTGCCAATACGAGTACGATACCCAAGAGGAAGGACCTGCTTATGCGGCTTAGGAACGTGGCCTCTTGTTTGAGTTTGTTCACCAAGTCGGTTTGAGCTGTTTGCTTCATCTCTTCGCATTGCTCGGAATTTCCGCTACGGGTGTTGAGGTCTGCTTTATATCGTTCATGGTATTCCTCGAAGTCGTCTTTCAACTTTTTCGGGACATTATACTCGATGAAGTGAAGCCAAATGTCTTGTTCTATGCGGTTTTGGACTTCCCCTTTTTTGATGCCGAGTTTTGTCTTGAAAGCCTTCAAATTCTCCTTGATGCGATAAATGACACCGGTATGGCAGTTGCTGCTGGAAATTTGTCTTTCCAAGGCAATCGGCAAGCTTGATTCTGTGAAAATCTTTTGCAGTTTGCGTCTCTCTGCACTAATTGCTTCCAGTTCATCTTCAGACTCTTTGTTGATGATTTCCAATATTTTGAGACGGAGGTCTGCTGGGTAATATTTGAGATAGTGGTTGTAATAGAGACGTCTGAGTTTTTTCTTGCAGAAATCTGCTATCGGGTGCGGGTTAGGCTCGGACAATTTTGCCTTTGAAAGATCGAAAGTGACGCTTTGAAAATTTTTGATGATCTGTTGCACATCAATCTTTTCATAGTCAAAGAAGTCTTGGTTGTCAACTTGCTCTGCGTCGCCAGGTTCCTTTAGCGTGGATATCAATTGGTTGATGACGGACAATTTGTCCATTTCATCTTGGATTTCCGTGTCGAAGAAACAAGAGGCTGCGCCGAGCGAGAAGTAGAAATGGTCGTCGGAACTACTTCCACTGATGAGCGGATGAACATTGTCGCAAGCAAAGTATAGATGAACTATGCTTTGGATGAGGAACTCGGCCTGCTGTTTTTTGTTTAGAATGGGATAGAAGTTCTCAGTCCTGTTCTGTACATCTTGATAAAAGAACATGCGGTCATAACCTCGGATGGAAGTGATATTGTGTTGGACTTCAATCTCTTTCAAGGTCAGAAGGATGGCTTGTCTGTCATCTGCCTTCATGCTGTTGACATTGGACGGAATATACAACATTCCGACAATGGACATTCCTTGGTGGATGTGGTTAGGCATAATCCTTCCCTTCTCCTTCTGTAGCATGACAGCTATGGAAGGAAAAATCAAGTTGGAGAATGCCTCTGTAGCATCGCCAATGACGCAGATGTTGAGTGTCATGGAAGAACTGGTGTTGCTATGCCTCAACATTTTGATGAAGTTTTGCCCAGCTATGACCAGATTTTCTTGGATTTCGAGAATGAAGTCGGACATCTCTTCGATGTTTTCTTTGTCAATGATTTCGAAGTCGTTGTCTAATCTGGAGTAGAGCCACATCTTCTTTTTCGGTTGACCCGAGTTTTCAAAAAATGGGCTCAGATGTTCTTGCATTAGGACACCATCCATCTGACCGAGCAAGTCCTGGAAATGGGCTCGCCGGTCAGTCTGTTTTGTAATATCTATAATCCAAAGAGGAAGCATGTTATCTTTTATTATTTCCCGATGAATTTATATACTAAATCGTAGTCGTTGCGGATGATGTTGAAGAAGATGTTGTAAAGTCGTTTGTCTCCTTCTGTTGCAGCTTGTTGCTTTAGCGTGCTCAACTTCTTCAAGAGGCTCTTCTGCTTCTCGATGTAATACTTCTTGAGTATTTTCTCTCCATCATAGATGATAGACTTGCCGTCGCTGTCGAGCAATGGTTCGCCTACCTCGTTGAGTGCCGTCTTGTGTTGACGGAGGATGGCTTGCATGATGTTGTTCAGTGTCTCGCCGAAACGATGGTTGTAGTAAAGCTCAAAGAACTTCTCGAATCTTTCGCTGAAAGTGATGCCACTGATTTCATCGAACATGATGCGTCCGTTGTCTATCTTGCGAAGGCATAGCGCTCCGTTGTGGATGGAGAATGCCTCTGGACGAGCCACTTCGAATGATGATGGATTGTCTTCTGAAGTGAGGTACATAGAAGATTCGAATGATTCTGGATCGTATTCGTCTTCGTAGAAGAGTGGATTCAACTCTTCCTCGAACTCCTTCAAAAGCAACATCTTTGCAAATGTCTTGTGTTGAGGCAAAATCTCGTCTGGGAGATTTTCAAGGGTGATGTCGCCCAAGAATTGAGCAAAGTCGTGGTGGAAGTGGAACTTCTCGCGGAACGAAGCCTTGTTGTAAACCATCTCGATATTATCGTAGATACGGTAGTCGCGGAAAGCAAGTCCATATTTAGATTTCAAAACAAGAGCCGAATTGACATCTCCTCCAGCCACGAAGCGGTGACGTATGTTGCCCTCCTCGTAACCCAACATCTCTGTTGCGAGGTCTTTGTCTGGTGCTACGAATACCAAGTGTTCTTCCTTCTTGGTCACCTCGATTCGGTTGGTGTTGTAATTGAAGAATAGGGCAGGACTTAAGCTTCTGCGAACGTCGTCCTTTTGCTCGTTTGGAAGGTCACGGAAGAAGTGGGAAACCTTCTTGTTGTACCAGTTCTCTTGGATTTTTGAGTTCTCGCGAGTGGCACGGTCGAGCACTTTCTGGGCAAGGGTGATGAAGTCTTCGAGAATTGTCTCCGGTTTCTTCTCCTCCAACTTAGGGTTGGCAAAGAAGCGGCAATCTTCGATGATTTCCTCTCCCTTCTTTTTCTTATCTTTTGAGTTGAATTTCTCTGTGAGGATGTATTGTCCGGCCACAAGGTCGTCGTGCATCTTTTCGTTCTTGCTTTCGTAGATGCCCTCCAAGATGAGTTTTGTGATTGACTCTCTATCGGCAGTCTCTTGTGCGTCGTCGTCGGCCTTGATGATGTGGCGGTAGCAGCGGCTGAAGAAGTTGTTAGCTTTCCATCCGTTACCGTTACAAATCTCCTTCAACATAGGAAGATATACGGTGGTGACATCCAATGCGGTGTTTCCGAATTCAGTAGAAAGACGGTCGTAGTAGCGAACGGCAGCCTCATTCATTTCAGAAGCCTTGTCCTTGAAAACCAAAAGTTTGCTCTTCAATTTGGCAATTTCGTCACTCTTTTCGTTATTGCAGAAGTCGCCCAAAAGGTCGTGAGCCCAGACGTTGATTTCATGTTGGATGAGCGATAGAATGTAGGCCTCCACCTCAGAACGATATTTTTGGATGTCAGGGTTGTTAGAGCCTATGCGTTCGCTTATAGTTATTTCTTCTGCGTCTTTTTGTGCCTTTTGGCAGTTGACGAATAGTTCCTCCAAATTGTCTTTGGCGTTTTGAAGGTTGGTCTCGTGTTTATCGTAGTTCTCCTTTGTGAAGGCACGGACAAGGTCGATGGCGTTAATGGTATAAACAAGTCCATGTTCCTTGATCCAGCTTTCGGCTTGTTGCCACATGCCAGAAACAATACGTTGCTTGTATTCGGATCTCTTTTCAGGCGTTTTGCTTGCCGAGCGGATGGTGTTGAGAATGCTTTCCACTTCTGGATCCAAGTTTTCCCACTTCAGTTCAGATGGTAATTCCTCTTTTTTGTCGATATGATGAGGACTCAAAGTGTCGTCGATGAGTTCGTCTGCTTTTGAAGCCAATTCTCTGGCAAACGTGCCTTGGATGGAAGGATCCAATTCGCGGAAGAGTTTCTTGTAGAGAACTTCAGCTTGCGTCTCTGGAATCTGATTCTCCTTGTCATCGGCATTGATGAGCCAACTTTTTAGCAAGTCGCGCTCGAAACGGGTGCGGAAATATCTTGCAAATTGGTCGGTAGGCTTGTGTAATTGAACGTAGCCCATCGGCACGAGGAAGTCCTCGTGGTTGCGCTCCATAATATCGTTCATGTAGTTGTCGATGTCCGAACGGAAGGTCTGACCTCCTGCACCTTCGTGCAAGATGTAGAGCATTTCGGCTGTGTTTCGGTACATGACGCGAGTGCTTCCCAACGATGTGCCCTTGTCTGTTTGGATATCGATAGGAATCAAATAGTAGAATGGACAATATCTGCGTTTGCTGTCAACTAAGTTATAGTCGTTCAAGAATGCCATTCTGTGCATTACAGTGTTTTGCTTAGGGCTGAGGCTCATCTCCTTGAAGGCTTGAATTTCGCTGAATACGGCGAAAGCGTTCAAGGCATATTTCTCTTCCGTTGCATTATAGTCGATATAGATTTTAGGCATATACATGGTGAGAATCAACTGAGGATCACCGCTACCTACAATCTGTTTGTGCATTTGGTTGATGTGGTAGAGCACGTCGTTGATGATACCACTACCTGTACCACCGTTGGAACTACCAACCACCCAATAGAAGATGGTGCAACTCTCGCCACCGAGGTTTTTTACATCGTTGAGGGCGGAGATGCAAGATTGAAGTTTTGTTTGGAAATCAGTCAATGAGTGAGCAAATGCGATACGCGATTTGATACGGAAAGCACCGGCTCCGAAACTCAAGGGTTGGTCAGGAATCTTTACTGCCAATTCAGGGGAACAAGCTTCCAGAATACGCTTGTTGATAAGCGTCTCTTGATCTTGAGTAGCCTCATAATAAATGGCTTGAGGGTTGGCTTGACCCAAGTTCACCAAGTCGGATTGTGGATTGATGAACGGAACGCGGCCGTCCTCAAAACTCTTTCTGTTATTGTTGTTTGCTTGGTCGATGTCGCGTTGGTCCGTGTCCAAGAAGAGGAAACGGTAGTTTTCGTTCATCGCTTCAAGACGAGATTTTGTAGCTGTGTGTGTAGGGTAGCGGTTTGCATAAACCTTCTCCTTGATTTGGGAAACGGTTTGGCAACCAGAACCTCCTAATCCAATAAAGATATGTTTTTCGTTTGCCATAATTATGATGTTTTTTTTGTTGTTCGAATTTAAAGGGTGTTCGTTAATTGAAATTAAGAACGCAATTTGAATGTGACTATATGAGTAACCTCGTCATCACTTTTCTTAGTTTTACAAGAGACTTTGAAGGTCGTGTTGCTTTTATAATCAAGTGTGCCGCTTGTGGCTCTGGTTCCGTTATAGACGTAGCCTTTCGTACACGACCAAGTGAAGTAAGGCGTTTTAAAGAGCAAGAATGGAGATGGTTTTTTCTTTTCAATAGAGATAAGCCATTCTGCGTCAGTAACTTTGATATTTCCTCCTTTGCCTATGGAGGTGTTTTCTGCATTATCTATTTTCTTTTTGAACAATTCGTCGCCATTAGGTTCGGAGAGGATGGCGATAGCGTTTAGTTTGGTGCTTGCATTGATTCTCCATGCTCTGATGACAAGAATGATGTAGAGAAGGATCAGGGCTAGTATTGTCATTGTTGCCCATAATGGCAAGAAGAATGAGAAGACCCATTGGTCAATAGGATGTTTAGCACCGGTCAGAGGTTTGTCTATACCTAATTTACTGAGTTCATTGTCGCAGTTGGTTGGCAATGAGACGCCTAAGTTGATGCTGTCCTTGATGTGGAAGAATCCCCATCGGTTGTTTTTGATTTGGCCTAATTCCAAAAATTGTTTCTTGTCTCGTGAGTTTCCGTAGTTGGCAGTGTCATTGACGAAATAGAATCCCTCTGCGGAGAGGCTGGTGGAGTCTATTCTCATCACGGGGTAGAGTCGTCCTGGATTCCAACTGATGTCGGCAGTTGTTTTTCCGTCAATGTCGGTCACTGTATTCATAGAGACTTCACCCGCTCTGTTTTCTGCTGTGACGATGGCTTTGAGTTTCACCACGAGGATTTCTCGGCGTAGTTGTTCAAACCATTGCTCGATTGCATCTTTTGAGTTTTTTGCGGAAACAATTTCCAACCCGTTTTCAGCCTTGTTATAGACTTGGTCTCTTAATTGAGGAAGACAATAGCCGGGAAGTGTGCTGTTATCTTTTGTACCTTCGGTCAATTCTAAGGCTATGTTTCTAACGTAGCAGCCTCGAGTGGCAGCTATGTAGTTGGTTTGCATTTGTGACAACTCGCTTGAAGTAAGTTCACGGAAATTGGTGCTGCCTTCGGTTGGAATGTTGTTTTGGAAATCGGTGATGGTGATGCCGATATTTACCTTATATTCATCGTTCGTGATGTAGGCTTGCGAAATGGCATTGGTAGCCTTGAAAATATTCGTGTGATTTCTGAAGTCTTGATCGTAGTTTGAATTGCGATAAAGCGTCCTCATGTTATTACAGAGGTTCGTCTTCATGTTGTTATCAATAATTCCAGTAAATCCTAAAGGAATCTTTGTCTCTGTTCCGAACGGAATGATAGTTACCTTATCGTTGTCGGGCAAAGCCATGATAAATCGTTGAAGACAGGGAACCACAACGTCTTCAAATTGATCCATGGATCCAGAAACGTCGATAGAAAAAACATAATGGGCATGACATTTGCCTATGTCAT
Source organism: Paludibacteraceae bacterium (assembly GCA_024401475.1). GTDB lineage: Bacteria > Bacteroidota > Bacteroidia > Bacteroidales > Paludibacteraceae > RGIG10190. The sequence goes on along the minus strand of JAKSKZ010000033.1, from coordinate 6,513 downwards.
CACGAAAAATATTCGTGAGTTCAGGAAATGTGTTTTCTATGTATGCCAACGAAGATTGGGATATGACGTTTCCAATCGTGTAAAAAAATAGATATATAATCAATAAAAATCTTTTCATAAAAGTCATTTGCTGATGTGAAAAATATTCATCTTACAATTTTAACGAAATTTTACGAAAAGACAAATGAAGAGGGCAGAATCTTTTGAAAAAAGAAAGGCTGATTCCGAAGAACCAGCCTGTTCTCTAAACGTTAAGTGAGGAATTACTTTCTAACCAAAATCTTAGACGAAACCTTTCCTTCTGCGTTCTTAGCCAAGATGACGATCACTTTGTCGTTTTCTGAAGCAAGTTGACCGTTCAAATTGTAGATGGCTTGAAGTTGACCGTTTACGACAGAAACGGAACCATCGTTGTTGACATAAGCCTCAACATCGAATGCATTATTCTCAGCCATGAAATCGTTCACGTCAGTGAAGTATGCTGCGGAGAGCATGATCTCGTTCACCAAGTAGCCTACTGGCATGGCAGGGAAGATCAAATCAAGGGAGGTGGCTCCGCTTGGAACATCCAATGTTCCTTCGAATTTAGTCCACATCAGCTTGATGGTGTCATTTGCCACGTCAACAGTTTCTCCTGTGCTGAATTTTGCATGGATAGGCATGTCCAAGTTGGCAACTTCAGAGTAGTCTGCATCGACCCAAAGTTTTCTCTCGTTCTTGTGCTTCTTGATGAGCATCTTAGAGAAGATTTTTGTACAACCTTCTGGAATTTGGATGCCTGGGATTACGATAGAGTCACGGTGAGTATCAACTTGTAATCCGTGAAGAACCTCGCAGTCGTAATAGCCTGAACCATCTTGTCCGCCAAGGCTGTCAGGAATAAAGTCTCTGAATGCAAGAAGGGCAGGACGACCCTCGTCCTCGTAAAACTCTTTGTCTGCATCCGTGATGACTGGCTTGATACCACCGCAGAAGTCTGCGTCGGTTGTCTTTTTGAGGTTGTTCTTCTCATTGTAGAACTCGCCCAAGTTGAAACCGTTGAAATGCTCTGCATAGAATGGCTTAGGCGAGTCGCTTGTGATGAATGCCAAATTCTTGATGTAAGGGAATTCTGTCATGTCACCTTTGTTGTACTCGCGAGCGTATGAGACAATCATACCGTTAAGTTCCGTAACGGTAGGAAGAGAGTAGATGTACTTTTGTGTGGTCACCCATTGCTCTGTTGGCCCCCATTTTCCGTCAACAAAGACGATGGCGTCGCTGTGGGGGGCGTTCTTGCCTTCGAGGTTGTCAACTGTCTGAGAAAGACCTAAGATAAACAATGGCTTATGTCTCCAATTGCTTGCGTCGTAGAGAAGCGTATCGTGGTGGCTGCTAGGAACTTGGTATTCCAATAGCAAAGTATAGTTTTTGCTTAGGTCGACAGTCTTTTCAAACGCCAATCTCACGTCGAGGAAATTCTCGCTGAGCTGTTTGTAAACAACTACGTCTTCTCCGTTGACAACGGTGTCTTTGAGTACGTTAGGAACTTTCGTTCCGAGGTCTGAGTAAGGGACTTCGTCGATGCCACTTGCAATCTTACCATCTTTGATCACCCAAAAAGCATCCTCGTTAATGAGGCCTTCTGCGAATGAAAAAGAGGCAGACAAAAGCAACGAAGCGAAAATTGAAAATTTACGTTTCATATTTTATATATAAAAGTGTTTTATGATACTATAAATGGGAATAGGCAAAATCGAAGGTGCCCCGATTTTGCCTATTGAAATAATTGTGTCAGAATTACTTAACGAGCAATTTTGTTGTTACAACGTCAGATGCGTTAGAAATTGTCACGAAGTAAACTCCTGAAGCCAAGTTCAAGTCGATCTTAGCGTCGCCCTTGATGTCTTGAGAGTAAACAAGACCTTGGATGCTGTAAACCTTAACATTTGAAGGCTCGTTGACAGTTACATTGAAAGAACCATCGTTTGAAGGGTTAGGCCAGATGGCAGGTTTGCTGTCGGCTACTTTTGCCTCAACAACATCTGTTCTGTCTATGCCTTTCAATTTGAGAGAACCCAAACCTGAGCAAGATGTGAAGAATACCAATCCAAGTTTGTGCTCGCCGGCTTCCTTGAAGCGAATCTTGTATTTTGTGCCCTCTGGAGCATACAATGGCTTAGGCTCTGTCCAGCCCCAAACGTTGTAATCGTTATTCGAAGTGCCACCGCCGTTGCAAGGTTGCAATTTGAATGCTCTGTATGTTTCACTGCCGTTTTGGTCAACGATTGCATTCTTGCCGTCAACAGTGATTGCCACAACGTTGGTGTCGATGTGGTTACAAGTATAAAGTTCGAATTCGTAGTCGCCAGCATGCTTGATATCGACTGTATATTTCACCCATTCGCCCATACCAATGTAGCCGAGGTTCTTGTATGAAGTCTCTTTGTGTTCCTTGTCGCAATAGCCTATATCGACAAACTCGCCGTTGCGGTTGCCGTCCTTGCCCCAGTCTCCTGCATTACAAAGACCACTGCTGCAAGCCCAATCCTCGTCGAAGTCGTAGTAACCGTCGTAGTTGCCACCTTTGTCGTATTTCTCCAAAGCCAAATAGAAGTCGTTCTCTCCGTCGAAAACTTGAGCACCGTCGTAAGCTGTGGAAGAAGAGAATTCGAAGTGGTCGCCTTTGGCCAACTCGGTCTTCATCCAATTTCCTGCATCAGAGAAAGACATGTTTTGGTAACCGCCACCTGTAAATGAACCAGATGATTCGCCCTTGTCAGACCAGCTCCAGTTAGCCCAACTGATGATTTGGCCACCAAGGTTTTTACCTCCACAGACTTTCATTAGTTTGTCTCCGCTCTCTTTTGCAACGCCGGAGTCACCTGTGTGGCTTGAAAGACCCCACTCGGAAACGAATAGAGGAATGAATGCAGATGCTGAACTCAAAAGTCCCAAATATCTCTCTTGGTCGCCAGCATAGTAGTGGAAGCTGTACATTATGTTCAACTTAGACATATAGTCGCCTTGTAGAGGATCCTCGATAGGAAGAGAAACCGCTTGGTCCCATTGTGGGGTACCCACCAAAACTACAGCCCCAGGATCGTTGTCGGCGATGATAGGGAGCACCTTGTTGGCATATTTCTTAATCCAACCCCATACTTCAGGGCGGTGTGGGTCGCCGTCTGTATCCTCGTTAGGCTCGTTGCAGATTTCATAGATCACATGCTTGTAACCTTTGCCTTTAACGTATTGAGTAATTTCTCGGAAGAAGTCTGCGTAGCCACTATAACTGCTGCTGTTAGGGTTTCCTGGCTTCAATACGTGCCAGTCAACGATGCAGTACATGTTAAGGTTGGCAGTATAGTCGATGCATCTCTTCATCCAATCCATTTGGACGCCGTCGCCTTCTGTGATGTACATGGCCAAACGTGCCATGTTGGCTCCGTTGTCTTTCATCTTCTTGAAGTCGTCTTGGCTGTTGTAACAATGTCTAAACCATGATCCGTGGGTACTCCAACCTCTAAGTTGGATGGTTTGTCCTGATTCTGAACACAATTGGTTTCCTACCAATTTGAGTTTACCCCATTGTTGGACATCCGCGTTAGATTGTGCGAATGCCATCAGCGATAGGGCTGCTAATGTAAAAAGTTTTTTCATGTGTATTTAAAAAAAGTCGTATAAGTGTTTTATCTAAATTTGATATAGCAAATATTGCACCAAACCCATGGATTTGCAGATAAAAATTATGGTTTGCTTGAAAATAATAATGATTGCGATGAAATTAAGGCAAGAATGAACCTTTTTTGTAAACTTATTTCTCTCTTGATGTGCCTTTCCTGGTTTCATTTTGGGAATTACATACAATTTGCCCCCCAATATAATTGTCAGTTTTAAACATTAATTGTCATTAATCGCCCATTAATTTATTCATTAATTTCAAATCAAGGTTTTAACCAAGCATCATAAAACATTCTATCAATCATTAAATTAATGATAAATTAATGGTAATTAATGTTTAAGAAATCAGCAATCAGCTTTCTGGGAGCTGTAGCATATAGCTCGTAATTTCAATTTGGGTCAAACGCTATATAATTACCTTCATTTTTCTAAAAATGCCTTCGAAACCCTATTGTTTCATGAAAAAAACTCCCTATATTTGAAAAATATCTAACTAAAGGATTTAATAATTTATTTTAATATGCAATACGGATATTTCGACGACGAACACAAAGAGTACGTCGTAACCAACCCGGCTACTCCGAAGTCATGGAGTAACTATTTGGGTGATACTCGTTATGGAGCTATCATCACTAATAATGCAGGCGGTTATTCATTCTTCCGCTCATCGGTACAAGGATGTTTCCTAAGAATCAAGTTCAACACCGTTCCGTTGGATCAACCAGGTCGTTACATTTATTTGCACGACTGCGAGAGCAAGGACTTCTGGTCTGGTTCTTGGCAACCAGTAGGCAAGCCGCTCGACCAATACAAGAGCGAGTGTCGCCACGGTTCTGCTTATACAAAGATCTCTTCTGAGTATAGCGACATCAAGACGGAAACTCTTTACTTCGTTCCTAAGGGGCAGGAGTTCGAGGTTTGGCATGTGAAGGTGACTAACCAAGGAAACAAGTCTCGTAAACTTCGTGCGTTCACTTATGCAGAGTTCGCTTCTAACTGGAACATGAACGATGATAGCAACAACTTGCAATATACTCAGTATATCGTTAAGACCTCTTACAAGAACGGTTTTATCGATCACGGTAATAACCTTTACATGCCAGAGGAACCAGAGAACTTCCAAAATAAGGACCAAGCTCGTCACTCTTTCATCGGTGTCGTTGGTCAGAAGGTGACTGGTTACGATAGCGACCGTGATAAGTTTATCGGTTCATACCATACTTATGCAAATCCATTGTCAGTTGTTAACGGTCAATGTGGAAACACAGTGACTGAGGGAGACAACGGTTGTGGTACACTTCAAGTTGACTTGGAGTTGGCTGCTGGCGAGACAAAGGAATTCACGGTTGTATTAGGTATTGGTAAGGCTTGGGTAGAGGGTAAGAAGGCTGCTAAGATGGTGGCTACTCCTGCAAAGGTAAAGGCTGAGTTCGACAAGGTAGTTAACTACTGGCACGGACGTATCGAAGGTCTTTCTGCTAACACTCCAGATGCGGCATTCAACAGCATGATCAATATGTGGAACCCATTCAACAACTTGATCACTTACGCATGGAGCCGTGCGGCTTCTTTGATCTACCGTGGTGAGCGTGATGGTATGGGTTACCGTGATACTATCCAAGATATGTTGGGTGTGATCCACAACATTCCTGAAGAGGTGGTTGAGCGTCTTGAGTTGATGTTGACCGGACAAAACTCTAACGGTGGTGCAATGCCAGTGGTTAAGCCATTCGCACACAATCCAGGACATGAGGCTCCTACACCGGAGGGCGACTTCCGTTCTGACGACTGTATGTGGTTGTTCAACACCGTTCCAACTTATGTAAAGGAGTTGGGTAACATGGATTACTACAACAAGGTATTGCCTTACTCAGACAAGGGCGAGGGTACTGTACTCGACCACTTGAAGCGTGCCATCCAATTCAACTTGGACCGTCGCGGTAAGAACAACTTGCCTTGCGGTTTGAAGGCAGACTGGAACGACTGCTTGGTATTGGGTGCTAAGGGTGAGACTGTCTTCGTGGCAATGCAGTTGCGTTACGCTTTGACAGTATATATCGACATCTGTACTCGCTTGAACAAGGCTGACGAGGTGAAGTGGGCTGAGGGTCATTTGACTCAATTGACTGCCGACATCGACAAGGCTGCTTGGGATGGCGAATGGTATGTTCGTGCTATCAAGGAGGATGGTTACATCTTCGGTACAAAGAACGATCCAAACAACGAGGGTACTATCTGGTTGAACCCTAACTCATGGTCAGTCATCTCTGGTCAGGCAACTGGCGAGCGTGCCGAGACTGTCATGAACAGCATCGAGAAGCGTTTGGCTATTAAATACGGTTTGGTTCTCTGCGATCCTCCATACGAGAAGACTGAGGCATCTGTAATCAAGGCTCCTTTGTTCATCAAGGGTATGAAGGAGAACGCTGCAGTATTCCAACACACACAAGGTTGGGGAATCATGGCAGACTGTATCTTGGGTCACGGTAAGCGTGCCTTCAAGAACTACAAGAACTACTTGCCAGCAGCTTACAACGAGCGTGCTGAGGTTCGTCAAATCGAGCCTTATGTATATGCGCAAACAACTTGCTCTACTTACAACATGCGTGCAGGTCAAAGCCGTTGCCCATGGTTGAGTGGAACAGCGTCTTGGGCATACTTCACAGCCGCTCAATACATCTTGGGTATCCGTCCAGACTATGATGGATTGTTGATCGATCCATGTATCCCAGGATGGAAGGGCTTCACTGCTACCCGTCGCTTCCGTGGCAAGACTGTCAACATCACCGTTAAGAACCCTAAGAAGGTAGAGAAGGGTGTTGTTTCAGTTACTTTGAACGGCAAGGCCATCGA
>JAKSKZ010000032.1 GCA_024401475.1 Paludibacteraceae bacterium | reverse complement strand
TTCTGGGAGAATTGCTTTGTTGTCACCCTTTATCAGGATGTTCTTGCAATCCTCATCGCCAACAGACATCTGTGTATCAATAGAGAATTTTATATTGTCTTTTAATTGCATTGAATCTTACGGATTATTCGTTGTTAGTGCATACTATCAACAACTCTGCCTCATCTGAAGCTTCAAGAAAATGCTCTGTTGAATTAAGCTTGTTATGCTTAAAACTACCAGCAGAAACGGTTTCGACATTATCAAAGTATTCCTCAGCAAGTGTTATAAGCTGTTGCATTGTTACCACACGAGGATGAGTCTTTTTCGTCTCATCGTATGGAGAGTAAGAAAGTAGCAGGTTTCTTCCTGTTGAAGACGTAAGTTCAAACATCTTGCGGAATGCCTCTGGAGCCTTACTTTTTATGCAGAAAGGTGACTGATGTCGATCCTCTCGATAGATGCCATTGCTAACATGGGTTGAACCATGTATTGTAACCGTTGAAATCTTAGGAGTATCTCGAAGGGTCAATGTTTCCAGCACGTGATAGTAGCGACTATAGTGGTCGCGTGTGTATGGAGGATCTGCATAAACGGTTCTTACGTTATCGGGAAGAGACCTTAGACATTGTACGAAGTCACCTTGCATCGTTATGTGCTGGCAATCACTCTTGGATAGATTCCTGTATTTTAACAACCATTCGCGATAGAGAGCAATTACATCAACCGTCTTATCTTTTACAGCCTTGTTATAAACAGTCATCTTTATGTTGCCTTTGGAATCTCTTGCTTTTATTGGCTGGGCAAAATGCTTTCCTACTGTATCAACAACATCGCTTGCAGTACTTAAAAGAGCTGCAAGGAACAAATCACGATTGTCTTCTGATACTAATCTGTGAATATTCTCCAGAATAATATCAATCTCAACAGCTTGCTTGTAGGAGAAATAGACGCCTCCATAGTAGCGACTAATCAATGAACGCACATCATCCAATCCGTCTTTCTTGAGGTTTTTGCAAACAACCACTAATTGATCTGATAAACAAGAAAGGTTGTGCTCAATGTTGAACACCTCTAACGATCCATGTTCAAGGATGCAAGTTAGCACTTCGAGATTTTTACTATCGATAGCATCTTGTTCTAATTCAATCAAAGGAGCAAAAGCCTCTCTCAACTTATTGGCGTATTCGTTGTCTAATGACTTGAAGAAATCTTCGATAGTCTTATCCGTCACGTCAAATTTGTGGAGTAAAGCATTACCTATTACTTTTGAATAGCCTTGAATATCACAGGAGACAACAGAGTGCAGACGCGACAACTTACGCGACACACAACCAGAACCCGCGAATAAATCACAGATTCCAGCTTCTTGTGGCGTTACGTCAAGAACTTTATCCTCGATGAAATCCAACAAGCGCAACTTACTACCAAGGTAGTTTAATGTTCTGAAATTGTAGCTCATTAGATAACTAATTCTGGATAAAGGGCATGAATTGCTTCAATGTGGACGATGTGCCTTCTTAACTCATCCTGTCTTCTTACACTACTATCAGCATACAAATACTTCTTTATTTTCTTATAAGCAGGATGATTGTGAAGAAGAACCTGGTACAAGAATTGGTCATTATCTATTTTGACGAACAAACCAATAGGGCGCTTGTTATTGCCGGGGTACGCACCTTCGGTTTCTGTACAATGAATCTCAAAACGGTAGTTGTGACTTCTAACTGATACTGCTTGACGAACTTCAACCTCACCCAAAGAACCATCTTGGGCAATGTTCATCAGTTCTATATTGTATGAGTTGTTACCACGTTCAGCGCCAAAGAAGTTTTCAAAGATTTCAACAGGGAAGTTTACCTGCTTCCAACGAGGACCACCACCAATCTCTGCAATCAGAACCTCCTCGCCGTTCACCAATAGAGATTCTTCCGAAACAGTTATTATTGGCTGACTTGGATTTGAAGCATTCTTTGTTTTGGTTACTCGTTTTGCTTTTACCTGTCTTCTCTTCGGTACAAAACCCTCTGGATTACGCTGAATTTTTGCTCCATTGAAATTGACACGTCGGCTTGCTCCTGTACTAGAGGTACGATCTCTTCCATTATCGTATTTGTCCGTTCGTTCCGATTCTGTAGGAATGAGTTTATCCGCATAAAGTTCATCAATCAATTCCTGCGTAATAGGCATTAAGTTGACATCAACACCATCAAGAATAGACTTCCAATAAACGTAGAAATCATTATGAACAGTATGCTCGCCTTTTGTGTCTTTGATCAAAAGTGAGCATTCAATATTTTTTACCAATCCCATTGTTGTGAGATTGTTTGAACCGACAATAAGAGTGAAAATGTCTGTATTTTCAAAGAGGTAGATTTTGGGATGGAAAATGTTTACCGACTGAGTATGGTAAATCTTTGCCTCCACGCCCCACGCCAGCACTTCTTCAAGTGCCTCTTTTGATGTTCCTTTCTGGTCGATGCCGAGAATAATCTTCACTTTTACACCTCGTTCCTTCTCTGCTAAAATGTAAGGAGTAAGAGCAGAGATTCCACCGAAACTAGCAAATGCCACAAGACAAGTGAAAGAATCGTATCTCTTACTATTGAATTGTTCTATCAGTTCCTTGGCTACAGAGGTATCTGCATCTAGGTTGTAGCCTTGGCCTATTATTTTGGTATCCATTGTTATACTATTCTTAGTTGATTTTCAATTTCTTTTAATTGTAGATGCGAAAACATCGAGCAATCTTCACTACCGATGTAGTTATCTTCTTCATCGAATACTTCGGTATAGATTACAAACTTGCCTTCATCGTGCCAATACTCTGCAACAATTTGTTTTGAGAAATCTCCATCATAGGATGTGTCCCCTATGTTTGCAATTACGGAGTCTGCTGCATTTGTAATTACATCGACTTTTGTCGGATTTTGTAGCGTATTCATGTTTCTTTCTCCTTCCTCAACTCACTCAATGTGTTACCTTCGTAACTAAAGTACTTAGGACCTTGATAAGCCCCCGAAGTGTTCTGCTTATCTTCTGGCAGGAACTCGCGAGTGAAGGCAGAGAGTGACCAAAGGCGCCCCTGGTATTCCACCTTATCGTCTGATGCTACGGTGACGGGAAGGTTTAGTTCATCGAAGACAACCGTATCACCAACCTTCAATCCAACCATGTGGAACTTGAATGCTTTGCGTTCCTTTTCCTTGCTGTCCGCTTCAATCTTCTTGTCCTCTTCCTTGCTCTTGCTGATGACTGGTTTTCCATCAACATAAACTGCAAGTTCTGCATCGTCCAGCAGGTCGGCAATGTCGCGCATGATGTCGAGGGCTACAGATGGTGCAATGTTGAAGAATTCACGGTTCTGACGGATGCGCAGGTCGGTCAAGCGGTCGATTTGCTTGTGAATCTGCTTCTCCACTTTGTCGTACTTCGACGTGCGGAGTGTAGCGTAGATCTCGAATGGCAGAGGAACAGCCGTATTGTCCAATTCCTTTGAGCGCACATCCACAGGACGCGAACTCTTGCCAATCTTCACCCAATCCTCACGGAAGGAAGGGTTTGTGAGTATGTAAACGTAGCCCTTATTATTATCGTTCGTCATAATGAATTACTTATTATGTTAGTCAATTACCATCCAATGTCCTGTCTTATTACTGCCGACGTACTTAATAAGATTCAAATCTCGGAGAACGTAGAGATCACGTTTTATAGTCTTCTCGGAAACATTAAACATTGATGCAAGACCAGATACATTTATCGGGACATTTATCGGGACATTTATCGGGACATTTGCTGTATCATTTTTTATTATCTCATAAATCCTTTCCTGTCTTTCAGTAAGTTGCAATAAATTTACCGTATCATTTACTAGGACATTCTGATCTCCCATTCTGTCAATAACACCTGCTCTTAGCTTCATTTCTTCGTAGAGAGGTGTGAGCTTTATTCCGTTGTCTGTTTCTATCAAGAGCCCCTGAGATAACAGTTTCTTTAGGGTTGCGGTATCGACGTTGCGTATGCTTTCGCCTCGTGAAACACGATAGAGGGCAAGAAGGTCGAAGGCGTTGAGCTTTTCCGTTGTGCTGCGATTATGCTGAATATCGTGTATCAGGAGCAAGAGGGCAGGATCTTGAATGGTTCCGTGCAGACGGAGGCATACCTGCCACTCATCGGTCAGAGAGTAATCGGGAATAGGTTTGCCCTCAGAGATGCTGATAGCAAACATTCGGTCAACACCTTGTCCACTCTTCTCGACAAGTCCTGTCTTCTGTAGCACTTCACTGATACGTCTGCTTCTTGGCATACTGTTAACAGACAAGATGTTGTCTGTATCTACGCCTACAGGGAAGCCTCCAGCATTGGTGATGACGAGTATGTCAGGGTATTGCTTGATAACAATATCGCTTTGTATGAACATCACTCGGTGGCAAATGGCATTGAGGACTGCTTCTCGTACAACATCTTCATTGAAAGCTGGTAGGGCGTAACGTGCGAACTTATCGCGATAATGCTGCAGTGGGTTACTTGCGGGCTGGTTGATATAATCCCACACATGATCAACAAGCAGGAACAGAGGTTCACGGAACTCTGCTCTTGCTGTGTATTCTATCATGTGGTGATAGAGGCGATACTCTACAACAACATTATCGCATGGCAGATGACTGTAGATAGCATCCGACTTTGCTAACAGGATGAGAGCTGCGTAGTTGAGATGACCATCTTTGTCCATCAGCATGAAATCCCGTAACACTTGATTTGTTGGGATATTGTTGAACTCAGGCTTTTCCCATCTATCAGCATATTTTTTCTTCATCACACGGATGGCCTCCTCATCAAGGTCTTCAAGGGTAAGTCCTTCGCAAATCTTCTCTGAGAAGTCAGGTTCCGACTCCTGCAGGATCTTGAGATACATAGCATCGGACATTGGTTTGAGTTCTTCGCCGACACGCATCAATGGCACGTCCTCAAATTTGAAGACCTTGCCGATAGGGCGTGAAGGGACCTCAATCACCAAGACACGATGGTTCTCTTCGTCATAGAGTTCGTAAATCTCAGGACGAATGGTTGTGTCGCGATAGATGTCCGACTCCAACTGACCGACGGCATCCTGAGCCTGTCGAGTGCCGGTTACACGATGCGGATAGTTGTCGTGCATACCTATGACGAGGCGACCGCCCCCTTCATTGCAAAGGGCGATGACATAGCCAAGGATGCAACGGCGACGATCCTTCGGATTGGTCTTGCCTCGACCATCGTAGGAAACGTTACCTCCTTCGCCCGCCTTGAACTCAACGCGGTCTTCGGATTCGCGCATCTGCTGGAGTTGCTGTATGGTGAATTTATTCATTATTGTTGCGGTCTTTATTTTAGATATGTTTGTCTGCAATCAAGATTCTTTCTCTTGATTGAACTCCTCTTGTCTTACCGACTCCTGTACTGGCACTTCAAGAGCATTAGCGATAGCGACGAGTGCCTCAAGACTTGGTTGGGTGGTATTGGTCACCGACTTGGAAACAGTTGCAGGATCCTTGCCCAGTTTGTCGGACAACCATTTGTTATTCAAGTCGCGTTCCGCAAGAACGACTCGTATTCTATTAAGTTTAGCCATATTGAAGGTATTGTCAAATAATCGTCGAATGCACTATATTCACTTGAGTTACCAAGCACTGGGATCCCTCCAAACGTACATGATTGTTTTGGACTCGCAGCCTTTGCCTGCAAAATAAATAAAAAACACGGCTATCATCTCAAATATTTTGATAAAATCGTCAAAATTCGATTATTTCGTCAAACTTTTGACGATAGAGATGACAAAAAAACACACGCATATGTTTTAGAATAGTCTTTATTGTCACTTCAACATGTCAAACAATGAATCGTGTTGTACTTCTAAGTTGAATTTACAAACCATATCTTATGAAAAATGGAGTGCATAATCGTTGAATGCACTCCATTTCCTGTTCTCTTTTAAGGATCAACAATCTTTTAGCATTTGCCCTTCCCTAGTCCATAAGTAAGATCATCTTTCGACAAAGCACGCTGCAACAACTCTGGAAGTTTATCTGGCGGGCAGGCAAAACATGGTATGCCAAGTGATGCTATTCGCCTTGCGTTATTCTCGTCGTAGGATGCACGCCCTCCGTCGGCAATAGCAAGCAACACAATTACTGTGGCACCGCTCTCTTTTAGCTCATTCAAACGGTTGATAAAGTTTTTTCCTCCATATTCCTCCAAATCAGAGATTAGGAAGAATAGCGTGTTTTGAGGATCTGTTATCAATGTCTGGCAATATGCGATGGATTTGTCGATGTCTGTGCCACCGCCCATCTGAAAACCATACAACAAATCCACAGGGTCTTCGCAAAGCGATGTCAAATCCATTATTTGCGTATCGAAAGCAACCACATTAGTTTGAATTGACGACATGGAGGCAAGGATGCACGAGACTATGGACGAATATATGATCGACTCCCCCATTGAACCTGACTGGTCGATGTCGAGGATGATATTCCATTTGTTGACGGAACTCCGCCTGTCGAAAAACCAAACCTTCTCTGGAACTATGATTTTAAGGTCCGGATTGAAATTTTTCAGGTTGCGCCTGATCGTATATTTGAAATCGATGGCACTTGCCAACGGAATAGCCGAGTGTTCCCTTTTATTGATGGCGGCTGTCACACTTGAGCGAATGTCGTTCTCCAACAGTTTATTGACCTCTTCCACCAATCGTTTGATGAACTCTCTCGCCGCTGCTTTAGACTTTTGCGGAATCTGATCCTTAAGCATCAATAGCGTTGACACAATATTCACATCGGGTTCAAGATCATTGAGAATCTCAGGTTCCATAAGAAGTTCTTTCAGATTCTTTCGCTCTATGGCATCGTCTTGAATAATCTTTATCGTCTCCTTGTCGAAAAGTTTTCTGATGTCGCCCAACCATTTGGATATGACAGGAGATGAGCCACCTTTACCAGCACACTTTTTCCCTCCTTCGTTATCATCAAAGCTGCCTTCTCCCGTTCCATATATGGCTTGAAGAGCGCTGTCGATCATTATGTCAGTTTGGCTCATCGGGACACTATTGTCTCCAGCCATCTTACCCAACATTTCGTCACTCTCTTTTCCGAGAATCAGTCTCCAACGCTTTAAGTTCTGGGTTTCTTTATCTGTCATAATTATTCTTCAAATTAAATGTCGTCAAAGTCAAACTCATCAAGTTCATCACTCATTTTCTTTGCCTGCTCTGCAATCGCAGCCTGCTCCTCTTCTGAAAGAGTTTGGACCATTGCCGTGGCTGCCTGTTGCTTGTTGATTCCCCAGATTTCACCAAGGTTTTCCGCAATATCAGCCTTCTCTTTTCCTGTGAACTCACACAACGCTCTACGCAAACAGACGACAGCACGCTTAAACACCTCTTCGTCAAGTCCCTCAACATAGTCAGACATACATCGCCAAATAGCAAGACGCGTGATAAGCGAATATCTGTTTTTGCTTGCAAGACCTTCAAACCATGCCGAACCTAAATCAACAGGCATTCCTGGGGAAAGTCGTTTTGACAACTCATTAAGCAGCAAAGTCTCATTGGCTTCTCCTCGCTCAACCAGTAATGCCATAGCATATCCAGAACATTTAGGATGCAAGTCGTCTCTTGTGGAGATTCTAGACATAAGTTTCACAAATGTTTCCCCACGTTCTACCAACGAATCAACAGAAAGCTGAACATTGCTCATGATGTTCATGGATGCAATCACTGCCCCGACGCCGTCGTCGTTGCATACACAAGCCTCCTCCAAAGTCAGGATGTAGCGTAGATAAAGCTTCTCCAACAAAGGAACGAGTATGGAACTATCGTATTTTCTGACGGAACCAAACTTTATGATTGTCGAAAGGACATCAGCAGTGTTTGCAATGGAATGGACAGCAGCACCATCGACAGCGATATTGCTCAAAGCATTCAAAGCGTATATGCTAGTCTGCGGTATTCCACACATGAAAGCCAAATGGAACACGCGTGCAGCTTCGTCAATGGTTTGTGCCGCGTCTGCCATCTCTTTAAGTTTGATAGATGTTGCAGACAAAATAGAGTCGCCCAACAACGACGATTCTATAATCTCTATCTCGACATCAGCACTCCATTGAAGTGACCAACGCTCCGACCAAGCTTTTGCCTGTTTAGATCCATCAATGGCAGTCTGAATCGGCTTTGCAAAATGAATGCCCAATACATAGAGGCGGCATAGGAAGAATGATCGTTTTAAATCAATCAAAGCCTTCCCCTCGTCTTGGACCGTGTTCTTTTCACGAAGATCAAGAGTCAACTCCTCAGCAACCTCAGTTTTGTATTTATCAAGGCGCAGCAAGGTGAGCTGATTATTGAAATCCTCCTGAACGGAAGTTTTTCCAATGCCATTAGGCACATGTCCGATGTGGTCTCCCTTAACCTCAATTCGAAGGAACGACTCAATCAATTCATTTTCATTGCCATGCCCCATTGCCGTAATGGCTGCATCGTGCATATCTATCAGCGACGGAATCCTGTTTCCACGAAAATTAGACAATGCCTTGGCCAACAAATCAGCATCAATAACCTCTGCCGACGATACGATATTACCAGCCTTTCTATGTTCATCTGCTACTGCAACCAAGTATTTCTCAGTGAAATTCTCTGTCAAAGAGTTGTCGTTCAAAGCCTGCCAAAGCATCTCGTAATAGCCAGGAGCCTTATTGCCTGCTCCATAACCCGACAGACGCGACAAACGATAGTAGGTGTATGGCATCAGTGTGGAATTAGATTCCGAACGAGGCAGTTTCTTCACCTCTTCATCCGTCATAGGCTCGTTCGTCTCCAACCCATTCACGTGATAAGCTCCGCAAACACAGAATACTTTTTTGTCTTCCGCTATTTTGCTGAGAATTACCCGCTTCATGTATGCTTCTCGTATGAGGTTTCGAGAAAACGAGTAAGTGTCTCTTTGTTCAAGAAGGCGCAACTCATTTCCTAAAACTTTCATAGCAGCTTGATATTGTCCCGTTCCAGCTATCGTCTCAAAATTTCTGTCCCAATAGTCTTCATACTTCTCCCCTGTCACCTTTTCCAACTCTTCATAGACATCGAAACGAGGTTCTTGCCCATCTTCTTCATAGACTTGGTTATTGTCAAAAGCAAGGATGACGGATGTCGGCAAATCCATGAAAGCACACTCCTTTTTATTTTTGTGCGCCCATAGGATTGCTTGTATTTCAGGAGAATAGCTGGCAAATGGATACAATACGGACCGTACAGGTTGCGTCTGGGTATAGGACATCAGTGCAATGGGAAAACGAATTTCCTTATCACACATCCATTTCATCATATTTGTGAGATCTTCAGGCCCCTCCACAAGAACCACATCTGGGTTCACTTCATCCAGACGATGCATCAATTCGAACGCACCTGTCGGCGAATGGTGGGCAATACCAAAGATTTCCACATTTGACATCACGCTATTATCCATGATTTAATCATTCAATGCCATGCATGCCTTGTAGAGCGGCATCCATTCAGAGCCACGCTTTTTCATGACATTCTCCAAATACTCTTTCCAGCTTACAGCATCCTTTTCTTCATCCTTAACGATGGCTCCCTGCAAAGAAGCAGCCAAATCTTCAGCTGATATTTCACCGTTACCAAAACTTCCAGCCAATGCCATTGAGTTGGAAAGCAACGAGATAGCTTCTGCCGTTGATAGTACACCCGAAGTCTGCTTAACCTTCATCTTTCCGTCTTCTGTCGCACCGTTTCTGATTTCACGGAAGATGGTAGCCACCTTTTCGATAACATCCACATTTGGAATAGCTGCGTTGACTGTATTAAGAGAAGAAAGTTGCGTAACTCTTTTCTGAATAATCTCCATCTCCGTCTGCTTGTCGTTCGGTGTAGGCAAAACGATAATGTTGAAACGACGCTTCAAAGCCGCAGACATTGCATTTACACCCTTGTCGCGAGTATTGGCAGTCGCGATGATATTGAAACCTCTTTGAGCAGGCACTTCAATATTAAGTTCAGGCACAGCTATTCTCTTCTCCGACAAAATAGAGATCAGGGCATCCTGCACTTCGCTGGCACATCTTGAAATCTCCTCAAAACGAGCGATCGTACCACTCTCCATAGCTCTATAGATAGGACTTTTCACCATAGCGTCAGCAGAAGGACCTTTGGCGATCAACATTGCGTAGTTCCAAGAATAACGGATCTGTTCCTCAGAAGTGCCAGCTGTACCCTGCACCACCTTTGTCGAATCACCGTTGATGGCAGCCGAAAGATGCTCAGAAAGCCACGACTTTGCCGTACCCGGCTCTCCGATAAGCAACAACGCTCTATCTGTAAGCAAGGTAGCGATGGCTATCTCCACAATACGCTTGTTACCGATGTATTTAGGAGTGATCTCTGTCTTTCCCGATTTACCACCTATGATGTAGGTCAGTACAGATTTGGGAGACATCTTCCATCCTGCAGGAATAGGATCCTTCTCATTCTTAATCAATGTATTTATCTCGTCTTGGAAAAGCAATTCTGCCGATTTCCTAAGTATGTTTTCTGAACTCATAATTCTACTTTATTCTTAAATTTATTTTGCAGATTCATTCTGCTTATTTATGTACTCAATGATTTCCTTCGTATCCCATCCCTGTTTCTTAAAGAAATCCAAGACCTCTTGTATTTCAGGGCATCCAGGATGCTTTGATACTAAATATTTTGCAATTTTGATGTTGTCATCTACGTCTTTTGACTTTCTTACAGTGATTTGTTTCACATACAACCAGGCAGGAACATCCTCATACTTAAAATAAAGATATACAGAATCATTCGCCTTGAATTTACCAATATTTTCAGCATACCATTTACTTCCTGCATAATCACCTAAAGCCACATCTAGAAGCACTACGGAATGGATATTCATCGTCTCCTTGACAAACTCTACATATTTGCCGCTTTTGTCATTTTGGATAGCTTTTGCAAGAACAGTCTGAAAGCTTTTGCATGCGTCACTATTTAAATGCCATGTCCTACTATGTTTGTAAAAATCAAATGTCTTTTTGAACATGTATGTGCTCGACAATGCTGTTGGATTTGCATTCAAGAATGCTTCCACAGGAGCATAGTTATTAGAAACAGCATCGTCCATGAGGTAAAGGATGGAATAAGGGATATTTGTATGCGGACGGTCACTTGTCACAACCTCTTCGAAGCCGTCCAAGTCTTTTACTCCAATAGTGCCTTGAGTCTTGACCACGGCATAGACTGTTCCTAGAACGGATAGAATCTGCTTGTTGCGATTCTCTTTCTCTGTTGTAAAAATTGCGTTGGCGGCAGTCTGTATCTTAGCGAATACAGGATTTACAGAAGCTAATGACGACATATCCTCAACTGCTTTTTTCAACTTGAAATCGTCGTCGATGAGATTGGTTCCGGCAATAACAATATTTTCCAATCTCTCTTTTAGATTATATAATGATTCTAGATTCATTTTTCTGATTATTAATGGGTATCTAAATGTCCCGATTATTAAACATGGAACTTCAAATCTCTTGCTTAAACAATTCTGATGATTTTCTCTTCGTTGATGTAAGACAATGGCAAAAGATAGATATTGCCGTTCTTATAATACATCTCACCAAAGATAGCATCACCAGGTTTAATTTTGGCTGGTAGATCTTTGATTTGCTCTTCAGCACTGTAGAAGATGTTACCCCTTAGCATTATGTTATTACCACTTTTGTCCACCACTACCATTTGATTATCCTTATTAACAAGGATTTTCTCAATAATGAATAAGACTGGACAATCGTTCTCTGCCATCGTATTTTTTATGACATTCTTCACCTTTTTTGCTGCAGTCGTGATATCAGGATCTGCAACGCTCAATATACGAGCACAATCATCGGCAGTGATAGGTGTTGTACGAGGTTGTTCCCATCGGATTCTTCGGCAGTCGATGCCAGGATATTTCACCATAACCGCAGCTGAAGTCTTCTCAAAGTTTGCATCCTCTTCCTTGACCGCATTTGAAGCATAAGGACGAATATTCACCGAACGGAAAAGTTCGCCAGACTTAAGTTCAACATACAACGCGATGTCTCTGTGCTCAAGTTTCACGTCATCATTTTCAGAATACAAGCCAAGCTGAATCAACTGAACATCCTTTTCAAAACTATTGATTCCGACGAGAGATTCAAACTTCCAGATTCCACCCAATGCCTCAAATAGATATCCGTTGTCTTCAGAAATGTTCTCCATTTCGATGTTTGTCTGAAGATAATCTCTACCCTTTTGGATAATCGTGTTGATGCGAAGGATTTTCTCGATCGTCTTTTGATATAACAAATTTGTTTTTTCATTGTCAGCGTCCTTCATCTTTTGGATATAGTCTCCAATTTGAAGAAATGCCACCTGAAGTCCAGGAATATAGTAATTTCCTAGTTCATTTGCCACATCACGGAATTTCTTAGAAGCTTGTCCTGAAAGTGTGGCGATACCAGACGAGAGCAGTTCATCGACCATTTTCTCAGCAACATCCAACCCTTCCAACTGTTGAGCCATCTTCTTCTTGCTTGCTGCCGCGCTAGATTTCGACTTAGCCTTTGGTGTGCCTGCATTATCGATCGCATCCTGTACTTTTGCCTCTTTCTTAGCTTCTGCAGCCTCTCTCTTTGCTATCTTAGCGGCAAGAGCCTCTGGAATCACACTATCAGAGAATGTCTTTCCAGCAATGATTTCAAACATCAATCCAATACCATGCTTGCATGGGAACTGTCGGCTAGGGCAAGAACACCTGCATACGGGGTCCTGGTTGCCATCTCCAAAATCGACTGAAGTTTCATAACTGCTGCTACTTCCTTTACAATCAGCCCAATATACTGTTGATTCCGCATTCTTACATAAATTACTAAAACTACCTTTTTGGCTTAGTTTCTTGCCATTTGATACTGCACTTGCATTTGCAGCCATTCGCATAATCGTAGCTTCCGTCAAATCCATATAGCTATTTTTATAAGTTTCTTACATTAAACAAAATACCTTATCGTAATACTTTTTCTAACGCGTTAAGTCTTTGGTATCTTCCCATCTTCAACGAAAAATCATTAAAACAAAATTTAGGAAGCGAATGATACAAAAACCTTATTTTTCTCTAAAATTATAAAAAAGTGATTACAAACTTTCTATCATAATTTTTTTCATTGCTGTTTTATCATTTTTTAATATAATCCCTCCAAAAATAGATAATATCGGGAAAAAGGGTTTAGTTTTTATCTTATTAAATAATATGAGTCAGAGAAAGTAAATGCGGATTTTAAGAAGCAGGGGAAACAAATCCTAACTATATTATTTTCAATGCGTTTCCATTTTCTTTAAGTTCAAATCCACAAGCAATACGGCATGCTCTTTTTCTTCTTTTGGTGCATCTTTGGGGCGCCATGCTACTATGAAGCGGATGGTCGCACTTGTTACAAAATAGTTTTTATCAGCCCAGCCAAGAAGGTCTGTTTGCATCTTCTGAGACAATTGGGCAACAGGAAGATTCGTATTCGGAACAACAAGATAATTATTGTCGAATCGTAACTCTCCACCTGCTCTCAAAGCAAGGATTTCCTTCTTACGCGACTTGAAGAATCCGAGGTTTACATCCTTGTGTGAAAGTTGAAGCACAACCTCTTCTGGCATCTCGTATTGTTTTTGATCGGCAATCTTTCTATCTGTGTGAAACCCATTGAACATCGTACTATTCGTATGTATAAACAATTGATTTTTAGCACGAGTCATACCTACATAGTATCTTCGAAGCATGTCATCTGTGGGACGATGAAACTCAGAAAGCAACATGTAAACATTATCAAATTCCCTTCCTTTTGCCTTATGAATGGTAGATACAACGACTTCCGCGCCTGTCAGATCGCAGAAATCCTCAACCGATGATTCGAATACATATTCCTTGAAATCAGTTAAGTATTTTGCCCTGTATGTCTGCTCAAACAACTGTATGCAACGCTGAATGTAAGGAAGGCTTTCAGATGTGGAATATAAAGTAAATGTCTTCTGCTTTGCCTCATCCCAAACATCATCAGCAATGAGTGGCGTATGCGTCTTGGTTTCTATAGACTTCAGAAACATACGAATCTCAGCTATGTTCCAAAATCGGAAACTATCCATGCTTTGTATTAGTTTACTTTGCAAACCATACTTTCTCAACAAAGCCACAACAATCACCGCTTCCTCATTTGTTTGCGTAAGCACGCACATAGAGCCTTGTCCACGATGAGACAGAAGTTCGTCAACAAGAGGTTTGTACATAATGGTCGAGGCATGTTGTGTCACTCCCACAAAACCGTCATTCTTGTTCATCGAAACGATTGGGCCGTTCTTCATTCTTTGATATATGCCCTTTACAAAAGCATTGGCAAAACCTACTACATGCTGCGAACTGCGATAGTTTTCAGTCATCTCCACAAAGCGTCCTTCCGAATCCTTCAGCAACTGAGCCATGTACTGAGAATTAGAACCTCGGAACTCATAGATATTCTGATCATCATCGCCCACGGCTATCACACGCATCTCTTCATTAGCGTTCATCAAGGCTCGCACCAGCGCATATTCCTCCGAACTCATGTCCTGGGCCTCATCTATCACCAGTACAGTCTTGGCAATGCGATTTGGCTCTACCTCACCCTCGCTAATCATTTGTGCTGCACGTGATACTACGTCCTTAGCGTCATCCAGATTGCCGACACGTCCAAGCAAGTCGAAGCAATAGGAATGGAATGTCTTAATCTCCACAAAATGTGCTGCATTGCCGATAAGACCCATCAGTCGTTGCTTGAACTCGATGGCTGCCGCACGAGAGAAAGTAAGCATTAGCAGCTGCTCGTGCTTTACGTCCTCCAGCAAAAGCAACGAGGCAAGTTTATGCACCAAGACGCGTGTCTTGCCACTACCAGGACCGGCAGCCACAACGATACAACGCGACTCCTTGTCGGAGATTATCTCCATCTGTTTCGGTGACAAAGTGCCAAATAGCTGTTCGTATTTCTCTGGTGTAACATTGCGATCAATCTCCTGCAGACGGTTTCCCTTGAAGTATTTCGCCACAAAACGCTTGTAATCCATTTGGAAATAATCCTGCACATACCGGAGGGCTGCATCATAGTCTCGTACCATCAGGTTGGCATATTCGCCCACAATGTGCACCTGCTGAATCTTTTGCTTGTAAAACTCATTCAGCATACGATAGTCGTCCTGCTTGTAACGCAAACGGTTGTCCTTGATGCGGCGAATGTCCATGGCGTTGTAGAGCACAAGAAAGCCGCCTTCCAGTTTTAACGCCCCAATCTTTGACAGGTAGAGCAATGCCTCTTCCACATCTTCCAATTGCACATTCTGAAGCACACCGAAAAGGTTTTGTCCTTGCGACTTCAGATCGTTCAGCAACTCCACCACAGAGAATTGGATACCATTCTTCTGCGATTCCGCTGCTGTTGTTTGCGATGTAAACCTGTAGAGCCATTCCACGGCAAAACGGCAGATCTCCAGACGTTTCTCAAAGCGATTGAGGGTGGCCTCCATATCAGCCTGCCGCTTCACTTCCAGATTGTGTGCAGCATCTTCCTTCTTGCGGGTATAACCCTTAACGGTCAGGAAATAAAGCAAGGTACGGATGTCCTTTTCCGTAGAAGTTGCAATGCCTTCGTTCTGAGCATTGTCATTCAGTTGTTTGCAAGAGATACAGAGCGTATCATCAGGAATCTTATTCAGAATGTATCGCTCAAGTTTGGAGAATCGCTCCAAAAGTCTTCTGGACTTATTCTCCGACTCACCCACATCATTCAGATAAGCCGACATATCCTTTGTATCGGCCAGAATGCCTTCTTGACGCATACGCTCTACAGCCGAAACCACTTCCCATTTGTTCAAGCCGAGAATGTCTGCCAAATAATCCACACGCGACTCAGCCTCAGCGTCTTGTGCCTTGGCAATATGCTTTTGACTGATGAGCGATTTGATAATGCGTACAGCCTTTTCCACTTCATCATTCTCAAAGAGTAATGACTCCGTAATGCGCTTGTGTGCCTCGTCCATATCCTTCACCGTAATGCCTGTGGCATAGACATGAGGCACATTATTTCCGCGCTCCAAGTAACCAGCTTGCTCAAGGGCTGCTAAAGCGGTTCGGACACGCGTCTCGATATCCGAAACGGAATCATCCCATCCTGCCTTTCTTGCAATCTCCAAAGCCGAACAACAGGCACGCATTCGCTGCTTGGTCATCTCTTTGACAGCCTTCCATACCTGTTGAATTTCGCTGATACTCAGTTTTGTCTGATTGAGGAGTATGAAATGTTTGTCCAAGTCGGCATCGCTATATAGCACGAAACATCGTGCTTCAAGATGCGGATCACGACCTGCACGTCCTGCCTCCTGAACATAGTTCTCCAGAGAATCGGAAATGTCATAATGCACCACTAATCCCACATCACTCTTGTCCACACCCATGCCAAAGGCCGAGGTGGCCACAATGATGCGTACCTTATCCGACATGAAAGCGTCTTGATTGGCAATTTTGTCATCGGCATCCATCTGTCCGTTGAAAGGAAGCGCCTTGAATCCGTCACGCGTGAGCTTCTCGGCAAGTTGACGTGTGCGTTTAGTTCGCGACACATAGACAATTGTTGGGCAATTACTTTCGGCTATCAGCGAACGCAGTTTTGTGTACTTATCCTCATCGGTATCGGCATGGATAACGGAATAACGCAAATTGGTTCTCGAAGCCGTAGATGCAAACAACTGCAGATTAAGGTTGAGCATCTGCTTGAAGTAATCGCAGATGTCCTGCACCACCTTTTGCTTGGCGGTAGCTGTAAAGCATGATACGGGTATAGGTACCCTGCAACGTTTCTTCTGCTGATACTCGCTGATGAACTTGCCGATGTAAAGATAATCGACACGGAAGTCCTGTCCCCAAGAGGAGAAACAATGTGCTTCGTCTATCACAAACCGAACCACATGACGAGCCAGTAATATTTTCTCTATAGTCTTCGAACGTAGCATCTCGGGCGCAATATACAGTAAGGAAGCGTCGCCATCCTGCACACGCTGGATAGCAAGCGAGCGACTGATAGGATCAAGCAATCCGTTTATGGTGACTGCATCCGTAATGCCTCGTTCGGCAAGGTTATCCACCTGGTCTTTCATTAACGACTGCAAAGGCGAAATGACCACCGTAAGACCATGCACTGTACGGCCTTCCATCAAGGCAGGCAACTGGAATGTGAGTGACTTGCCGCCACCTGTGGGGAAAATCGCCAAAAGAGACTTTCCTTCTACAGCCGCCCTTGCTGCATTCTCTTGCAGAGGTTCACCTTCGTAGGTTCGGAACTGGCCATAGCCAAAGAACTGCTTCAGGTTGTGGTGAACATCAAGGTCTCTGTTGCAATAAGCGCAACCTTCCTCACATCGCGTGTGTCGAAGAAGACGCACTACATTCTCCACGTTCGGATAGTTGTGCAGCACCCATTGTGGAGTAATCGAACGATAGTCGATGGTATCAATGAGGGCAAGTGCGAATGCTAATTCTGTTGGTTGTTGCGCCATGCCTGCCACATCCGCATGTTCGCATATTTTGCCCCTGTATTCTTCGCGAACCCATTCCGTGAGTTTTGCTCTGTCATTGGCCTTTGCTCCCACAAATTGCATGAATCCTTGAAACTCAGGAACATCATGCAACAATGTCGTATAAATCGCCTGTTTCCTTTCAGAGAGTGCATTCCATGCAGTAACCTCCTCCATCAGCAAATCATGCGCTTTCTCACAATCATTTACCGGATTGTTCATCTGCTCGCTCACCAACTTATCATCTTTCAACAATCGGTGATAAGGCCGTTCGGGGAACAATAACGGAGAAACGTACAAGGTATCTACCCAAGCCCACCTCTGACCACCATCCCCAAACAAATACTTCGCATCGTAATGGATGATGTTGTGTCCGCAGAGATAATCCACACCGTCCAGAAACTGCTTCATCGCATGTTTGTCGGCAGCATGAAAGGTTGCTCCATCCCAACGCAAAGCTCCAATGTCATGAACTCGCTTATCCTTCATGCTCACCTCGCAATCCACAATAGCATATTTGGAAGCATCGCGAGACACACCCTCTTTGGCATTGGCAGAAAGATTGCCACCTATAGATTCTATGATTTTACTCCATATGGACATGATTCACTTCTTAAATTAATCCAATTTTTTAGCCTATAGCTACACAATCATAACAGCTTAAAGGGGCAAAAGAAATGGGCAAACTAAACGGTTACCCATATTATAATACAACCATTTACTCAACAAATCTAAACAATCACTTTATATTTTGACAGATAAAAAAACACCTGTACTAAATGGATTTAAAATTCCTTCAAAACAGCATAGAGCTGATGTACGGGCAGACCCATGATATTATAAAAACTACCCGTCATAGACTCAACACCAACATAGCCAATCCACTCTTGAATGCCATACGAACCGGCCTTGTCGAACGGTTTGTAATTATCTACATAATACTCGATTTCTGCCTGCGTCAATTGGGAGAACTTGACCGTCGATTCACAAAAGAATGCCTCCGTCCTCTCCTTTGTCTTGACACACACGCCCGTATATACTTGATGCGAATCGCCTGAAAGCGACTTGATCATATCGATGGCCTGCTCCCTGCTTTTAGGCTTACCCAAAACAAAACCTTTGTGCCACACTATCGTATCGGCTGTGATAATCATCGTATTGTCCTGAAGAATTTCCTCGTAGGCACTCGATTTCTTCTTAGCCAAATAGAGGGGAATATCTCCTCCTTGAAGATCATCCGGATAACTCTCATCCAAACCGGGAATCGTTTGCGTTCTGAATTTTACGCCCAAGCCTTCTAACAACTGCTTCCTACGGGGCGAATTGGAAGCTAATATCACATCGTACTTCTCTAACATATTTATTTTGTAACCTATAAAATTTACTTGAATTACGGGCCTACATCAAGAGATAGGCAACCACAAGGAAGGACAACCACAAGGGTTGCCCCTACAGGGTGAGACTCTCCTCGTCTATATTGTCAAAATATTTCTTCAACCTATCGACAGCCATTTTTCGAATATCTTCCGTAAAGGATTTCTTCATCTTTGTCACAACAAAAATGATGAGCGACAAATCATCCGTATAACCCAATGGCAACAAATCGGGAATCAAATCAATCGGCAAAATGAAATATCCCAACACACCAATAATGACGCTCTTCTCCTTTACGGTCAAGTCGCCATACATCAACGCATAGTAGAGAATCAAAACGCAATAGACAATCTTGACGCCTGCATTTTTGGCTACTCGTGCCAACTTAAAAAAGAGTTCTTGCGGAGAATAATGCTCTCCATACTCCTCAATTTGACTCCTTTTGTCTTTATTGAACATTTCGTTTTCCATATTTCCAGATATTAAGTTATACATCTATAATCCAACAAAATAACACTTGCGAATATCAAACGCAACACAGAACAAACAATACATTCGCACATCCTGTCCTCTATTGCAAGATGGATAATCTCTAAAAACTCATCCATCATCTGGCTTCGCACGGGTTTGCTTCTACTAAAGTACTACAATCAATCGAGAAGAGGAAGTTTAAAGGGTATTTGTTTTCAACAAACGAACCTTTATACGCTTTTAGGGAACTATAAATCTGTCGCCACCATTCCCTCTTCTATGATAAAGACATCTAAAAAACACCCCAATCATGGTTGCATATAGACTCCCATGGCAAGGTTGTTTGTTGACATGACAAATGCTTCATTTTGCCTCTTTTAAGTAGTATTTGCTTGCGAATATGTTGTATAAAACTATCGTACGTCATATTCGCAAAGTGTTATAAATCGTATATTGCTATGTTTCAGTTGAATGTCGTTTTTGATGCTGCTTAGATGTGTTAAGCGTATTTTGTTGCAAAAAAATCCATTTTCAAGCCTACATTCAATCCCAATTTTGAATGGTTTCTTTCTCAAAAAATGTAACTTTGCGTAATTTAAATCAAGAAAGAAAAGTGATCATGGAAGAGGGAAAGAAAGAGAAAAGAGAAAACCCATTAGTAAGTATTTTTTTCAACATTGTGATGCCCGTCATCATCTTGACGAAATTGTCGAAGACTGGCACCGTCTCCCTTTGGGGAATTGAAATGGAAGGTTTGGGTCCTCTCAAAGGTCTGCTAATCGCCCTCGCCTTCCCCACCATCTACTTCATTTGGGATTACAGCCAAAGACACAAAACCAACTTCATCTCCATCGTGGGTTTCGTCAGCATTCTTCTGACGGGCGTCATAGGAATATTTGAATTCCCAAGCGAATGGATTGCCTACAAGGAAGCCTCCGTTCCGTTCATCATCGGTGTGGTCTTGCTTGTTTCGTTAAAGACTCCGTTCCCTCTAGTCAAAAAGATACTCTACAACAGAGAGATGATGGACGTGGACAGAATCGATTCCATTCTGAAAGAGACAAAACAAGAAGCGGAGTTTGACAAGACGATGGTCAACGCCACCTACATCTTGGCGGCCTCGTTTCTTTTGTCCACCATACTCAATTTCTCATTGGCCAAGATCCTCATCAAAAGTCCGACAGGAACTGAAGAGTTTGCCCAAGAGTTAGGCCGAATGACAGGACTCAGCTACATCGTCATCGCCTTGCCTTCCTGCTTGGTGATGTTCGCAGCCATGTACTACCTCTCCCGTTCCTTGAAACGCATAACGAAATTGCCTTTCGAAGAACTGCTCGCACCTCATCTACAAGAGTCGCTCAAGGAGGATGAGAAGAAGGATAGTTCCGACGACAAGAGCAACAACAATTGATTTCTAAAAACAGAGTATAATAATTCACATAGAAATGTACACGATAAAAAAGATTGCCGAAATGGCTGGTGGAAAGTTTCAAGGAAACGAATCCGCTGAAGTAAACCGTCTATTGACGGATAGCCGGGCACTCTCCTTCCCAGAAGATACCCTTTTCATTGCTTTGAAGTCTAATAGGAATGACGGTCACAAATTCATCCCTTCACTATACAAGAAAAGCGTCCGCAACTTCATGGTGAGCGAATTGACGCCAGAATTGCAAAGCCTTAGCGACGCCAACTTAATCGTGGTGGACAACACCTTGAACGCACTGCAACTATTGACTGCTAAGCACCGCAAAAGCTTCAACGCACCCGTAATAGGCATCACTGGCAGCAACGGCAAGACCATCGTCAAAGAGTGGTTATACCAACTGCTCAACCAAGAATACAAAATAACGCGCTCTCCTCGCAGTTACAATTCTCAAATCGGTGTTCCTCTATCCGTTTGGGAGATGAACGCAGAGACTCAATTAGGCATCTTCGAAGCCGGCATCTCCAAAATGGACGAAATGGCTCGATTGGAACCTATCGTTTCCCCAAACATTGGTATCTTCACCAACTTGGGCGACGCACACCAAGAGAACTTCTCTTCCATGAAGGTCAAGTGTGCCGAGAAATTAAAGTTGTTCGTCCACAGCGACACAATCATCTTCAACAAAGACAACAAATTAGTCGACATAACTGTCGCTCAATCAGGCACAAAAGCCCGTCATTTCACCTTCGGATCCAACAAGGAGGCCGACGTTCGAATAGACACCATCAAGCAAAAGCCAGACCGTGGATGCACCATAGCCTACGAATATGCAGGCAAGAGATACGAGTACGAGATTCCATTCTCCGACAATGCCTCCATCGAGAACTCGCTTTCGTGCCTTTGCGCCATGCTCGTTTTGGGCATCTCTGCCGAGAAGGCCAACGACAAGCTGTCCGCCATCGAGCCTATTGCCATGCGATTGGAAGTAAAGGACGGACAAAACGGTTGCCTCATCATCAACGACAGCTACAACTCCGACACCACCTCTTTGAGCATCGCTCTCGACTTCCTAACACAACAGGCCACCGCCAACAACAGAAAGAAGACTCTCATCCTCTCCGACATCATGCAGAGCGGACAAGACCCTAAACTTCTTTACCAAAACGTGGCCTCGCTTTTAGAGGGAAAGGCCATCGACAGACTTATCGGTATCGGCGACGAGATTTCGTTGTTCCAATCGCTTTTCAACATCAAGGAACAAACCTTTTTCCCTAACACGGAGAGTTTCTTGCGTCATATCAACGTTTGCGATTTCACAAGCGAGGCCATCTTGTTGAAGGGTTCTCGCAAGTTCCGTTTCGAGGAGATTTCCGACCGTCTTTCGGCTGCTGTGCACGAAACAGTCTTGGAAGTCGATTTGGGCGCTTTGGTAAACAACTTCAACTATTTCCGTTCTTTCTTGAAACCTGGCACAAAAATCATGAGCATGGTGAAAGCCAACGCTTATGGTAGCGGCGATGTGGAAGTGGCACGCACACTCCAACACAATGGTTGCGACTACTTGGCTGTGGCGGTTGCCGATGAAGGTGCAGTGCTCCGTCGGGAAGGCATCCACATCCCTATCGTAGTGATGAATCCGGAGCAAAACAGCTTTGCCAAGATATTTGAATACAATTTGGAGCCTGAAGTATATAGCTTCGGCCTATTGGACCGTATGATTAAGGAGGCTTCCCAATTAGGCATCAAGGGATACCCCATCCACCTAAAAATCGATACGGGCATGCACCGTTTGGGCTTCGAGGAGAAGGACATCGACTGCTTGATCGAAAAGTTGAAAGCGCAAGACAGCGTCAAGATTCGTTCCGTATTCTCGCACTTAGTGGGTTCAGACAGCACTCAATTCGATGCCTTTACAGAACAACAAATAGCCCTCTTCTCTCGCGTGAGAAAACGTTTGGAAGAGGCTTTCCCTCACAAGATCATCGCACATATTCTCAACTCGGCAGGAATCGAGCGATTCAGCCAATATCAGTTCGACATGGTCCGTCTCGGAATCGGTCATTATGGCATGAGTGCCGTTGACAACCGTCGTTTGGAAGAGGTCTGCACACTCAAAACCAACATTCTCCAAATCAGACGCGTTCCTTCGACCGACACCATCGGTTACAGCCGCAAGGGAGTCTTGCACCGCGACTCCATCATCGGAGCCATTCCTATCGGATATGCAGACGGTTTGAACCGCAAATTGGGCAACGGTGTGGGCAAGGTTCTCATAAACGGCAAATTCGCCCCTATCGTGGGCAATATTTGCATGGACGTGTGCATGGTCGATTTGACCGATATCGACGCCAAGGAGGGCGACACAGCCATCTTATTCGGCAAGGACCACCCTATACAAGGGGTTGCTGATACATTAGGAACTATTTCTTACGAGATTTTGGCAGGTATTTCCAAACGAGTTAAGAGAGTTTACTTGTTGTAATTTTAGATTTAGGAAATTGGAATAAAGAGGTGGGGAGACTCACCTCTTTGTTATTAGATATGGAGACTTCTATAATTTGATTGACTCTGTCCTACTTTATGACTGACAATCTGGCTGGAAGCCAGCCGTAGTAGTAACCGAGCACGGAGTGCTCGGTGGAAGAATAGATGGTGGTAAGTGGCTGGAAGCCACTACTTTCTAATCAATAGGAAAGCATTGGCTTCCAGCCAATAGAAAAATGCCCACCAAGACCCGTGGCGTTGCCACGGGTTACTAATAGGATTGGCTTCCAGCCAAACCACTGCTTTGAGAACAATGTGGTTACCACATTTTTGTTTAGGTATTTAGCAATCTTTTTGTCACAAAAATCAGTCATAACCTGGGACAGAGCCAACAAAATATCATCACAAATAACATCTGGTTACAAGTGGACATCAAAATTTGTAAGATCCCTCTTCTCAATACACTTACGATTTTCTTCGATTTTCTTCAACACAACCTCTTTGGGCATATCAAACGAACTGTAGGAATAGCGTTCAGCGCATTTGTAACTTGCGTCTATGTAATGCAGAGCTTTGTCGTAGTCGCCGTTCATCGCAAGAAAGAAACTATATTTATTGTGAATCCAATAGGAGTTATCCTCATCAATCTCTTGTTCATCACTTACATAATAGTGAATAAACTGATAGATGTAACACGATGGCACTGCGTTTAGCAACACACCTATAGTTACCACAAGAGCGGTTACCCAACATGCCAGTTTCGAATGTTTCTCTTCAGCTTTATATAAACCTAAAGCAAACAAAAGTATTGAAACAAAAGCATAAATCACACTGTTATCCCAATAATAAAGCCTAGAAAGAATAGTGAATAGACCGGCTGCGAATCCTAAGTGTAAGGCACAGCGCCCTAAATTTCGCTTCATTATTCCATCATATATTATGCTGCCTAAAGCAATACCTACACATCCCAATAGCATCATTATAGATGCCCCTGGCCAACTCAACAATGAAAACGCCAAACCGATGAGGTACAGCGAAGAGAAACTAATAACGAGAGGATTAAAAAACTTATTCATATAGAAAATCATTTATTGGTTAATTACACACAAATATATCACAAATTCCAATAATAATAATAAAAAATGGCTCTGTCACCGTTTTTGACTGACAATCTGGCTGGAAGCCAGTCGTAGTAATATTTTTTAGCCCAACGCTCCTTTCGGACATATCGCACGCAATACAATAAGGGCAACAACCCTTATATCTCTCCTACGCAATAAAGTGGAATGTTCGTCATCCATCCTTCCTCTCTGTAGTTTGACATAGAGGTACGAATTGCCAATGGAGATGAATTCTCTGATACAAAAGAGCGTAAACTTTTGGCATGCAGATTCTCTTCTGCCTTTACCTCTACTGGTACCACATTTCCGTCTTTCTGGATTAGAAAATCAACCTTTTGCTCAGATTTGCTCTTTGCCCAATAATACAAAGAGTGGCGGAGATTCAACTCCTGCATCACATACTGCTCTGTTAAAGCACCTTTGAATTCTGTAAAAATTAGGTTACCGTTTAGTAGAGTGTCAGAATTAAGTTCGCACATCGCTGATAATAAACCGACATCTAACAGATAAATTTTAAATGCACTTAGATCCTCGTAACTTTTTAATGGCAAACGGGGAGCTTTGACACAAAATACTTGGTGCATCAACCCACTGTCTTTTATCCAACTTAGTGCTGTCTCGTATTCACGAGCACGAGCACCCTCTTTCACCAATCCATAGATGAATTTTCTGTTTTCTTTGCTTAATTGCGATGGTATGGAGTTCCACAATTGCCTGATTCTTGGCACAATCTCTGATGGAGCATGCTTTGAAAAATCTCGTTCGTATGTGGACAGAATGTCTATCTGAATCTTTCTTACCTCATCAAGATCTTCTTGTTCAACAAATGAGAGAACAGATTCAGGCATGCCTCCCACATAATAATACTTTTTAAGCAAGAGTTTGTATCGTTCTGCAAACAATTGGATGGTTTGCCAATCCTTTGTGTGAAGCAAGTCAACTAAATTGTTTTCCCCAAGAGCCATAAGGAATTCTTCAAAACATAGAGGATGAAGTCGTAAAAACTCCACCTTGCCAACTGGAAAAGAGACTCGTTTATGTAACTCAACACCTAATAATGATCCTGCTGCAATGACGTGATGCTCTGGTGCATTCTCTGCAAAATATTTTAGAGATGTGATACCTCCCTCAGCTTCTTGTATCTCATCCAATACAATAAGAGTTTTGCCGGCAATCATCTTTGTATTAGTTGCCGTCTTCACAGCAAAAAGTATTCGTTGGATATCGTAATCAGATTTGAATAAATTTTGAAGAGCCTTTTTCTCTTCAAAATTGATGTAGGCAATTTCATCATAGTAAGTTTTGCCAAATTCTTTGATAAGCCAAGTTTTGCCAACCTGTCTTGCCCCTTCCACAATCAAAGGCTTTCTTCTGTTACGCTCCTTCCACTTAACTAACTCGTTTATAGCAATTCTTTTCATTCCGATTACATTTTTCGTACGAATTTTCGGCAAATATACACATTTTTCGTACGAATTTTCGGCATACAATCACATTTTTCGTACGAATCACGCAATCATGTACCTTGCGTACTACCTATCCATTTTCTGAATGGACATTTAAAAACCATGCCAATACAAGCTCCCCCACACTGCCAGAGATAAAACAACTATGCCTAAAATGGGCATCCATAACTGCTTGCCCCAATCCACAAGACTACTTTTTTCATGTGCTTTAGCCTGTTCCACCAAAGCGTCACGCTCATCTCTCGACAAACTCTTTATTGAAGGCTTGGACAGGAATGACAATTGGACCATCATCATCAAAACGGACGTAATTGCCCAAGAGACACACATACAGACTCCCATAACCAAACAAACAACCAATGTGACAAAGCCCCTGTTTTCTTCAGGTAGCATCTCCAGCCAGGTACACGAAAAAATCATCAACAATACAAAGATAACGATGGATGCACCTTTAAATATATTCCATTCTCGGTTTTGCTCTTCACAAAACAACTCTAACAATGGATTTGCCGCCATTGCTTTGTTAAAACTTTGTTCGGGACTGTCTTCCAACTGTCCGCTACTCCAATAGCTGATAGCACGCTCCACATCACCCCAAGAATAGACATAATCGGTGACATCAATGCTGTTTTCGTGTACTGAACCTCTTTCATCGAAAACCTCCACATTCAGGCGGTAATATACACGATGTTTCTGAGTTATATATCGAATCAAGTATGCACGTTGTATCCACCGCCATTCCATCAACTTCTTCCCTTCGTAGATGCCCTCCTTGCCAATCTTTATAACAGGGAGATTGAGATAGTAATAGACCATAAACACAGAAAATCCGCCCAACAATACATCCCAAAACCACATCCAGAACCCCGAAAGTTTCACGGTTAAAATAAACATAATTATCCCCAAGCCAAAAAGAAAACCTAAGATATTGAAAACCTTATTTTTTTGAGATGGTTTTATCTCTAATTCCTCACCTGTTGTGTACATAATTATATTTTGATTTGGTCATCATGACTGACAACTTGGCTAAAAGACCTGGGGCAACCACAAGGGATTGCCCAATTCTTAATTCTTAACTCCCTACGCCATTCTACTCTTATAGTCCTCATACCCGTAGGTACGAAGCATTTTGAGTTCACCCTCCTTCGTCCAGATAGCCAAGGATGGATGCGAGATTCCGTTGAACATCGTTGTCTTCACCGTCGTATAGTGAATCATATCGTAGAACACGACCTGATCGCCCACCTTCAACTCCTTGTCGAACGACCAGCTGCCGATAAAATCACCAGAGAGACAACTATTTCCGCCCATTCTGTAGGTCGGTTTGCCCTCCACCTCATCCGTAGCTCCAATAATCGTAGGCTTATAAGGCATTTCAAGGCAATCTGGCATGTGGCAAGCAAACGAAACATTCAGAATGGCTGTCTTGATGCCATGATTTTCCACGATATCGACCACGCTCGAAACCAATTCGCCCGTTTGCCAAGCGAAAGTACTTCCTGGTTCCATAATAACCTTCAACCAAGGGTAACGAGCTCTGAAAGCCTGAAGCACAGAGATGAGATGCTCCACATCATAGTCTTTTCGCGTCATCAGATGGCCACCACCGAAGTTAATCCACTTAATCTGATCAAAATACTTGGAGAACTTTTTCTCGACCACAGCAAGCGTCTTTTCCAAATCGTAAGACGACGATTCGCACAAAGTGTGGAAATGCAAGCCTTCTATTCCGTCAGGCAATTTGTCGCCCAACATATCGGCAACAACCCCCAAACGAGAACCAGGAGCACAAGGATTGTACAAATCCGTCTCCACATCAGAAAATTCAGGATTGACTCTCAAACCACAAGATATGTGACGATCCATCTTATCCAAGTATGGACGATGGTGCAAATAGTGAGATATCGAATTAAAAGTGATATGACTGCTGCATCGTGCAATTTCAGGAAACTCCACATCCGTATAAACCGGAGCATAACTATGAGCTAAATTGCCCATCTCTTCATATGCCAAGCGAGCTTCCGACAAAGAACTGGCAGTAGAATGTTGAATATACTCCCTAACGATAGGGAAAACTTTCCATAATGCAAAGGCCTTGAAGGCCAATATGATTTCTACTCCTGCACGATCTTTAACCGAACGGATCAATTGTAAATTTCTTCTTAATCTCTCCTCCTCTATAACATAGCAAGGGGAAGGAACTTTTGAATAATCTATCATCTTCAATCTAAGTTTTACGCGCATCCCCTAAGGTCAGCACATAGTGATAAAATATGCAAAAGCCTTCCCTGCATTGAACCAAGACTGGTCAAGATGCTATTTACTCATACCCCAAGGTAACGATTAAGTAAGAACATACATCACGATTACCATATCTCGCTGGAATCATATCTGGAAAAGTTGAAACCAACTTCAACAACTCATCATCCAATGAAGTAGAAGACGGCATCATCAACTTTGCCTCAAGTATAGCACCCTCTTCGCTAACCAACATCTTTAAAAGAATACGGTGGGAAGACATTGCAGGTACAAAATTAACAGAATTCTTGATATTATCATTAAGAAATTCATACATAGCATTCATGCCTCCAGGAAACTCAGCCTTTCTGTCTGGCAATGTGTAAACTGTATCGCATCCGCTGATATCACCTCTAACAACGTATGGCAATCTATTTTGAGCTTCTACTGAAACAAATGAAGAGATAAGCATCATCGCTACTATAAGTAAAAAGTTCGTTTTCATAAGCATCATCATTTTAGTTAGACATAATTTTTATTAGTTCGTTTCGTTTTATTGTTTGTTTTTGTTTTATCTATTGTGAATTTAGGAAAATGGCTAGAACAAGACAAATTTTACGACCTAAAAATCCACCATTTTTAGCACATATTGACTAGCGTCAAGTGACCTTAGATTCCCGATAGACATTTGTCAATGACGAAAATCAATAGTATGACAAATATCAATCAAAAGCACCAGAACGCACTACAGAAACAATTCGTAAGAAAATAGCTTTTTTCAATTATAAATTATCACCCTAACTAAATATCTTTCATTTTTCCCAAAAAAAATATCTTTCAAGACGAAATTCGTATAAGGGCTAAACATCCTATTGCTAAAACAAAGCCCACAAGCCACCCTACCCCACCACTACTTCCTTGAAAAAAACAGCGGGATCCTTCCGCATCAAAAGAAAGAATATGTTTCTCGACCATCAATCAAAAAAAAAACAAATGGAAAAGGTTGCCCATAAAGCAAAACAAAAGTAATTTTGCCTCTGACGAAGTAAAAATTGAATTATAAACAAGAATACAACTATATGATTTATAAAAATCTATAGTTACAAATCTAAAGCATAAGACTAAATTCTAAATATATTTCTTTTTACTTCCTTTACATATTATATAATAAGGAGTGTCTATTCGACAACATTCGAGGCGACATACAAACAACTTACCAAAATGAAATATATAGGAGCGCACGTCAGTGCATCAGGAGGTGTAGAGAACGCACCCATCAATGCTTCTGCCATCGGAGCAAAAGCTTTTGCACTTTTCACAAAGAATCAACGTCAATGGATGGCTGCACCTTTGACCAAGAGCAGCATCAACAAGTTCAAGGAGAATTGCGAGAAGGGCGGATTCAATGCTAAATACATCCTACCCCACGACAGTTACTTAATCAACCTTGGGCACCCTAACGACGAAAACCTGGAAAAGTCGCGTGCCTCATTTCTTTGCGAAATGCAGCGTTGCGAAGAGTTAGGTCTATCCTTACTCAACTTTCATCCTGGAAGTTCGCTCAAAGAGATCAGTACGGAAGAGTGCTTGAAAAGAATTGCTGAATCCATCAACATCACTTTAGACAAAACTCAAGGTGTTTGTGCAGTGATTGAAAACACAGCAGGACAAGGTAGCAATGTGGGCAACAAATTCGAGGAGTTGAAGTTTATCATCGACCTTGTGGAAGACAAAAGTCGCGTGGGCATCTGCATCGACACTTGCCACGCCATCGCCGCCGGTTACGACCTTTCAAACGCTGATGCTGTCAAGGCAACTCTCGATCAATTCGACCAAATCATAGGATTCCAATATTTGAAAGGCATGCACATCAACGATTCAAAAAAAGGTGTCGGCTCGCACGTTGACAGACACGAAAGCATCGGCTTGGGTGCGATAGGCGACGATTCGTTCCGCACTTTGATGAACGATGTCCGATTAGACAACATACCTTTGATATTGGAGACTCCCGATGAAACACTTTGGCCTGAAGAGATAAAAAAACTATACGGTTTCATCGAATAAAATGCGGCATCTTCCGTCACTCTCAATACATTTCCAAGATTACCATCAATAAAAAAAACAATAGTCATGCAAGTTCAGTTGCATTAATGGGAAATGTAAGAAAGAGGTGACGGGGGATTTCTGTTTCATTTAGAATGCCAAGGTCCCTTGAAAAACTCCCATATAGCCCAACCTATAGCCAAAGCCTCCATGAGCATTTGACTTACATCAAAAAACCTCATTAAAACTCTCAATGATTTCCCTATAGAAGCATCTCAGATGACATCAGTTATTACTATTTTCATAAAATATCATTGAATCTTCGAAACAAAGGTAATAGATCTGCCCATCCAAAGAGCAAAAGAGTGAAAGCAGTAAGCAAAAAGGAAGAAAACTCCCAAGAAACCATCCAAAGCAATTAGCCAATCTTGCTAATCTTTCTCAACTGTTCCTCATCAATGATTTTAATCTTTCGCCCATCCAATGCAATGATATGCTCGGTAACAAAATTGGACAAAGTACGAATGGCATTAGAAGTTGTCATGTTCGACAAACTAGCCAAATCTTCTCTTGAAAGATAGATGCTCAATGTTGCACCGTCCTCCTCTAATCCGTAATTGTCGCGCAAAAAGACAAGCGATTCAGCCAAACGACCACGAATATGTTTCTGAGTCAAACTCACAGCTCGGGAATCGGCAATACCCAAATCGACAGACAAAGCATGAATGAAATACCATGCCAGCTGACTATTTTGAGAAATTAAATTCTTAATGACCTCTTTAGGTATAGCATAAATAATAGAAGGTTCGAAGGCAGAAGCTCCAGTCACGAAGTTCTCTTCCGCAAACATTGCCCTATAGGCAAATGTCTCCAAAGGCTTAACCATGCGAACAATCTGCGAACGTCCCCCCACGCCACTCTTGAAAATCTTAACCTTTCCACTGACTACACATAAAACATGTGTGGGGGTATCTCCCTCACAATAAACAATTTGGTTCTTCTTATACTTCTGAACAACATAATTTTCCTTCAAATATTTCAACTGTTCAGGAGTCAGCACCTTCCACAAATCCAGAACCTCTTCTATGCTTTTCAACTGGGGTTCTTGTTTTCTCGCCATAAGCCAATTATTTAAATTGATACAAAAGTAACAAATTATCAAGCATTTGAAAAAAAAATTCCAAACAAAAGTAGAATACAGTAAGAAACAAGTGGGAAATTACGATAATTTTGAGCAAAACATGGAATAGGTCAGCAAATCTACATGGAAAACATTAATTTGGAATTAATGAACGAACAATGGTAAACGGGGAGTTTATTCGAGGTCACCTAAAATACTTTTCTAAATCAATAATTATCTCATCTCCTTCCATATAATGTATTTTCAACTTATTGTCATTAAACTCATAATTTGTATATATGTCAAAATATGAATGTGTATCCAACACCTCATAAGTGACGAGATCGATTATATAAACATCCAATTCGGTAAAAGCAACCAATTTATCCTTTTCGATAAAGAACTCAATGAAATACCAATCGGTACGAATATTTAATACAACGGATTGCGCTATTTTACTGTAAATACATATATCCAAGTCTATCCCAACAACGATTGCATCATTTGTTTCGATGAATTGGGGCTTAATTGAATCTGACATATATGAAAATTTCAGTGGAATGCCATCATATTCAACTCTTGCAAAGGCGTGCATATACTCTTCTGTGAAAAGCCAAACACAATCCAAACGAGAGAACTCTTCTTCATCAATAATTTGAAAAGTATACATGATTATTTTGTCTATTTAGATAGGTGGATAAACATCTATCTTGCTATTTCAGATTCAAATGTAACAAATAACCGTTTAGAACCTTTTTTGAATGGTTGAAATATAATGTTGACACAGTTACTTTTTGACTTTGGTTATCCAAGATCTAAAAGTATAGAAAACAAAAAACATATAGGAACTAAAAACAACTGTCCACGTAAGTTTATTTACAATACCCCACATTAACAATCCTGGTATAGGAATAGAACAGAGTTGGAAAGTTTGCACAAACCTACTAATATTAGTTACATACGTATATATGAACTCTCCATCAAAAGTATCGTCCGTAAACCACGAACAAAGGACAAACAAATTATGAATTATTAAATACACAACCAAACACCTCGATTTTTTGTTTAGCGCCATTGTCAAGAAAAAAGAAACAATTGCAGGGAAAAAAAGAATAACTATTACATCATCAGAATAAGCGATAGTTCTATTCTTTATAAAACCTTCTTTTACTAAAAACGGAAGAATTAAAAACTTATTAATAAGGAAAAATGGTATATTTAGTAAATGCAGGTAACAATTTATTAGAACATAAACATACAATTTTTTCATCATAATTACCTTCGTGAATTATTAACAGATTCAACCACATATATAATTAACGGTTAAAACAGGGCAACCCTACACACGAAAAAAGGAGCAACCGAAACTGCTCCTTTTTCTACCCCAGCGGAGTAACAAAGTTTTATTTAGACCTCATCCATATTAGCTCTTTCATTTGACACGATTACGTAAGAACCGTCATCCAACAAAGAGTATTTAGATTTCTTGTCTATATCCGTAAGATCCAACTCCAATGACAAACCCTTATATTTCAAAGTATATTTCTTTGGTTGAACATTTTCCAAAGCATACTTCAAATCTTTAGTCACGATGGAATTGCTGAATGAAGCCCCACCCTCTTCGATTGTAATCGTGTTGTCAGACACAGATACAACCCATTCTGATTGATTCGATTCAGATACGTTCAACAATGTGAGATAAAGTTTCTTCTTATTCTCCTTATAGTCGAAATCAAGCAACCACTTACCCATTGGAAGGAAGGATCCCTCTTCGCTATTGAAGAATTGAGAAATGCGCTCTTGCGAGTTTATTTTCTGCAGCAACTCACCATACACACATGACATATTTCTATTTCTCTCCTCACCAATTGAACTGCATCCAAATAAGAAAATAAAGAAACACAAGAACCAATTTTTAGATTTTAGTGTCTTCATAAGCAACGATTTTTGTTAAATAACAATATAAATATACTCTGAGAAAGAGGAACAATCGCATACATCTTAGTCCGTTTTTATCTTCAAGTATGTTCCCTTACCCGATTACAAATATGTGTAGTTTTATTTAAATAATCAACAATCAAATACGAATTTTATATTAATCTAAATCAATTTCTAACGTATTCATCGCAAAATAGACTGTATTTGTTTCACTTTTTCATCCACGGACTGATTGAAATCAATCCAATGAATTGTAAAGCCTCTTCTTTCCATTCCGCGGAACCAAGTCATCTGTCTTTTGGCAAATTGGTGGATGGCAATTTCCAAATCTGAATACATTTCGTCGTAAGAAATCTTTCCAATGACATAGTTTGTCAAATATTTGTACTCTAATCCGTAATAGATCAAATCGTCAGGAGCGACCCCCATATCCAACAAATGCTTGATTTCATCGAGCATTCCTTCCTCCAGACGACTCTTCAAGCGTTCGGAGATACGACGACGACGAGTTTCTCGGTCAATATCCACTCCGATTATCACGCTTTCCATCTTCGGGAAAGCCAACAAGTCGTCATATTCGTGCGTCTTATAATACTCTTCTATCTCAATGGCACGGATGGCACGTTTGGCAGTATCGACATCAGTCGTATTATGCAACTGCTTATAACCCTTCAATATTTCGGTCAATTCGGCCAAACTCTTTCCTTCGAGCGAAGCTCGCAACTCTTTGTTTTCCGAAACAGGTTGCAAACGATAACCCTTCAAGATGGACTCCACATAAAGTCCCGTTCCACCGCATAAAATCGGTTGTTTCCCACGAGAAAGGATGGAGTCGTAGGCTGTTAGAAAATCGCGTTGGAACTCAAACACATTGTACTTATAGCCAGGATCCGCAATGTCTATCAAGTGATAAGGAATATTCTTCCCATTTACCGAATAATCGGCCAAATCCTTGCCCGTTCCAAGATCCATGTGACGATAGATTTGTCGAGAATCACCACTAATAATCTCGCCATCAATCGAATATGCCAAATGAGCTGCCAAAGTGGTTTTCCCACTCGCTGTCGGACCTATGATCGTAATCAACTTCTTCATAACACTGAGCCTCTTTTTTCGATAAAATCGCCCTTTTATTTACCTATGCAGAATTTCGAGAATATATTCTGCAAAACATTATCATTCGTAATTTCACCGGTAATCTCGCCAAGGAAGTGCATGCAATCACGGATGTCTCGACTAAGGAAATCGCCGGAGAGATTGCTCTGCAAACCTTCATCCACGCGGTTGATAGCCGCCAAAGCCTTCGTAAGGGCCTCGTAGTGACGCATGTTCGTAACGACCACATTATGATCCTCCTGTTGGTCTATCTTGGCAAATTTGAGCAACGTATCAAGCAAATCTTGCTTATTTTGATTCTGCTTGGCAGAAATAAATAATCGAACCACATTTTCAGGCATCTCGATTTTCTCCAACTCTTCACGCTTTGCAGATGTGATGATATCGGTCTTGTTAAAGACCACGGCCACCTGCTTGTCCTTGATACGAGGCAGATAAGTTCCGATGAAATCTTTAATTTCTCCAATAACATAAGAGGAATCAACGGTCAACAACACGACAGAAGCCTCCTTCATCTTTCGGAAAGTGCGCTCTATACCCAAATTCTCAACCTCATCGTGCGTTTCCCTAATACCAGCCGTATCTATAAAACGGAACAATAAGCCGTCCAACATCATCGTATCCTCTATCACGTCACGAGTTGTCCCATGCACATCACTGACGATTGCCTTTTCTTCATTGAGCAACCAATTGAGCAGAGTTGATTTGCCCACATTCGTCTCCCCCACTATAGCGACAGGGATACCGTTTTTTATAGCATTACCCAATTTAAAAGAATCGGCCAACGTTTTTATCTTGTATCGAATCTCGTCAACAATAGTCACCAACTTCTGACGGTCGGCAAATTCAACTTCCTCTTCGCTAAAATCCAACTCCAACTCGATAAGCGACACGAAATCAAGCAACGACTGACGTAATTTTGCCAATTCACGAGAAAAACCACCTCGCATTTGGTTGATTGCCAAACGATGAGATGCAGCAGAATTAGATGCTATCAAATCTGCCACAGCTTCGGCCTGAGAAAGATCCATCTTGCCATTGGCAAATGCACGCTGAGTAAATTCCCCCGGCGTGGCCAACCTACAGCCACAATCTAACAATCTTTGCAAGATAGACTGTTGGATAAACTGAGATCCGTGACAGGCAATCTCCACCGAATTCTCTCCAGTGAACGAATTTGGGGCCACAAAAGTCGTACAAACCACCTCATCCAAAACCGAGCCGTCTGCATTCAAAATGCTGCCATAGAGAGCTCTGCGCGGCGAGAAATCCGTCAAGGTCTTTTCTCCTTTACAACTCTTGAATATCTTGCTTGCAATGCTTATGGCTTCGTCACCAGAAACACGCACAACCGCAATGGCACCCATACCCGCAGCCGTAGAAATGGCACATATCGTTTCACTCATAAACCGTCCTATTTTTTGTTCGACAATTACACAAAACGTGCAACAAGCGAAATTAATGAAAATATAGCACTGAGAAAAGGGGATTTTTCACTTTTTTCATTCAAAAAGCGCAAACGAACCTTCCTATAATTCGTACGAAATGAAAGACTCAACACTTCAACATCCAAATAACACATTTGCCATCAACATTTTACGAAAACATAGAATAAAATGAAACTATTTTTAATATAAAAACTTTTGACATATAACTTTTATTTACGATATTTGCACTGTAATTAGCTGAGAGCTTCAAAGAAATCACAATTATCGAAGATTGTTTTTCTTGACGTTTTAAATTTGATATGCATTTCCTTTTTTGAACCTATTGGTGCAGCAATGTATTTTATTCTATTTTGAAGCATCTTATAGAGACACAAATGCAAGTCATCTTTCTCATGCAATGTTAATAAATGCGTGTTGTTTTCAAGGCGATTTCAAATCTTGCCGATTCACAAATTGTGTTCGGTCATTTATGGATTAAGCCCTTGCATTCAGGCGCAAACAAAATAGAAACCAAGTATAAGTAAATAACTAATTTCAATTCGTTTTATGTGATTAATTTCGCGGGTATTTGTGTGTGAACATCAATACTCGCTTTTTTATGCCTTGTCCTCAAAGATTAAACAAACTTCCGAACAACTCGGAACCAATCGCCAAGGCCTTCATAAATTCCATCTCACACCCGTCATCATTCTCCCATCACAGTTGCCACGACACGCCTAGCACCGCCGCAGTCTCTAAACTCACAGAGATAAACACCTTGCCACGTCCCTAAATTAAGTCTTCCGTTGGAGATTGGAATCGTAATCGACGCTCCCACGATAGAGGATTTTGCATGCGAAGGCATATCGTCATCCCCTTCAAACGTATGAAGGTAATACGGTTCACGCTCTTTCACCAGACGATCAAATATGGCTGCCAGATCGGCACGCACATCAGGGTCGGCATTCTCGTTGATCGACAAGGCTGCCGATGTATGTTTTATAAAAAGATGGAGCAACCCGGTTTTCGGAAGTTGCCCCAATTTCCCAAGAATTTCATTCGTCACCAAATGAAAACCTCGACTTTTTGCCGTTAAAGAAAATTCTGTTTGAAAAACCATTTTTCTCGTATTTTCTACACGGTGATTTCATTTACCTACAAATGAAATCACCATGACATTTAGTATCAATACCCCACTCTATTGCGAGTTGCGGCCACCCTCTCCTTAAAATCTTCCTCCTGAGAAGCAAGTTCGAAGTCGGCCTTGCTGACCTTGATTTCGGAAGCACCATCCATCTGTGTTCTCATGGCCGCCTTAGACCATGTACGCTCGTACAAGTTTCTTACGTATCGAGCATTAGCAAATTCCTCGGAATTCAGATACGCATCAGACAATCCTTCAAAGAACATCTTCACCTTTTCCTCGATACCTTCCTCATATTCAAAGTGTTTCTTCAACATCGACATAAAGATAGCCACCAACTGTTCTCTATTATAAGAAGGGAACTCTATGGCAAAAGGCATACGGCTACGCAAACCGACATTTCCCTTCATCAACGTCTCCATTGGTCCCTTATATCCCGCCATGATCACCACGAAATTATCTCTATGGTTTTCCATCTCGGCAATGAGCGTTGCCAATGCCTCATGACCATAATCGTTTTCGTTTTTATCCGAAGTATAAAGTTCATAAGCCTCATCAAGGAACAAAACTGAACCATAGGCATCGCG
The DNA here is from genome assembly GCA_024401475.1 of Paludibacteraceae bacterium. Taxonomy (GTDB): domain Bacteria; phylum Bacteroidota; class Bacteroidia; order Bacteroidales; family Paludibacteraceae; genus RGIG10190. Next base: position 1,830 of record JAKSKZ010000032.1, on the reverse strand, counting down.
ACAGATGGAGAGCGTCTTTGGCGCTGTTTGACCCACATATTTTCCACAAAGGTCACGACCAGAATATTCAAAGAAGTGGCCATTGGTCAAAATCCCGTTTTCAGCAAAGATTCTTCCTATGATGCGGGCGACAGTAGTTTTACCCGTACCAGGAGCACCGAGGAAACGCATGTGCATACATGGCTTATCCAACTTATCGTTGGCAATGGCTGCCTTCACCTGCGACACAATCTCCTTCACACGTTCGGCAATCTTCTCCATCCCAACCATTTGATAAAGTTCATCGTATGGATCCTTTTGTGTAATCTCCTGCACATTAGCCAGAGACTCTATATCCTCCTTCAAAATAAGACCTTCCGAAACAGCATTTTCATCTGTTTCCTTAGAAGCCTCACGTTCTGCATTTTTCTGAAGTTTCAACAAAACCATCTCATCCACCACCTTCTTTACCGTACGGATGCCATAGAAACAACCATCGCTTTTTTCTTCTCTTATCTTAGCATGGAATATCTCTATTGCCGACTCATCCATGGTCATGTCATTCTTTTTCAGAAAATTCGTGGCGAATTGCTCCAACTGCGCGTCCGTATAAGGAGGCATGACAAAAGTCTTCAGCAACAGTTTGTCAGATATGACACTTTCAATACGTTTCAGTTCCTTGGGTTCAAGATAAGGGACTCTAAAGACATAATTCATGCTTTTCACATGCTGAACCACCTCGTCCAACAAACTCTTCAATTCCGTCTGTGAGGTTTTTCCCGTATAAGCGCTGATATCTATACACATGAGCATACCTTCATTATCCGAGTTTTTAAAATAAGGGATAAGATCTTTGATGGAGATGCTTCTTCCTACGGTTTCTTCAGCCAATACGTATTCATAATAACGAGACACTTTATAAGCTCCCGTATAATTACCAAGCAATGTCAAATCGTTAACAGCACGAGTCAAACCACATCCATCATTAATAGAAAGCAAATAGCATTGAGACTTAAATGAATCTTCTGCTTGAGTTCCATTTAATTTTGGAGCAATCTTAGCGACACCGGAGAAATATTTTTTAAAGGAATCCCATCCAATAAGATTATCATTATTATAATTAACCAAATTGTCCAATTTGGCTTGGTCATAACGCATATTGTCATCATCATCTTCATCTTCCTCAGCCTCCTCTTCGTCATCACTCACTGTGCCAGGTTCCGATTCGTAAATATTTATAGAAGACTTCTTGCCTATTTTGCAGACTGCACCACCTTCCGATTCTGAAAGAGAGGTCTTAAAATCATTCCCAGGAACGAGTTCTATGATTTTATCTGCAAATGCCTTCGCAGCTTTCCCCATTGTCAAGTCTGTCGTAATTATACAACAAAAAGAGCTTCTAGTCACCTTAAAATCCGAGGCATCCGAAAAACAAGATGTTGCCACATAGGGCAAGATTGATGAATTAAACTCAAAATCCGATCCGGAAAATAAGCCTTTACTTACAAATCCGACATTAACGATTACCTTATATTCCACAGTTTCAATATTTTATAGAAAATATTATTATTTCGTTTTCTTTAGTTGGCTAGGATTTCCCGTCGCCAAACAAGTTTATTTTATGATTCAAAAAATCATTTAAGTTTCTATTTCCAAGTGGCACATAGCCACTTATACAAATGTAGAGAAAAAAGATGGGTTAAATATCAAAACGACAACAAAAACAACACATATTCCTCACTTTCCTGCAAACCAAAACAAAAAAAAGGCCTAACGAATAACGCTAAGCCTCAAAACTTGAGCGAAAAACGGGACTCGAACCCGCGACCCCAACCTTGGCAAGGTTGTGCT
>JAKSKZ010000031.1 GCA_024401475.1 Paludibacteraceae bacterium | reverse complement strand
GATTCCCCGTTAGGGGATTAACCTTGTGTGTTATCGGTCACAAAATAGGGCACAGTCTTTTTTATGTCAGTTCAAAAGGTTTAGCGGACACCAATGATTAAGAAATGAGAGTTGAGAAATAAGAGTTGAGAGTTTTGGGTGCGACACTTAATAGTCTTGTCCTCACGGACAAGGGGGCATGATTGCAAACAAAAGAGTTAAGAATTATGAGGCCTCAATGCTTCATGATTCTTAACTCTTAAATTTTACCTCTTACCTAATTAGAAGTCTCTGTTTTCTTCGTCATCGTGGTTGTCGAAGTATTCGGCAATTTCACGTTCTGCAGAATCAGAGAATGCGTATGACTCATCGTGTTGGCTAACGTCAAGTCCCATCTTTTCACTCTTGCTGCTGACACGCATAGGAATCATCTTGTTGGTGATCCAGTAGAGACCGAAACTGAGGATGAATGTGTAAACAATCACGATGACGACACCGATGATTGAGTTGACGAACTCGCCGACACCGCCGTGAATCAAACCTGTGTAAGAGAAGACGCCCGTGAGGATTGTGGCTGTGATACCACCCACGCCGTGAGTCGGAAATACGTCGAGTGCATCGTCGATGCTTGAACTTTCACGCCAGTGAACTGCAATGTTGCAGACTAAAGTTGTGATGACTGCGATGATGAAACTGGTGCTTGTCGTAACAACATCGGCACAAGGAGTGATGGCTACCAAACCGATGACTGCACCTACTGCGGCGCCCATACCAGACGGTTTGCGTCCACGAAGACAATCCATGAAAATCCAAGTCATCATGGCTGTTGCACCTGCTGTGTTTGTGTTGAGGAATGCCTTGATAGCGATGCCGTCTGCTGCCAAACCAGAACCGCCGTTGAATCCGAACCATCCTAACCAAAGAAGACCGGCTCCGAGAATAACGAATGGTATGTTGGCTGGCAAGTGATGCTCTTTGCTACTTTGTCTGCGACCAAGGAAGATGGCTCCGGCGAGAGCAGCAACACCAGAAGAGGCGTGAACTACGATACCACCTGCAAAGTCGTGAATGTCAAGCCATTTGTGCAACAAACCATCTGGATGCCAAGTCCAGTGTGCTAGCGGACAGTAGATGATAAGACAGAATAGAATCATAAACACCATGTAGGCTGAGAAACGTACACGCTCAGCGAATGAACCTGTGATAAGGGATGGTGTGATGATGGCAAATTTCATCTGGAATAGTGCATATAGAGCCAATGGAATGGTGCTTGTCAAATAAGGCTCTGGCTTTGCACCAACATGTTGGAACATGAAATATTGTGTAGGATCTCCGATGAGTCCCAATCCGCCTACGTCGTTACCAAATGCAAGGCTGAAACCTACAACCACCCAAAGGATGCTGATGATACCCATGGCGATGAATGATTGAAGAATGGTGCTGATGACATTTTTCTTTCCTACCATTCCTCCGTAGAATAGAGACAAACCTGGAGTCATCATCAATACGAATATAGTGGCGGTGACCATCCATGCCACATTACTAGAAGTACACTCTTCTGTTTCTACGAACTCCCATAATCCTTGTTCTTCGGGAATGAATATTCCCACAATCGATATCAAAGCAATGAATGCCATGAATACGAACCATCTTCTTTTGATCTGCATAACTTTCATCTTTTTTCAAGAAAACCTGTAATCTTTACTTCCCATTTTTACTCTCTTGTTTCCCTACCCATTATTCCGGAATTGGGGTCGGCTTGTTGTTGATAAATGCGAAAGAGTATTTTGATTCGGTTTTCTTTTGTTTGTATTTATTTTTCTTTTCTGATGCAAAGTTATGTGATATTGATAAAAGAGTCTCTTGTTTGCTCGTTGTGATTAGTAAAAACCTTTTAATGGTTATTGTTTGTGTTGTTTTGTGTGTATTTTTCTTACGGATTATAGTTTATTTTATTAAAAATATGACGATTTTTATTTATGTTTAAAGTTGTATGTTTGTTCAAAAAGATTGTATAATGTCGATGTTTGTGTCTTTGTGGTAGGATTTGTCGTGATAATGTGTCAAAATGGTAGATTTTTAAAATTCATTTTCGTTGTTATTTCTTGCCTTTCCTTTTCTTCTTTTGAACGCTCCAGCCGAATTTCCCAATTTGGTCCCCCAATTTGAAATATCCTCCATGGCTATAGGCAATGAGTTTTGCCGCTTTTAGGTCAAACGATCCAGTTTCTTTGTCCATGAATTTGTCGTCGGCCAAAACATTGACCACGTCGGCGATGAACATGTGGTGCGAACCCAACTCGACGATCTCTTTCACGCGACATTCTATGGAGAGAGGAGCCTCTTCTATTAGTACGCTGTCGATGACCTCAGTCTTCATTGGCGTGAGTTTCATCTCTTTGAATTTGTCGAAATCTCTTCCCGAACGTACGCCACACCAGTCGGTTGCTTTGGCAAGCTCTTCGTTGGTGAGGTTGATGACGAACGATCCGTTTCGTTTGATGATGTCATAGGAGTGTCGTTCTGGTCGTATGGAAACATAGCACATCGGAGGATTGGTGCAGATGGTGCCCACCCAACTGGCGGTGAAGATGTTGTATTCGCTTTCGTCTTTCCCGCAACTTATCATGGCGGCTGGCACAGGATAAATCATGGTGCCAGGTTTGAATGTATGTTTCATATCTCTTATGAATATAAGGTGGCCTTAACTGGTTTCAAAAAGAAACCGGTCTTGAAGAACCGGTTTCATTATATTTACAACCCTTTGTCAGAAAAATAGGTTGTGGGGAATATGTCAGTTCTGGCGTTGAATGAGATTACGCTAAAACAGTCATCGTTATTTTACCCAATCGAATGCGAGTCCGTTGAACTTGAGCGTATGGGTAGTGCCTTCGTCAAATGCGGTTGCAGTTATGTTCAAGCGCTATTTTATTCGATAATCAAATCTTCACTCTTGATTACTCTCTCGCAATAGTAGCATCTGAAAAGTCCCTTCATCTTGTCGATAGTGATGAATTTAGAGAACATCGGCTCGTTGTTGGTGATGCACTTAGGGTTGATGCACTTGATGGCGCCTTTGATTTCTGTAGGCAATTCCAAAGTCTTCTTCTCGACTACCTCGTAATCTTTGATGATGTTGATTTTTGCATTTGGAGCGAGCAAGGCCACTTTGTTCACCTCGTCTTGTTCCAAGAACTTGTCTGCCACTTTTATGATAGCCTTTTTGTTCAATCGGTGGCTATCCAAGTTGATGCCGAAGGTCATTTGGCAGTTGCATTGGTCGAGTTTCAATATGGTGATGACGTTGAACAGCTTGTCGGAAGGAATGTGGTCGATAACCGTTCCGTTTTTCAATGCTGCAACTTTCAACTCTTTCTTATTATCTTTTTCCATTGTCTTTCTCCTTATTTACAGTGCGAAAATGTTTTATAGACCGAGAAGGTCGCAGATGACAGCTTGTCTTGCAAAGACACCGTTGCGGGCTTGCTCGAAGTAGTAAGCCTTTTCGTTCTCGTCCACCTCTTGTTCGATTTCGTTGACGCGAGGAAGAGGGTGGAGAATACGCAAGTTCGGCTTGGTGTTTTCCAAAAGGCTGTTTTTGAGGATGTAAATGTTTTTCACCTTTTCGTATTCGAATAGGTCGGTGAAACGCTCCTTCTGCACGCGTGTCATATATAGGATGTCAGCATCGGCGATGTTCGCCTCGTTGAGTTCGCTGTATTCCTTGAATGGTATGTTGTGCTCTTTGCAGAACATTTTGTATTCTTCTGGCATCTTCAGTTCGTCTGGAGCGATGAATGTGAATGTAGGAGAGAAGTGCGACATGGCCATCAATAGAGAGTGGACGGTGCGGCCGTATTTCAAGTCTCCCACCATGCAGATGTTGATGTTCTCCAAACGACCTTGCGTCTTTTTGATAGAGTAGAGGTCGAGCATGGTTTGAGTGGGGTGTTGGTTGGCTCCGTCACCTGCATTGACAACGGGAACGCTGGCCACCTCCGATGCGTATCTTGCTGCACCCTCGATAGGGTTTCGCATGACGATAAGGTCGGCATAGTTGCTCACCATTTTGATGGTGTCTTTTAAAGTCTCGCCTTTCGTTCCGCTGGTTGTCGATTTGTCGGCAAATCCAATGACACGTCCCCCAAGACGGTTGACGGCAGTTTCGAAACTGAGGCGTGTTCTTGTTGAAGGCTCGAAGAATAGCGTTGCTACCACCTTGCCGTCGAGAATCTTTTGGTTCGGATTCTTCTCGAATTCTGCGGCCTTGTCCAAGATTTGCAGAATCTTCTCTTTCGAGTAGTCCGAGATTGAAACTAAACTTTTAATTTCCATGTTGTTCCTTTCTATGAAGTGCCGAAGAAAGCGACTTTGGCACCTTTGTTATGAAAAAAAACCAATATAAGCCGGAACTTATATTGGTTTCTTGCTACTATTTTATACTAATATGTTTTTTCTACTTTTTAGCATTCGCTTCTGTTTTTAGAGCATTGCAAAAATAAAAAATAAATTTGGGAAAGAGAGAAACAAACAGTGGCAATTTTTGAGATTTGCATAACTATAAATGAGAATTGATTTCTAATTCGAAATGATAAGGGCGATTAAGAAGATTGAGGGGATGATTCGCTATTTTTTTTGTTTTGTAGTAGTTTTATTTGTAATTTTGTTTGTTTTAGTAAAGTAGTAGCAAACATAATTAAAAAGTAGAAATAATGAAGGCGTATTCAATTCTTCCTTTGGCATTCGTTGCCCTTACCTCATGTGGCGGCGGTTCTCAACAAAATAATGAGGCAACTGCAAATTGTGGAAATGCATCAACCGTGGAGGCTGGCGGCCTCGATATGGCAAAAGTCAAAACTATTTGGCAAGCACGAGTTAAGGAGATGAATCCTGAAGATGAGGGCACGAAGTTTAACAAGAAGGCACTCTATGACATCGATGGTGATGGTTGTGATGAGGTGATTTTCTCGGAACAAACGCAAGGTGACTGGCATGGCTTTGTCGGCGTTTTCTCAGTGAAAGGCGGTTTGGAATTGGTTGATTTCTCTAATTGCGGTTGGCAAACGACCTTCCTTGAGATTTTCCCTAAGGGTTTTGTTTGTACTTCGGGAGGCTCGGAGTCTGGCATGTCAGGATGGTGTAAGTATTCAAAACTTGTTAATAGCAAGGTGGCTGAGATCTATTATAATGAGTCGGAGTCTGATGAAACAGAAAGTGGTGATATAGTGGAAAGGAACGAATACAAGATGCAGAAAAACGGACAGGCTGAACAAACCATCTCAAAAGAAGAGTACGAAAAGGCTGTTCCTCAGAACGTTGAACGAATTGATTTGAGTAGTTTGAAGTGGGAAGACGTGGAGTTTTAACCTGAGGCTTCGATTTGATATGAAACGTTAACATAAGTATTAAAATTGTGCAAAAAGTGGGGTGGGGATTTGCATTTTTCCCGAATGTTATTATATTTGTATTACGAACATCGGAGTAAGGCTTGCCAAGCTCCCCCATTAATTTAGGCTTATGAAAATGAATAGGATTATAAATGTAGCAGTTTGCGCAGCAATGCTGCTTTTCTCGGGCGTTGAGGCTTCTGCACAACGTGGATCTTCCTCTCGCTCATCGTCGTCGACAACGACTACTACTCGTAGTTCGAACAGCAGTTCTTCGACTCGTGGTTCGTCATCAACAAGAGAGCACAATGTGGCGCCTCGTAATAATAGCACCACAACAAAGTCAAGTTCGCAAGTCGTGAAGCAAGAACCTAATCCTACGATGCAATCAAGAGGTTCGGTTCAAACGGGTACGTCGAACAAAAAGTTGAAACCAGAACATGTTTCTCCTGCTGAGAATTACAAGAGCTTGCCAAAACGTGGCACGAAGGTTACGAAATACAAGGCGACTCATGGTGCACATGTTGTGAGGTATTCGGGTGCGGATTACTATTTTAAGAAGGGCGTGTTCTATAGCTACGACCATGTGCATAGCCACTATGTGGTGACTCGTCCGCCATTGGGCGTTAGGGTGAATGTCATCCCTCAATCTCGTATCATCTATTTGAACGATGTGAATTATTACTACTATTATGGTGTGTTCTACAGAAAGGTGTTTAACGAGTATGAGGTAGTTTTGCCTCCTGTTGGTGCTATTGTCGAGAGCATTCCTGATGGTTATGAGCAATTGACCGTCAATGGTAATACCTACTATATCGTAGATGGCGTACAATATAAGGCTGTGGTATATCACGGCGAGATTTGGTACGAGGTCATCAAGATAATGGATTAAGTTGGAAGTTATTAGAAATAATGTGGAAGCTCCGAGGATTTTGTCTTCGGAGCTTTTTTTTCTTCCAAACAAAAAAAGAAAGTAATTTGCGTAAAGATTACCATTGTTACAGTTGATCAATTTTTGATTTGGTGATTGATAAGGCTTTATAATGTTGTATTAAAACATTGATTTGAAATTAATGGACTATTAATGTTTAAAACTGGCATTTATATTGGGGCTAATTGTATGTAATCCCCCCAAAAAAAGAGCAGGAATGAAAATTCCTGCCCTATGCAAAATCGTTGAGCAACGATTATTCGAAATATATCTGAATGTCTTCGAAACTGGTCACCTTTTGTAGTTGGACATCAGGGAAGGATGTTACCTCTTGATATTTCACAACCTCTGACACAGCGAACGACTTGTCGCTTGCTACTTTGATCTTGTAGTCAGGGAATGAGGTGACGAACTTAACTTTGATGTCGGGGAATGAAGTTACCTTTTTGAAAACGACTTTCTTTCCTTTGAACTTTGCCAAATCTTCTTTTCTCATGATTTTTTTGGTTTTAGTGATGTGACATGTCGATTAACGAATGCCGTTTATCGACGATTATTCTCTCTCGATTCAAAGTTATTAATTGTTTGCAAAATTTGGCCTTTATTCGGAAAAATATTTTGGAGGAATTCCTGTCCGTCATTTTTTCCTGTCTCCCCACAATCGTTTCATGTTTTCGTGAAGACGGGCTTCCGCAGGGTTGTCTTGGGCTTGCCAAAACTGCGTGCCTTGAATCTCTTTCGGCATATAGTCTTGAACGACGAAGTGGCCTTCGTAATCGTGGGCATATTTGTACTCCTTTCCGTAGTTCAGCTCTTCCATCAGTTTGGTTGGAGCGTTGCGAAGATGGAGAGGAACAGGTAGGTCGCCTGTTTGGTTGACTGCTGCCAGTGCGTTGCCAATGGCTTTGTAGGCCGAGTTGCTTTTCGGACTTGTGGCAAGGTAGACGGTCGCTTCCGCCAGTAGGATTCGACCTTCGGGCCAACCGATTTTCTGCAGTGCGTCGAAGCAAGTGTTGGCCATGAGCAAGGCGTTGGGGTTGGCAAGACCAATGTCTTCTGCAGCGGAAATGACCAATCTGCGGGCGATGAATTTGGGGTCTTCGCCTCCTGCCACCATACGAGCCAACCAATAGATGGCAGCGTCGGGGTCGCTTCCACGGATGGATTTGATGAAGGCAGAGATGATGTCGTAGTGCATTTCTCCGTTCTTGTCGTAGGCATTGGGGTTTTGTTGCAGACGCTCCACCACCTTGTCGTTGGTGATGTGAATTTCGCCCTCGCCCTCTTCAGCGTTGACCACAAGGTCGATGATGTTGAGCAATTTCCGGGCGTCGCCGCCCGAGAAACGAAGCATGGCATCCGTTTCGTCGAGAAGGATCTTCTTCTTCTTGAGTTCTATGTCATTGCTGATTACTCGGTTTGCGAGTTCGATTAAGTCGCTCTTCTCGAGAGATTTGAGAACATAGACTTGGCATCTCGATAGCAATGGAGTGATGACTTCAAACGAAGGGTTTTCCGTAGTGGCACCAATGAGTATGACCACACCTTGCTCCACAGCGCCCAGCAAGGAGTCTTGTTGAGCCTTTGTGAAACGATGAATCTCGTCGATGAATAGGATAGGAGGTGCGGAGTTGAAAAAACGGGAGCTCTTGGCCTTCTCGATCACCTCCCTTACCTCTTTCACTCCAGAACTGATGGCACTTAGCGTAAAGAACGGACGCTCCAATTTTTTTGCGATGATGTTGGCCAGCGTTGTTTTCCCCACTCCTGGCGGGCCCCACAAGATGAACGAGGAGACGAACCCCGAATCGAGCATTCTCCTAAGGATGGAGTTTTCTCCCACCAAATGTTTTTGACCTATGTAGTCGTCCAATGTCTGAGGACGCATTCTTTCTGCTAACGGTTGTACCATAAAATTTGAACCCCAAAGTTTAATCTCCAAAGATAACACTTTATTTGCGATTTGCGACTTATATATGAACTATCGCAAGCAAATCCCCGTTATGTTTCTGTGGCGTTAAATCGTGAATCGTAAAAGAACAAATAGAAAAAAACTTGTGTTTTCATATTTATTCTCGAATTATGCATTTAATGTGCCATTTTGTTAGTGTTTATAATAAAAAACAATCCGAAATGATAATAAAATGACAAAAAAATACTAATTTTGTGAACCAGAACAGAATTTGTTTTGAAAGATAGAGAGTAAAGTGGGGAGGAGCAGAACCGAATATCAAGGTTTCCTCTCGAAGAGTTAGACATTAACATTAAATAGATAAAAAAGCAAATGAGCGAAGAAAAGAAATCAGAAGCGTTGTTGTACCACGCTGAGGGACGTCCAGGTAAGATTCAGGTCGTTCCAACAAAACCAACCGCAACACAAAAGGATTTGGCATTGGCATACTCTCCAGGTGTGGCAGAACCTTGTCTTGCTATTCAAAAGGATCCTCAGTTGGCTTATGACTACACAGCAAAAGGAAACTTGGTGGCTGTGATTTCAAACGGTACTGCCGTACTTGGTTTGGGTGATATAGGCGCTATGTCTGGTAAGCCAGTTATGGAAGGTAAAGGTTTGCTTTTCAAGATCTTTGCTGATATTGATGTGTTCGACATCGAAGTTGACGAGAAGGATATCGACAAGTTCTGCCAAACAGTGAAGGCTATTGCCCCAACTTTCGGAGGTATCAATTTGGAGGATATCAAGGCTCCTGAGTGCTTCGAAATCGAAGATAGATTGAAGAAGGAGTTGGATATTCCTTTGATGCACGACGACCAACACGGTACTGCAATCATCTCGTCAGCAGCCCTTTTGAATGCTCTTGACCTTGCAGGCAAGAAGATCGAGGACGCTAAGATTGTTGTGAATGGTGCAGGTGCCGCTGCTAACTCATGTACTCGTCTTTATGTTGCTCTTGGTGCACAAAAGAAGAATGTCGTAATGTGCGACTCTAAGGGTGTTATCAATTCAAAGAGAACAGATCTTAACCCTCGTAAGGAGGAGTTTAAGACCGACCGTGATATTACAACTCTTGAGGAGGCTGTAAAGGGTGCTGACGTATTCTTGGGCTTGTCTAAGGGTAATGTTTTGTCTCAAGATATGGTTCGCTCTATGGCGGCTAATCCAATCGTGTTCGCTCTTGCTAACCCTACTCCTGAGATCTCTTACGATGATGCAATGGCATCGCGTCCAGACATCATTTTCGGTACAGGTCGTTCAGACTTCCCTAACCAAATCAACAACGTGCTTGGTTTCCCTTACATCTTCCGTGGTGCTCTTGATACTCATGCAACTGCTATCAACGAGGAGATGAAGTTGGCTGCCGTTCGTGCATTGGCTGAGTTGGCTAAGCAACCAGTTCCAGAGGTTGTTAGCTTGGCTTATGGTGGTAAGAGAATGTCTTTCGGTCGTGAATACATCATCCCTACAGCATTCGACCCTCGTTTGTTGGAGACTGTTGCTCCTGCTGTTGCTAAGGCAGCCATGGAGTCTGGTGTTGCTCTCCGTCCTATCACAGACTGGAACGCATACCGTAATCAACTCCGTAAGCGTATGGGAATGGACAACAAGTTGATCAACAGCTTGACAGAGAAGGCTAAGACTTCTCCTAAGAAGGTTGTCTTCACAGAGGCTAACAACGTGAATATGTTGGCTGCCGCTTCTTCTGCAAAGAAGGAGGGTATCTGTATTCCTATCTTGTTGGGTAACGAAGAGCGTATCTCTAAGATTGCTATCGAAAACAACATCGACATCGATGGAATTGAAATCGTTAACCTTCGTCACGATAGAGAGGAGGCTCGTCGCGTTCGTTACGCTAAGTATGTGGCTGAGAAGTTGGCTCGTAAGGGTTACTCTTTCGCTGAGGCTAACGAAAAGATGTATGACCGCAACTACTTCGGTACAATGATGGTTGAGACTGGCGATGCTGATGCGATGATTACAGGTGTTTACACTAAATATACTGACGCTATCAAGCCTGCTTTGGACATCATCGGTACTCGCGACGGTGTGAACCACATCGCAGCGATGAACATCATGACGACTAAGCAAGGTACTTTCTTCTTCGCTGATACTTTGGTAAACAACCGTCCATCGGCTGATACTTTGGTAGAGATCGCTAACTTGACAAACGAGACTGTTAAGAAGCACTTCTCTACAACTCCAGTTATCTCTATGTTGTCTTACTCTAACTTTGGCGCTGATACAACAGGTAGCCCTTGCACAGTTCACGAGGCAGTAGAGACTCTTCACAAGAACAATCCTGATATGTTGGTGGATGGTGAGATGCAAGTTAACTTCGCATTGGACAAGAACCTTCGTCACGAGAAGTTCCCATTCAGCAAGATCGATGGTATGGATGTCAACACATTCATCTTCCCTAACTTGAACTCAGCAAACATCGCTTACAAGATGATTCTTGGCATGGGCCCTTGTGAGAACGTAGGTCCTGTTCAAATGGGATTGAAGAAGCCAGTTTATGTGCTTGACGTAGAGAGTTCAGTTCGCGATATCATCAATATGACGACTATCGCTGTTATTGATGCACAAAGTTGCAAATAAGTGATAGATTAATTATCTCTATAAGAGAGCGCCTCCGGTGATGCCGAAGGCGCTTTTTTTTTGTTGCTCTTAAGGTGTCTGTCATTTTTCACTATCTTTGCGGTGTCAATACATCTAAAAGCATTAGTATGAAATATCCGATAGGCATACAGACATTTGAAAAAATCATTGAAGGAGGTTACCAGTATATAGATAAAACTGATTTGATCTATAGTTTGGTGACGTCTGGAGAATACTATTTCCTCAGCCGCCCGCGTCGTTTCGGAAAAAGTCTGCTCACCACCACTCTTGAGGCTTATTTCAAAGGCAAGAAGGATCTTTTCAAAGGTCTCGCCATGGAGCACCTTGAGAAGGATTGGGTGGAATATCCGGTGTTTCATATTGATTTTACGGGTGCCGACTACACTGATCCAACTGCAGTATACGACCGAATGAACATATACCTGACGGCATGGGAAAAGGAGTACGGGAAAAGTGATGATGAAAATTCATTGGGCGACCGCTTTTATGGAGTGGTAAGCAGAGCAAAACAACAGACAGGAAAACAGGTTGTGATCCTTATTGATGAATACGACAAACCGTTGACTGATACAATTGGCTACCAGGAGGTTCAAGACAAGAACAGAGCTACTCTTCAAGGCCTTTACGGCATTATGAAAAGAGCCGACCAGTATATCCGTTTCGCATTCCTTACCGGCGTCACTCGCTACGGCAAACTTGGCATTTTCAGTGCGGCGAACAATCCTGATGATATCTCGATGTCGGAAGACTATGCGTCGATATGTGGAATCTCAGAATCTGAATTGCATCAATATTTTGATGATGAGATTCAAGTGTTTGCCGAGAGACAAAAAGTCAGCAAAGAGCAGATGTACGAGCGTCTGAAGAAAAAATACGATGGATACCATTTCTGTGCCAACAGCGAAGATATCTACAACCCATTCAGTTTACTCGGAGCCTTAAAATCAAGAGCTCTGGAAAACAAGTGGTTTGCCACTGGCACACCGACGTATCTAACATCAATGCTAAAACGCAGATCATACGATTTGACTAAATTTAGCAGCGGAATAGACGCAACGGCTGAAACAATGGCGTCATTTGGAAACGGAGAGGACAACATGATTGCCGCACTCTATCAAAGTGGATACCTGACTATTAAAAGTTATGATGGACGTAGATATTATTCATTGGGATTTCCCAACGAAGAGGTTGAGGACGGGTTCATCCAATGTTTGATGAACGAGTATTCCAAGCATAACGATATTGAAGGTGACTACAATCTCCGTTTGTTAAGAGATGCTCTTGAAGCAGATGACGTTGAGGCCTTTGTGACCCAGATTCAACTGATAATGGGTCAGATACCGTTTGAGAGCAACGAGGTTAAACAGATAGAGGCAAACTTCCGTAATATGATCTACCTGATGATTCGATTCTCAGGATTCAATGTTTTTGTCGAACTTCCTGTATTAGGCGGACGTATCGACGTATTCTTCGAGACCGACAATCGAGTTTACGTGATCGAATGCAAGCGAGACAAGTCTGCCGACGAAGCATTGGCTCAGATCGACATGAAGAAGTATGATCAAAAGTTTTCGTCTAAAGACAAACCAGTTGTGAAGATTGGTGCCAACTTCAGCACGGAGGAGAGGAATATCGTGGAGTGGAAAGTGGAGAGCGCCACATTATAAATTGAAAATCGTATCTTTGCGACGTCGATTAAATTAAAAGCATTAGTATGAAATATCCGATAGGAATACAGACATTTGAAGAGATAATCACAGGTGGGTATCAGTATGTTGATAAGACGGACCTTGTGTATAAGCTTGTGGATGAGGGGAAATACTATTTCCTCAGCCGCCCGCGTCGTTTCGGAAAAAGTCTGCTTACCACCACTCTTGAGGCTTATTTCAAAGGCAAGAAGGATCTTTTCAAAGGTCTCGCCATGGAGCACCTTGAGAAGGATTGGGTGGAATATCCGGTGTTTCATATTGATTTTACAGGAGACTTTTATAGCAATCCTACGTATTTGGAGGAGAAAATCATATCTCATTTTGAAAAATGGGAGGTGTTGTATGGGAAAGACGAAAAAGAAAAACGTATAGGCACTCGATTCGAAAATCTTGTGATCCGAGCTTGCGAAAAGACAGGCAAGAAAGCTGTGATTCTGATAGATGAATATGACAAGCCATTGACGGATACTATTGGTATGCCAGATGTGCAGGATCAGAACAGAGCTACTCTTCAAAGCCTTTACGGCATTATGAAAAGAGCCGACCAGTATATCCGTTTCGCATTCCTTACCGGCGTCACTCGCTACGGCAAACTTGGCATTTTCAGTGCGGCGAACAATCCTGATGATATCTCGATGTCGGAAGACTATGCGTCGATATGTGGAATCTCAGAATCTGAATTGCATCAATATTTTGATGATGAGATTCAAGTGTTTGCCGAGAGACAAAAAGTCAGCAAAGAGCAGATGTACGAGCGTCTGAAGAAAAAATACGATGGATACCATTTCTGTGCCAACAGCGAAGATATCTACAACCCATTCAGTTTACTCGGAGCCTTAAAATCAAGAGCTCTGGAAAACAAGTGGTTTGCCACTGGCACACCGACGTATCTAACATCAATGCTAAAACGCAGATCATACGATTTGACTAAATTTAGCAGCGGAATAGACGCAACGGCTGAAACAATGGCGTCATTTGGAAACGGAGAGGAGAACATGATTGCCGCTCTCTATCAAAGTGGATATCTTACTATCAAGAGCTATGACTCTTCCGTAGAATCTTATGTATTAGGATTTCCAAATGAGGAAGTGGCAAATGGATTTGTAAAGTATCTGATTGTCGACTATATGTCGAAGGGAATGGATGAATACGACGCTGACTTCATAAAGCTAAAAAGACAGATAATGTCGGACGACGTCGAATCTTTTATGACTCAGATTCGCCATATTATGGCACAGATTCCTTTCGAAAGCAACGAATCCGACATGATGGAAATCCATTTCCGAAATATGATCTACTTGATGATTCGATTCTCCGGGTTCAATGTCTTTGTCGAACTTCCTGTATTGGGCGGACGTATCGACATTTTCTTCGAGACCGACAATCGCGTCTATGTGATAGAATGCAAGCGAGATCAGTCTGCCGACGAAGCATTGGCTCAGATCGACATGAAGAAGT
This sequence comes from Paludibacteraceae bacterium, assembly GCA_024401475.1. Classification (GTDB taxonomy): domain Bacteria; phylum Bacteroidota; class Bacteroidia; order Bacteroidales; family Paludibacteraceae; genus RGIG10190. The sequence goes on along the minus strand of JAKSKZ010000031.1, from coordinate 26,471 downwards.
ATGATCAAAAGATTTCGTCTAAAGACAAACCAGTTGTGAAGATTGGAGCAAATTTCAGCACGGAGGAGAGGAATATCGTGGAGTGGAAAGTGGAGGAGAATAAGTGTAAATGAGGTATTCAAACCAAACATACGAATATTTTGACACACCTCTAAACAAAGTTGTGCTTCCATGGTTGGCAAACAATTCTGGAAAACTAAAGAATATCAAAGCAAGAGAGGTAAACAGAAAAGGATGTAGGTGTGACCTATACAGTAGAAGAGGATAAGAGTTTTGTTGGTAATGAAATAGTATCGTCTCTTTTGAATGATGGTCTTGACATCGGAGCAGATGATGAAAGCCGTTGGCAGGTGTAGAGCGGAGAAATGAGTGTTGAAAGAATATAATCCAAAGGGATGCAAGGTTTGACGGTTGCTTTTCTTTTTTGATTGCTCATATTACGGGAGATGGCGTATTTGAAGTTCCGATAAAGTGGGTTCCAAAAGAAGTTCAACATCAATCAACTAGATCGTTTCTATGGTATCGAAAATTTAATTTAAAAGAGTCAAAAAGTCAATATCATATTGAAGAATTGTTCTTTGATTTTTTTTTAAATGAACCAAACTCAATTTTTAAGGAAATAGAACAAGTTGAATTGACTAATTATTCTTAAAAATACAAATTTCATTGCAAATGATTATTCTTTGTTTTATAAAACTGGTACTTTCCTTTATAGTTTTTAGTATCATATTCTATTGCTGTCCGGTAAAAGTTTTTTAGATAGAAAAATTTAGGCTGAATTCGGAACCCGAATTCAGCCTTTTGCGTTTACTTTGTTTTCACCACAAAAATAAAATAACCGATGAGCAAAAGTGTGCAATTTATCGGACAGCCGATATACTGACAGTTAATAAATTTGCTAGACAAGCAAAAAGTTCTTGAGTTTTGCGAAACTGTCGGCAAGGAGAGATACATAAAACATTTTGACGATTGGCAACATCTTCCGACAATGCTTTATGCCGTCTAAAACGCGGACAGCTGGAAACGACAGAACCCGAAAAGGCTCGAGTTCCTACAGATAATGGACTCCACCACCATAAGCCCGATTTGGACGAGATTGCACGCATGAAACTGAATTGTAGGGTATTGTCAAGAATTATTTGTCAACTCTAAAAAAGTGCTTAATTTTGTTTCGAATAATAAATTGGGATAAGTATGGGCATATACCTCAATCCGAATGCAGAAGCATTCAAAATGGATAAGAATACGGACATCTATGTTGACAAATCATTAGTGCTGACAGAGTTGAACAAACTACTTGGCACAAGGCAAAACTTTGTCTGCATGTCTCGAGCCCGCCGTTTCGGTAAGAGCATGACTGGTAATATGATTTCCGCTTATTATTCCAAGGGATGCGACACCAGGGAAATCTTCTCGAAGATGAAGATTGGAGATGTGCCCGGCTATGAGGACAACATGAACAAATTCAACGTGATTAAGTTGGATTTGAACGGTTGGTATCAAAGAAGTTTGATTGAGGAAAACAGAACGGACGTCGTAAAATACATACAAGAAGAAGTGCTAGAAGAATTTCGTGAGGCATTTCCTACTATTGAGTTTAAACAAGGAACATCAATTGCTACAAACATTCAGAAAGTTTACGGAAAGATTGGCGAAAAGTTCATCATCATTATCGACGAATACGATGTCCTAGTTCGAGAACGTGTGGCAGAAAATGTGTTTGACAGCTATCTCCAATTTTTAAATAGCTTGTTCAAGGACACAACCCTTCGCCCTGCCATCGCCTTAGCGTATATTACAGGTATTCTGCCAATAGTAAGAGACAAGATGCAGTCAAAGCTCAATGAATTTACTGAGTATTCCATGGTGGATGCACAGCAGTTCGCAGGACTTATTGGCTTCACCCATGAAGAGGTTGAGGATCTCTGCAATACACATGGCATCGACAAGGAAGAGTGTTCTCGATGGTACGATGGTTATAAACTGTCAGAATCTGTTGGCGTCTTCAATCCGTTGTCAGTTGTAAATGCAGTAAGAAGAAAAGAATTTGGCAGTTACTGGTCTGCCACCAGCACTTTTGAGGTCCTAAAGGACTATATAAGCATGAATTTTGATGGCATAAGGGAAGACATCATCCGTATGATGTCAGGAACGCCCGTACCTGTTAAAGTCAAGGATTTCCGAAACAAGTTAGACGATATCACAAACAAAGACAATGTCTTCACTTACCTGATTCATCTGGGATATTTGTCATATGACCGAAAGACCAAGACCTGCAAAATCCCTAATGAGGAAGTTCGTGAGGAATGGGTGAGTGCCATTGATTATGACGACAATTATGTCAAGGTGATAGAAATAGTCAACGCCTCAAGGAAACTTCTCGACGACACCATCAATGGCAATGAGGATGCTGTAGCCAAGGCTCTTGACGCCGCCCACACCGAGGTTACTAGTAACTTGACTTACAACGACGAGCATTGCTTCCAGAGCGCCATCTGCCTGGCGTATTTCTACGCCAACACACGCTATACGCTGGTAAAGGAACTGCCAACAGGAAAGGGTTATGCAGACCTTGCCTTAATCCCGTTCTTGCCGAATATTCCAGCAATGGTTATTGAACTGAAACATAACAAAAGCCCGGAAACTGCCTTGCAGCAGATAAAAGACAAGCAATATGACGAAGTGCTGAAACACTACCGTGGTGACATGCTGTTCGTGGGCATCAACTACGATGAAAAGACTAAAAAGCATGAATGCAAGATAGAACAGATTGTATTCCGTTGATGATTATCGGCGTTACGAAAAGAAGACAGATATGATAAATGGTGCGTTTGGCACCAGTATAATTGATAAACTGTGACGCCCTGACTTGTGAACGTTGGGGTGTTTTTTTGGACCTATAGGTCAAAATGCAGGCTGAGATTTGCTCTGAAGTCTCATAAAATATAGATTTGCGAGATGTTCAAAAGTGTGTTATGAAAAAAAATGTCCAGCGTGCAAATCGCCTATAACAAAAAAGAATGGCAAAAGGAAAGGCATTCAATTATACAAATGTTTGTCTTGTGGTCGCCAATTCGTAGGAAAAGATCCGATTCCGACCTCCGAAATATGGAGCGACTATATGTCAGGGAAGCAGACCATAAAAGAGTTGTCGGCAGGGTTAGGTGAAATTGAGGGTAATCATACTCAACTGTAGTGATTAACTCACCTACTTCAATCTCTGTGGCCAGTTCCTCGCGTATCTCTCGCTTTAAGGCTTCTTCGGGCGATTCCCCTACTTCCATCTTACCGCCAGGAAACTCCCACCAATCCTTCCATTCGCCATAACCTCGTTGGGTGGCGAAGATTTCCTCCCCCTTTAAGGGAGATTGAGAGTGTCTTCGGATGATGGTTGCTACAACTTCTATGTGCTTACGTTCGTTCATAGTTTACACGGCACTTAGGAACTGAGGCAGAATAGGTTGATGCATTTGCCAGTTGATTTTCATTGGTTTGTCACCTTTAGAGCTGATGTAGTCAACAAGGCCAAAGCAAATGAACGGACAAGTGTTGCCGTAACCATCTTTCTTGTTCTCGCGGACGAAGAGAAGGAACTTCTTGCCGTTCGTCCTTTGCTCCACGAAACGCTTTCCCTTGCCTTGGTGCGAATCGGTATTCTGCGATTCCCAACGGAACTCGTTTTCGCTCACCACATAATCGTTATACATGGTTTCAGCAGAGAAATCTTTGTCGGATTTGTTGAGCGTGACGAAGAAGAGTTCGGTGCCCAGTTCTTCGATGTTGAACACACCGGCCACAGAGCCTTGCATCTTTTTGTTGGCTGTCTGTCGCTTGAAGATGGCAAAGACTTCCTCACGGGTATAGCAGCCATATTGTTCAAGGCTTACAGGCATTCCTTCGCCTACAGAATAGGTCTTTGTGTCAAGGCGAGAGAGAAGGTATTCGGTCAGTTCAAGTATCTCGGAAACAAACACGGGATAGTTTGCCAAACGTCTCAACGCCTCTCCGATATTCTCAACGCCAATCTTGCTTATCTTATCACCGAAAAGGCTATAGTAGAGCATTACGGCATAGGTCTCCTCGCGTTCATCGTTACAAGTGATGTCCCCCTTGGCGACCTTGCGAATGAAATTGAGGTATGAAACGGTATTCACATGAACCAGATTACCGATGCCTTTCACAAAGCGTTTTGTATTCTCATCCTCAGTATAATCGCACATACCTGCCTCGCGCTTCAAACTCGACCAGCAGCCTGCGCCCTTGTAGATGAGACGCACATCCTGCCCGTTGTTCTCGATAAACTCAGCGAGAGTAGGTGTATGGGTGTAGGTACGCAATTCTTTAACGAGACGCGCCTTATTGTAGATGGCCGCCTTGATGTTCTGCAACACGTATTCCTGCGCCTTCTCTTCCATGTGGATGGTGCACCCATGAGGCAATAGTGTGAAGCCGTTCTTCACCTGATCCACCACGCTCTTGTCAGTACGAGTAAGAAGGCTGCGGAAGCGGCTGGCGAAATCATATTTCTGATTAAGCTGCGCCACGAAGTCGAAGACCGTGAGCTGCTGTTTTCCAGGATAGAGACGAAGACCACGGCCAAGTTGCTGCAAGAAGATGGTCAACGACTCGGTAGGACGAAGGAACAATACCGTATCGACCGCAGGAATATCCACACCCTCGTTGAAAATATCTACGACAAAGAGGTAATTGATTTCGCCCTTGGCCAGTTGTTTGTTCAGCGAGAGGCGTTCAGCATCGTTGTCAGAGGTCAGATAGGCAGCTTTCAATCCTACACGCCGGAACTCCTCTGCCATGTACTGAGCGTGCTTTTTCGTTGCGCAGAATCCCAGGGCACGGCATCGTTGTTCATCTGCCAGATAATACTGCAGGCGATTGACGATAAGCCCCACACGTTCACGATTGCAAAGCTTCTCGGTAAGTTTCGTTGCCACATAACGGTCGCCTTGCATCAGTTCTTCGTCCGTGAGGTCGGTATCATCGCTGATACACAGATACTGGAAAGGCGTAAGCAATCCCTCGTCAAGTGCCTTGGGCAAACGTATTTCCGCGCTTATCTGATTGTCAAAGTCAGGCAAAAGACTTACGCCATCCATACGTTCAGGCGTAGCCGTAAGACCCACAAGTAACTTTGGCATGAACTTGCTGAGTATCTTGCGATAACTATCGGCAACAAGGTGGTGTGCCTCGTCAATCACGATGTAGTCATAATAATCAGCGGGGAGATCGCGGAAGATGCTGTCGAACTTCGAATTGAAGGTTTGGACAGAAATAAACAGATGCTCTATGCCGTTTACAGGACGTGAATCGCCTACCCAAACATCGCCAAAGTTAGCATTCTGCAATACGCTTCGGTACGTCCTGCGCGACTGTTTCAAGATCTCTTCACGATGAGCCACAAACAGCAAGCGATGCGTTCCTTCTGTCTGCTCCGTGAATACCTTATAGTCAAAAGCAGAGATAACCGTTTTGCCCGTACCCGTAGCTGCCACAATGAGGTTACGACGAACATCGCCTTCACGCATCACAGCCAGTTTGTCGAGAATCTGCTTCTGGTGTGGCAGTATGGTGTATTTGGCCAAAACATCTGTTGCAAGTTTTGGCTCACGAATCTTTTGCAACTCCTTATAAAGCTTCTCTATTCCACCTTCACGGAAGTCCTCAAAGTTATGGCTGTTCCAATAGATATCGAACGTGGCAAGGGCGGCATTGATGATGTGCGGGTTCTCCACGTTGGTCACACGAATATTCCACTCTAGTCCATCCGTCTGAGCCGATTTCGAGAGGTTGCTCGAACCAATGTAAGCCGTGCTGAAGCCAGAATTACGCTCGAAGATGTACGACTTGGCATGAAGACGCTCAATCTCTGTGTTGTACGAGATGCGTATTTCCGTGTTGGGGAGACTCGCCAGACGTTCTACAGCCTTGGCATCCGTAACGCCACAATAAGTTGTGGTGATGATGCGTAACCGATGCTGCGGATTACTGCAGAAACGCTTCAGATGATCATAGATGAGGTTCACGCCCGAAAGCTTCAAGAACGAAACAATCATGCAGATGCTGTCGGCACTCTCAATGTCGCGCTCTATCTCACTACTCAGCGACACACGGCTCTGACCACCCGTGAAGAGATTGCTCGTGCGGAAGCCTGTCAGCGGTCGAATCAATGCTCCACTGGTTGCCCTCAGTCGTGCTTCTTCCTGTTGTGATATAACGGCTGCCAACATCTGCTTATCATCAACTACCTTCTCCTCTTTTTCTTCTCCAAGAAAGTCAATCAAGCGGTTGGCAAATGCTGCACGCTCCTCAGTTGTGAGGTTTTCATCTGAAAGTCGATTGCGGATGATCTTACTCAAATGCTCTGTAAGCATATTGGGCGACTCTGCGCTATCAATATCCTCCTGTTTGCATACCAATCCCTCTTCCGATGCTGTCAGCATTTCCTGCTTCAAACCATCCGTTATCAGATTCTCGTATGTTCCTTCTATGAGTTTCATAATGACTTCTTTAATGTTTATCCCGCCAACTTCTCCCTATGCTTCGCGAGTAGTTGCTTGCTTGGAAGGTAGAGCGATGGCATACTACATTATTTATTTTTATATGTGAGGGCAAGTATACAAATTTCTTTGACATACGAGCAGTATTACTCGATCATAGAGTCAAGAAACAAGTGCAATATTAGTCAAAAAAACTGAGGAAACGCTTTTTAGGCGAGCCAAAGTCGAGTTTTTCTCTAGGCCTGTCATGGTTTTAGCGACAATGAAAGTGCACATGCGATTTTTTTTATTTTTTATTGTAAATTTAATTTAACCAACGGGTATTATATGTATTTTTGAAGATTAGAATAATGTCTTGTGCAATCCAAGACCTATACCCATTTTGACGGGAAAAAATTGCTTCGAACAGATGTGAACGTTTGCAGTTTCCGGGTGCACCCGTTACAATATGAGTAAGATAAAGCTGTTTTTCACTGTAATCAGACACATACAACTAAACAATTATGGCACGAAAACAACACAACATACTACGATACTCTGTGGAGTGTAATTCTTGGCAATTATATAACGCAAGTATCCCAACCAACCCCAAAGTCCAAATCAGAAATACTGTTTGACGGAGTCTGCATTGGAATGGAAAAAGAGCAATGGCAACAAACAAGACTGATATAATTCAAAGATAGTGTATTGCCCTGAGAAAAGTTGACTAGAAAGTCAACGAAATGGAAAAAATCGTCAAGAGGGTTGTCTGCGAAACGAGTTTATCGAAGCACAAAGAAAGAGGCGTATTATAGTACGGTAATCTGTCGACCCAACTCAGGAACAAGAAACGATAGTCAACTAATATCAGAAATAACAAACAACCAAGTCAACCTATTTTAGGAAGTGACAAATAGTTCTCTCCCATTTATGAGATTGATATTTAATTTTCTAATAGTGTTAATAGCACTTATATTTTCAACTGCGTGCAGTGAGAAACACGACTATGTTGACCTTGGTTTGCCAAGTGGCACCATGTGGGCGACTTACAATGTGGGGGCCTCCACGCCAACTGAAGTTGGTTTTTTTTTCGCATGGGGAGAAACTGATCCAAAGGATTCTTTTTCATGGGATAATTATAAATGGGGCAGTAAAAAAAATCTCAAGAAGTATTGTACAGAATCGGCGTATGGTATTGTTGATAGCCTTTCTGCTCTTAAAGACGAAGATGATGCTGCGACCGCAAACTGGGGAAGCGAATGGCGAATGCCTTCGATTGCGGAGATTGAAGAGTTGTTTAAAAGTTGTAATTGGGAAATGTCCGACAATTACCAGGGTAGCGGTGTTGGTGGTATGATTGGAACATCACGATACAACAAGGAAAAGATCTTTTTACCTTTAGCAAAAATTGCGGAATGGTACGAAAGGTGCAATGGCGAAGGTAAATATATATATCGTACCTATTTTTCAGAAAACGAATCAAATGAACAGCGTAAAATTGTTCCTGTAAGTTATATTTCCAGAGAGTTAGGATTTTCTAATACTAATGTCAAAACTATAGGATATAATGAATATCCCGGAATAGGAATTTATGATGTCTACCGATTTATAGGTGCCAATATTCGTGCTGTACGTACCACTAAAATAGGAAACGAGGAAAAGAATACCCCAAAAATCTTTAAGGAGGTCAATGGTCTTGCAGCCGATAGCGTAGCTGAGTTTCATGTGGTTGGTAACTACCAAAAACAGTCGCTTACCATTTCTGGCTATTTCAATCAAACTACCGATTGGACTTATAATTACATCGACACAATTGTTGTTGACAGTGTGATGTATATGATGGTAAGGGGTGTAGACACCCAAAAGAACAAGACAATAGGTCCTCACAAGAGCGCATTTTTCAAACAGGAGTATAAAATACCTTCTAATATAAATGAAGTGGTGTTTGGACCAACAATCGAACGTATTTGGAAGCGAAATTGTGGTGGATGCGATCTAAAAGGCGAACCTGCCGCAGAAATGGTTAAGGTGATTGAATCGACTTTCTTATCTCCACATTACTATCCTAAGACTTACAAAATAAAGGAAGAAGACAATGTGACCTCTGTACGTTGTAGCGATACGAGTGAGTTTGAATCACTAATGCCTGAAGGATACATTTTTAACGGTGTTTTTTCAAGCTGCGATGTAAATAAAGATGGTAAAACAGATTATCTGCTTGCTATTGAAGGGCCTTACAACGCAGATGAACTGGAGTACTGGAAAAAGAGCAGAACTGAGGGGGAAAAAACGAGCCACCCAAATGAAGACGTAGTAGATGACGATAACTATGAAGAAGTTCCAAAACATGCCTATGAGGGTATAATGCTTGTAATTAATGAGGGTGATACTTCTTTTGTGTCTGACATTTGGAATTCGGGATGTTTTTATGCAGTCGATGAAGATGGGGGCGCTTATATTGCTCCCGATTTAGTCGTTTCTGCACACGACGATCAATTGGAAATACATTATGGTTTTGGCCGAAATGGCTATTGGAAGTACTCTTTTGTGTATCGAGATGGTAATTACCAACTCATTAAAGACATACACGGTGGTGCGTATGAAACATGGTTTAGATGCATGGATCTAGAAAAAGGAATTGATGAGGAAAGAGATTTAAAGAGTGCGTATCCTTGTAAACCTGAAGAAGACGAACAACAACAATTTGAAGTTTCAAAATTCGGTATAAAGCGAGCGTTTAAATATACGTTGACAAATATAGCTACGTTTACCATTTAAGTTAAGGCTTTAAAATCGAGTAGGAGGAAAACGAAGTAGTCTGACGGAAAGAATGACCAACTTCTTTTAATATTTTTGCAATTCCTACTTGACTCTATGGGTGTCGGATTCGGGTATTGGGATTCCATATTCGCAACGTTTTCATTAACTTTGCCAAAATTCCATAAAAACGTGATTATGAAATTTCCAATAGGTATACAGACATTTGAAAAGATAATTGAAGGCGGTTATGTCTATGTAGACAAGACGGATCTGGTATACAAATTGGTTTCTTCTGGAGAATATTATGTATTCAGCCGCCCGCGTCGTTTCGGCAAAAGCCTGCTTACCACAACATTGGAGGCCTATTTTCTTGGTCAAAAAGAACTTTTCAAAGGTCTCGCTATCGATTCGTTGGAGACGGAATGGATTGAATATCCGGTGTTTCATTTGGATTTTTCGGGGGATAAATATGTTAAGGAGAACGAACTTGATAGCGTAGTCAATCTTTTTTTGGAAAAATGTGAAAGCAAGTATGGCTCCAACGCAAGTGAGGTGACATTCGGATCTCGTTTTCAAGGCGTTATCCAACGAGCATACGAAAAAACAGGGAAAAAAGTCGTAATCCTTATCGACGAATACGACAAACCGTTGACTGATACTATCGGAAATAGTGAAATTCAAGATGCCAATCGTTCAGTGTTGCAAAGTCTGTATGGAGTTTTCAAAAATGCAGACAAATGTATTAAATTCACATTTCTTACTGGCGTCACCCGTTATGGCAAACTGGGAATTTTCAGCGCGGCAAATAATTTGCAGGACATCTCCACGAGCAAAAAATATGCGTCTATATGTGGAATCTCAGAAAATGAGCTTCGCACATGTTTCGATGATGAGATTAAAAAATTTGCAGAAGATGATAATGTCAGTGTGGATGAGATGTATGGATTGCTTAAAAAGAAATATGATGGCTATCATTTTTCTGAAAAGTCGGAAGATATCTACAACCCGTTCAGCCTGCTTAATGCGTTGAGCGAGAAACAATTAAGAAACTATTGGTTCGCGACAGGCACACCGACATATCTGGTGAAAATTTTGAAGAAGAATGAACCGGATTTATCTAAATTAGAAAACGGAATATTAGCCACTCTTGAAAATATCGCCACTTTCGGAAATGGAGAAGAAAACATTGTGGCGGCTTTGTATCAGAGTGGATATCTGACAATCAAAGACTTCAATGGAAAATTTTATCGACTTGGCTTTCCAAACGAAGAGGTGCAAGACGGTTTTATACAATGTTTGTTGGCCGAATATTCTGGCAAAGGAGGATTGTTGGACAATGATTTGCAAGACCTTTATGAGAAAATCAACAACGATGACGTGGAAGGAATCCTTCTTCGGATCAAGCATATAATTGGACAAATCCCGTTTGAGAACAACGAGCCCAATATGATGGAGATTCATTTCCGCAATATGCTATATCTGATGATCAGATTCACCGGACAAAATGTGTTTGTGGAATATCCAGTTTTGGGTGGTCGCATCGACGTCTTCTTTGAAACAAACAATTGCGTCTATATCATTGAATGTAAGCGTGATGAGTCGGCAGAAATAGCTTTGGCTCAGATAGATGAAAAGAGATACGCTAAAAAGATATCTGCTTCAGACAAGAAGATTGTGAAGATCGGAGTGAATTTCAGCACAAAGGAGAAGAATATAGCAGAGTGGGTTGTCGGATAAATGTCGGCCACGGTAGCCGATTCCATGTTTTGGCAACATCAAAAATAAGGTGTCTAATTCGTGTGTCGATCGATGAGATTCCAACGGCCAAGAATCTCATCGACAAGTTGTACCTCATCGGCTGCATCGTCACGGCGGACACGATGTTCTGCCAGAAGGCGTTGACGGACAAGATATCCGAGAAGGGAGAGCATTTCCCCATCGAGGTCAAGGCCAACCCAAAGATTCCATTTGTCTCTTTTCTTTGCTTTTAATCTCGATGATTTATCTATCATTATAAGTATAAAGATTTTTTTAATAAGAATGTAATAGAAATCTTTATGAAATACCTATATTTGCAATGACATTTGTCAAGGAAATTGCATATGTTAATTATTTAAATGTAATATTTCCTCGCTTTGCAACGAATTTGTTCCTTGTAAAACTATCCGTTGTTGAGTTGTAATTGTTAAAATTTATTTATCAACTAATTAGAATTGGTTAAATGAAAGAGATTAAGATAGGAAATCTCACATTGAAGATGCCTGTGATTCAAGGTGGCATGGGCGTTGGTATTTCTTTGTCAGGATTGGCTTCGGCTGTGGCAAACGAAGGCGGTGTCGGTGTGATTTCTAGTGCGGGTTTAGGCTTGCTTTATAAGAATTTTTCGACAGACTATCTCAAAGCCAGCATTTATGGTCTTAAAGAGGAGATTAGGAAAGCAAGAGAGAAGACCAATGGCATCATCGGTGTGAATGTCATGGTGGCAATGTCTAATTTCGCAGATATGGTTAAGACGGCAATCCAGGAAAAAGCGGATATTATCTTTTCCGGCGCGGGACTTCCTTTGGATATGCCTTCGTTCTTGAAGAGTGATAGCACGACAAAGTTGGTGCCTATTGTATCTTCTGCTCGTGCAGCAAAGATCATCTGCCAAAAGTGGAAGAGTATTTATAACTATTTGCCTGATGCAATCGTGGTGGAAGGTCCAAAGGCTGGCGGTCACTTGGGATATAAGGAGGACCAGATCGAGGATCAAAATTTCTCTTTGGAGAAGACCATTCCAGAAGTGGTTGGGGTGGCTAATGAGTATAAGGACGAGAAGCAAATCCCTGTCTTTGCTGCTGGCGGTATTTATACAGGCGAGGATATGTCGCGTATCATGGAGTTGGGCGCTTCAGGCGTACAGATGGGTACTCGTTTCGTTACGACGGAAGAGTGCGATGCTTCTGATGCGTTTAAGCAGACGTATATCAATGCCGAGGAGAAAGACATCGAGATTATCAAGAGCCCTGTAGGTATGCCTGGACGTGCGATTTGGAATAGCTTCATTCAAAAGATGAAGGACGGCAACACTCATCCTAAGGGATGCGTTTGCCACTGCATCAAGACTTGTGATAGCACTAAGAGTCCTTATTGCATCATCATGGCTCTCTACAACGCATTCAAGGGTAATTTGGATCGTGGTTATGCCTTTGCTGGCTCCAACGCTTTCCGTGCCAAGAAGATTGAAACGGTAAAGGAAATCTTTGCGAGTTTAAAGGCTGAATACGAGAAGTATCAACTTTCCAAGGGGAAGGCTTAAGTCGATTTGTAATCGATTATATTTTTGTTTTAGGTAAAGGGCGGCGAAGTTGTTTGTTGATAACTTTTCCGCCTTTTTATTTGTTTGAAAATGAGTTCTATTTGGCCTGTTAATGCTCTGTTGTAATCTTTTTTTTCGCGAAAGTTATCAACAGTTTTGCTTTTGATTGTTAATAACTATGTTAAGAATAGGCCCCCACGTCTATTTTTAGGGAAGGTGCGATTGTTATATCTTTGTAGGAAAATTAAGAGGAAAAGATGCAAGAGATATTCTCCATATTGTTGAAGTTGATGAAGGTTCATTCATGTGTTATCATCCCGGATTTGGGAGGATTTGTCATGAATGCCAAGCCTGCAGTTGTTGATTATGCTTCAAGTTATTTCGCCCCTCCAAGTAAGGAATTGTTGTTTAATGCGCACTTGGTGCATAACGACGGTTTGTTGGCGCATGCCTTGATGCAGGAGAAGCATGTCTCATTCGAGGAGGCTACCAAACAGATTTCTGATGCAGTTGTTTCTGTGAAGAGAGCGTTGAATAGCAAAGGACTTTTTGAGGTGGGCGTCTATGGCTCGTTTGTTCAGACGGAGGGAGGCTACTCTTTCCGTATTGGGGAGATGCCCGTGGAGGATACCACTTCGTTTGGTTTGAGGGAGTTTTATTTCCCGCTTTTGGAGGACGGTTCTACGAAATCTACTCCAACGTCAACTAACACAAAACGTTCTTTCCCGAGTTTCTTAGTGGGAAGTGTTGCTGCGATTGCTGCCATAATGTTTATGACTCAGCCAGTTAGTGACGAACGTCATGTAGATACAGCCAATTTCGCGCCAATGCAGTTGGCTGAAGTTGTGCTTCCTCAGAAGAGTTACTATTTGGTGATGGACAAATTTTCGACGGAAGAGGCGGCCTTGTCGTATGGTGATTCTCTTTCTGCCTTGTTGGCTGATTCCACCCAACATTTTGAAGTGTTGCGTATGGAGGGCGAGTTCCTATTGGCTGCACAGGCGACAAAGTCGTTGGATAAGGCTCTATATTTGAAGCAGGACTTATCGTCGTATGTTCAAGATTCAACGATGGAACGCTCCTTTGTTTTGGGCATTTATAAATGATTTTGCAATTTTGTGATTGAATGATATGGAGGTCGGTATGCAAATGCCGACCTTTTTGTTTATTTTTGCATTCGTTGAAAACAGACAAAATATAGTAGTATGAGCATAATAGTTAAGGAGTCTGATCTTATCAAAGCATCGGAAGAAGGTCTTGATGAGTTTTTGAATGTCTTTATAGATAAATATAAAGCTGCAGTGGGGACGGAGGTTGCTGCTGAGACGATGAACGAGTTGAACGCTTACCAACATACCTTGTTGGCGTATGATTTGTTTCGTGACCAAATCAACGAGGGCGGATTTGTGCAACTCATTCAAAATGGTTATGGCGGCTACATCTTCCACAATCCATTTGCCAAGTCGATGAAACTCTTTGGCGCCGTAAAGTTCGGAAAGTTGGTTTATGCGGCTAAGGAAATCTATGATGCCAATAAGGATGAATTGGAAAAAGAGACAACAGAGGAGGAGTTCTATTCCATGTATGTCGATTTTGAGGCGTTTGACGAATTGGAGGAGCAGTTTTTCGAAATAGAGGAGGAAACCACTTGCATCGTAGCCACATTCGTCGATGAAAACATTGAATTGTTTGCTGAGGTGGAGAAAAATTGATCGGGTGATTTATAAGGATCGGGAGGGTGTAGCTGGAACTTGTGTTTGGGTACACCCTTTTAGTTTGTAGCTCAAGGCTTTATTGAAGGACGTTTTCAAATCTTAAACCTCACTAGTATTTTCCCCGAAGTTACTTTGTTCCCTTTTATCTCTTCGTTGCTTGATCCGATAGTTTCTCTGCCGTCTGTATAGATGCAGATGCCATATTTCAGATAGCAAGTGACAGAACTACAGATGTCCCATTGTACGTTTATGCAACTTTTGTGACCTATCCCGTAATGGCAAGGGATGGAGAAGACATGCAAAATGTCTTTTTCGTAAAGATAGATACGGTTGTTGTATTGAGGCGTATGGAAATAGGCGTATCGCAAGGAAATTTTGAGGTGTGGTCTTTTAATAGGAAAGTCAATATCTTGTGCGGCCATCCAACCGTAAGAGGATGTTCCAGAACCTGCTTGATGTCGGTTCCCTTCAAAGATGCTCTGCAGTTCAAGGTGTTCCCAATGCTTAGAGCGGATACCGTAACGAAGGATTTGCTTTTTGTCTTGCGTCGTGACTTGACTTCCCGATTGGTCTTTCTCCGATTGTTTCTCTTTGAATTTCAAGTAGGTGGAAGTCTTCTTGCCACAAACAACGGATAAATAGGCAAGATAATCGTAACCTGATGTGTTTGGGCGTGATGCTGTGTATCGAAGCCAAGGAAAAGTGTAGGCATCCGCATAGAGGGAGAGCTTGATTCGTTTCATAGGCTTGAATTCGCTGCCCACATAGAGTCCTTCCTCGTTTTCGATGCGTGAATTTTCTGCAAATCCGTTGGCATAGTTGGCTTGATATTGAGGAGAATATCTGCGGTGCATGATAAGAAATCCAGCCCTTGACGAAGGGAAAATTCTGCATCCATTGAGAAGGGCGGTCCCACCGTTTTTGTCTGTTGCACATTCTCCAAAAAAGTAGAGGCGTTTTATGTAGAGCGAATAGTCGATGCTGGCATTCCAATGGTGGTCTGTCATGGAGAGTTTGTAGTGGTTGTAGGCCTTGTCGGCAGGATGAAGAGTATCTCCGTAACGATAGGAGAGGATTGTTCCGCCTAATTTCAGACGATCTCCATTGTAGGAGAGGTTTCCTCCGATGATTTCCTCATTCGTCACCTCTTTCTTGGCCAATTCATTTTCTGTTCTATGCAGTCCGTCTGTTTTGAAAGAGGTGATAAAGCCTTCGGAGGAGAGGTTGGCGTCGATACGTTTATTGGAGTAGAAGAAAGATGTTTCCAACCGTTTCCATCCTAAGGTTGCCCCGCCACCACGTAGAAATCCACTCTCGCCGATGGAGGTGTAGGGGAAAAGACCTTTGTTGCGTTGAAGCGAGTTCAGTACATTGTTTGATTTGCCAATGATGCTGCTTGTCCCGATGACGAGACCTTGTCCGAAATTCGCCTTGAAGTCGCCCAGACAAATGCGTTTGAAAATACTTAAGTTATTGATTTGTAGGAATGCAGAATGAAAGTCGAAGACCTTTTGTTCTTCCTTCCAAATAGCTTCGCCGGCATCTTTTTCTCCGGAAAAGCCAAAGGAGAGAAGATCATCTATGCGTGTTTTATATTTGAGGTAGTAGTGGTTGGGGTCGCCCACGTAGGCGGGACCTTTGGACGAGTCTGAGGCGTGGTAACCCTTCTTTTCTTCGAAGGTTCGATCGTAGCGAAGGTATAGTGTGCTCTCGTTGTTATGCAATCGTTCTTGGACGGTTTTCTTCCTTGATTCGGAAAGATAGACGTAGCGAGAAAGACGTTCTATCTCTTTTAAATTAAGTCCTTTGATGCATTTTAATTCGTAGATGCTGAGGAAAGGTCCATATTTTATGCGATGAGCGATGATGCATTCTGCCTCTATTTGGGTGAAGCCAGGGATTCGTAGCAAATCATCGATAGATGCTTTGTTCAACTCTATTTTTGTTTTGGCGAGAAGGTCAATCTCTTCGCTGAGAAGTTCGAAGTCGATGTTGGTGTTTTCCCCTTCTGCAAATGATTCGGAAAGGTCGATAAGGATATCATCTCCATCCTCTGATGAAAATGTAATTTGTTGAAATACAAAAAGAAATGTGCAAATAAACAAGAAACGCATATATGTTGTTTTAGAATTTTGAACCAATGCCGATGGCAAGAGAGTAGCCTAATTGATTATGATAGGAACTGGAAACGTCTAATTGTATCCAGTCGAGATTGAATCCACAGCCGAAAGTGGGAATTAACGGAAGCATATAGAAGCCACAACGAAGTGACAAGCGTTCATGGACGAATTCAAAACCATTTCTTATATTCCAGTCGCACCAATTATTTTCTTCGATTTCCAAGCACCAACGAGCGTTGTCTAAAAATCGGAAGGAGGAGCAAGCCATCAGAGCGTGATTTTCTTTCGTGCGTTCCTCGTCTGTAGAGGTTAACTCTGATTCTAATATGTTGTGAGTCAGTAAGCTAATGTTGATTTTGTCGGAGTGTTTGTAACTTGCCCCAATGTTGCAGTAGAGAAATAGTTGAGCCTCCTGGCAACCTGCGAAATAGAGGTGTTTCAGTCGTATGGAGGTGCCAAGACTCCATCGTTTCGACAATATTTTTCCCACACCATATTTTAGAGAAGTATGGTTGTAGTTCTCGAAACCAAAATGGTTGATGCAGAAGTGCTGGTGTGCCCATTGTGATGGGATGACTAGGCTTGCGTTCCATTCTCCCAATTCCTTTATTTCGTATTCGTTATGGTAACTTATATAGACTATTTTGCTGTCGAGGAAAGAGATGTTTGATGGGTTTTCGAAATGAGGAGAGCAATGAACAACGCCTCCCATTCCTAAAGAAATAGGGTCGGATGCTTTCTGATGGTCCATTGAGAAAATGGAGGTTCGAATCATCCAAAACAGAGTTAGTACGATGAAACGCATAGCAAATAAAACGGCGACCTTGCGCCAAACAAAACATTTGTTTCTTTTTTTGCAAAGTTAATTATTTTATCGTTATTGGATGTAATGTTGGACGGATAAAAGTTGACAGTCTCTTTTTTAGGTTTAAGAAAAGTAATAATCAATAGAAAAAACATTATATAAAATAAAAGGAGAAATATTATATCAGCCTAAAACTTTGTACCTTACGATTAAATCATTACCTTTGATAATTGATGTAAGTGCTCTGATATGGTTGAGTGTATGTTGATGGGGAAAGGGTGAAAGTGTTTCTATATCAGTTGTTTAATTAGTGTTAGCGCATTTTATTTATCTAAAAAAAAGAGTATGAGTAAATTCTTAAAGTATATATTTGTTTCGATGATTTTGTCTTTGTCTTGTTTTTCGGCAAAAGCTCAGGATGTTTCCGTTAATATGGAGAATGTGGTTTTTGCTTATATTGAAGACGGAGATACAATCCCTCAGTTGGTGTTGCCTACGATTTACGTGTTCCCGGCCTTGAAGTTTGAAACAAGCAAGCAGGAGAAGTTTTATTGGAAGACGGTGCGCGATGTGAAACGTACGCTTCCTTATGCCAAGGCGATTGGTTCTACGTTGCAACGCATCAATGCCGAGTTGGAAAAGATTCCGGAGGAGAAAGACCGCAAGGCTTATATGAAATCCAAGGAGGAAGAGTTGATTGGCCAATATGAATCAGATATGAGAAAGATGACCTTGTCGCAGGGAAAGATGCTTATCCGATTGGTGGATAGAGAGTGCGACCAAACCTCATACGAGTTGATTAAGCAATATCGTGGCGGTGTCCGTGCCTTCTTCTGGCAAGGTTTTGCCAAACTCTTCGGTGCTGATTTGAAGACGACTTATGATAAGGACGACAAGGATAAAATTGTTGAGCGTGTGATTATTTTGGTCGAGGCAGGACAGTTGTAAAAAAGCTTTGGTATGAGTTTCCCTAAAATATCCGTATTTCTGTTGATTGCCATGATGCTCTCGGCATTTATTTCATGCGAAAATGGAGCTAAGCTTTCGTTTTATGTTTCATCGACTCCACAGATTCGTTATGAAGGACGTTTCTTGACAACTGCCGATTCCAAGCGTTTTGACTATCCTGGTTCTCGTATTGCCATAGGTGTGGATGTGGAGGGACGTGCCAAAGTTTATGCTTCACTCAAGCCCAATGCAGGTTATTTCACGTTGTTCGTGGACGGAAAAGAGAAGTCGCAAATAAGTACTTATGATGCACCTTTTGATGGGAATAGACTATTCTTCTTGGATTCATTGGCTCAAGGTCGGCATCAGTTGGAGTTGGTTTTGAAGTCGGAAGGGTTGTTTTGCCAACCTGAGTTCTATGGCTTTATGGTTGGGGGAGATTTTAACATCTATCCCTTGGAAAGACGCTCAAAAAAAATCGAATTCATCGGGAATTCCATCACTTGTGCCTATGGTGTTGAGGCTGCCGATGAGACTTGTCCGTTTAATGATTCCACTTCAAATTTCGTTCGCTCATTTGCCTTTTTGACAGCAAGTGCCTTTGATGCAGAGATGATGGTTGTCGCTCGTTCGGGCATTGGCATGTATCGTAATTATGCCGACAAACCAGAAGGTTCCCTTCGGCCAATGCCTGTCGTCTATCGCAATGTGTTGATCTCTGAAGAGAATACAACTTGGAATTTTTCATCGTTTTCTCCGGATTTGTTGGTGGTCAATTTGGGGACGAATGATTTGAGTACTGAAGGGTTCCGTATGGAGTTGCTTGATAAGGCCTATCGTGATTTTTTGACGGAAATTCGAAACCATTATCCGAACACAAAGATACTATTGTTGACTGGCTGCATGTTGCCAGCCTCTCCTGTTCTGGACGAGTTTCAAACAAGGTTGAACGCAATAGTGGAGGATAGAAAACAGATGGGTGATACCCAAATCTATCGCTACGATTTTGCCCCTCACGATGGAACTTTGGGCTATGGGGCCGATTGGCATCCTTCTTTGCGTCAGCAGCAGAAAATGGCCAACGAGTTGATTCCTTATGTCGCCTCCATCATGGGGTGGTAAAGGATTATTGCGTACGTTGAACCGAATCTAAAGTTTTAATTATGACTGGGAAGCTGATATATTTATTTCTGTTAGTAGGTTGTCTCTCCTTGGTTTCATGTGGAAATGGGCGAGGCGGTAGTGAGCAATCAGTTCCTCTTACGCAGGATTCTACTGTTTTGAAGGTGGCGACACTTTCGCGATCCACATCCTACTTTAATTTGCAAGGGAAAGAGATGGGCTATGAATATGAAATGGCCTCAAAATTTGCCAACTCCTTAGGTTTGAATCTTGAAATCCTTTTGGCGAAAGATATGGAAGAGTTGGTGGAGATGCTTTCCAACGAAGAGGTGGATTTGGTGGCCTATCCATTAGCCATAACCAATGAGTATAAGGGGCGGGTGAAATTTACGGAGCATGAATATGTTACTAATCAGGTCTTGGTGCAGCGAAAAGAAAAGAACGCCCGTTTGTTGAATGATGTTACGGAGTTGATTGGTCGTCGCGTCTTCGTGGTTGAGAATTCTAAATATTTGGAACGTCTGACAAATTTGAATAACGAGTTGGGCGGAGGAATTGAGATACAGGTTGTTACCAACGAAGAGGATGAGGAGACTTTGATAAAGAAGGTCTCTGAGGGTGAGATAGATTTCACCTTGGCCGACAATAATATTGCAGATGTCAATACAACGTACTATTCTAACATCGATGTCCATTTAAAGGTTGGGTATGATCAACGTTCGGCTTGGGCTGTAAACTTGGAGTCGGATAGCCTTTGCAATGTGGTGAATAATTGGTTCAGTGAATCGAAGAACAACTATATCTATCAATATCTTTATTACAAGTATTTCAAACAAGCGAAAGCCAGTTCTGGGGATTATAAAAAGTATATAGACAATCATACCATTTCCATTTTTGATGGGTTGTTCAAGAAGTATGCCCCAACGATTGGTTGGGATTGGAAACTTTTGGCTTCGTTGGCTTATCAAGAGTCTCGTTTTCAACCTATGGCAAAGTCGTGGGTGGGTGCTAAGGGATTAATGCAGATTATGCCCCATACGGCTTTGGCGATGGGCGTCGATTCTTCTCGGATAGAAGAACCGGAAATGAGTGTGCAGGCTGCTGTTTTGTATCTTAAGTCTGTAGAAAAATATTTCACCTCCATTGAAGATGAAAAGGAGCGTGCTAAGTTTGTTTTGGCAAGTTACAATGCTGGCGTAGGGCATGTGAAAGATGCTATGGCTTTAGCAGAGAAGCATGGTCGTAATCCTTTGAAGTGGGAGGGTAACGTGGCCGATTGTCTTTTGTGGAAGAGTAATCCCGACTATTTTAACGATCCTGTAGTGCGTTGCGGGTATCTTCGCGGCGAAGAGACGTTTCGTTTCGTGGGCGAGATAATGGTGAGATATTTAGAATATAAGGATGTGATAAAGAAGTAATTGTGGTTTAAAAGAAAGATGAGGCCATTCTTCTTCGTTTTCCCCCATTCCATCCTTGTGAATAGAACGTTTGTCGAGATTGTTTTGTGCCTGGCATTGGGTCTGTTTATCTTTAAAACAGAAATGAGAAAAGAATCCCCAAACAGGATTTAATGCAAGGCTTATATTAAAAGGGGAACTGATATGAGTTATTGCTAATAATAATCATAGTTCCCGTGAAGCGTATGAAGAAAATATTTTATCTTGCAATTACTTTTGCAGCGTTATCACTTAATTCATGTGGTTCTAAGGGTTCATCTGCAGATAATGTTGGAAATGATGCTCCTAAATGTGAAGCTCCAGAGGGCGAATTGGGTTGTGATGGTCATGGCGGTCGTCATAGACACGGTCATAAGGAGGGTAGACCTCATAGACCTATGAATCCTAATGATATGATTCAACATCGTGTTGATAGAATGTCAGAAGAACTAAATCTCACAGACGAACAAAGACAAAAGGTGGTGGATTGTTTGACTCAACAAGCAGCCAAATTCGATTCTATGGCAAACAAGCAAAGAGAGCAAATGAAGGCAATGCACGAAGAAGAGAGGGAAACTCTTAAATCTATTCTCACTCCTGAGCAAATTGCCAAATTGGACTCTATGAAGTGCGATGCTCATAGAAGAGAAGGATGTGGCCCTAAGGATGGCAAGCCAAAAGGTCCTCGTCCTGAAGGTGGCAAGCAGGAAGGTCGCAGACATCACCATGGCGGTCCAGAAAGAAAATAAGTAAATTAGACAACACCGTGTTTTGAAAGGGTGTCAGAGCTTTGACTTTGATGCCCTTTTTACATGGCTATGTTGCATCCAATTCAAAACTCGGCTTGCTCCTTATCTTTGTCGCGAACATAAAATTTAGAAAATATGGCAAGCGAAGTAAATTAAACTGTGTCATGCACTAAAAACACAACAAAATCGTTTTTATAAACATGAACAATCTCGCATCTTACGATGTCTTCTGATTCTTCATTTTTACTTATAAATAATAAAGTCCACCCCTATGCTTTGCCAGAATCTATTGTATTCAGAATCAGCAAAGCGGTAAGTATCCGATCAACTCATCCTGTACAGTGACTTCAATCTTGTCGCCTGACAAGATAATAGCCAGACCCGGACGAGTCCGTAGAGCAAGCGTATTAAAAATAAATAGGTTTGGACAACTCGGATATAAATTCCTTAATAATTAAGAAGCTGTTTAATTTTTAGTGGAAAATTTTGTTAAGGATCAAAAAGCAGAAGGCTAATTGAATCATTGCGACAGAAGACTCAGAGTAAAATTCGTAATCAATAGTTAGTCTTCTAAAATTTTCAAGCCAGGCAAACGAGCGTTCCACAATCCATCTTTTGGGCAAGACTTGGAATTTAGAAGGGCATTCATCAGGTCTGAGTACAATCTCAAGATCGCATCCTAAAGTTGCTTTAAGCGTTTTGGATAATTGTTCTCCTCGATATCCGCCATCTGCAATTATTTTTGCAAGTTTAGGGAACTTATATCTCATATTTTCAAAGACTTGGACAGCACCTACGCTGTCATGGATATTCGCCTCGTGTACAACGACAGCCAAAGGGATACCCAATATGTCAACTACAAGATGTTGTTTTCTCCCTTTGATTTTCTTGTTGCCATCAATGCCTCTGCATTTGTCAACGTGATGTGAAGTTTTCACACTCCGCGAATCTATAAGCCCGAGACTTGGGCACTCACATCGACCCAGCAAGACTCTGAGGTATATGTGTATCTTTATGAACAAGTCTTCGAAAATGCCTTCGTTTTTCCACTTGCTGAAGTAGTAGAACACAGTGTTATAAGGAGGGAAATCTTTAGGAAGCATTCGCCACTGACAACCTGATTTTAATAGGTAACTGATGGCGTCAAAAACACTTCTTAATGGATATTTTCGTTTCCTTGCTTGCACATCTACAAATTTTTCTATAATTTTCCACTGATTATCGGTGAGATTTGTTGGGTAATTGTTCATTTTCTTTGTTTTTTGTCACTATAAAGATATGAAAAATCATCCACTTATCAAACTGATAATCAATATTTTATCAAATAATTCGACTCGTTTTTTTGAGTCTTATATAAAAGATTTTAAACTAAATTTAAACAATTTCTTAAAACAGTAGATATGGGACAGAATATCATTGAGGTGATTAAATCATTGGGTGAAGTTGATAAACTTTATTCAGTAGGTGAAGTTGATCTTGACGAAATTGAACAAGCCGCTGAGACATTGGAGGTTGAGTTCGCAAAGGATTTTGTGGAATATGTTCAAAAGTATGGTTCAATCTCAGTGGGTAGCATTGAATTATGTGGAATTGATGAAGATGAAGATTGCTCCACTGTGGATCGTACTCAGTGTATGCGGGAAGATTTCCCTGACTTCCCGATGGATTGTTATGTGATTGAATCAGTGGGCATAGACAATGCTGTTATGGTGCAAAAGGCAGACGGTAAGATCTATCAATTCTTGCCTGGACATGAACTGATGTTTGCGGCAGATTCTTTAAGTGAATACCTACTCAATGGTGGTGATTTCCGCAGTGAACGTAGCGACTACTGGCAGGAAAAAGCAAAGGATCTATAAAAGGGTATTTCCAAACTGGTCATACACCATCCATCCACGTCCGTAGGACGTTACTTTATCATAACCCCGTACATCAGAGCGAAGCCCTTCCTCCCACCACGCACGTCTCCGCTGTCGCTACGACGTACATGGTTATGGAGGTATCGTCCTTCGGACGAGGGGCAAAATTCCGTTTAACTAAGATTGATGGGTACGGTTAAGTGATATGATAGTATTATTTTGGGGGAGGTGTATATGTCGCAAGTTTTTTATAATTTAGCGTTAATTACCCCCAATAGCCTAAGGCGAAGATGTTGAGAAGGTCAAGGGTAATGTTGTTGGGTCGAATGTTGCTAAGGATCAACAAAGTGATAATGGTGTAACTAAAGAAACTTATAATTGATATAAAATGGCAAAGAAAATAATCGATTCAAGCTTGGACGGGTTATCCTATTTTGAACGTGGTCATATTTGGTGGAAACATTTAGGGATCACTCTGTTTGAAAGTGCTGAGGAAGTCGATTTATGGATTCAGGATGAAAATCACGAAGGAGTCACTGATATCCAAAGGAACGCATACCAAACCTATCTGAAAAATGAGGAGCAATATATCAAGCGAGTTCCTTCCGTAATGTTAGATTATTTCAGGTGGAACTTTGAGGAGATATTCAGGGTGGTGGATTTGGATGAAGACCATCGGAAGGATACTGCCACGGAGAACATCATCCGTGAGTTGATGACGGTCTATTATATTTTTATCTGTAGAGATGGTAGTTATGGGTGGCTCATTTCTGCTTGTTGGAATAAAAACGATACCATAGCCGTGCTACTTTCCGAATCGGAGCCTCGTGTAATGTCTCATAATGAACTGCGATACCTCCACAAAATCAACGATCCAACCCTTGGCCTTTTCATTCACGATGGCGAGAACTCTTGGAAAGGCTTGGAGCAACACCATTTCTTCGGTGAGTTAGAGAATCTGGAGATTGAATTGGAGGGTAGTTCGGAAGAGGGTATTACCCCTGTTCAACAGAAGGCCTACGCGGAATATACGCAGAAAAAGGAGGATCTTTTTGAGGCGTTCTCAAAAATGATGTTGACCGCCTATGTGGGAGATTCCGCACAGGTGGATGAGATGTTGGCGTCTGGTCAACCTATCGTGGTTCAGACGGTCTTGCCTAAAACATTATACATTGATAAAGAGGGCAATTATGGATGGATTTGTTACACGGCATGGAATGACTCGTACATGGGTGTGTTGCTTTCAGAGGCACAGATTCAGTTTATGCAGCCTGAACAATTGAGGAACTACCGCAACGAGGAGAAGGTGGTTGATGAGGTGTGTGGTGTTCTGTTCAAGGATGCGACGGGATGGAGTAAAGAGGTGGTAGTTCGTCTGACGGAGGAGATATGCACAATGCCTGTGACCATTCGTACCTACGGTAAGCCAGTAAGCGACAAACAACGTGCGTCTTATCAGAAGTTCATAGAACTCAATGCTACTCGTTGGGAGGGCATTAAGGATGCTACTTTGGATTATTATATGGAGGGATATGATGATTTTGTGGAGTACCTTGATTTGCCGGATAGTCTTTTGCGTGAAAACGTGACACGAGAAAATGTGGTGCCAGGTCTCTTGGATTTCACCCAACTCTTCATCAAAACCAACGGCCGCATCGCTTGGCTCTGCGAATCCCCCACAACGGATGATGGCCTCGCATTTGAGTTTACGAATGGTGAGATAGCGTTGATAAGTCAAACGGATATTGTTTAACTGCTAAAGTATTCCGTTCCGAAATACTATGCGTCACCTCAAGGTAATGCCCTCTATATAGGATAGGACTTGCGAAATAATAATTATTGTCTATCTTTCCACTGATTATCGGTGAGATTTGTTGGGTAATTGTTCATTTTCTTTGTTTTTTGTCACTATAAAGATATGAAAAATCATCCACTTGTCAAACTGATAATCAATATTTTATTAAGTAATTCGACTCGTTTTTTTTGAGTCTTATATAAAAGATTTTAAACTAAATTTAAACAATTTCTAATCTATAGTTGCTTGATATGAAATTAATAGAATCTAAAAAAGGAATAAAGAATTTTTTCTTGTACAGAGGTGAGGAAGTTCTAGCGTGCAGTGATAAGATACTGATAGGTAAGCAGATTTTGCCAGCGAAGGACAATGATATCTATCAATATGAGAACGAGGTGCTTTTCCAAAAGATAAGGAAGAAGGGCGAGATTTATTCTTCGTATTCTCGTTTTGATGGCAATGCATTTGTGGAAGAGGATTTTAGATATAAGTTGAAAATTTATTATAATTCAGAGTGGAGTTGTTCCTATGAGTACACTGGAGGCAATTCATATTTTTCTTTGAAAAACAAGGGAAACAAATATGATTTTGAGTTTTCATCAGACGCAAAATATGAGCCAATGTATTTTGACACAAAGCATGAAATCTTGTTGTTGTATCATGTACTTGGGGAGTCTCTCATCTTCTACACCAAGACCGGCGAGCGTCTATGGGAGTATAAGGTGGAGGAAGGGAATCAAATCCTCGAAGATGCTGTGATCGTTGTGGATGATGTGGTGGTGATTACTTGTGTGAATGAAAAAAATAGGATTGTCTCTGTCGAAGGCTATAATTTGAGTTCGGGCGAAAAGATTTGGAAGGTTGATGAGGTGGAACATTGTAGAAAAAAATATGTACAAGGACCCAATAAAATCTTGTATGGATTGACTTCATACCATTGTAAAGATCATACAACAGAACTGCGTTTCACGGAATTAGATCCCTTCACAGGAAAAGTCGAAGAGGTTGTCTTGAGGGAGGGTGAATATTGGAGTGGTGTATATCATACAACCATACACGGAAACAAGTTGTTTTACGTTCATGATAATTGGGTGGAGAACTCTAGTTCCTTAGGTGTTATAGACTTGGAGACAAGGGAAGTGATAGAAGATTTTCCGTTGGGGGTTGCCGGAGGGGGATTGGTGGCAATGCCTATAGTGACAGACGATAAAATCTATGTCCACGTGAGGGAATTGAACGAGTTGCGAATCTATGAGAATGCGTTCAAATAGTTTTACCTCTTGCTTGAGTGTTCCGAAAAGTGTTTGAATCTTTAATATGCTAAGAAAATGGCTGGATTAATTTTTATCATTCTGACTCTTTTAACT
>JAKSKZ010000030.1 GCA_024401475.1 Paludibacteraceae bacterium | reverse complement strand
TCTGCCGATTTGGTAGTGCCTGATGCTAAGCACCCTTGTTTGGATGATGTTACTATAGAGGTTCATTCTCGCCGTAAGGGTGGAAAGAAGTGGAGCGATGATTATGTTGTTGGCGTTAACTGGATTGAGTGGATCTTTATCGATACATCGCATACTACAATCAATGATACATTGATTTGCGAACAACCTATTCAAGTTGGTAAGGATAATGCAACTCTCTTCGATTGTAGCGTTATCAAACCAATTAGAGCTGAGTTGAGCAAGGAAGTTTGTGATACGCTTCTTCTCAACTTGAAGAATGGTATTCCTGATGCATACGATGCTTGTGGTGATTTCGCAGGTGAGTTGATTGATCCAATCTTGAGAAGAACTTCTAAGTTGAGTTTGGAGTCTCCATTCGGAGTAGGCCACGATACTATTGTTTGGGTTTATAAATACAGATCTTTGAATGATTCGGTTGTTTGTAGGCAGCCAGTTCATGTCCTCGATAGTAAGGAACCAATCTTTGATTGTTCATTGTTGCCTGATTCAACATTGTCAACTCAAACAGGTCAATGTTATTTGGAAAGCAAGTACATCAAGCAGTTGCTCGATTCGTTGAAGAATGTCTCTTTTGCAAAGGATGCTTGTGTTGATACCATCTTGATTCCTGGTAAGTATGATGCAGCTAATATCCCTGACGTCTTGAAGGTGGGTGATACGATTACAATTCACTGGACATTCCAAAATGAGGATGTCAATCTTTCAAAGAAAGAGTGTGATCACTGGTTGACAGTTATTGGAGACAAGGCTCCAATCTTTGATTGCAATTCATTGCCTCTAGATACCTTCAAAACATATAGCTGTGATACTCTTTTGACAGCTAATGAAATTAAGACTCCTTATGCAGAAGACGCTTGTACGGGAGATCCAGTAGAAGGTGTTGGTGTTCGTTTGGATGGTGGCGAATTGTATGGAAGTTATCCAGCAGGCGTTACTACATCTATTAAGTGGACGTTTAAGAGTAAATACTCTACTAAGGATACCTTCTGTATTCAAGACATTGTGGTCTTGACAAGAAAGGAACCAATCTTCGATTGTTCTACTCTTGACACGATCCGTGTTGCTTCAGAAGAGGGCGAGTGTTATGCGGATTCTAGTGTAGTGGCTGGAAAACTTGAAGATCATTTCGCAAAAGATGCTTGTACAGGTACTCTTATCAAGGGTGTTCCGTCTTATAACGATGGACCTCTTCCTAAAAAATATATGGTGGGTGATACAACTTTGATTAAGTGGACATTCATAGATTCTTCTTTGACAACGACTGCAAAGATTTGTTATCAACCAGTTATTGTTACGGGTGACCAAAAGCCAATCTTCGATTGTAAGTCTTTGGCATCTGATCCAATTTTGATAGAGGGTTGTGACACTACTTTGAGTGAGCAGACCATCAAGACTCCTAACGCAGAGGATGCATGTACGCATGATTCTGTTCCTGGTGTTGGTCGAAGATTGGATGGAGGAGACTTGTATGGTGTATATCCTGTCGGAACAACTACGATAAGATGGGTATTCGTTAGCCCATTCTCTTCAGAAAAGGACTCTTGTGATCAAGATATCACAATCTTGACCAAGAAAGAGATAATATTTGATTGTGTCGCACTTGCTGATGATACAATTAAAGTGAATGTGGCAACTGGTGAGTGTCAGGCTGAAGCTACATTGCCGACACAAGTAGCACAACATCCTTGCCCTGAACAATCTGGTGTGACTGAGATTAAGGGTATTCCTACCTTTAATGGTGAACCTTTGGTTGCCAATGCAGATTCTTCAGAATGGAAGATAACGCTTCCTACTGGTATTTGGAATGTGACTTGGACATTTACAGACCATTCAGTCACTATGGTTGATTCGATTAAGTCTTGTGACCAACCGGTTAGGGTTGGTGATGTGAACGAGATGCCAGTTGATTGTAACAATTATCCAGATACATTGATAAAGCTTTCTCCTAATGATTGCGATCTCACATGGTCTGAGATTAACTTCAAGCAACCTGAGGTTGTTGACCTTTGCTCAAATACGGTTATTGAGCCTGAATTGACAAGATGGTCAGGCAAGTCAATGGATGATCCATTCGTAGTAGGTTTGGATACTGTTTACTGGTCATATTCATTCTCCGGTCAAGATCTTGTTTGTAAGCAAGCTATTCATGTCCTTGATTCGGTTGCTCCAATCTTTGATTGTTCGTCTTTGGCCGATATCGAATTGTATGCGAAAGATGGAACTTGTGAGGTTTCTTCCGAAGAGTTGGTTGAAGCTCTTGGCTCTCATGCGGCAATTGATTCTTGTACAAAGGTCGAAATTCCAGGTAAGGCTTATGTAGATGATGTTTTGGTCGAAAATGTTTCGGCTAAGGTTGGAGATACATTGAAAGTTCATTGGGTTTTCATAGACTCTATGATTAATGCGGTGGCTAAAGAGTGTGATCAATATGTATATGTATATGGTCAAAACAAGCCGATCTTTGATTGTGAGTCTTTGAAAGATACAATTCTATACTTGACTCTTGATGAGTGTGAATTTGATGGAACTAAGTTGAATTTGAATATCCCTGTCGCAAAAGATTCTTGTACGGGTATTCCTGTTCCAGGTGTTGCTTCTCGTCAAGATGGTGAACCAATGACTGCAGTGTTTAAGAAGGGTGTTACTGTGATTGATTGGACATTCAAGAGTCCTCTCAGCACGGGTGTTCGCACTTGTGTTCAGAATGTGGTGGTTAAAGACACCTTGCCTCCAGTTGTTGATTGTACGATTTTGAAGGATACTATCAAGGTGAGAATTACTTCTGAATCAGTTTCTGATAATTCAGTGACGGCAGAAGAGGCTAAGGCTGCAGGTCTTGTGGTTCCTTCTGTTACAGATAAGTGTGACGGCGAGATTGTGGCGGTTGGTCATCGAGAGGATGGCAAGTCAATGGACGATCCTTATCTATTGAATACGAAGACAAAAGTGGTTTGGGTATATACGGATGCTTCAGGTAATTCAGACTCATGCTCTCAAGTCGTAGTCGTAGAGGATTGGGTTGTTGATGATTTGATTTGTCCTAGGGATATTAATGAGGCTGTTCAATGTGTGGAAAACTTGCCAGCTGCTTACGCTACTTACGCTGAGTTTAAATTGGCTGGTGGAGAATTCTCTAATGAATCAAAGATTGTAGAAGGTTCGTTCAAGGTTTTGACTGATGAGGTTCCTACTGATGAGCATTGTGATTTCTATGTCGTGAGAACGTATCAAGTAACTGATGTTCGAAACAATGACATCCAATGTAAGCAAAAGATTCATGTAGTGGACAATGTCGCTCCATCTTTGAGCGATGCACCTAATCACATCAAATTGGCTTGTACGGATGAAATTCCAGTTGCAATGACTATAACAGCTGACGATGATTGTCTTCCAACACCGGTTGATGTTAAGTTCTCTGAGTCTTCTACAAGAGGAAATGATCCAAATTCTTGTGACTATTACAACTACACAATCACTCGTGTTTGGACGGCAGAAGACCGATGCGAGAATAAGACATCGCATACTCAATATGTGACGATTGTCGATACGATGGCTCCTGAATTTACATTCCCTAAAGATTGGAAGGATACCGTTCTCTCTATCTACAACAAGGGATGTACGTTTGGTGTTCCTGACTTCACAGTAGAGGTTAAGTCTATAGTTTCTGATAACTGTACAGACATTACTAATATCAAGGTTTATCAAACGCCTGAGGCTCATACTTTGATCAAGGCGTCACTTACAGTCAAGGTCTATGTAGAGGATATGTGTGGTAATCGTTCTTCTCTTGACAAGTATGTGTTAGTCCCTCAGAGGGAAGAGATTGTAACAGTGACAGCTTTCGATACTGCTCTTTGTGCTGATGATAGAAACCCTCTTACATTGTGGTCTCAACAAGTTCGTTTGGCTAAGGGTGACAATCTCGTAGAGGATTGGGATGGTTCGTATACATACATACCAACCGCTTTCGTTTATGACTGTTATTTGGATACTGTAGCCGAGTCTCATTTGGTTTACAGTAACAACCCGAATACATACATGAATAAGTTCTCCTCAAGAACTCTTGGCTCTTCTGCAATGGCAGATTCGGTAAAGAATGCTCGAATTAATTTGCGTAAGCAGTCACAAAGTGGTCACTATTATTTCGTGGCAATGGATACCTTGACCTTGTGTTCGGATACTGCTAATTCTTTCTTGGAAATTAAGGAGCGTCCAAGAATTACGATGGGCTCTGGTTTGGAGAAAGTCTGCGAATTCAATGGTGTTGATAGCGTGACACTCAATAGTTATTTGAGATGTGTGGATGACAAGGGTGGCGTTATAACAAAAGAAGGATGGTTGTTGAATGGTGTTGATTATAAGTATGGAGATTCAATCTTCATCCAACAAGATAGTTCTTCATTCATTTATTATGCAGAGAATGAGTGTGGTCGATCAACTTCAATTGACACTTATTATGATTTCTGTATTGGTGATTCTATCCCGACAACACATAAGGATACAATGAAGTTGCTTGGAGCTGATTCGATCTATTATTACTTGTTCAGAACAGATGATTATAAGGTTCGTGATTCAATCATGGTTGATGTCTATGACCGACTCAGGTCTGATGAAATCTTCGTTACAGTGAACGAGAAGGAAAATTCAACCATTTGGTTGGGTGATCAAGTGAAACTTTCGCTTCATTCTAATTATGGTCGCTTGTTGTGTCAATGGTATGCTGTCAAAGGCAAGTTTGACCGTAGATTCTTCGTAGGAGAGGGTGATGAGCATTTCGTATTTGATGATGTCGATGACATAGAGGATGAGGTGATTTACGAGTCATACATTCACAATGGTCAAACTTCAATTGAGCGTGGTCCTCGTGATACTACAGCTTACTATGTCGTTCTTTCGAATGAGGTTTGTCCATCAATCTCTGGAAATGTAGTTACAGTAAATGTAAACGATAAGTTGCCGACTGCAATTACTCCATTCACTGTCGATGGTATGAACGACGTATTCATGAAATCGTTCCCTGTTAAGATTTTCAACCGTTACAGCCAATTGATATTTGAGGGTATGGATGGTTGGGATGGTTCAACTAATGGTGAAATGGCAGATCCAGGAGTTTACTTCTATGAGGTGGCTATGAGAGATGGAACAGTCTTGCAAGGAACTATAGAAATAGTGTTGTTAAAGTAATTGATTAAAATAAAATGGAAGAGGGGAGTCCTTTGGATCCCCCTCTTTTTGTATTATGGAACGCGAACTTGTTTTTGCAAGAACCTTCCAATTCCAATTCGATATCTAATGAAAAAGAATTTGATTAGTATAATTAATTTGGGTTGTTCGAAAAACTTGGTTGATTCGGAGATGCTTAGTCGACAGTTGGAAGCAAATGGATATACTGTTGAACATGATCCGGAGAATCCCAAAGGAGAGATAGCAATCGTTAATACTTGCGGTTTTATTGGTGATGCGAAAGAGGAATCTATTAATATGATTCTCCAAATGGGCCAGCTTAAGCAAAAAAAGAAGATTAAGAAACTTTATGTGATGGGTTGTTTGTCCGAACGATATATGAAGGAGTTGCCGGGCGAATTGCCAGAGGTGGACCATTTCTATGGTAAGTTCAATTGGAAGAATTTGTTGGCAGATTTGGGTAAGAGTTATGATGACGCCCTTTCGTTGGAACGTACATTGACCACACCATCTCATTATGCTTATTTGAAGATCTCGGAAGGCTGTAACCGTTGTTGCTCTTATTGTGCTATCCCAATCATCACTGGCCGATATAAATCTCGACCAATGGAAGAAATTGTTGATGAGGTGAAATGGCTCGTTTCTCAAGGAGTGAAAGAGTTTCAGGTCATAGCTCAAGATTTGACTTATTACGGCATTGATTTGTACGGGGAGAATCGTTTGGCTGCTTTGGTGGAGCAAATATCGGATGTGCCCGGAGTGGAGTGGATTCGTTTGCATTATGCCTATCCAGCTAAATTTCCATTCGATTTGTTGCGAGTGATGCGTGAGCGCAAGAATGTATGTAAATATCTCGATATTGCATTACAGCATATTAGTGATAAGATGCTCGATATGATGCATCGTCATGTTACGAAGGAGGATACTTATGCCTTGATTGATAAGATTCGTGAAGAGGTGCCTGGTATTCATTTGAGAACTACATTGATTGTTGGTCATCCAGGCGAAGAGGATGCTGATTTTGACGATTTAATGGACTTTGTATCTAAAGCTCGTTTCGAGCGTATGGGTGCATTCCCTTACTCGGAGGAGGAGGGCACTTATTCAGCCAATCACTACGAGGATAATATTCCTTTTGAGGTCAAATCTGAACGTGTGGATAGACTGATGGCTTTACAACAAAACATCTCTTGGGAGATAAATAGTTCAAAGATAGGGCAGGAGATGAAGGTCATTGTGGATAGAGAATTGCCTGACTATTATATTGGTCGTACTGAATTTGATTCTCCGGAAGTTGATCCTGAAGTTTTAATATCAAAAGATAAAGTTTTGCAGGTAGGATCTTTCTACCAAGTGAAAATCACAGGCGCGGAAGACTTTGATTTGTATGCGGAGATAGTATGACTCTAAGAGTTATAGCTTGTAGATGGCGTCTCCTTTATCAAGACGCCATTTTTTTTTTTATGCGGGGCTCTATAAATTAATTTCGAGTGGTTTTCGAAATTGAGGTGAGCAGATTGCTGAACGGAAGTAAGAAGCCACTTGTTCCCCCAAACGGTGGATTTATAGAGTTTGCCTGTATTAAAACCTCACGCCAACGTTCAAGGTGCAAGCTCCAATTGAGTTTTCAATTGTGTAGCCTTTGGTGATATACCAGTAGGTTGAATATTGAAAAGATATTCCACCGAAGAAATATCTGGAGTTGTAGGTGCAGGCTGCTTTTAGTTTGCTGTTGGTGGCGAATTGATATTTGCCGCTTGTCTCGTCATCGTGAATGCGAAGTCCGATAGAAGGAATTGCTGTTCCATTTAATAACCATCCTTTTGCAAATACAAAATTGTATCCATAGCCACCATTGACGCATAAGTCTTGATTGCGTATGTGTTTTTTTGTCTCTTCTTCGGAGATGTTTAATTCAAATTCGTCAGGTATTTTTGTCAAATCACAGTTGATGTCATGTTTGCCGTAATAAATTCCGATGATGGGTGAACCTGCATTCTTGATTTGGCGGTAGGGGTAGCAACTTGAATAAGCGGCCTCGTTTGAGTATTTTTTATATTTGAAATAGTAAGTCAATGAAGCCTCTTGCATATTCATTTTCAAGCCGTAAAATGGACTTGAATAATCTTTGTTGTATAGGGTGGTTTCACTCTCGTTTGTGGCCGAACTCAAATCCAGTGCTAACATGTTACATTTGAGACTCAAGTCGAATCTATCGTATTTTGCGTCTTTGTCGCCAGTGATCTTATTCATTCCAAGTGTGTATCCTAACGATAGGATGCTATATCCAACGCTGATAGAAATGTCAGAAAGATATTTGGACTTTACCCTTAGTTCGTTTCCCTTATCTATGTCGAATGTGTATATGTCTCTCCAAGTCCTATTTTGAAGGGTCAAAGTTAATCTTGTTGGATATGAATAGACATAAGTGCTATCGAAACTAAAAAAAGTCCTGTCAATCCAATTGAAGAACCCCTCTTTCCTTGTTTGGGCATTTGATGGTTGGGTAATGGCAATAAGAGCCAATAGTAATATGTATTTGGCATATTTCATTGTCTGTTCCCCTTTATGATGTTGTTGGAGTGGAATAACCACCATGTTGTTTGTATGATGCTTCTTGTTGCTAAATAGCATACGAAGGCCAACCAGATTGCATGGTTGTGCCAATAATCTACCAAGTTTGTGTAGAGAGTGAAAAATAGAATGGCCGCTGAGGCTGTGCCATAAAGCATAGGGCGGATTTGTGTTGCCCCAATCATAATGCCGTCCCATAGGAATGCGGCAAAACTCACTATAGGGATGGCAACTACCCAAATGATGTAAGGTGCGATTTCTTGAATTACTTCTGTTTGATTCGTTAGAATAGATAGAATGTTCTTGGTGCCTACGGCATACGACAAGGCGAAAAAGATGGCAATCCCCAATCCCCATATAAAGAGATGACGAACAGCATTCCCCATTTCTTTTTTCTTTTCCCCTCCAATGAATTTGCCGACAAGAGCCTCACCAGCGTAAGCAAAACCATCTGAGAAGTAGGAGAATAGTGTGAATAATTGCATTAGAAGAGTGTTGCCTGCCAGAATGATAGCCCCTTCTTTAGCTCCAGCAAAAGGGATAAAGGTGGTTACTGCCACTAAACATAGTGAACGGATAAATATGGCCCCATTTATTTTTAGTAACCGTAGCATTTTGCCTATTTCAATGGATTTCTTCCAGCAAATTAGGGGAATCAAGTGATTGTATTTGTACAACCATAATCCAATGCCGATAATTAAGGCTATGTATTGTGAGAATAGCGTCCCATAAGCAACGCCTTCGATTTCCATGTTTAGGTGGAATACGAATAGGCAACTTAATAGAATGTTGATGCCGTTCATTAGTATGGATATAATCATGGGGTATAACGTGTTCTGCATGCCAATAAGCCAACCTTTCAAGGCATATAAAGATAGGATAGGAATGACTCCCCAAATGCAGATGCTGAAATATTCTTTAGCATATTCTCTTATCTCCTCTGGTGTCTCCATGAATTTGAAAACAAACTCGCAAAATGGTTCCTTTATGGAGAGGATGAATGTTACAGCAATAAATGAAAAAAGCAATGCTCTTGTAAGCACATTCGCCATTTCTGCACTCTCTTTTTTGCCATAGGCTTGAGCTGTTATTCCGCTTGTGCTCATTCGTATGAATCCGAAATTCCAATATAGCATGCTTATCAATGCACTCCCTGTTCCTATTGCACCTAAATAGACCACGGATAAGTGTCCCACAATAAATGTGTCCACTAATCCTAATAAGGGAACTGAAATGTTTGTAATGATAGCAGGAAGGGCTAATTTTAGAATTTCTCTATTCATCGTCACCGATCTACTCGTTCTCTATGTTTTTGCTATTGAAGATAGCCGTGTCAAAGCCTATTATAAAGCAGGAAACCCGTATGGTCGAGTTTCCTGCTGATGTCATTATTCAAAGAAGCAATCATTGACAATGACTTTGCCCCATTTGATTTTGCCTTGTTTGATTTTTTTCTGACTAATTTTTGTCTGAAATTTTTCTGTTTCGCTCTTCATTTGAAGAGCCTTGTCTCCTTTTTTCGCATCGTCAGGGAATGATCCGAAAATAGTAACTTTTGTTGAAGCAGCACACAAAGCGTCAATTTTGTCGCTTGGCGTATAGTTTCCTGCTGCGATGTAGATCGTTGCGGGTTTTCCTTTGCTCTTTTGTGTGTATTCGTTTGCGACTTCAATGGCTTTTTCTATGGTCTCAAATGGTTGGTTCCAGGTCATACCACTATTTCGGTCATCACCTCCGTTTTCATTGGTTTTTACATAGTAAATGCCCGGTTCTGTACAAATGTCGGAAATCCTTATTTCGTTAGATCGGATCATCACTGTTCTGCCTTCGCTGTTTTCTCCGCTTGCCTCCAACCAATAGGTTCCAATGCCAACATTGTTCAAGTCTTTGCCCGTTGCACCGTCTATGTCCATATAATTGTTGACCCATTGTAGTTTTACTTCTTTTAGACCACAAACATCGGATGTCAAAGATGCTTTTGTTTCTCCGTTGCTACATTGGTTATCTGTAGTTTTGATAGCCGTGAAGTCTTCCTCGTATGCACCATATGTACATGATAGTTTGTTACGGATATGGCCTCTTTGGTCTGTCATCGACTTCGCGTTAGGCGCTCCGGCTTTTCCGATAATTCCAATCTTGTTGGTTGGGATCATGACTAAAGTGAAGCCGTCTGTCTTTTGCATCTTGTTAGGTCCAAATCCTTTAAAGTTAGAAAGGTATTTGAAATTTTCGGTGCGTGTGTTCTTGCTGTCTTCAGAGAACTCGCTCTCTTTAGGGAAGTTGTTCTCGTAAACATCCGCTTTTCCTGCACATTCGACAATGGAGTTGTAAATCTTCAAACTACCATCTTCTTTGTAGAAATGATCGGAAATAGTGCTTCCGTAGATGTTGAATTTAGGATTAGCACCGACCATTCTTAATACGGAACGGCCGTAGTAACCGAAGCCTTCCGGAGTGCTGTTGTCAAAGAATGTGGAATTGACGATGTTCACCGTAGGACTGGCATTGTAACTCAATACGGCAACACCACCATAGTATTGTGTGTTATTGTTAGAGAATGTACAACTCTTTATGTTTATTTCGCCTTCAGATTCAATGCCTACACAAGAACCGATTTGACCACCCATGTTTGCAAAGAAAGACGTGTTAGAGATATTGACCATGTTCTTCCTGTGTTGTTTGCCTCTGACGAGAGAGACGACAGTCAATGGCTTTTCAAATGCTTTGTCTGCGTGGAAACCTGTGAATGTACAAGAGTCAATGTTGACTGCTGAGTTCTCTATGAGGATGGCACGACCTCCAATCGTAGCTTTCTTTAATACCGTTTCTCCCTCGAGCTTCAATCCTATGAAGTTGACGTTGTCTGCATTTTTTACTGAGAATAGTCTTTGCTCTCCGGAGTTGCTTTTTAAAATAGTAGCATTGGCATCTACGCGAGCTGGAGAATACGGATTTCTGCTTCCGCTAAAATAGTTGTCGTTGTCTTTCGGAGTTTCTGAGTAACCACCATAAATGGTTGTATTGGTTGGTATTTCGTATGCATTCTCTTTTTGCTCAGTTGGCAAATAGGTTCCTGCTGCCACATGAATTTTGATCTCTTTACCTATGTATGCTGGAATGTTGCTGAATTCGTTTGCCGCTTTGACAGCCTTGCTTAAAGAAGAATAAGCATTCTCCCAGTTTGAACCGTCTTGATGATCGTTTCCACTTGTCTTTACATAGAATTGACCCGAAGAGCAAACCTTTTCGTTCTTGTTTAAGCGAACGTTCACGCTTTTATCTGATCGTATGGATCCGTCGCAACCTTTCACTATAATATAGAATTCACTCTCTTTGTCGATGATTTCTGAATGTTCGACACTTAACACGTTGGAACTAACCTCTGCCAAAATCTCGTTCTTGCCGTTGGCGTTTTTGTGCCATTCGAACAAATATTCGAGCCCGTCTTTCCTTGGCTTTCCGTCACCCAAGGTGGCTACCAAATCAACCGATCTTCCAGGACAAACGGATTGAGGGTAGGCTGCTATTTCCAACTTGCTGTTTGAAATGGCAGGGCGTTCTTTTACTACGAATGGATCAGACATTACGCTCTCTCCATTTTTCATTACGAGAACAAAATATGCTTCTCCTGGTTTTGAAACGGCAGCTTTATACTCTCTTCTTGTGCCATTCTCTACTTTTTTGTAATTCTCTCCATTGACAGAACCCTTGTACCATTGGAATTTGTAGTTCTCACCCATAGGATATGCACTTAATTTCAATGTGCCATTTTTACAACAGTAGTCTTCGCCTGTACTGCTTTTTATCATGACGGAGATGCAGTTGTCCGATCTTTTTCCTACATGGATAGGCTTAGACCATACATCAAAAACGCCATCCGTCGCAAATGCTTTGTAGTATCCGATTCTTTTTGGTACGAGCTTTTTGTCGTTTTGGTTTCTCATCAATCGGTATGTTCCGTTTTCTGTTTTTGAGTAGAACCAACTACAAGAGTACTCGTTATCCGAAAATCCTGTCGCATTGCAGTATAGTGCCTCCTCTACGGTGTCGTCGGAGAATGAACGTTCGCACACGCTTGCAGAATCAGGTGTGACGCTGATCGTTGGCGTGATGTACGGAATCATAGAGAAGTTGATGTTCGTTCCCTCTATTTTGAAGTAAACCGTTCTTGGCGTGTATGGTTCCTTTGCGTGAATCTTTAGGTTGACAGGCAAAAGGAAGAAAGCATAATCCAAGTCTGCCTCACTTTTGTTTACCAATTCAAAATCAGTGATGTGCTTGTCATTCGTGATGGTGGATGTCAAGATCTTCTTGTTGATTACCTCCATGTAGTAATGGACATAGTCGTCGATAGGAGATACCAAGAAGCTACCCCATTGAACTTTTTCATTGTAGCGGAAGTCAGAAGAAGAGAAGTCTGACTCACAATCGGCTCCCCAATAAGGGAAGGCTTTGATTGAGAAAGAGCAGTCTGTTCCTGGCAATTGGATGATTTTGTAGGTGCCTTTTTTCGACTTGAGTCCATTTTTTCCAATGCTGACGTCGCAGGAAATGGTGTGTTCGCCGTCTTCCCACGTAGTTCTAGAGTAGGTGTCAAACCAACGGTCGTTACGGCCTGTCATTTCGACATCGTCAATATACCAACGATAGTAAGCTTCGCTTTCTGGGACATCTTTAGGTAACGATGCTTCAAAAGAGTGAAGCTCACCACGACAGAAGAATACGTCACTTCCTGATTTTCTGATGATAGAAGGTGCTGCCGGAATAATGCGTTTTTTCGTCTCTCCAATATAGAGGGCATATGGCTTGTCAAATTCGTCGAAGGCAAGTGTGATTGGAGATTTGATAAGCATCTCTTTGACAATACCCATGCTCTTCAAAGAGGTGTATTTGTTGAGCATGAATGAGTCTGTCGGAGTTATACATTTGATTTCAAACGTCTCCAATGTGTCGAGAAGAACGTTGCCGGTTCTTTGTCTTGTTCTTTTTAGTAGAATTTCGGTTTCGACCTCACAATTGTTGCATTTCCATTCGATGATGTTTTCTCCCTCCCCTTTTTTACGAAAAGAACTAGCGGGGATTACGCCTTGGTGCAAGTCTCCACATTCTTGTGTAGAGGCAATTGTGTAATAGTAGTCGTCGGCAAAAGCAGAATGGGTAAAGAACAATGTAGTCGCAACTAACATGAACGTGTTGCGAATTACACTGCTAAACAATGTTTTTTTTGTCATATTAAAATTCATCTATCTTCTTAAATAATAATAAACCCCGGGAAACGGAGAGTTTGATTGCACTTCTATATATGCCTATATTCCTGCGAATTTGCAAATATAGTTTTTTTTTGTGTAGAAAGGTGTTTTGTGGATTGAAAAAAGGAATGTTAAATACTAAATAATTAGTTTTTTGCGTGAATGAAAAACGGTGAAGTTCAAAACGAACTTCACCGTCATGTCTTAGATTGTTAATCTGTTTTGTTTTTGTTAATTCTTTATGAACTTAATAACTTGAATCTCTTTTGTCTCTTGGTTCCGAACTATGGCGAAATAGAAGCCGTTAGGTAGCTGATCTACTTCGATGCCACCTCGATTTGAAACCGTTGCCTGCATTATGGTTCTAATTCCATCGCTGATTTGGACATCTGCCATACCTTCCCAAGGGAGGCTAAACCATAGAATGTCAGTAGTAGGGTTTGGATATACAGCTATGCTAACCCCGTCAGTAACAGCCTCTTCAACCTCAAGTCGGAAGGCGAGTTTGTTTTCTGCCTTGAATGTAGGGA
Source organism: Paludibacteraceae bacterium (assembly GCA_024401475.1). GTDB lineage: Bacteria > Bacteroidota > Bacteroidia > Bacteroidales > Paludibacteraceae > RGIG10190. The sequence continues at coordinate 29,108 of JAKSKZ010000030.1, read as the reverse complement.
GCGACGTGATAGACCATTCGCCGTCAAATCCGTAAGAGAATCTTGCGAATGTTTCGCCCTTTGCGTGCGGTTCGTAGCGAATGGAGTCTATGACGAAGAGTTCTCCGTCAATCATTTTCGACAACGAAACGGTTTGCGACTTCGTGATAGGCAATTCGAAGTTGGTGTGTAGAATGCCTTGTTCAGGTTCTCCGTCAGCCCAAAGTACAAGATATCCTTTGGCAGGAATGGTAGTCAATTCCGGAACACTATCGGCGATTTTGTATTTTTGCAAATCTTTCCTTTCGTCAGAGATGTACATGCCTCCAATGTTGATAGGTGAAGTTCCGTCATTGTAAATCTCAATCCAGTCTTCATCTTGGAAATGCTCGTCAACATATTGCTTGTTGGTTGCACAAATCTCATTCAAATACAATTTAGGCAATGTGGCATCCCATTCTGAATCTTCTTCGAACACAGCCTTGTAAGTGCAATTGCCCGAGAATGTTCTTGTTAATGTGGCCTCAGTGGCGATTTCAGCTTTTGGCTTGGCTTGAGGATCCACGAGTGTCATGTTGAAGGCAAGGGAAGTGTTCATGTTTGAGTTTCCGTGGATCTCTACAGCAATGACATTCTCACCTTTTGTTAGGTATTCAGGAGCTATTTTGAAGTCTGCAGTTTTGTATTTAGAAACGAATGAGGTTGCTTTCGTGTCGTAAGCAACAGGTCCGTCGGGCATTCCTACTCTGAATATTTCTTGTCCGTTAATATAGACAACCGCACCATTGTTGTAGTTTATGCTAGCCTCTAGTGGTGTGTTAGAATAGCTTTCATCAAGCGCGAATGCTTTTCTGAAATAGGCAGTGATAAGATTTGCTCCATTTTCATCTTTCGTATTGATGTTTGTCTTGACGAAAGAAGACACGTTAAATCCAAGAGGACTTTCTGCTGATTTCCAAGAACCGTCTTTGTGGGTAGGAAGCATCCATTCTTCTGATGGAAGGTTTCCTTTGTCGTAATACTTCCAAGCATCACTAGCGTTGATCAACTTTTGGTCATTTATGATTTCCCAATGATTAAACTTGTATCCGTCGGGAGCAATTGCTTTCACTCTTAGTTCTCTTCCCAAATAGAATTTGGTATTGAGGTCGGAACAAGGGACCGCCTCGTCGTTGAATATGTATCGAGCCTCAGGCATGTCAGAATAGATGCGAAGGCTGGCAGTGTCGCCTAATTTGAAGTAAGTGCTGACGTGCTTGTAAAGATAATCGGGTCTTTTTTCAGCGAAAGTATGCATGTTGGCAATATCTTTTGTCCAATCTTGCTCCAATTTTTTGACGCCGGACAAATAGTCTTGGTAAATCAAAGCCTCTTCTTTGATGTAGCTTGACATGCTGTCGAGAATGTGATTTACACGTTCTGGCTTGAATGTGGAACCAAGATGTACGGCAAATTTTGAGATGAGTCTGTCTTTGATTCTTTCGTTTTGGAGGAATCCTTTGAATGTTACATTCTTCTCTGCATTTGAGAAAGTGTTGGATGAGAAGTTGTTGCCGTAGCAAGAAAATCCAAAGTCCGTATCGTATAGGATCCAACGCCATTTGCCATTTTGAATGCGTTTCCAAGCTTTCAAGTTGCCGCCTGCCCAGTCAGTGTTGGCATAGTAGAGCTCGGCCATGAAGTAGTTTAGGAATTCATTGATGTCGATTTGTTGGTCAATCTTTTCGTACATTCCGTTTGCGTTCATGTCTTCCTCTTCTAGAAGAGCGACTACATCTTTATAACCCTCTGTGCTGACTTTCAAAGAAGAAGAGACCTCTTCTATGTAAATATCTTCTTCATCTAATCCATAATTAGAGAAGATGAAGTCTTTGTTTGTCCTTTCTCTGATGTTTAAAAGACCATAGTATTTGCCGTTGATGTAAACAATGGCAGGTTCGTATGCTTGGTGGTCAATGTCAACTTGTCCGATTAGAAGTGATTGCATGAATCCGTCTCTCAAATAGGAACGACCAAAATCGTTTCCGGAATTTCTTAGTACGACACTTTTCCATTGAAGGTTTGGTTTCTCTCTGAACAACGCACAGTCCATTTTCTTGCCCCCGTATGCTTTGTTAGCTTTGATTTTAATGGATTTCGTGTATTTCGTTCTTGAACAAGCACCGAAGTTGCTGGCTTTAACTTCCATGCTTAGTTGCTCTTGCTTGTTTTCTCTGTCGAAATATTCAATGTTGCATGGACGCTCCCAGTCTGTCATGAAATTGGCTTGATCTTCGGCAAACGAACAGTAGTTAGGTACCTCGCCTCCATTCACGCCGACAACCAACATTCCTATAGAATCGTCGTAAAAGAATTTGTTGTCTGTGGTGATGGCAATGACAGGCAAGGAAATATTTCTGTTGTCTATGAAATACGTGCCAGTGATGATGTCACTTTTTAGTTTCCCTTCTTCAACTGCAATAGCTCTGATGGGAGTAGTGGCTGTGATGCTGATCGGTTGGCTATAAAGAGATGATGAACCTACTTGTGGCTCCGAACCATCTGTCGTGTAATATATTTTTGCGTTTGCCGTTGGTGAAGATATGCTGAGACTTTGTGCACCTTTGTAAAATCCGGGGGCGAGTCCAAGGGTGGGAGCCTCTGATTGATTTTCTATTAGTGTGCTTGTGTTGTTGGATTTTCCTGGTGTCGGGGCATTTAGTGTGCCGAGCGTAAGACCTCCATCTGTTGTGCGACCGAAGGAGATGTTTCTAAAAGCTTTGGCGTAGGTGATTTTGTCTAACTCTATGCCATTTTTCGTTGATAGAGTTAAAATGCCACCGTCAGCATCTAATTTGAAATTGGCGTGATTGTAGGAGTTGAGTTCGTCGAAATAGAATAGAGTGAATTCTCCAGGATTAAGAATTCCTGTGGTCTCACTTTCCCAAGTGTGCTTCCCATCAGAAAAGACGCATTGAGAGAGATCGAACTTTTCTGCTCCGTTGTTGTAAAGCTCAACCCATCCATCATAATTGAATTCTTCATTGATTAGATACGAAACATTTCGAGGCATTAATTCGTTGATGAGGACAGAGGCGTTTCCGATTTGCCCCATGCAGACGAACGCCATTAGTGCTAAATATCCTTTTTTCATAACAAAAACAATTTACATTTATACTTTTGCGATAATCGCATCACAAATATAGTGTATAAGTTTTTATGTTAGCCTTCTTTTCGAAAAAAATCTTAATTTTGTTGAAGCAGATGTGTCTGTGTTGATGAAACGGGAAGGCCGGTCATAAAAAAAGCAGAGTCTTATTCCCCTCAAAATGAAAGGATAAACATATTTTAACCATTGTGCTGGTAAACCTTTGGGTTTTGTCAATGTCTTAATAACAAACAAGGGCACTAAGATGGTGCCCATTTACTAACTTTTAAAATGATTAGGTTATGAAAACACTTAATAGAATAATGGCCATTTTGATGGTCTTTGCATTTACTGCAGTTTCTTCTTATGCACAAAGGGATGGAGGTAGAAGAGGTGATTCTCATGCTCGTTCGTCTGTCTCAACTTCTCAAAGACAATCACATGGCGAATCTATGAGAAGAGGGGCTGCTGCACCTTCAAGACATGAGAATGTGGCACCGAGAAATCCTGCTCCAACTCATCATTCTCAATTGACGCAACCTATGTCTGGTCATCCCAATGTAGCACCTCGTCCTGGACATGCATCTCATGCAGACGTTCATCGTCACCCAGTGTACTCGGCTCATCGTTATCAACCAGTGCACCCAACTCCAGCACATCATGTACATGGACATCCTCATTACGTGCAACATGTAGATAGAAGAGCGCAAGCTTTCTTTGTGGATAATTGTAGATATTATCATCATAATGGTGCGTTTTATAGATATTATCCTGGACATGGATATGGGTTGGTTTCAATCCCTTATTACTCCTTATTTCCAGTGTTGCCGTTCCCTTGCAGGCAAGTGGTTGTTGGTCATGATGTATATTGGGAGGGAGATGGGTCTTGGTTCTATGAAACACCAACTGGATATGTTTTGGTAGAGGCCCCAGCTGTGCAAGTTTATGAGGCTCCTATTCCCCCAGCACCGGTGGTAGAGCCTGCTAGACCTCACGTCTCAGTTCATCTTTCATTTTGAGAATAATTTGTTAATGGGAAGTGTTGAAAATCAATGCTTCCCATTAAAATTTGAAAGGAGGGGCGAAAAAAAAGTTTGTTTTGTTTTGTTGTTTGAAAAAAACGTCCTACCTTTGCACTGCAAACGAAAAGGAAATGGTCCTTTGGATGAGTGGTTTAGTCAGCGGTCTGCAAAACCGTTTACAGCGGTTCGAATCCGCTAGGGACCTCTAAGGCTTCGGGAATTCTCGAAGCCTTTTTTTTGTCCGTGTAATGATAGAATTAATCCCTGTTGCTGGTGACATTTCTGATGTCATCTGACCCAAGAAATATTAAATTTATGAAACATGAAGATCATGTAGAACTTCATAAATCAGATTATTAATCTAAATAAACAAGGTAGAACAATGGATAACAATAAAGAATTTGAAATTCAAAAGGGAAGGACAATTCAGTATTCTTAGTTTTAAGTGATTTAGTGGGCAAGGTGTTTGGGATGTTCTATACAGTTCTTGGAGGGATACAATTTTTTTTGCAGGGATGAAGCCAATCTACTTGAAAAATCAATTATATTTGCAAAATTGAATAGTAGGCTTGTTTTAGCGGCTATTGTTTGATTTATGTGTGAGAATAATCATTTGATAAAATTCTTTTGTTACTGTCAATTGTGTATTTGATATGATAAAAAAGTTAGTTACAGTATTCTTTTTTTCTTTGTGTCTATATTCGTCATGTTTTTCTCGCGAAATAAGTATGGCGAATATATCGTCTGTGAAGGTGGATAATTTGTCTGACGCTCAAATAGAGGCTTTTGTTGATAAATATACCAAGGCAGGATATTCTTTTGCTGATGTAGAGCGTATTGCTGTTGAAAGGGGAATGCCTGCTGATGAGTTGGAGAAATTGAAAGTTAGAATTCAATCTGCAAGTGTAGAGCAAAAGCCAGTAGAGAAGGTCTCTGAAGTTGAGAAAATTGACAATGAAGCCAAGATTGAGCAAAACCAAGATCGAAAAGAACAGAGAATATTGTCTCGAGAGGCAAATAGTGTATTTGGTTCGTATTTGTTTACAAATAGTAATATGAGTTTTGAACCGAACTCAAATATGCCGACACCTCGCAGTTATCAGGTGGGACCTGGTGACGAATTGGTGGTTGATGTTTTTGGTATGTCTGAGACGACGATGCGTTTGACGGTTTCTCGTGAGGGTGTTGTCCGAATTCCGAATGTTGGACAGGTCCAAGTGGCTGGTATGTCAATTGAGGATGCTGAGAAAAAAATAAAAAAGCAATTGACTACGGTGTATAGTACAATATCCTCTGGGCGCACAACGGTTACTGTCTCATTGGGTAATATTAGAAGTATCAACGTGTACGTGGTGGGAGAGGCTACTCGACCAGGAACTTACACCTTGTCTTCTTTGTCTTCTGTCTTTAATGCTTTGTATGCATGTGGAGGACCCTCTTCAAGGACAGGTTCAATGCGTAATATAAAAGTTTTGCGTTCGGGTGTGGAAATTGCAAGTGTTGATATATATGGCTTTTTGACAAAAGGTGTTCTCGAAAATAATATCACATTGCAAAACCAAGATGTCATCTATATACCAGCATATAAAAGCAGAGTCTCTATCAAAGGCGAGTTGAAACACAATGGTATCTTTGAAATAAAAGATGGCGAGTCATTAGAGGATTTGATTACTTATTGTGGAGGCTTTACGGATGACGCATATACGGAGCGTATCTCTGTTGTTCGATATGCAGGAAACGAGAAAAGTGTGGAAGATGTGGAGAAGTCGAAGTTCTCTTATTTCCGACCTAAGGCGGGTGATGAATATACAGTAGGTTCAATATTGAATAGATTTGCTAACCGAGTTCAAATCTCAGGTTGTGTTTTCCGTCCTGGCACGTACGCTCTTACAGAGGGTATGACATTGAAGGATTTGGTTGAGAAGGCAGACGGATTGAAGGAAGACGCTTATATGCAGCATGCAACAATTCTTCGCTTGAAGGAAGATTTGAAGCCAGAGATGATTGCGTTCAATGTTCAGGATTTGATAAGTGGAGCGTATAATATCGAATTAAAGAAAGAAGATATTGTTACAATTGGTTCAAATGATGAATTTGAAAGAGATAAGCAAGTCTCGATTAGGGGTAGAGTGTTGGCTCCTGGAAAATTCCCTTATTTCGAAAATATGACGTTGAAAGATTTGATATTTATGGCGAAAGGATTCTCTGATTTTGCAGATAAGGATCGTATCGAGATTACTCGTCGTGTGACAGATCCTGAAACGTTGAAAGAAGATCTGAAGAAAAAAGAGGTGTTTGTTTTGTCGTTGTCAGATTCTTTGCAACAGGCGGCTACTGATTTTGTCCTATATCCACGTGATGAAGTCTCTGTTAGGGGATTGCAAGGCTTTGAAGATTTGTCTTCGGTTCAAGTTGTAGGTGAGTTCGCCTCTCCTGGATATTATGCGATTTTGAGCAAGGATGAGAAGATTTCTGACGTGATTAAAAGAGCAGGAGGGTTCTCTCCTCATGCAGAGAAAGCTTCGGGATTCTTATTGAGAAAAACTAATCGTAGTCATATTGAGTATATGCGCGATTTGAAGATGATAAGAACTTTGTCAAATATGCAGGATGAGGAAGAACGTATCCGTTACCAAAATTCCCTTCTTGGAAGATTGGATATGTTGGCAATAGATTTGGAAGAGATTGAAAAGAAGCCTGGATCTAAGACTGATTTGTATCTTCAAGAGGGTGATGTTATATATGTTCCAAAACCTATCCAAACGGTGACAGTTTCTGGTGCTGTGCATGTGCCAGGTATGGTTATCTATGATTCTAAATCATTGAAAAAATATGTTAGTTCAGCTGGTGGTTTTACGAATACGGCAGTAAAAAAACACTCGTATGTTGCATATGCTGATGGTTCTATTGCGGCAACGAAAAGATTCTTGTGGATAAAAAAATATCCTAAGATAAAGACTGGTGCTCATATTTATATTCCTGAAGAGGTTGAAGAGAATAAAGAAACCCATGTGAAGGAGAATGTCGCTATATTTACAGCTATAGCAAGTTGTTTGGCTTCTATTTCAACGGGTATTGTATATTGTGTTATAGCTTGGCGAAATAATTAGAATTAACTATTAAGGAGAGTTTTTAGTATGTCGGAAATAGATGAATTTTTTATAAATATGATGGAGGAAGATAGAAAAAAGCCATCGATGTCATTGCCTGAAATAGTAGTTCTATTGAAGTTCTATTGGCGTTATCTTTGGAAAAAGAAGATAATAGTGATTGTAGCAAGCGTGTTTTTTGCCATTTTGGGTTTGGTTTATGCTTGTGTAAGAACTGTAGAATATACAGCGACATATGAGTTTTCGATAGAAGGGGATAATGCACCTATGAGATTTTCTATGTCGGCTTTACTTGGTACGGGTACAGTTGGGGCTTTTTCTGGTGACAATTTGGTCCAGTTGATGAGATCTCCTGCTATGGTGGAACGGACCTTGCTTAAGGTTGTTCCTAACAGATCGGATTCTATTAATTTTATTGAATATTTCCTTGTTTGTGATAGTGTGCGTTCTGCGTGTGAAAATGCAGAGAGTACTGAAAATACAGGGAAAATATCTATTTGTGACATACAATTTCCTCTTTCGCAAAAAAGAGAAACGTATGCAAGAGAACAGGATAGTGTTTTGATGAAAGTGGCTTCTGCCCTTTCCAAATCGATCAGGGTGGAGCGTCTGGATAAAAAAATGTCTTTGGTAACATGTTCTTTTTCTAATAAAGATGAGGCGTTTTCTAAACAATTTTTGGATGCATATATAGAAGAAGTTATATCTTTTTATATGGAAACGAAATTGTCGAGGTCGACTCGTAATATTGATAATTTTCAGAAGCAGGCAGATTCTATAAGGAGCGAGTGGAATAGAGCGGTCGCTTCTCGTGCGTATTATGCAGATGAGAATCTTAATGTAGTAAGACAATCAGTAGGAGTAGAACTACAAAAGAAGCAAATGGATATACAGGCTTATACTACGGCTTATATGGAGATGGTGAAGAGTATTGCTACGATGAAAATAGATCAGATGAAAGAAACTCCAATTATACAAATTATAAATCAGCCTCATTATCCATTGGCTAATAATAAGGCGCGAAAGCTTAAGTTTATCATTATCGGTGGCTTTTTAGGTGGTTTCTTCTCTGTTTTAGCTTTGTTGGCGAAGTGTTATTATGAAAATAATATAAAGCCTCAGTTGACTAACTTGCCAGCGCAGAAAGAAGATTAGTTTGGCCTAATTTATTTCGCCTATAGCTTTTGAAATTTTTGAAATAAAATAAACGAAAAAGGCTGAATTCGGGTTTATCTCATTCTGAATTCAGCCTTTTTTTGCGTTTTCTAAACTTTTCGGTGCTTTTTGATCTTTTTTGGGCATCTTGCTGTTTGTCAGTCGCTCCACCTTCCTTCCGCTCTGCAACTTGCTCAAAAATTGCGATTGAGCGAACGTAAATCAAACTTGTTTGAATTTACTGAGCGGAAACAACTTGGACCCCCCAAAAAAAAATCAAAAAAATTCTTCGAATCAATTTATAGAGGTCACCTAAAGAATTTTGTGGTAATGAGGTTGTTCATTGTGCTGTCGTGTACTATCGGATAGACAAGATTCTCACTTCCCTTTTAAGGGGAGAGTATACATAAAACAAAAAAGGTCGACGTTTAAGCCGACCTTTTTGCTCTCCCTCTTGGACTTGAACCAAGGACCCCCTGATTAACAGTCAGATGCTCTAACCGACTGAGCTAAGGAAGAATCATTGAAACTGTTTATAGTGTTGTCTCGCCACTTTTTGCTCTCCCTCTTGGACTTGAACCAAGGACCCCCTGATTAACAGTCAGATGCTCTAACCGACTGAGCTAAGGAAGAATCACGCTTCATTTCTGAATTGCGTTGCAAAGGTATGTTATTTTTGGTTAGCATACAAGAAAATCCGAGAAAATTTTAATTGAAATAACGAACAAATTTCTAATGTGCTTTTGGCTAATAGTTTACATGAGGTCCGATGGCATATGGTTTGTTTTCTTCTTGCTCTTTTTGTACTTTTGTGGGAAATGACTATTAAATTTTATAAGAAAATTCATGAAGAAAATTATAGGTTTGGGAAATGCCTTGGTGGATGTCTTGGCAGTGATGGAGAGTGATAAGCTTTTGGCTGAATTCGGTTTGCCCAAGGGCAGCATGCAGTTGGTTGATCGCACAGTCTCTGACAAGATTGTGAATGTCATCAAAAATCAAGATTGCGCTATGGTGACGGGTGGCTCTGCCAATAATACGATTTACGGTTTGGCGAAGTTGGGCGTTGAGACAGGTTTCGTTGGAAAGATTGGTGACGATCGTTTCGGTCGTTTCTTTGAGGCCGATTCTCAAAAGAATGGAGTCAAGACTTCGTTGGTCAAGAGTGAAAATCCTTCGGGCATTTGTGCTTCGTTGGTCTCTCCCGATGGCGAGCGTACGATGGCCACTTTCTTGGGTGCGGCAAGTGAAATGTCGGCAGCTGATGTTAAGGCAGAGATGTTCGATGGCTATGATTATTGTCATGTGGAGGGTTACTTGGCGTTCGACCATAATTTCATCACATCTGTTCTTAGCACGGCAAAAAGCAAAGGTTTGAAGGTCTCTTTTGACTTGGCAAGCTATAATTTGGTGGAGGATAACCGCGAATTTATGCGTGACTTGGTAAGCAGGTATGTGGATGTTGTTTTTGCCAACGAGGAGGAAGCGAAGGCCTTCACGGGCAAAGAGGCAGAAGCCGCTTTGGACGAAATGGCTACTATGTGCGAGACGGTAGTCGTGAAGGTGGGAGCGAAGGGGTCTTTCGTTAAGAGAGGTTCGGAAAAGGTGTTTGTAGCACCGATTGGTCCTGACCATTGCTTGGATTCGACAGGTGCTGGCGATTTGTATGCTTCCGGATTTTTGTATGGTCAACTTCGTGGCGACTCTATCGAGATGTCTGGTAAGTATGGATCATTGCTTTCTGGTCAAATCGTTCAAGTTGTCGGTGCTCGTTTGAGTGAAGATGTTTGGACTGTAATTAAGAACGATTTGCGAAAATTGTAATGTTAAATCAGGGCGTGTTGGTTGCGGCGATGGTTGTGTTGCAACCAACGCTCCCTTCTTAGGGGAGTGGTATTCGGCTATGAACTGTTTCTTTGGAACGTGTTCGGACGCAATTTGTGATTCGTGATAGCGCTTTAGTAAAGCACAATACTTACCTTCTCTATATCTATTCCTCCCCCTAAATTTCTTCGAGCAGTTTAGGAAGTCGAATAAACTTTCGTCTGAAAAATCTGCTTTCCTCACTGTCGAAGAGTATTACGTCTATCTAAAATAAAAAGGAACGAATAATTATTCGTTCCAAATTTTCCAAGATGCGATGGCTTGCCCGTAGAGCATGTCCAAGCCGGTTTTTGTCGTTGCTCCTTGTTCCTTGCCCTTTTTGCTGAAAAGCGTCTCTTCGGGGTTGTATATCAAATCGTAGAGCAAATGTTTGTCCGATAAGTATTGGTAAGGAATTTCGGGGGCGGCATCTACTTTGGGATACATTCCGACAGGTGTGCAGTTTACTATGACGGTGTATTCGTCCATCGTCTCTTTTGTGAGGTCGCTGTAGGTGAACGATCCTTCGGCAGCTCTTCTGGAGACATATTTGAATTCGATGCCCAGTTTGCCAAGTACGAAGGCAACTGCTTTCGACGCACCTCCCGTGCCTAAAATCAACGCCTTTTTGTGGTGCTCTTTCAAAAGCGGCACAAGCGAATCTCTAAATCCGATGACATCGGTGTTGTAGCCTTTTTTGACCATCTTTCCGTTGACCATCTTGAATTGCACCGTGTTGACTGCCCCGATCTCCTTCGCTTCCTGATCTATGTCGTCGAGGAATGGAATGATTTGTTCCTTGTAGGGTATCGTCACGTTGAGGCCACAAGGTTGTTTGATTGAAAATATGTCGGTGATCAAATCGATGTTGGCCAATTCGAATAAGTCGTATTGTGCATCGATGTTTTCCTTTTCGAACTTTTCTGTGAAGAATCGTTTGGAGAAAGAGTGTCCGAGCTTTTCTCCGATAAGGCCATATTGTTTCATGATTAGAACGTTCTATTTTCTGTTGTTTTGTTTTGTGTTGAAATGCCACTCCTTGATGTTGAGGATACACTCCTTTTCGTTGAAGGTGAACAAGGAATCTTCTCTTTGAAGAGAAATGGAACGATTGAAATCGGTTCCGTTTTGCTTGAGTTTCATGGAGATGGAAGTCAATCCGCTTAGGCGTTGTAGATCCTTGTCTTGATCACTCTTTTTTGCATTTTCGTTATAGACATAAATGTCGTTTGACCCTAATTCTGTCGAATTGTGAGCACCGAATAGGGTGTCTTTGACAATCTCATCGCCAATGATGCAAGTGATGACTATGGAGTCCTGTGTAGAAGAGATGGCCTTGTATGTATATCCTAATTGTTTGTTGAGGATGAAACATTGGTCGGTGATGTCGATTGTATAGAAGGCAGAGTCGCCTACAATATCTGGTGATTTAGACCAATAACTTCTTCGGTTTAAGTTTTCTGTCATTGAAGAAGAGTCTTCCGAATAAGCATAGAGTGCTTCTACTTTGTAAATAGAAGAACTTGTCTCGATGTCCCAAATGTCGTCCCCGGCTACTCCGCTTCTTTTGCATAGACGAACGATGTCGCCCTTTTGGAGCGTTGCGTAATGGGTGCTGTCTTCTCCTTTGATTTGGTAAGAGACGTGGATTGGGTTGGATGTGCTGACTTTCAAATTATAGATGTAGTCGTGGTGTTCTGTTTCACATCCTATCAAAAAAAGAGTCATGGCAATCAATGCGGAAAGCCATGCTGTGAGTCTTTTATTAGAGAAAATCATTTTGTCAAACGGTTATATGTTAGATAAATACGAGTTTATGTCGTTGGCGGTACTATCATTGTCGCTTTCTGTCTTGAAAAGAGAGATGAATGCGTCATTAGACTTTGCTTCTGGACATATTTCAAAGAAAATCTCTTTAGATTCAGGCGTGCCTAAAACAGCGTCGATTAGATAATCGTGAGCTTGCTCAAGGTCGCCTAATTTGAAATAGGTGATGGCAAAATATAGTGGAAGTTTATTGTTGGAATGGTCGATTTCGGCCCCGCTTTTGTAAAATTCAAGGGCGTTATCGTATTCCCCCTTGTCTATATATATGTTGCCAATAGCAAACATAGCCTCCGACATCTCGGGATCTAGAATGGCAGCTTTCTTATAGCATCTGAGAGCTTCGTCTGTGTCGTTCAGATTGAGATGTCCTTCCGCTTTGTATAACCAAGCTTCGGCCAGAACCGGGTCGATTTCTATGGCACGATCGATGAATTGCAGTCCCTTCTCATATTCGTCTTGCTCCATGTTGCAGATGCAGAGTCCGCAAAGTGCGGCAGTGTTGTTCGGGTCAGAACGTAAGGCTTCCGAATAGAATGCTTTCGCTTGCTCGAATTCGCCGATTTTCTCGTGGCATTCTCCCATAAATACAATGACGAAAGAAGGTCTTCCGTTAGCATCGGCATATTCCTTGTATGCTTCGATAGCGCTTTGCAACTTGCCGCTTTGGAAAAGAGCGTTTCCCTTTTGAAGGAGTGCTTGGTAGTCGTTGCCGACAATGTAGGCGTAGTCGAAAGCTTCTATGGCTTTCTCCAAATCATTGTTGACGAAGTGAATTTGACCTAAGTTAAACCAAGCGTCTTTTGAGTAAGGATCTTCGTCGAGAAGTTTCTCGTATATTTCGCCAGCTGATTTTAAGTCGTCTTTTTGTTGGTAGCAATAGGCGAGGTCGAACAGAATGTCTTGCTCCCCTTTGTCGGGGTGGAGTTTTAACTCTTGCTCGAAATAGACTTTGGCTGATTCGTAATCGAAAGAGTCGAAATAGGCGTACGCTATGTCGTATGTGTAGTCTATGTCTTGCTTTAGTATGCTATCGAATAGAGATTTAGCCTCCTCTTTTTTGTTGTGGTAAAGGAGGACTTGTCCCATTAATATCTTTACGTCAAGATTGTCCGGCTCTATTGTTTGCAGCAGTGTGGCTAGTTTTTCCGCTTCTTTTGCTTGTCCGATGAATAGGGCAACCTTGGCCTTGGCTATTTTCAAGTTCGTGTTGTTGGGGTGGATGTTGAGCCCAAGCTCAATTATGGCTTGTGCTGTGGCCGTCTCATCTTCCTCCATGTAGTGGTCGATCAGAGCTTCAAGGTCGTCCACGTCGAAGTATTCGCTTCGGCCTTCGTTCGATGCGTGTTCGTAGCGGAGAACAATCTCCTCCAAACGGCTACCTTGATATGTCTGATCTTTCTTTTTCATCCTTAATTTATGTCCTAATTATAGACCTAATTTTGCAAAATTAAGTTATGATTGTATGAATCGTTTGCTGTTGAGGCGAAAACTTATCAACATGTTGATAAGTTGGTGGGATTGGGGGAGAGTGTGTTTGAGACTCTGTATGGCTGTTTATTTGATTGAATGATAGATAGAAAGAAGAAATATGCCTTTCGTGTCTTCTGCTAAAATCTTCTCTCTTCCCTAAAAAAAGTGTTGAAAACTTGTTGGTAAGGGGTAAATTTTATTAATTTGCAAATTGATTAGTAGTGTGAAATTAAGTAGAATTTAATAAAAACTATACATATAAAAATTTCATGAAAAGAAATCGTTTTATTGTGCTGCTGTCGCTATTGTTTCTTACGGTGACGGCGAGCGGACAAAATTCAAATTCGGAAGAGATTAAGTCCGGTTCTTTCTCTTACAAAGTTAAAAACGGAAAGAGTGTCAATTTGATGGATGAGTGTAATGTCGACTTCACTTATAAGAAGGTGGTCGGTGATCCTGTTTGTTCAGCAGCATTGCAATGGTCTCGTTTGAACGAGTTTACAGTGACAAAGGGAGCTAAGAAGTCTAAGGTGACATACGCTCAATTGGGTGAGTATCCAGATTTGCAAAAGCGTTTTGATTTGATTGCACCAATCAATGCTATTTTTGATTTCACGGTTTTGTTCTATTCTTCTCAGTCAGATGCATATATTGCTTCTGCAAAATCAACAATGGAGTTCCCTTTCTTAGGAAAGGCTGGCGTTAAGGATGGATTGACAATCCCTGTGACAAAGAAGTGGTCGGAGATGTTTACTGACGTAGTTGTTGGAAAACAATCAAAAGATAAAGTCGGTGTTGTGATTTCAGATGCAGCTTTGGAAGAGTCTTTCAAGACAGAAAAGTTGATGACTGGTAAGTTGGATTTCTCTGTTCGTGGTGCACTTCGTACTCTTTCCAGAATCTATTCGAGAGCAGATAAGATTGAAGTTGTAAATGTAAATGCGGATTTGTATTGGAATGAGGACGATTTCGAGTATATCATCGATGAGTATAATAGAAGAAAGGCTGCCGACAAGCTTTTGGCTGCTGGTGATACAGCAAAGTCTCTTTCTTCATATTTCGACAATCGTGCATTTTTGCCAGTTGTAAGTGTAAAGGATTTCTCTTTCTGGAATACAACAACAATGCCTATTGAAAATATTATGGATTATGTAGACAAGGCAGATAAGTTCTATGCATCTTCTAAGTGGGATGAGGCTCGCGTATATTACAAGAAGGCTGCTGATGCAGATCCTAAGTTCTCTTACCCAGCAAACAAGTTGAAGAAAATTCAAAAATATAAGGACTACAAGTCAACCCGTAACGTAGGAGGTATTGATTTGGTGTTCGTTGAAGGTACAGGTTCTGTTAAGTCATTCTACATTGGTAAGACAGAAATCACTCAAAGACAATGGCGTCGTGTGATGGGTTCTAATCCATCAAGTTTTAAGGGCTGCTTCGATTGCCCAGTTGAGAATGTCTCTTTTGAAGAGGCTGTTGCTTTCATTAAGAAATTGAAGGAACAAACAGGTTTGAACTACCGTTTGCCTAAGATGGAAGAGTGGGAGTATGCTGCTAAGGGCGGTGTGAATAAAATGTCTGCTCAATATAGTGGTAGCGACAATTTGGACGAAATTTCTTGGTGTGTATATAATTCAGACGAGAATACTCACCAAGTTGCCTCTAAGTCACCAAATGCTTTGGGCATTTATGACATGACTGGAAATGTATGCGAATGGGTTTCTGATAGTTATGATAACAATACTCGTTATGTGAAGGGTGGTTCTTGGGCTGATGATGCAGTCAACTGTACTATCCAAGCTAAGGAGAAGTACAATGTGAAGGTTAAGAACAACCGTGTTGGTTTCCGTGTGTGCCAAGACGAGTAATATGCTTTCATGATCGAGTTAAATAATTAGAAGAAATAAATTTAATATTAAGGAATAAAAATGAAGAAGCTCATTTTTTCAATGATAGTAGCGGGTGCAATGTCATCTACATTGTCAGCTCAAACTCAAAACGAGGCCCGTGCCCAATCACTTTATTTTTCGGCCGTTGACGAGTTGGATCAAAATAATTATAAGGCAGTTTTAGCAAAGGTTGCAGAAATCTCCAAGTTGTTGGGTGGTACAAACCCTCGTTTGTGTTATCTTGCTGCAAAGGCTCAATATGCTCAGCACGATTATGCTGCTACGCAAGCTGCTTGTAAAAATTACTTTGCATCAAACCCTTTGCAAGATCCAGGATATGCAGAGATGAAAGAGATGGCTGAGGTTGCTGCTTCAGAATTGGAGGCTGTCGCTCGTCGTCAACGCGAAGATGCGGAGGCTCGTAGAAATGCAGAGGCTGAGAAAGTAAGACAAGAACAAGAAGAGGCGGCTGCTTTCGCAAAGAGAATGCAAGAATCTGCCGATCGTCGTGCTCAAGATGCAGAGTTGCAAAAACTTCGTGATGAGCGTGAGGCTTCTGAGTATAAGGCTGCTCAAACTGCAAATACCAAGTCGGCTTATCAGGATTTCATCTATAAGTTCCCTTCTGGAAAGTTGGCGGCAGAGGCAAAGGCTGAGATGTTGCGTAAATGGCCAAGCCCAACTCGTACTTTGAAGAACAACAAGTATGGTTATGTTGACAAGTCTGGTAAGATGGTCATCAAGGCTGCTTACGACAATGCTTCTGAGTTTAGCGAAGGACTTGCTCGTGTAGGTAAGGGTAATCGTTATGGATTCATTAATGAGGAGGGCAAGGTTGTTATTCCTTTGAATTATGTTGCTGCTAGTAATTTTGCATACGGTTATGCAATCGTTAAGCCAGACGTGAATACGGCTTTCTTTATTAATAAGAACGGCGATGTTTTGGGTAACACTTCTTACAAAGATGCAAAATCGTTCAGCGAAGGTTTGGCTGCCGTCCAAGATCAATATTATATGTATGGTTTTGTTGACACAAAAGGTAATGTTGTAATTGACTATCAATTCAATGAGGTTTCTTGGTTTAAAGAGGGAATTGCAGCAGTAGGTAAGAGCGAAGGCGGAAAGATGAAGTATGGTTATGTTGACAAGGAGGGTACAATGTTGACTGGCTTCGAATTCCAAGAGGCTAAGGATTTCCAAAATGGTGTGGGTCGTGTTAAGAAAGATGGAAAGTACGGTTTGGTTGACAAGTTCGGAAACCCTATCACTACTTATGAGTACGACTACATTTCTGATTTTGGAAACGATGGTTTGGCTATCGCTAAGAAGGCAGGTTTCGAGGTGCTTCTTGATGTGGAAGGTCGTCCTTGGGCTCGAGTAAATGGCAAACTTATCAAGATTAAATTGTAATTTCATAGGCATAGCCTTATAGATTAGAGAGTAGGGGTCGATTCGCTTGTCCGAGTCGACCCTTTTTTGTTTTCAAACTTGATTTATGCGGGGCAACTTTTTCTTATCTAATTCATAAATATTATTAAATTCTTCTATAACTTTGTGTGTATAATGATTGCTTTCCCCTTTTTGTAATAGAGTATAAGGAGAAAGGCAGATTCAATATGTAATCTTTTTAAATAAGAGATTTATGGAAAAAGTACAGATGACAGAGGAGCAGGAAAACGAGATGATTGAGCGTGAGTATGCGGCATTGTTGGATGTGTATGTCAATTCAAATCATAGACGTAAGGTTGATATTATAGATAAGGCTTTCCGTTTTGCAAGACAGGCTCATAGCGGTGTGCGCCGAAGATCTGGCGAACCTTATATCTTGCACCCTATAGCTGTGGCTCGCATCGTCGCTCAGGAAATCGGTCTTGGCTCTACATCCATTTGTGCTTCTTTGCTTCATGATGTGGTGGAGGACACGGACAACACGGTAGAGGATATCGAGAATATGTTTGGTAAGAAAATAGCATCAATCGTGGATGGCCTTACCAAAATCTCTGGTGGTGTCTTTGGAGAACAGGCTTCTGCCCAAGCTGAAAACTTCCGTAAGTTGTTGCTTACAATGTCTGAGGATATTCGTGTTATCCTTATAAAAATGGCCGATCGTCTTCATAATATGCGAACATTGGCCTCCATGCCTCAGGCTAAGCAGTTTAAAATCGCAGGTGAAACGCAATATATTTATGCTCCGTTGGCCAACCGTCTTGGACTCTATGCTATTAAGACCGAGTTGGAGGATTTGAGCTTTAAATACGAACATAAAGATAAATATGAAGAACTTTCACGCAAGTTGGAGAATACTCGCCAGGAGCGTGATGAATTGTTCGCCTTGTTCTCCAATCCAATAGTGGAGAAGTTGAATGGATTGGGCTATAAGTTTGAAATTCATGCGCGTGTCAAATCCATCTATTCCATTTGGCGAAAAATGCAAGTCAAGAACATCCCGTTTGAGGAGGTGTATGATATTTTGGCTTTGCGTATTATCTTCGATGTTGATGATGAGAAGGACGAGAAGACAACGTGCTGGGGCGTTTATTCCGCTGTGACGGATATTTACAAACCTCACCCTGATCGTATTCGAGACTGGATTAGTACTCCGAAAGCTAATGGTTACGAGGCTCTTCACGTCACCGTGATGGGGCCGACGGGTCAGTGGATAGAGGTGCAGATTCGTAGCCGCCGCATGGATGATATTGCCGAGAAAGGTTTTGCTGCGCATTGGAAGTATAAGACAGGAGAAAAGGATGATTCGGAACTTGAAAAATGGTTGCAGACCATCAAGGAACTTTTGGAGAATCCTGAACCCAATGCAATTGACTTCCTTGATACTTTCAAATTGAATTTGTTCGCTTCCGAAATATTCGTATTTACCCCTCATGGTGATATTCGTACTCTGCCTCAGGGATCTACGGCTTTGGATTTCGCATTTTCTTTGCATACTGACGTGGGATTGCATTGTATCGGTGCTAAGGTGAACCATAAATTGGTGCCATTGAGTTATGTGCTGAATAGTGGTGATCAGGTGGAAATCTTGACTTCGAAGAAGCAGGTACCTTCTGCGGAATGGATTAATATTGTAAAGACGGCTCGTGCCCGTGCTAAAATCAAGAGCCTTTTCAAAAAGGAGTACAAGACGTTCATAAAGAAAGGTGAACATGATTTGGAGGCATTTTTGGAGAAGCTGGGTCATAAGCTAAATTCTGATTTGCTTTCTAAGATTATGGATAACTTCCACGAGACGCAGAAAGATGATATGCTCTACAAAGTAGGTAAGGGTGTGCTGAATTTGGAGGATTTGGACAAATCGACCATTTTGCCTAAAACACAGAGCCGCTGGGTTAAATATTGGAAGTTGCAGTTTGGTAAATCGGCTTCTGAAGAGACTGAAAAGAAAAAGATTGATACCAAAAGCACCTTGACTTTGACGGAAAACGATTCCACTTATCGAATCGCCGATTGTTGTAATCCAATTCCAGGTGATGATATCTTAGGCTTCGTTGAGGATGATGGTAAAGTGGTCGTTCATAAGCGTCAATGTCCTGTGGCAATGAAACTGAAGTCGAATTATGGCGAGCGTATCGTCTCTGCCGTTTGGGAGACTCACCGATTGTTGTGCTTCCCTGCTACTATAGAAATTCGAGGCATAGACCGAAAGGGTATGTTGGGGCAAATCGTAAAGGTTATATCCGACGAACATTCCGTCAATGTTAACAAGGTGAATATGGAGACAAAGGATGGAATTTTTGAAGGCTATATCACGATTTATGTTCATGACTTGGAGGACTTGAATAATCTTTCAATGAACTTGCTAAAGATTAACGGCGTTAATTCGGTGAATAGGGTAGAGTTGTCTATGAGCGGCGATTTGAAGAACCGTTGAAAGTATAACGAATTCATGAAGAGGGCATATGATGTATAATCGTATGCCTTTCTCTTTGGGGTAAACGAAGAAAGGGAGCGGATTGACCGGCTCCCTTCCTTCGTTTTTGATTATGTCAAAATTCTTTTATTTGGCAGTAATTGTAATTTCAGTACGACGATTCATCGCACGTCCTTTGTCTGTGTTGTTTGTCGCAATAGGTTTATCTGGACCATAACCTTTGTGGGTTAATCGTTTGGCAGAGATTCCTTTCTTAATCAAGTAGTTGTAAGCGACCAAGGCTCTGTTTTCAGACAATGTGATGTTGTAGTCGTGTTTACCTTTGCTGTCAGTGTGTCCGGATAATTCAATATGGACGGTTGGGTTCTCCCTTAAGAAAGCGATCAAGCGATTCAACTCTTGATAAGACTCTTTCTTCAAAGTCGTTTTGTCGAAGTCGAAGAAGATGTTTTTCAAGATGATCTTTTTGCCAACCTCGATTTTGTCCAAAGAGACGCCTCTCTTCTCGAAGTTTAGAGTGTCTCTGTTGGCAAAGTAGTCGGAGTGGAAAAGGTAACCCTTTTTGCTTACGTGGACACCGAAATCTTCGTCGTCGGGAACGCAGGCCACGAATTCTCCGTCCGATTTGTCGGATACGGCGCGGAAGGTCGGTTCGTTGCTTTTGATGCTGAAGATGTCGATTTTGGCTTGCATAGGTTTGCCAGTCTCTGCGTCGAGAATCTTTCCCTTGGCGTATTTCATCTTTTTCTTCGGTCTGTAGTTGCCCTCTTTGAGTCTAATCTCGTAAATGTCTCTTCCTCTTTTGTTGTTCTCCTGACCGTCGGATGAATAGAAAGCCTTGTCGCCGTTCGCATTAACGACGAATCCAATTTCATCTTTGCAAGTGTTGATTGGGTGTCCGATGTTACGGGGTTCTTCCCAACCTCCGCCTTCTTTCTTGTATGATACGAAGATGTCATAGCCACCCATGCCTTTCCTTCCTTTGGAAGAGAAGAATAATGTATGGTTGTCGGCGTGGATGAATGGTGAAAATTCATCTTCTGCCGTGTTGATGTCGGCTCCCAAATTCTCAGGCTCTGAAAATTTAAGCATGCCATTTTCTTCTATGGTTACCTTGCATTTCCAGATGTCAGATTTTCCTTTTCCGCCAGGACGGTTGCTGGCGAAGTAGAGTTCGTCGCCTGTAGGGCTTAAGCTTGGGCACGTTTCCCAATATTGGGAGTTGAGTGTTTTCCCTGGATTGATGGCGTTTGACCATTCGTCGCCCTGTCGGATGGAATAGTAGATGTCGCAGCCTCCTAATCCGGTGCGGCGGTCGCAAGCAACGAAGAATAGGTATCGTCCGTCTAAGGATAGGCTTTGGGCTCCTTCGTTGTTCATTGTGTTCATGGCTGCTCCTGCATTTTTGATGGGGTTCCATGTTCCGTCGTTCGCCTTCTTTGCAATGAATATATCTTCGTGTACATTTTTTCCAAACTCAGACTCGCCTTCACGCTTGCCTACTTTCACAGTCGTGGAAAACCAACCTTCGTCGGCAGTGATGCTGGGCCAATAGTCGTCAAAGTCGGTGTTGATGTTAATTCCCATGTTCTTTGCCTCGAAAGGCACAGGATGTCGCATTAGTTCAAGAGCCTCGTTGCATTGCTCGATACCCTTGGTTGCTCTTGTGTAGAAAGATGACTTTGACTCGGGAATCAATTGATAAGTTTTGATGGCATTGTCGTAATCGCAGTTTTCATGATAGGCGGCGGCCAATCTCATCACAGTGTTTTGGTAGCGAGGTGCTTTATCTTTCGCGATTTTTTTCAACGTGGTGATGCGTTTGTCTTGATTGCCCATCTTTGCATGAAGTTCGGCAAGTGTCCAATATGCTTCAACAAATTTGTTGTTCTCCAAAGTGAGTTTATTAAGCATAGGAAGGGCTTCCTTGAATTTGCCTTCATTCATGAGAATGACGGCTGTTTCATAAGTTTTGATCTCTTTTTTTGATGCGGTTGGGTTGTCTCCCTTGGCATTGATGCTGAAAAAACAAAGAGAAAGTAATATTGGTAAATATTTTAATCTCATGATCGTGCTTTTTTGTGTATATATAGCAAAACTACTAAAAAAGGGAAGGAAAAGCAACTTGCTTATTATAAAAAGTTTATTATCTTTGTTCGCTCTTAAAATGAAAATGTCAACAATATGGAATGATTTTTGTGAGATGTTTGTATATTTTAGTTGCATGAAAAAACACAATTCAATATAAATTTATAATTATGACAAAGGCAGAACTTATTGATGCTATTGCATCTCAATCTGGATTGACAAAGGCAGACAGCCAAAAGGCTTTGGATGCTACAGTTAAAGCTATTAGCGAAATGTTGAAGGCTGGAGGTAACCTTCAATTGGTTGGTTTCGGAACATTTAGCGTTGAGGAGCGTGCTGCTCGCGAAGGTCGCAACCCTGCAACAGGCGAGAAGATGCAAATCCCTGCAAAGAAGGTTGCTAAGTGGAAACCATCAAAGAACTTGCTATAATAGCTCCCTTGAAGAAGTAATGGAAGCGGAATGTCGGATGAATCTGATGTTCCGCTTTCCTTTTTTTTCTCTCGTGGTTTTGTCTTTGTTTGCAATTTGTTGGATTGAACTTTGTGAAATGGTTAGCCATGCTTGTTGTAAAATGGAGAATTTGTATCCTGCCTCAAACATAAAATCGAATATATTTTATTTAAATCGCCTTTATTTCCTATCTTTGCAGAATGAAGTGGGGTGGCACTTGTTTGTGCGTCTCTTACTCATGTTATTTAATAAATTAAAATATTCGTATGAAAGTTTTGAAATTTGATGGGGCATCCGTAGGCTCCATAAAGAACTTACAGCAAGTTAAGAGGATTGTAGAGAGTGTTGAAGAGCCCGTAGTAGTGGTGGTTTCTGCCGTGGATGGTATAACCGATAAGTTGATAACCACATCTAATCTTGCTGCATCAGGTTCGACTACCTACATTGACGAATATAATGACATCGTAAAGATTCATAATCAAATTATAGAAGGTATTATTCCTACTTCGATGAGGGAGTCCGTCTTGAGAGAGGTCGCATTGCTTCACGAAGAGTTGGGCAATATCTTTAAGGGTGTTTACTTGATCAAGGATTTGACTGACAGAACAGAAAACGTGATCTTGTCGTATGGCGAGCGTATCTCATCTTTGTTCATCAGTCGTTTTATTGATGCAGAATTGTTCGACTCTCGTTCATTCATCAAGACAAATACTTCGCTTGTAGGAAGTAATGTTGATATCGATGCGTCATTCTCTTTGGTTAAAAACACATTCCGCAACTTGCCAAAACGTTCGGTGGCGGCTGGTTTCATTGCGACTGAGGTCGATTCGGATGATGTAACAGTTTTGGGCAGACATGGTTCTGATTACACTGCCTCTATTATTGCTTCGGCTTTGAATGCCACTGAGTTGGTGATTTGGAAGACGGGCGCTGGATTTATGACAGCAGACCCAACAGTCATCAGCAAGGCTTATCCTATTGATAAGATGAGTTATACCGAGGCTATGGAGTTGTGTAATTTTGGCGCGAAGGTCATTTTCCCTCCAACAATTTATCCTGCATGTAACGCAAATGTTCCTATCCGAATCAAGAATATGTTGAATCCTGATTTCGAGGGAACTTATATTTCAAATGATAAAGATGTAGAGGAGAAGACTATTAAGGGTATTTCTTCCATAGACCATACAACACTCATCACTATTCAAGGCATGGGAATGTTGGGCGTTCAATCTGTAAACGGAAGAATCTTCTCCGCTTTGGATGTGAATGGAATCGAAACATTCTTTGTTTCTCAAGCTTCTTCCGGATGTTCTATTTCAATTGGAATCCGTGATGAAGACGCTAAGGTCGCTGTTGATGTCTTGGGCGATGAGTTTGCAGACGAGATGGTGCAAGGTGTGGTTAATTCAATCTCGGCAGAGAGCAATTTGGCTACTATCGCTATCGTGGGCGATAACATGAAGCAGACAACAGGTACGGCAGGAAAGCTTTTCAACGCTTTGGGTCGTAACAATGTTAATATCATTGCTTTGGCACAAGGATCTGTTGAAACAAATATCTCTTGCGTTGTTAAAAGCGAAAATTTAAGAAAGGCACTTAATGCTATTCACGAATCATTCTTCTTGTCTGAATATCAGGAGTTGAACTTGTTCGTGGTTGGTACGGGTACTGTGGGCGGAAGCTTGCTTGAGCAATTGCATACTCAAAAAGAGTTGTTGATGAACCAAAATGGTTTGAAGGTGAAGGTCATCGGTATCGCAGATGTCGCAAATTACATATTGGACAGGGATGGTGTCGATTTGACTCGTTATCAAGAGTTGCTTAAGAATGGCATGCCTTCTACTCCAGACGCTTTGAAGAAGGCGTTGATTGATTTGAATATCTATAACTGCGTCTTTGTCGATTGTACAGCAAGTGGTGCTATCGCTAGCATCTATAAAGATTTGTTGCTTCACAATATTTCGGTTGTTGCGGCTAATAAGATTGCAGCATCTGGCGACTACGATAATTATATGGAATTGAAGAATATCGCTCGTAAGCGCGGTATTAAATATTTGTATGAGACAAACGTGGGTGCGGGTCTTCCAGTTATCAATACTATCAACGATTTGATCTTTAGTGGTGACCGTATCGTGAAGATTCAAGCTGTTCTTTCTGGAACTTTGAATTTCATCTTTAATACAATCAGCAGTGAGATTCCGTTGAGCAAGGCGATTCGTATGGCAATGGAGGCTCGCTTCGCAGAACCAGATCCTCGTATCGACTTGAGCGGTAAGGACGTTATCCGTAAGTTGGTCATCTTGGCTCGTGAGTCAGGAATTCGTGTTGAGCAAGACGATGTAGAGAAGAACCTCTTCATTCCAAATGATTTCTTCGATGGCACTTTGGACGACTTCTGGAAGAAAGTGGAAGGCTTTGATGCAGAATTTGAGGAACGTCGCAAATTGTTGGAGAAGGAGAACAAGCGTTGGAGATTTGTTGCGACTTTGGATAATGGAAAGACAAGCGTAGGTTTGCAAGCGGTTGACAGTCGTCACCCATTCTACGATTTGGAGGGCAGCAATAACCTTATCATTATTAACACTGCTCGCTATAAAGATCCGATGATGATCCGTGGTTATGGTGCCGGTGCCGCCGTAACAGCTGCCGGTGTCTTCGGAGATATTATTAGTATTGCTAATATCCGATAAAATATAGGCAAGTGCATTTGCTTTGAGAATAGAAGGCTTCGTCGAAAGGCGGAGCCTTTTTGTTTGCAGAGGACGACAAATTGCAAATAATGTCTTAACTTTGTAAATCAATAGCGTGAAAGTAAAAAGAAAATAGATATGAAATATTTGATTATTTTAGGTGACGGTATGGCCGACGAGCCAATCGCATCATTGAATAACAAAACGATTTTGCAGGCGGCAAATATCCCTACGATGGATAAATTGGCGGCAATGGGACGCAACGGTTTGTTGGCGACAGTGCCTGAAGGCTACCATCCAGGTAGTGAGATCGCCAACTTGACGGTGATGGGGTATGACGTTCATAAGGTTTTTGAAGGCCGTGGTTCTTTGGAAGCTGCCAGCATGGGCGTGCCTATTGAAGATGGAGAAATGGCCATGCGCTGCAACATCATCTGTATCGAGAACGATAAGATTAAAAACCACTCTGCTGGACATATATCAAATGAAGAAGCATATCAATTGATTGATGCTTTGAACGAACAATTGGGAGATGACAGGGTTAAGTTCTTCCCAGGTATTTCGTACAGACATTTGTTGAAGGTCAAGGGCGGAAATAAGCATGTTAGTTGTACGCCTCCGCATGATGTACCCGGTACTCCATTCAGGGACGTGTTGGTGCGTGCTGATGTTCCGGAGGCACAATCCACTGCCGATTTGTTGAACGACTTGATTCTTCGTTCTCAAAAAATTCTTTCTGAACATCCTGTCAATAAAGCGAGAGTGGCAGCAGGAAAGGATCCTGCTAACAGCATCTGGCCATGGTCTGCAGGTTACCGACCAAATATGAAAACCCTTCAAGAAACTTATGGTTTGAAAAGCGGTGCCGTGATTTCTGCCGTAGATTTGATTAAGGGCATTGGTGTTTATGCGGGCTTGAAACCGATTGAGGTGGAAGGTGCAACTGGTCTTGCCGATACAAATTATGAGGGGAAAATGCAGGCCACATTGGATGCATTGAAGGAAAATGATTTCGTCTATCTTCATATAGAGGCAAGTGACGAGGCTGGCCATGAAGGAGACGTTGATTTGAAGTTGAAAACGGTTGAATATTTGGAGAATAGGGTGGTTAAGCCAATTTTTGAGGAGGTTTCAAAATGGGAGGAGCCAGTTGCTATTGCGATTCTTCCCGATCATCCTACGCCATGTCGTATTCGCACGCACATTTCAGCTCCTATACCATTTTTGATTTACAAGCCGGGCATGACACCTGACGATGTGACTAAGTATGATGAAGAGTCTGCAAAGCAAGGCTCTTATGGAGTGTTGGACGGTGATGAATTTATGAAGGCACTTTTGTCGAAGTAAATAGTAAAATTGAATAGGCTAAAAGGCGTTCTCGAAAGGGAACGCCTTTTTTTTTCTTGATGTTTGGTTTTTGAATGCGGAGAGAAAAAGTTTGCAGAAAGAAAAAAAAGTTGTATCTTTCGCAAGCTTTTTTTGCTTTTAAGGTGTAAATGATTCGTTTTCCTAATCTTCAGTGCTATATGTTGGTTTGGGAACATCAGTTTGTGTTAAAAAGAAAATTATAAAAATGTATTTGTATATGAGGGTAATTGAAAAACGAACGTGGCGGTCTCTATGGGGATTGGCCTTGTTCTCCTTATTTAATGTGGGTTCTATGGAGGCACAGTGTGTCGTCGGAAAGACCAATTTCGATTCTCCTACCACATTATTTAATCCATCGCTTAGTGATGACGAGAAAGGATGGTTTAGTGAGGATGTCGCAGATTTATTGGAAGCTGCAGGCTCTGCAAAAGCGACTTATTACGATGATGCTATTCATGCCGTACAGTTGGGAATGGCAAATGTCATCTCCACCGACGGCGGAACTGGTAAATCATGGGAAGATTTCGAGTCTTTAGGCAACACTTT
Source organism: Paludibacteraceae bacterium (assembly GCA_024401475.1). GTDB lineage: Bacteria > Bacteroidota > Bacteroidia > Bacteroidales > Paludibacteraceae > RGIG10190. The sequence continues at coordinate 2,639 of JAKSKZ010000030.1, read as the reverse complement.
TGATGCTGGTTTTGTTGGCATCACGGAGAATCCTAAGGTTATGTCTCCATATTTGGGCGAAGGTAGCGGTTCTGCTATGCTTTTATGTATTGCCAATACACACGAAGCACCTTTCTTCTCCTATTCGGTGAATGGTTTGACGCCTGGCTCAAAGGCTACAATGACGGTGGATTTGTATAATCTATTGGACTTGAAGCAATTGGAGGCAGCTCTTATGGCGATGAATCAAAAGGCATCTGCCAAAGATGTTATTGACAATATTAAGTTGCCTTGCAACATGACTTTCCAAATGTCAAAGATGGGTGCTGTCTTGACTGAAGGGTCTGGTCAGATTTATGGAAATAGTGCTGGCATCACCGTCGCAACCGCAACGGAAAACGGCGGTAAGCAACCTGCTACAATGGGAAGTGTTACAACGCCTGCAACATGGGGATATGGTGCTAAAACAACCATTACCATTTCGACAACTGTTGGTGCAGAGGGATCGGCCACTTTCTATTTCTTCCGCAAGGGTGGTGCTAATTTCCATCCGATAGGTATTGATAACTTGGAGGTTACGGGCGAAATCGAACCTGAGATTAGGTCGCAGAAAAGACTTCCGGTTTGTCCCGCAAACAAAGTTATGCTTTCCTTGAAGAACGTATATCCAGAGGGAACTAAATATGCATGGACGGCTCCTGGTGGAGTTACGGGTGAGGGCAAATCGTTTGCTTACGAACCAGCAAAGGCAAATGAAAAGTATATGATCACTTGTGATGTGACTTTGCCGGGTTGTACAAAGCAGTCGGCTAAGTTCGAATTGACAACGAAGACTTGTTGTTCAATGACAGGTGATGACGGACAAGAGTATCCAATGGCGAAGACAAACATCTTTTATGATGACTTTGGCCGATTCGTGGGTGCTGCTCCATATCAATATGAATACACGGATGCGAAGGGTAAGGTATATACGGAACCTACTACGGGTATATACGGAGCCGGTGATCAGAAACGTGCTTCTGTGACCATGCAACCTGGTGCGAAGTTTAATGCTGCTATTAAGCCTTGTTCAGCATCGGGCACTTTGAATGATAGTTATGCTATTACCAATATAAATCCTTATAATCCGGGAGTTACAGGTGATGCCTCTGGCGATCCTATGGGTTGTATGTTGGTATTCGACCTCTCTGGTAGCTCTTGTGGAGGCAAGCCGGTGAAGGATATGGTCGTTTACGAGCGTGAGGTTTGTGGTTTGTGTAAAGGTAAGGAGATTGACTTTAGTGCGAAGTTCGGTGCTATCAATAACCAACCGCCGGTTGGTGAAATGGCTGTGATTTTGAGAAAAGATAATTCGGCCGGTGAAATTTTGTACGAGAAGTCTGAGAAATTGATGGGTGGTCCAGATTGGATTGAGGCTGGAACAACCTTTGAAATTACTGACGATAATGTGAATTGTGTCGTGATGCAAGTCGTTAATAAGCAAGCAGAATTCGCCAACTCACAAGGAGACTATGCAATCGATGATATCGAATTTACTGTATGTACGCCTCCTGATATCGCCGTAGATGCCGAGTTGACAAATGGTACTGATTTGCTCGATTTGTGTACGGATGAGATTCTTACTTTGAAGGCTGAGATTTCTTCTACAGCAAAGAATTTCTATGGTTCTACATTGGGTTATTTGTTCCAATATACTTATACGGATCCTGATGTGACTCCTGCTGACCAGATTAAATGGGTTGATTTGGGTCCTATTCAAACTACAAGTGATTTTGTGATTAATAGCCCTGCCACTCATGATGCCTTCAAGCCTTTGCTTGATGATCCTGCGTTGAAAGGTTTGAACATTTACTTCCGTGTTGTTATCGGTAAGTCGGGCTATTTGTCTGACTCTCGTGATGAGTGGTCAACAATGGATGCCCTTTCTCCATGCCGTGCTATTTCAATCTCTTCTATTCCTATCGTGGCAGCCTTGAACTGTGCTGCTTGTGAGAAGCCGGAGGATCCAAATATTCAATCGGAGGATGCGGACCATAAAGTGGTTAAGAATGCTAAGGGTGAGAAGGAGTTGAATCTTTGCACGGGTGAGACGGCAAATTTGATTGTTGAGGGTATCGAGCCAATGGACAAAACCGTCATGGGTGTCGCTGATCCTACAGCTCCTCACAAATATATCGCTACATGGCATAAGGGAAGTAAGACCGCTGCTGGTGTGAAAGGTGTCGGTTATACGAATGGTGATAAGACTACTAAATTGAGCGTTGATTATGATGCTGCTGATTGGTACTATATAAAATTAGTCGATTTCGATTTCCCTGGTGCGGATGGTGGTTCTTGTTATAAGTGGGATAGTATCAAGGTGGTAGCCAACCCGGCGCCAACGGAGAAGTTGGCAGCCCCTGCAGCCTTCTGCGAGGGCAAGTTGCAGAGCGAGCCGACCAAGACGATAGCGGACAACGAGATATTGTGGTACGCAGCCGAGGACACGGCCACGAAGGCAGTCGAGCCGAAGGTGGGCGACGTGAAGGCGGCAGAAAGCCCCAAGACATTGTACTATGTGGTGAAGAACAGCACCACTGGATGCAAGGGCGATGTAAACGAATACACCATCAAGGTGAACGCCATCCCTGAGGAGACGTTGGCGGCGATTGCTCCGTTCT